>NZ_CP170551.1:3753202-4429804 GCF_042694625.1 Herbiconiux sp. UC225_62 | reverse complement strand
GCCGCGTCGCTGGGCAGGGCATCGACCGGCCACCAGCGCACCCCCTCGACCTCGTCGTTGGCGCGGAGCCCGGCGTCGGGGTCGGCGGTGAACGCCACCCCGATGTCGAGGTGCTCGGTGCAGTGCCCGAACCGGCTCGAGAGGCGGTGCGCGTCGATGTCGACGATGACGGGGGTCGCGCCGAGGGGCGGCTCGACGCCGGTCTCCTCACGGGCCTCGCGCAGGGCGCCATCGACGACGGTGTCGTCGTCTGGCTCCAGGTGACCGCCGGGCTGGACCCAGAAGCGCCCCTTCTTGTGGAAGCACAGCAGCACCCGCCGGCGCTCGGGGTCGAACACGAAAGCGCTCGCGGTAGCGTGCACCGGATGCGGGTGGCGGGCCACGATCGTCGGCCCGGTCTCGAAGAACCCGAGCACGCGCTCCCGGGTGGCGCGATCGTCGTCGTCGAGCGGATGGAACGACCGCACGGCGTCGACGGCCGAGCGGAAGGAACGGTACGGGGCGAGGCCCGGATCGGTCATGGTGCGCTACGGACGGCTCAGCCGGCGGGGGCGGGGCCGTCGGTGGGGGTCGCGGCCGCGATGTACTTGTGGATCTTGTCTTCGAGATCGCGGTCGAACGAGTCGACTTCTTCGCCCGAGCCCAGGCCGGTCTCGGGGTCTCTGCCTGCGGCATTCCGGGAATCGGTCATGGTCTCAGGATAGCCCTCGGCGGCCTCGAAGGCTCGTCGATCGGGGGATGCCATATCGCTAATTAGCACATGTGCTACAGTGCTAAACATGGCAGACAGCACGAGCGACATCTTCTCGGCCCTGGCGCATCCCACGCGCCGGCAGATCCTCCAGGACCTGAAAGACGGCGAGCTGGCCGCCGGGGAGATCGCGGCGCGGTTCGACGCCTCAGGGCCCACGATCTCGCGGCACCTCTCGGTGCTGCGGGCGGCCGGTCTCGTGACCGAACGGCGCGATGCCAACCGCATCCTGTACTCGCTGGTGGGCGATCGGCTGGCCCTGTCGGTGGGTGATTTCCTCTCGACCGTGTGCCCGGAGCAGATCGTGCTGCGCGAGGTGCGCAAGGCGAAGACCAAGCGAGGCGGCGACGCGGCCGCACCGCTCGCCGACCCCGCGGCGGTCGGCCGGTGAGCGCCGCGCCGGCCGCATCGACACCGGCCGCACCGGCACCGGCCACATTCGCGCGGGCCTCGCTCGCCGCACCCGGGTCGGCACCTGCCGCAGCGTCGGCAGTCGCCGGGTCGGCGGCGCGCATCGAGCAGGGTGCGCCCTCACCTCGAGCCCGCCGCTACCCGCTGCCGGCGTTCGCCGCGACCATCGAACGGCGGCTGCTCGTCGGGTACCGGCTCGACCCCGACGTCGCGCGCACCCTGCTGCCGGGCTCGCTGCGACCGCACCTCGTCGACGGCAGCGCGGTCGCCGGGTTCTGCGGGATGCGCCTCGGATCGGTGCGCCCTGCCCTCGCCCGCACCCGACTCGGCTGGCGTGGCGAGAGCGCTGCTCATCGCATCGCCGTGCAGTGGGACGAGCGCGACGCCGAGGGCCGTGCCATCGTGCGCTCCGGCGTCTACGTGCCCATCCGGCACAGCGCCGCCCGCTTCCCGACGGTCATCGGCGGCCGCGTCTTCCCCGGGGTGCAGCATCGCGCGCACTTCGACATCGCCGATACGCCCACCCGATCACGCATCGCCTTCAGCGCACCGGATGTCCAGGGCCGTATCGACGTCGAAGTCACCGACACGTGGAGCAGCACCCTCTTCGCCACGGTGGACGACGCCTCCGACTTCAACCGCGACGGCAACGTCGCCTGGTCGCCGACCCGGGCCTCCGGCGCGGGCAGCCCCCTCGACTGTCTCTCGCTGCACACGGATGCCTGGCGGGTGACCCCGGGGCGGGTGCTCGACGCGGAATCGTCGTTCTTCACTGCGCTGCCCGCCGGATCGGCTGTGCTCGATCATGCCCTCGTGATGCACGCCGTTCCGATGCGCTGGGGCACCACCCCGTGAAGATCGCCATCACCGGCGGCACGGGGTTCATCGGGCGGCACCTCGCCGAGCGCTACCCCGGCGACGAGGTCGTCTCGATCTCGCGCCGCACGGGCTTCGAGATCGACGACGTCGACGGTCTGACCGTCGCGTTCCAGGGCTGCGAGGTCGTCGCACACTGCGCCGGGATCAACCGCGAATTGCCGGGCGAGGGTCAGACGTACGAGCGCATCCACGTCCAGGGAACCGCCGCGGTCGTCGAGGCGGCCCGGCGCGCCGGAGTGAAGAAGATCCTGCTGCTCAGCTTCCTGCGTGCTCGTCCCGACTGCGGATCGCCCTACCACGAGTCGAAATGGACCGCCGAGGAGCTCGTGCGCACCTCCGGACTCGACCACACCATCCTCAAAGCCGGCATGATCTACGGTCGCGGCGATCATCTCGTGGACCACCTCAGTCACACCGTGCAGACGATCCCGGTGTTCGGAACGGTCGGCCTGCGCGAGAAGCCGATCCGGCCGGTCCCGGTCGCCGAACTCGTCGACGTGCTCGTGGCGGCGGCCGACGGGCGGATGTCGCGGGAGACCGTCGTGGTCACCGGAGCCGAGGAGCTGCTGCTGAGCGAGGCGGTGCGCCGGGTGGCCCGGGTGGTCGGGCGGCGGGTGCTCGTCGTGCCGTTGCCGGTGGGGGGCATCCGGATGCTCGCGGGCGTGTGGGAGCGCACGATGACCGTGCCGCTCGTGGCGCGGTCGCAGGCGCGGATGCTCGCGGAGGGTGTCGCGGAGCCGTGGGGAGTCGTGACCGAGGTGCCCGCCGACCTGGCGCCGCGCGCGCCGTTCGACGAGGAGGCGATCCGGGCCTCGCTGCCGGCGCCCGGCGGGTTCGGCTGGCGCGACCTGCGGTGTGTGCGGGGCCGTGCTGTCGAAAACCGCAAACCTCGCGATCTCCTCGCCGAATAGCGCGCCGGTTCGCACCAGGTTTGCGCGATCCGACCACTTTGGCGGAGGAGAGCCCGAGGTTCGTCGTCGGGCGCGGGCGCGTCAGGCGCGGGCGGCGGCCAGCATGTCGTCGATCTGGTTCATCGCGAGGCGCATGCCTTCGTCCATGCCCATCTGGATCAGCTGATCCATCTGCTCGACCGACTCGAACTGGTTGACCGTGGTCATCCGGGTGCGTCCGTCGACGTCTTCGAGGCTCACGGAGCCGTGGATGACGGGCATGTCGGAGTCCGGCTCGCCGTCCTCGCGCGAGAAGCCGTCGTCGAACGCGAGATGCACCGGGGCGTCGACGGCGGTGATGCGCCACCATCCGCGCGACTTCTCTCCGTCGGGACCGGTCATGTGGTAACGCGACTCTCCGCCCACCACCACGTCGTGCCGCGTGAACGTCGCCGGCCAGGTGGGCGGACCCCACCAGCGCTCGAGCTGGCGCGGGTCGCTCCAGAGCTGCCAGATGCGCTCGACGTCGGCGTCGAATTCGGCGACGAAGGTGAGGGTGAGTGCGTCGGTGTCTTTGTCCGTGCTGATGACCGGCATCGTTCTTACCTTTCCGTTCCCGTGGGATCTTCTGATGGAGGTTCGGTGGCCGCGTCGGACGCCTCCTCCGCGAGGAGGGCGTCGATGCGCACCACGCGGTCGCGCCAGATGGCCTCGAACTGGTCGAGGAGTTGCGTGGCCCGGCGCAGGGTGTCGAGGTTCGCTCGCACGATCTGCTCCTTGCCGCGGCGCTCCTTGACCACGAGGGTCGAGCGCTCGAGCACCGCGACGTGCTTCTGCACGGCCGCGAAGCTCATGGTGTAGCGCTCGGCGAGGCTCGAGATGGACTGCTCCCGCCGGATCGCCCGCCGCACGATGTCGCGACGGGTGGTGTCGGCGAGGGCGTGGAAGACGGCATCCGCTTCGGTCTCGCTCATCAGTTGTGCAACCATTTGGTTGTACGTTACGCGGGTCAAGGTAATCGCGCAACCCTTTGGTTGTATGAGGCTCAGCCGTGCGAGGTCGTGGTGTGCGCGGCGGGCACCCTGCCCCCGAGCAGCTGTTGGACGGTGACCAGGGTGTAGCCGCGGCCGAGCAGGCCGTCGAGGATGGCCGGGGTCATCCGCGCCGTGTTCTCGTGGACGTCGTGCAGCAGGATGATCGCGCCCGGCTTCGGCTGTTCGACGGCGCGATCGAGCAGGGTCTCGTCGTCGGGGAGCTGCCAGTCGTTGGTGTCGATGGTCCAGAGGATGGCGGGCAGGTCGGTCTGGGCGAGCACCCGCGGGTCGACCGCGCCGTAAGGCGGACGGAACGTCGAAGGCCGCCGGCCGGACGCATCCTGGATCGCCTGGCTCGTGCGGGCGAGCTGGTCGGCGATTTCGGGATCGGTGAGCTTCGTGAGGTCGGGGTGGTTCCAGGTGTGGTTGCCGATCTCGTGGCCCTCGGCCTGCATCCGGGCCACCTCGTCGGTGTGGCGGCCCACGTTGACCCCTTGCAGGAAGAAGGTGGCGGCCGCACGGCGGGCGTCGAGGGCGTCGAGCACGTCGGTGGTGTGGTAGCCGGGGCCGTCGTCGAAGGTCACGGCGACGCAGGCGAAAAGCGCGCAGTCGACGTTCTCCGTGCCCCGCCACGGTGCGGCGGGCAGGGTGAGCGGGGCTCCGGAGGCGAGCACCGACTGCACCTGCGTTCCCGGCTCGGTGAGGAGGCCGGTCGCGACAGATGTCGGCACCGTGACGAAGAAGGGATCGGGGCGGTCCGTCCCGGCCGCGGCGAGCCGGTCGAGCTCGGGGGTGCTGAAATCCGTCGGCAGGTGCACCACGAGCGAGCCGTCGGGCGCGAAGGAGAAGTGGGCGAAGAGGGCGCGCAGCTGGTCGAGGGGGAACTCGTCGACGCTCTGCACCATGTCGGGCTGGAGGGCTCCGGCCCGCACCTTCAACGATTGCACGACGAGGCGCAGCAGGGTGCGCAGACCGTCGTCGCTGATGAGGGTGTCGCTCGTGGTGACGAAAGCGCCCGAGGTGTCGGCGTAGTAGACGGTGGTGGAGTCGGAGGTGGGCTGCCCGGCGTCCGCCGTGACGACGCGGAGGGCTTCGACGAGAACGGTACCGGCGGCGGCGACGATCTCGCAGGTGACGGTGAGGGACGGGCCGTCGCCCGGTGCGGTGAAGGCGGGATCGGCGAGGAGGTCGGCCACGGGACGCGTGGAGGAGCCAGGCACGCAGCCGCGGGCCGCGGGCCTCGGGCGCGACGGCGGGAGCGTCGGCGGCGGGCTCGTACGGCGTGCCGGTGGCGGCGGCGTGATCGGCGATGGCGGCGGTGACGCGGCCGCGCAGGATGTCGGTGAAGGGCTGATTTCCCGGGATCTCGCCCCAGCGCGCGGCGACGGGGGATGCGGCATCGTCGTTGTAGAGGAGGCGGACGTCGAGTCCGGCGGGCGTGCCGGGCGCGGGCGCGGCGGGGGCAGCGCCGCTGTCGGAGATACTGAGCGCGGCCGGGGCGGCGGCCCGGGGCGCCCAGGCGGGCGCGGCGGGAATGCTCGCGCACCCCGTGAGCAGCGCCGCCACAGCCAGGACACCCACCGCCGCAGAGGCGCGGCGGCCGCGTACGGCGGTCGGGGTGCGGCGCGAGCTGACGCGTGCGGCGATACCGACGACGGTAGCGCGACGGGTGGTGCGTTCCGCCACGCCGGCATCGCGGCGCAGGCTGGTGCGCTCCGCGAAGGCGACGACGGGAGCGCGGCCGGGGCGGGCAGACGTGGCACCGGTGCGAGTATGAGGTCGGCGCGCGCACGCGGCTCCGATGAGTGCTCGGATTCGGATCATCGAGCCCCTCCCGACGACGAGACGGCGGAGGGCGAGGTCATCGGGGCGCGGGCGAAAGTCGCTGATGCGAGGAGGTCGGCCGTGACGGTGCGGTAGTTCGTGGCGTCGGCCGTGGGCGTCATCGCGACGAGTGTGAGGGCGAGGAAGGGGGAGGCGGACGCGCCCGGCGCGGGCGGGCTTGGTGTCGCGCCGGGCGCGGGCGGGGTGCTCTGGAGACTCTCGGTGGGAGTCGGGCCGTCCGCCTCGGACGTGCTCGGCGGCCCGGGCTGCGGGAACGCGAGGACGACCGTGAAGGTGGTGTCGCCGCGCACGATGTCGGCGTAGCGGACCGTGATGCCCGAGATGAGGGTCTCCTCGCTCCAGCGGAGCGCCGACGCCGGCCCCTCTGTTGTGGACGCGGCGTCCGATCCGGCGGGGACATCGGTGAGATCGTGTGCGACGAGCAGCGCCGACAGGGCCGACGCGATCGCGGAATCATCCGTGCCGGACAGGTGCGCGAGGCCGAGCTCGGCGCGGTAGACCCCGTCGGGCGAGAGGACGGTCGCCGTGTCCCCGGGCAGGAAGGGGCCGACGCCGAGCGGCACCCAGCCGGCCGCGACCTCCACGCCGGCGCGGCCCGACGCATCCTGAACCGACACCGCCGTCGGCGCGGTGAGGCGTTCGCGCGGTGTCTCGGCGAGCACAGGCGGCAGCCACCACAGCGCCACGGCGGACGCGACCACGAGCAGCGCCACCACGACACCGACCACGAGCAGCACCACGCGCCCGGGCGTCCATCGGCGCTCGAGTCTCTCCCTGGTCGTCGTCATCGTGTCGCAGCTCTCGGCCGACTCGCCTGCGGCCGCCACCCGAACGGATGCGGCGGTCGACGGATGCGCCCCCGGCCCTGTCCGCACCCGGGACCAGGGTAGGCAGCGGCATCCGTGTCGACGCGGCAGGCGCGCCGAGCGGTGGTCCGTCGCAATCGAGTCGTTATGCGCGGTGCCGCGCCGGCCGGGGCTGGCTCCCCGAAGTGGGGGTGCGGCAGGCGGGCCGCGCGACGAGCCCTTCTGCCACGATGATCAGGGATTCTCCGGTGCGTGACCCGGCCGGGCGTGACAGCACACGCATCCACCCGCCCGTCGCCCGCCGCCAGCGAAGAGGTCCACCGTGAAGCATCGTCCCGCCACCGTCGTCGCCCTTGCTCTCGCCGCGCTGTTCGCGGCCACGGTCAGCGGATGCGCGTCCACGCCCGTCGCATCCGTTACCTCGGTCTCGGCCACGCCGAGCGCCGAAGCCATCGCGCCGACACCCACGCCGACGCCGTCCGTCGCGGCGACCGACGCCCCCGTCGTGGTGGAAGAGCTCGGCAAGGGCGAGCAGGACGCCGCGGTCGACGTCGAGGTCGCCGGGCCCACCCAGGTCGCGTTCCGTCGCATCACCCTGCACCCGGGTGCCGGAACCGGCAAGCACTGCCACGACGGCCAGCTGATCGCGGTGGTCGAGCAGGGCACGTTCACCCACTACGCCCCGATCTACCCCGGCGGCGTGCACGTCTACCAGGCGGGTGACTCGATCGTCGAGGGTGCGCACTACGTGCACGAGGGCAAGAACGAAGGCACCGAGGACGTGGTGCTGCTGGTGACCTACGTCATCCCCGAGGGCGACCCGCTGGCCGAGACCGACCTCTCGCACTGCGACCCCGAGCAGCCCGCCGAGTAGCTCGGGCTGCGCGGGTCTCCGCGTCGCACCGACCCGGCTCGCCCGCCTCGCCCGCCTCACAAGCGAGGTAGCGCGAACTGCCGTCTCCGGAGCCCCCAACGGGCACTTGGCGCTACCCCGCGGACGGCGGCGGAGCCGTGGATTCGCCGGAGGCCGCTGCTCGCGCCGCCGCCTCGAGGCGGGAGCGGTAGGCCTCCCACTCGGCTGCGGAGCGTTGCGGGATGTTCGCGTCGGTCGGCCCGTTGCCGATCGCGCCGTCGATCGACTCGCGCACGATGTCGGCATGGCCCGCGTGCCGCGCGGTCTCGGCGATCATGTGCACGAGGATCTGCTGGAGCGTCACCACGCGTCGCTCCGGCGTCCACCACGGGACCTCGCCGCGGGCATCCAGCGGCAGCGCCTCGATCGTGGCGTCGCTGTGCTCGGCCGAATAGTGGTGCAGCTCGATGATCTCGGCCCGCGTCTCGTCGGGGAACGCCCACATGTCGCCGTCGGGCTCCGCTCCCTCCGCGTACCACGGCAACTCGCGCGCCGGGCGCCCGAACACCTCGCCGAAGTAGCCCAGCTCGACGCTCGCGACGTGCTTCACGAGACCGAGGAGGTTCGTGCCGGTCGGCGTCATGGGGCGGCGCACGTCGTATTCGCTCAGCCCGTCGAGCTTCGCGAGCAGATCGGCGCGGCGCACGCGCAGGTAGCGCAGGAGGACGGCCTTGGCTGGCTCGGTGGCGGGATCGGCCTGGGCGGGGGAGTCGCTGTCGTTCATCCTCCGACTCTGCCTGAATCCGCCGACATCGGCCAGGGCGCGCCGTCAGGCGATGCCGGTGCGCCCGTCAGCCGGCGTCGGCGTCGGCTACGGCTACGGCGTCTGCGCCGGCTCCACCGTCCGCGCCGTGTGTCAGCGCATCCACGAGCCCGGGGAACCGTGCATCCAGCTCCGCCCTCCGTAACTGGATGGCGTGGGAACGGCCGTCGACGATGGTGCGCGTGATCCCGGCCTCCCGCAGGGCCTTGAAGTGGTGGGCGAGCGTCGACTTCTGCACGTCGAATCCCCAGTCCGGCGCGCTCTTCGAGTGCGGTTCACCGTCGCCGAGCACGGTCACGATGCGAAGGCGGATCGGATCGGCGACCGCACGGAGCACGTCGACCAGGTGCACGTCGGCCATGTCGGGCACCGGGTAGTCGTTCGTCATGTCCCGGTTCCCTTCCTTCGTCGGACGTGAGCCTCCGGTCGGCTCAATTAGTTCGATGGTTATCGAACTATGCTATCGTGATCGTATGACATCGATCGAACAATCATACGCGCACCGGCTCACGCCGCGCTTGGCCGTCCTTGCGGTGGGCCTGTTCGTGGTGGCCACCAATGCGTTCGTCATCGCGGGGCTCCTGCCGTCGATCGCCTCGTCGTTCGACGTATCCGCCGATCAGGTCAGCTACTCCATCTCCTACTACGCGATCGTCGTCGCCGTCGCGGCGCCCGCCATCTCCATACTGCTCCCGCGCCTCTCGCGCACCACTCTGATGGCGACCGGGACTGCACTGGTCGCCGTCGGCACCGTGATCGCCGCCGCCGCGCCCGGCCTCGAGGTCTTCACGGCCGGGCGTCTGGTCGCCGCGTTCGGCGGCGCCGCCCTCGTTCCCGCGGCCACGGCCGCCGCCGCTGCGCTCGCCCCGGTCGAACGGCGCGGTCGTGCGATCGCTTTCGTGGCGGTCGGCTTCACTGCCGCCTCCGCCTTCGGTGCCCCCCTCGGCACGGCGCTCGCGACCGTCGGTGGCTGGCGGATGCCGCTGTTCGCCCTCGCGGGGTTGGCCGTGCTCGTCTCGGTGGCCATCGTGTTCTTCGTGCGCGGAGTGCCGGTCGGTCACGCCGTCTCGGTGCGCCGTCGCTTCGCGACACTCGCCGACCCGCGCATCCTGCTGACCCTCGCCGCCGCCCTGCTCGTGTTCTGCGGGTTCAACGCGGTTTACATCTTCAGCTCGGCCGTCACGAGTCAGGCGACCGGCGACACGGGGTCGCTGCTCGCCGTGCTGCTGCTCGTGTTCGGGGTGTCCGGCGTGATCGGCAACGTGCTCGCGGGGCGGCTCGTCGACCGGTTCGGCAGCCGCATCATGACCGCGGCCGCCCTGCTCCTTCAGCTCGCAGCGCTCGCGGCTCTGCCGCTGGTGGCCGGCAGCCTGGTGGGCACGGCGGTGCTGTTCGCGCTGTGGGGAGCATCCGCCAACGCGTCGACGCTGCCGCTGCAGCACCGGCTGATCGAGATCGACCCGGCGACGTCGGGCATCGCCCTCTCGTGGTTCTCCACCGCGATGTACGCGGGTATCGCACTGGCTCCGCCGCTCGGCGCCACCGCGTTCGGGCTGGGCGGCGGCGAACTCGTGCCCGAGGTCGCGGCCGGGGCTCTGCTGCTGGCGCTCGTGGTGTTCCAGGTGGGGTGGCTGTGGCGGCGACGGCCCGCATCCGCCCCCGCCACCGGATCGATTCCCGAGATCGCCACGACACGGATTTGAGAAATGCTCTACACGCATGAGCATTAAACGCTTCATGTGTATAAGCTGTCGTCGGCGACAGGGCCTCGGGGGAGGTGTCACACGAAAGGCCTCTCGATGCCCATTTCCCATCGACTCAAGCTGCGGCTTCTCACCTCAGCACTGGCCGTGGTTGCGACCGCTGCAAGCGCATTCATCAGCACTCCGGCGGGGGCTTCGACCCTCCCGGATGCGACGCCCTCGATCAGCGACCCGGTCGCGCTGATCGGGCGGCTGGCTCCCGGCATCCTGGCCGAGACGAGCATCCCGCCCACCCCGGCCGAGGCGGAGGCGGTCGAAGCGTCGACCGGAATCGCGCCGTTCCGGGCCGATCTGCCGGCCGTCGCCGCGCATCCGCTCCGCCTCGCGCCCGCCGAGACCGAGGGAGCCGGCCTGCCGGTGTCCCTCACCATCGAGGGTGCGCGCGGTCAGGGCCGGGAGGAGCAGGGCATCACGGTGTTCGCCGACCCCGGAGCATCCTCGGCCGCCTATCTGCAACCCGTGCAGAACGGCGTGCGGATGCTCACGGCACTGGCCGACGCCACCGCCGGTGACGACTTCTCCTACACCTTCGACCTGCCCGCGGGCAGCTACCCGACGGCGCTGCCGGGCGGCGACACGATCGTCTCGGATGCCTCGCACCACTACATCGGTTCGCTCGGCGAGGCCTGGGCGGTCGACGCGCGGGGCCGCGCCCTGTCGACGTCGTACTCGTGGAGCGGTTCGACTCTCACCCAGCACGTCGACCTCGCGGCCGACACCGCATATCCGGTGCTCCTCGACCCCACCTGGTATTACACCTACGACTTCTCGGCGACCCTCGCGGGCTACCACGCGGTGCATCCGAAGGCCTCCGAGCGAGCCGTCGATCTGCTCCTGCACGGATGCTTCAACTGCTACTTCCCGATCAACGGGGCGCCGCGGGGGTACCCGGCCGACGGAGACGTGCTCAACCTCAACGCGAGCCCGTTCTCGCTCGTCGTGATCCCCGCGCCGGTCAGCGTGCAGACGGCCAACGGGGGAGCCCTGCAGTTCGTCGCCCGGGCCGGTCATTTCGACGGAGAGGGGTCGATGGTCACGTTCGCCTGGTACAACGATCCGAGTGGATACATCCACCTCTACGTGCACGCGAAGGTGATCAAGGACAACGGCATCGCGATCAACGTGGCCAATTCCCGGATCGCGGGCTTGAACTGGTTGGCCTACTGGCAGCGTGTCGCGGACAATGCGAACGGCAGCAGCGGAGGCGGCGGAGTATGACGAGACGGGCGAGCGGGTCGGCGGCCACGCGTCGCCGGCCGCTCGCCCGGGTCGCGCTACTCGCGATCCCCGGTGGAATCCTCGTCGGCGCGCAGTTCGGCGTCTCGTATTCGCTGGTGTCCACCGTGCCGGATCTGCTGCTCGACCCGACGTGGCTCGGCGGCACCGGGTCGGTCGGGCTCGCACTCTTCGGCGCGATGATCGGCGCGGGCGTCGGTGTATTGCTCGGCCTCGGTGTCGGCGGTTTCACGGCCGGCGTCCTCGCGTTGTCCTGGTCGACACGCCTGCCGGCTCCGGCCGTGGCCGGGCTGGGGTCGAGCGCCATCGTCGTGGCGGCGATCGCGCTCGACATCGTGGCGTTCGGGGTCCATCCCGAGACCCTGCTGCTCGCCCTGACCGCATCGACGGGCGGCGTCGCGGGAGTGATTCTGCTCACCTGGGTGGCGGGGCTGCGGCCGCACGACTACGAGGATGTGCTCCGGGCACGGGAGCGCGCATCCGCCCCGGGCTAGTAGCGTCGGAGCATGGACGGCGACGGCACGACGGATCCGCAAGGAGGCGCGGGTGGCGGCGGGGCCCACGCGGCCGCGGATGCCGGCGGCGGGGAGGACGTGAGCCTGGCGGCCGGCGGCGGGGCGGATACGAGTGAGGCGGCTGGCAGCGGGGCCGGGGACGCGGACGCGACGGCTGGCGGCGGGGCGGACGTGAGTCCGGCCGCGGGCGGCGGGGCCGGGGGCGCGGAGGTGGCGGCTGCCGGGCTGCGGGTGGTGCTCGAGGGCGTCGTGCGCGGACTCGTCGAGGCGGGGGCGCGCACCGAGGCGCTCGGTGCGTTCGAGCAGCGGCGGAGCATCCTGGGCGTGCGGCGGGGGCCGGTGCTGGTGCCGAAAGGGCGCGTGTGGCGACTCGGCGTGCTGCTCCTGGATGCCCAGGGCGGGCTGCACGAGGTCGGTGCGGTCACACGGGCCGTCGACCCCGGCCGCGTCACGAACCAGTCGCCGCGTGCCGAGGAGCGGCGCGACTACCGCCGCGCGGCCTACCAGGGCAAGTTCGAGCGCGGCGACACCGTCAATTACGACGCCAAACCGGTCGCGCTCGACGCCGACTCCCTGCGTGCCGACGGAGGCCTGCTCTCCCTGGACGGCGACACCGTGATGGTGCGCTGGAACAAACAACCCGGCGCCGCAGGCCTCACCCCGCTCGTGCCGTACCTCACAGAGCGCGCCACCCTCCTCACCGCTCCGCCTCCCTGACCGGCGGGGTCGAGTCGCCAAGACACGCCCCTACGTGAGCCGCCATTCCGTCGGATTTCGGCGATTCGACGGGTCCGGAGGCAGCGGGTACCGTGGGGGGATGTTCGCGCAGGAGCCGGCCGAGAGGCATCGTCTGATCGCCGGGATCTTCAGTGCCCGGGTCGCCGGCGTCGCGCCCGACGGCTGGGACGTGCCGTCGCCGGTCGCCGAGTGGACGGCCCGCGACGTGGTGGGCCATCTCGTCGGCTGGTTTCCAGGGTTCCTCGAGAGCGGGAGCGGGATCGCCCTGCCGCGCGGCGCATCCGTCGCCGACGACCCGGTCGAGGCGTGGCGCACGCAGGCCGACGCCATCCAGGCGCTCCTCGACGACCCCGCCACGAGCGAGCGGATGCTCCGCAACCGTCACATCGGCGACATCCCGCTCCCGCAGGCGATCGACCAGTTCTACACCGGCGACGTGTTCATGCACACCTGGGATCTCGCGACCGCGACCGGCCAGGACGCCCGCCTCGACCCCGACTTCTGTGCCGACCTGCTGGGCGGCATGGAGTCGATCGAGGAGGTCATGCGCGCATCGGGACAGTACGGCCCGCGGGTACCGGTGCCGGCCGGTTCGGACGTGCAGACGCGGTTGCTCGGCTTCATCGGGCGCGATCCGTTCTGGTCGCCGCCGGCGTAGCCCCGCCGCGCAACCCCGCGGGCCTTGCGCCCGCGACGACGACGCCCCTACGCGCTCGCTGCGCCCGGCTCGTCGAGCGGGACGAGCCCGGCGGTGGTTCCCGCGATCACGGCGAGCTGCTCGATCCACTCGCGGTTGAGCGTGGGCTCCCGGCTGCCGCGGAACAGGAACTGCAGCGGAATCGCCGGGTCGAGCCACAACGACACCCGGCCGCCCCCGCTCTCGCGATGCAGTTCCCAGGTCAGGGTGAAGGATTCGCGCCGTCGGAACTTCGTGACGATCACCACTCGAAGGTGCGCGAGCATGCGGTCGTCGAATTCGTACTCAGAACCGTGCGATCCGTACACGAGTGTTCCCATGCTGCCCCTTCCCCTCAGGGCGATGCTATCGGCTGCCGGGTCGGGCGGGTGCTCAGCGGGCGTCGCTACGCTCGGAGAATGGATGCGTGCACGCGGCTCTGCTCGGTCGCCGACGAGGTCGCGGCCCGGGTGATCGCCTCGCGCGCCACCCCGCGCCGCTTCCTGGTGGAGTTCGGCCGGGCCGCCGCCGGGGTGCGCACGGGCCCGCTCTGGGTGCTCGACGCGGCCCGCGGCGGGCGCAACCGACTGCCGGGTCGCGGCTTCGCGCCCGAGTTCGACGACAGCACGCGCGGGCAGGCGCGGCACTTCGCGGGGATCGTCGCGGTGGCCGCCCGCATCGGACCCGCTGCCGCGCGCTGGGCTTCGGTGCACCTCGGGCGCGATCACCCCGACTCCGCCGACGGCCGCCTGACCGACGCGGCGATCGAGTTCACACGCCTCGTCGCATCCGACCGCCTGCCGCTCGGCGACACCTCGACCTGGATCGCCCAGCACCTCTGCGCCTCTCCGCCCGCCACCTGACCTGCCGCACCCGAACCCGGCGCACCGCGCGAGGCCACCCCGTATCCTGGAAGGGCGAGGAGGGTGCACCATGGGCTGGCGGCGGCGGGAACGGGCACCGCGCTGGCTGGCGACCGGCAAACCGGTCGAAGCGCCGGAGCCTTTCGGGCCGAAAGACGTCGAGGCGGCCATCGTCGACGGCATCCTCATCGCCCGCTTCTCGGTGGTGATGGCCGTGAAGAACCGACTGATCGTGGCGGCCCTCCGCGACGACCAGCGTTTCGACCGTGAGCGGGCGGCCGAGATCGTGCGCGAGGTGGCCGAAGAGGTCGCGCGCGAGCAAGAGGTGAACGAGGTGCACGCCGACGAGGTCATCGAGCACGCCGAGGGCGACCGCGGAGTGGCGCGGCACGAGCACGACTACAAGTCCCGTGACGTCGAGCTGCTGGCGGCTCGGCGGCGGGTGTACCACGACGTTGCTCGCGACATCCGCCGGTCCGCCCAGGATCCGGAATGGGTGGCGGCCGTCGTCGAGGACGCGCGGCGAGCTGCGTGGGACGACATCGGCCGCGAACTGGCCAACCGCCTCGACGACGTCGAGCGGGTGTCGAACGTGGTGGTCGACGAGGAGTACTTCCGTGACCGCGACGAGCGGATGCGCCGGCTGCGCGAGTTCGACCTGTGGGAGCTGGCCGACAAGAACTACGCGCGCAGGCCCAAGCGCAGCGGCAGCCGCTGACCCTCGCTCCACCACGGCCATGCGGCCGGTCTCGTCCCGGACCCTCCTCCGGAGTAGATTCGGTGCGGGAGGACCACCGTGCCCGAGCAGATCGCCGACGCTTTCCTGGCATTCGGTGAATCGGTACGCCCTCCGGCCGCCGAGGTCGACGCCTGCACCCAGCTCCGCAACCGGATCGCCGACGCCGTGGTGACCGAGGGGCGCGTGCTGCGACTGGTCGACACCGGTTCCTTCCGGCACGGCACCGCGGTGCGGGGCGTCAGCCTGTTCGACGTGATCGTGGTGCTGCGCGGCGCCAAGCCCAAGTCGCTCGCGCGCTCGCTGGAGCTGCTGCACGCGGTGATCCCGGTCGATGCCCTCTCCTCGGCGGCCGTGCGCGACGACTCGGTCGTGGTGGAACGCCTCGGCGGAGCGGGCGTGCGCCTCATCCCCGCCTACGAGGCGAGCGGCGATCCGGGCGACACCGCCGACTCCGTCTGGGTTCCGGATGCCGGCCACCGCTGGGTGCGGCACCGCCCGTCGGCCCGCACCGTGCTGCTCTCGCGCATCGACGACGACGGATCGCTGCGCACCCTCATCCGTCTGCTGCTGGTCTGGAAGCATCGGCAGGAGGTGGCCGTGTCGTCCTACTACCTCGAGACGGTCGCCATCCGGCAAGCCCTGCAGCAGCGCTCCTTCAGTCTGCTCTGGGATCTGTGCTGGATCTGGGAGCGCCTCTCGACCGACGCGCTCGCCCCGGTGCCCGACCTCACGAGTCCCAGCCAGACCCAGCCGGTGCGCGCCTGCGCCACTCTCGCGCGGGCGATCGAGGCGCAGTTCCCGATCGAGCGGGCGGCGTCGAGCGCCCGCGGCGCGATCGGCGCGTACATGGACGGCGACCTCGACGCGACCGAGGCCTACCTCCGGGCGCTCTTCGGCGGCGACTTCCCCGAACTCTGACCACGGAGTCCGACGCGGGTTCGCACTCGTGCCGGAGCGCGCACGGGCACGGCCTGGTACGGTCGCCAGCATGACCTCGACCCGGCGCGCCGCCCTCGTCTACAACCCCATCAAAGTCGACCTCGACGCCCTGCGAGCCGCGGTGACCGCGGAGGAGCAGGCGGCAGGCTGGGCCGAGACCTTGTGGCTCGAGACCGAGATCGACGACCCGGGCCAGGGCCAGGCGAAGAAGGCGCTCGACGAGGGCGTCGACCTCGTCATCGCGGCGGGCGGCGACGGCACCGTGCGCGCGGTCGCCGAGGTCCTGCACGAGTCGGGGGTGCCCCTCGCGCTGCTCCCCTCGGGCACCGGCAACCTGCTGGCCCGCAACCTCGACCTCACCCTCGACGACGTGGGCAACTCGCTACACACGGCCTTCCAGGGCGAGAACCGTCCGGTCGATCTGGGACTCATCCGCATCCGGCACCAGGACGACACGGTCAGCCAACACGCCTACCTCGTCATGGCCGGCCTCGGACTCGACGCGAAGATGCTCGCCGCGACCGACGACGACCTCAAAGCGAAGGTGGGCTGGCTCGCCTACGCGAAGGCCATCGCCCAGGTGCTCGGCGAGAAGAACCACCTGCGCATCCGCTACAACCTCGACGCGAAGGGCAACCGCTCGGTGCGGGCGAACTCGATCATGATCGGGAACTGCGGATCGCTGCCCGCCAACATCCTGCTGTTGCCCGAGGCGGCGATCGACGACGGGATCTTCGACATCGTCATCCTGCGCCCGGAGGGCTTCATCGGCTGGGTGCAGATCGTCGTGAAGATCTTCTGGGAGAACGGGGTGCTGCGGCGCACCACGGCCGGTCGCCGCCTCGCCGGAGCCACCAAGGAGGTGCGCGCACTCAACTACCTCAAGGGGAAGGAACTCGTGATGCGACTCTCCAAGCCCGAGGAGATCGAGCTCGACGGCGACGGCTTCGGTCAGGCCGTGGCGCTGAAGACCTGGGTGTCGCCGGGCGGCGTGCTCATCCGGGTACCCGCGGACGCCTGAGCGCATTCATCGCTAGACGGCGGCGCGCGACGCTTTCTTGTCGCGCGGCCGCCGGGCGAAGTCGCGGGCGCGGCTGCTCGAGAGGGCGATGAGGATGAGGATGTCGAGAGACACCCCGATCAGGTTCGTGCCGAGCGTGATCGCCTGGTGCCCGGTGACGTGCTCGACCGCGGCGATCAGGATGTTGATCACACTGAACGTCATCACGGCGATGCGGGCGATGTTGCTGCCGAAGAACACGTAGAGCCCGAAGAGCACCTCGGCCACGCCGAACGCGGCCGTGGCGCCGATCACCACCCAGAGGGCGGCGTCGCGCGGATCGAGGGATGCCGGCAGCCCCATGTCGAGGTCGATGCGGAGCGAGTCGCGCAGGTTCTGCCAGTCGAGCAGCACGAGCACGATCAACACCACCGGGGTGAGGGCCCGCAGCAGCACCACCACGGCGCCGAAGGTGGTCTGCGCGGGGCGCCGCACCGCCTTCTCGGGCAGAGCGCTCGCGTTCGCCGAGGTGTGCGGGGTCGGCACCGGAGCGAGCGCCTCCGCCACCGACTCGGCGCTCGGCGCCACCGCGCGCAAGTCGACGATCGGCAGGTCGCCGTCGGTGACGATCTGGTCTCCGCCGCCGTTGCGGGAGTGGTATCCGGTGGCGAAGTCCTTCAGGACGCGCACGGTCACCGCGGGGTCGGCATCCTGCACCGTCGTCACGATGTGGTCGCGCTCGATGTCGGTGTTCTCGTCGATCTTGTGCGTGATCTGGAGGGTGAAGAGCGAGAAGCCCACCGCGCGATCGTAGGTGCCGGCCGCGAGCCAGTCGACGGAGTGGCCGCCGGGCAACAGCCAGCCGTCGGGGCAGCGCCAGAAGCGCACGTGGTGACGCTTCGCCGGATTGCCCTTGACCTCCTGCTGGTAGGCGAAGTCCTGGTTGCGTCCGAAGAGCATGAGGGGGCTGACCGGCGCTTCGTTGTAGCTGCGGCGGAGCACCGTGGAGGCCACGATCTTGCTGGCGCTGCGCAGGGTGAGGTCGTCGGCCCGGGTCCAGCCCGCAGCGAGCAGGGCTGTGTGCACCTGTTCCTCGGTGCCCAGGAGGCCGAGGTTCACCGGGTCTCCGAGGAGCCCGTCGCTCGTGCGGGTGCGACCGATGAAGTAGTTCGGAACGTAGATGTTGGTGAGGATGCGGTGCAGCCGCGGCAGCGCGACATAGGCCACGATCACCCAGAACACCACGTAGAACCAGAGCTGTGCCCAGCCCATGCTGAAGCCGTCGGTGAGCACCAGGTAGGCGAGCCAGATCGACGCGAGGCCCGCCACCACGAAGAAGAGGTTGTCGAGCACGGCGTTCACGGAGAACGTCCGCCGTCGGCGTGCGCTCGGGGCCGCCGCTCCGGACGTGGGCGCCGAGGCCGGTTCCGGGGGAGCGGCCGGGGTGAGCGTCTCGGGCATGATGCAAAGATACCGCCCGGCTACTCCCGCGTGGCGACCAGTTCCACGTCTTCGACGCGGGAGCGCGGCATCAGGAGGCCCGCCGTGACCGTCAGCACCGCGCACACCGCGACGGCCGTGAACACGGCTCCGGATGCCGCCACGATGGCCCCGGGGTCGTGCTCGCCCCCCGGCGCGTCGGCCAGGATCGCGTTCGCGATGGCGCCGAAGACGGCGACGCCGACGGCGCTCCCGATGGACCGGGCGAACAGACTGGTGCCCGTCACGACCCCGCGGTCGCTCCACGAGACGCTCGACTGAGCGGCGATCAGGCTCGGGGCGGCGACCCAGCCGAAGCCGAAGCCGATCACGAAGCAGCACACCGCCACCATCGCGATCGAGGGCGACGCCGCCGACAGGGTGAGGGCGATGGTGCCGAGCACGGCGAGCGTGAGGCCGATCAGCACGGTGCCCCGGAACCCGATCCGGAAGTAGAGCCGACCCGACACCGAGGCCGACACGGGCCAGCCGATGGTCAGGGCGGCCAGCGCCAGGCCGGACACCAGGGGCGAGACGCCGATCGAGCCCTCGAGATAGGTCGGGATGTAGGAGGTGAGGCCGATCAGCATCGCGCCCACCCCGAGCCCCAGCAGGGTGGTGGTGACGAGGAGCCGCCGCGAGAAGATCCACATCGGGATGATCGGCTCCGCCGCCCGTTTCTCGACGACGTAGAACGCGACCAGGGCGATCGCCCCCAGGGCGAAGGCGCCGATGCTCTCGAGAGACACCCATTCCCACGCCTGACCGCCTTCGAGGAAGGCGAGGATGATGGCGCTCATGCCGATGGTGAGGAGGATCGCGCCCGGATAGTCGATGCGGTGGTGGCGCTTCTCGATGGTCTCGTGGAAGCGGCGCACGAGCATCCAGCCCGCCAGGATGCAGATCGGCACGTTCACGAAGAAGATCCAGCGCCAGGAGACGAACTCGGAGAACAGGCCGCCGAGGGTGGGACCGACAACGGAGGAGATGGCCCACACGCTCGCCAGGTAGCCTTGCGTCTTCGCGCGCTCGGCGACGGTGTAGATGTCGCCGGCGATGGTGAGCGCCATCGGCTGCACCGCGCCGGCCCCGAGGCCCTGCAGCGCCCGGAACGCGATGAGCGCGGGCATGCTCCAGGCGAAACCGCAGAGGATCGACCCCACCATGAACAAGCCGATGCCGATGAGGATGATGGGCTTCCGACCCACCGTGTCGGAGAGCTTCGCGTAGATCGGCACCGACACGGCCTGCGAGAGCAGGTAGATCGAGAACAGCCACGGGAACTGGGCGAACCCGCCGAGGTCTTTCACGATGGAGGGCACCGCGGTGGCCAGGATGGTGGCCTCGATCGCCACGAGGCCCGTGGTGACCATCAGGGCGATGAGGATGGGCCCGCGCTTCGACCGGAATCCGACCCCGTCGACCGCGGTCATGCGCTCGCCTCGGCGTCGAGGTCGGTGAGCAGTGCCTGGAACTCGGCGGGTGCGGAGCGGATGACGGTGCGCCCGGCGATCGGACCCGCCCAGTGGGCGGTCGGCGCCACGTTCACGATCTCGAACTCGAGCAGCGTTCCGCGGCCCTCGGCCCGGACGCGGTATTCGCCGCGGTACCACCAGTCGCCCTGCACGATCACGGTCTGGCTCGCCTCGTCGACCAGCGACCGACCCTCGTCGCCGCCGTTCAGGTGGCCGAAGCGCCGCACCAGGCCGAGGAAGACGGCATCCGGAGCGGCGTCGAGATGACCAGCGAACGACCTCACCACCGTGTGTTTGTCGGGGCGGTGCAGGGAGACGGTGGCCATTGTTCGATGCTAACCCCGAGGGCAGACATCGGCCCGCGCTCAGAACTCCCGGGCTCCGAACTCCCGCCCTCAGAACTCCCGGGCGATGGTGACGCGGGTCGAGTACGGCATGTCGACGTGCTCGCGCCCGGCGAGGTCGGGATGGGTGCGCAGCAGCTCCTCGATGCGGGCGAGCACCGCCGCGCGTTCGGGCTCGGGCAGCGCGATCACGTAACTGCGCGAGGTGACCATGGCGAGCAGCTCGTCGTGGCTGATGGGATTGGTCCAGTGGAACTCGGCATGGGCATCCCGGGTGAGCGGCTCGCCGAGGGGTGGAGTCGTGCTGTCGAAGCGCTCGGCCTCCGAGGCGCCCATGATCTCGCCGAGTCGGGCGACCCAGTCGACGGAGTCGTCGCGGATGTTCCAGATCAGCGCCAGCACCCCGCCGGGTCTCAGGATGCGGGCGACCTCCCGCGACGCCGCGTCGACGTCGACCCAGTGCCAGGCCTGGGCGACGGTCACCACGTCGGCCGATTCGTCGCCGAGCGGGATCGCCTCGGCGGTGCCGGCCACGGCGACCACCCCGGGGAGGTTCGCGGCGAGGCGGGCGCGCATCTGCGCATCCGGTTCGACCGCGGTGACGGATGCCGCACGCCCCACCAGACTCGCCGTGAACTTGCCGGTGCCCGCGCCCACGTCGACCACGTCGGGTTGCCGCCCGTCATCGGTGGCTGCGCGAGTGAGTATCCACTCGACCGCGTCGAGCGGATACCCCGGCCGCCCCTTGTCGTACGCCGCGGCTTCGGCACCGAACGAGAGGGCGAACGACTTGTCTCTGGCCATGCCCCCATCCTCCCTCTCGAAGCCCGACCTCCCGAACTTCTTGCCCCCAAACGTCCCAAAATCGGGATTATCGGACGTTTGGGGGCAAGAAGTTCGCGGAGCTCAAGCAACGGGGAAGGGGGCGCGGGTCAGGTCTTCGGAGAGGGCCCAGACGCGGCGCGCCTCGTCGGGGTTGCGCAGGCGCGAGTACAGGGGTTGTTCCGCCGGCAGGCCGCCGAGGTGGCCGGGCCCCTTCGGGCCGTAGAGGCGGCCGCCCCCGGCCTCGGGCGAGGTTGCGGCCAGGAGGGCGGGGAGGGCGGCTGTCTCAGGGGTGCCGACCAGGATCCCGCGGGCGGACAGCCAGCGGATGATGCGCACGCTCCGGGTATCCGCGGATCGGCCGAGCTCCGGCCGCGCCGCGAGCAGGCTGGTGGGCGCGACACCCGGGTGGGACAGATTGCTGCTGATGCCCCAGCCGAGTGCGGCGCTGCGCCGCTCGAGCTCGAGGCCGAAGAGGCCGAAGGCGATCTTCGACTGGCTGTAGGCGCGCGCGCCGTTGTAGTCGCGCTCCCAGTTCAGGTCGTTCCAGTTGATGGTGCCCTGGTTCGCGGCGATGCTGATCTGCGAGGTCACCCTCGCCGAACCCGCCCGGAGCAGCGGCAGGAGGCCGGCGATCAGCGCGACGTGACCGAGGTGATTGGTGCCGAACTGCGACTCGAAGCCGTCGACCGTGGTCTGCCGTTCGGGCGGGGTCATGACGCCGGCGTTGTTGACGAGCACCTGGATGGGCACGCCCTCGCTGCGGAGCGTCTCCCCGAGAGCCGCCACCGATTCGAGAGACGACAGATCGAGCTGCCTCAACGACACCTGGGCCGACGGCGCGGACTGCCGGATGCTTGCCAGGGCGGACTCGCCCTTCCGGGAGTTGCGCACCGGCAGCACCACCTCGGCGCCGGCGGCCGCCAAGCGGGATGCGATGCGGAGACCGATGCCGTCGCTTCCGCCGGTGACCACGGCGCGGATGCCGCGGAGGTCGGGAACGGTGATGTCGAAGGGTGTGCGTGCCATGTGTCTTCTCCTGGGTGGGGGCGTCATCCGACTCTCCTCGTCCGGCGGATCGTCATCCAGGACTCGTCAAGTCACTGATGAGCAGTCCCGGAGCAGGTAGGAATGAGACACGACGAAGGAGGGCGCATGGAGATCGACCGGGCCGGGCTGGGGGAGTTCCTGCTCCGGCGGCGTGAGGCACTGCAGCCCGAAGACGTCGGTCTCGGGCGGGGCCAGCGCCGCCGCACCTCCGGCCTCCGGCGCGAGGAGGTCGCGGTGCTCAGCCACATGTCGACCGACTACTACGCCCGCCTCGAGCGGGGCACGGGTCCGCATCCCTCCGAACAGATGATCGCGTCGATCGCGCAGGGGCTGCACCTCACGCCCGACGAGCGCGACCACCTGTTCCGGCTGGCGGGACACCATCCTCCGGCGCGCGGCGTCTCGAGCGACTACATCGGCCCGGGGATGCTGCGCATCTTCGACCGGTTGCAGGACACTCCGGCGGAGATCGTCACCGAGCTCGGCGAGACCCTGCGCCAGACGCCTCTCGGTGTGGCGCTGACCGGCGACACCACGCACTTCACGGGGCCGTCGCGGAGCATCGGGTACCGGTGGTTCACCGACCCGTCGAGCCGGGCGCTTTACGCGCCCGACGAGCATCCGTTCCTCTCCCGGCTCTGGGTCTCCGGACTCCGCGACGTGGCGGCGCGGCGGGGTCGGTCGTCGCGCGCGGCACAGGTGGCCGACGAGCTGTTGGAGCGGAGCGAGGAGTTCCGCGCCCTCTGGGAACGGCACGAGGTCGGCCTCCGCCCGCGGGAGACCAAGCGGTTCGTGCACGCCGAGCTCGGTGCCCTCGAGCTCAGCTGCCAGACGCTCATCGATCCGGACCAGTCGCACGCACTGCTGGTGTACACGGCGTCTCCGGGCAGCGACAGCTACGAGAAGCTGCAGCTGCTCTCCGTCATCGGTGCGTCGTCGCTCCGCTGACGAGGGGGTCGCGCTCGCGGTCTGCGGCTCAGTCGGCGGCGACGAAGTGGGCGATCCGGGTGCCGAGGAGCACGGCCGTCACGGCAGGACCACGGCGCGGGACGGTCGGGAGGATCGACGTGTCGGCCACGCGCAGGCCTCGCACGCCGCGCACCCGGCCGTGCTGGTCGACGACGGCGCCGGGGTCGTCGGGCGGGCCCATCCGGGCGCTGCCGGAGAGGTGGATGGCCGTGCCGAGGTTCGCCTGCACCCAGGCGTCGAGCGCGGCGTCGTCGGCCAGGGTGGTGGCGTCGATGTTCGTGAGGCCGTCGGAGATTCCAGAGAACGCCGGCGACTCGATGAGCGCGGCGGCCCGGCGCACGGCGACCCGCATCCGGGCGCGGTCGGCGGGGGAGGCGAGGTAGTCGTAGTCGATCTGCGGCGGGGCGTCCGGGCCGTCCGCCGACAGACGGATGCTCCCTCGCGACTCCGCGTTCTGCACGGCCACGAGCACCGTGAGGTCGGGTGCGGCGGCGGGCTCGCCGGTGAGCAGGTAGTGCATCGGTTTGAGCAGGGGCAGGACTTCCAGCTCCGTGCCGTCGTCGAGGGTGGCGTTCAGCACGCTCTCCATCGCGGGCCCGTCACGCGCGTCCGCGACCGCCACCTCGGAGCGTGGCCGCCAGGTGAGTTGCACCTGCGGGTGGTCGCTGAATGCGGCTCCGACACCCGGAACGTCGGCCACGACCGGGATGCCGAGTCGCTCGAGCTCGGCGCTCGGCCCCACCCCTGAGCGCAGCAGGAGTGTGGGCGACATGATCGCCCCCGCAGCGAGCACGACCTCCCGCCCCCGGACGACGCGGCGTGTCCCGCCGCCCGCGTCGGCCGACGCCTCGATCTCCACGCCGACCGCGCGGGTGCCGTCGAAGACGACGCGGCGCACCACGGTGCCCCCGCGCACCTCGAGATCCGGATGCTGGGCGAGCGGCAGCAGATACGCCAACGCGGTGTTCCACCGCACCCCGTCGCGCACGTTCATCGGCAGGGGCCCGTGTCCGGCCGCCAGCTCACCGTTCTTGTCGGCCTCGTCGGCGTACCCCGCTCCCGCGGCTGCGGCGGCGAACGCCGCGGTCACCGGATGTGCGCCGATCGCCCACCCCGTAGCGCCGCCCGTCGTGGGTGCCGACGCGACGTGGTGCAGGGCGGGGCGGGTCACGGGCATGGGTCCTGCCGAGCCGTGGAGGGCGGCATCCGTGCCGAAGTCCGCGTCGGACTCGAGGGCGCGGAGGAACGGGAGGCAGGCCTCGTAGCTCCACTCGGAGTTGCCCAGGGCCACCCAGTCGTCGAAGTCGGCGCGGCGAGGTCGCACGAAGTAGCCGCCGTTGATTGTCGTCGACCCGCCCAGGATGCGGCCCCGCGCGATCGAGTACGGCCGGGACGGCGTGAGGTGCGCCGCGAAAGCCCAGTTGTCGGGATGCGCCGGGTCGGCCCCGCGGATCGTGCCCGCATCCAGCAGCGCATCCGGCATCCCGGCGGCATCCGTCGGAGCCGGCCCCGCTTCCAGCAGCAGCACGCGGCGCCCCGCCTCCGCCAGCTGGGCCGCCAACGGAGCCCCGGCGCCGCCCGCGCCCACCACGATCACGTCGTACTCGGGCTCGCCCGCCGCCCCGGTCACGCGGCTACCGGCCGGAGCGCGAGTCGAACGTGGTCTCGAGCATCCGGATCGCCGAGTCGAGCAGCTCGGCCAGATCGGCGTCGTCGTGCTTCAGCCACTGCTCATACGCCGAGAGCGACACGGCGAGATATGCCCAGGCGATCGCCTGCGGCTGGAGACTGTTCTCCGGCACCCCGAGGCGCTCGGCCGCGAACTCCGCCACCACCTGCCGCCAGGATGCGTAGCGCAGCGTCGAATGCGCCACCAGCGTGGGCACGTTGAGCAGCAGCTCCATCCGCTGCCGGTGATAGGGCACCTCCTCGACGGGGAAGCGATTGAACTCGATCACGGCTTCCCGCAGCGCTTCGACGAGCGGCATCGACGTCGGAAGCTCGCGCAGATAGCGGCGCATCCGGTCGAGCAGCTGCTCGAAATCGCCCCAGGGCAGATCGTTCTTCGAGGGGAAGTAGCGGAAGAAGGTGCGCCGCCCGATGCCCGCCCGCGCGGCGATCTCATCGATCGTGGTGGCGTCGAATCCGTGCTCGACGAACAACTGCAACGCGATGTGACTGAGCTCGGCCTGCGAGGTCGACGGGGCACGGCCGAGTCGGGTCGGAGTCGTCATCGGCTCACCTCTTCCATTCGGCACTCGGTGTCATTAGTATCGTCTCCATCACAGTAAATCGACGATGTTGACGAATTACGACCATGAGGAGAATCCCATGAGTGCACGTGAAACGACCACCCCGGCCGAGATCCTCGGCGACGACACGGCGGTGATCGAAGCCGATTCGCTGGTCGAAGAGGTCTCGATCGACGGTATGTGCGGCGTCTACTGAATCCGCCGCCATGCCTGTGCTGAATTCTAGCGGGCTGGACCTCGACACCGCGTGGGATCTGCATCCGCAAGTGTCGGTGCGTCCGGAACCGTTCGGCGCCCTGCTCTACCACTTCGGCACGCGCAAGCTGTCGTTCCTCAAAGACCGCACCCTGCTCGCGGTCGTCCAATCGCTCGGTACCGCTCCCACCGTGCGCGCCGCCTGTGAATCCGCGGGTGTCGGCGACGCCGATCTGCCGCGCTACCAACAGGCCCTCGGCACGCTCGCGCGGTCGTCGATGGTCGTCGAAAGGTCGCAATGACACTCCTGGATGCCCGCCCCGAAGCCCCGAAGCCCGCTCCGCCCCCTCAGCCCGGCCGCTTGGTCGACCTGTTCGAGTACGGCCTGGACTCCCCGATCTGCCTCACCTGGGAGCTCACCTACGCCTGCAACCTGTCGTGCGTGCATTGCCTGTCGAGTTCGGGTCGCCGTGACCCGCGAGAGCTGAGCACCGACGAGTGCAAGGCCGTCATCGACGAGCTCGAACGGATGCAGGTCTTCTACGTCAACATCGGCGGCGGTGAACCCACGGTGCGCTCCGATTTCTGGGAGCTGGTCGACTACGCCACCGCTCACAAGGTAGGCGTGAAGTTCTCGACCAACGGGGTGAAGATCACGCCCGAGGTCGCCCAGAAGCTCGCGAGCTCCGACTATGTCGACGTGCAGATCTCGCTCGACGGCGCGACCGCCGAGGTCAACGACTACGTGCGCGGCCCCGGCTCCTACGCCACCGCGATGCGAGCCATGCAGAACATGAAGGACGCCGGCTTCACCGATTTCAAGATCTCCGTGGTCTGCACCCGTCAGAACATCGGCCAGCTCGACGAGTTCAAGGCCATCGCCGACGAGTACGGCGCGCAGCTGCGCCTCACCCGCCTGCGCCCCAGTGGTCGCGGTGCGGATGTCTGGGACGAGCTTCACCCGTTGCCCGAGCAGCAGCGCGAACTCTACGACTGGCTCGTCGCCAACGGCGAGAACGTGCTCACCGGTGACTCCTTCTTCCACCTCTCGGCCTACGGGTCGGCCCTTCCTGGCTTGAACCTCTGCGGCGCCGGTCGGGTGGTGTGTCTGATCGACCCGGTCGGGGACGTGTACGCGTGCCCGTTCGCGATCCACGACGAGTTCCTGGCCGGCAACGTGCGGTCGGAGGGTGGGTTCCAGGAGGTGTGGCGCAACTCCGAGCTGTTCACGCGGCTGCGGAAGCCGCAGTCGGGCGGCGCCTGCACCAGCTGCAGCTTCTTCGACTCCTGCAAGGGCGGCTGCATGGCCGCGAAATTCTTCACCGGGCTGCCCCTCGACGGGCCCGACCCGGAGTGCGTGCGCGGGTTCGGCGAGGAAGCCCTCGAGAAGCGGAAGATGGATGGCTCCATCCCGAAGCCGGATGGCGACCACTCGCACTCGACCGTGCGTGGCCCGCGCCGCGACGGCAAGCCGTCCGGCACGGGACTGATCACGGCGGGTGCGGTGAAGACGCGCCGCCCGGTGCCGGTGACGCTGTCGCTCAGCCGCCCGGCGCATCCGCCGGTCAGCGCGTGCGAGGAGAACCCCCTCGCCGGATTCACCCCGGGAGACTGACCCCGGGAACAAAGGCCACGGGCCGCATCCACGACCCGCGTGTGTAAAGAGAGGAACATGCAATGGGTCGAGTCGAAGGCAAAGTCGCTTTCATCACCGGAGCCGCTCGTGGGCAGGGGCGCTCGCACGCGATCCGGCTGGCGCAGGAAGGGGCCGACATCATCGCGGTCGACCTGGCCGACCACATCCCGAACATCGACTACCCCTCGGCCACCGAGGAGGACCTCGCCGAGACCGTGCGTCAAGTCGAAGCCCTCGATCGCCGGATCATCGCCACGAAGGTGGACATCCGCGACCGAGCAGCGCTGAAAGGCGCCGTCGACGACGGGGTCGCTCAGCTCGGCAAGCTCGACATCGTGGTCGCGAACGCGGGCATCTGCGTCATCGCCGACTGGAAAGGTACCTCCGAAGACGTCTGGGAGCAGACCATCGGCACCAACCTCACCGGCACCTGGAACACCCTGCAGACCACCGCGCAGCACCTCATCGACAACGGCGGTGGGTCGATCATCATGACCAGCTCGGCGGCCGGCATCAAGGGTCTGCCGTTCCTCTCGGCCTATGTCGCATCCAAGCACGGGGTCGTGGGGCTCATGCGCGCCTACGCCACCGAGCTCGCGGAGTACAACGTGCGCGTCAACACCATCCACCCCACAGGCGTCAACACGCCCATGGGCACCCTCGGTGGTGGCGCTTTCGGGCCGCTGCTCGAGGCGCATCCGAAGCTCGGCGGGATGCTCGCGAATCTGCTGCCGATCGAGATCACCGAACCCGTCGACCAGTCGAACGCGGTGCTCTGGCTCGCCTCCGACGAGTCGCGCTACGTCACCAGCCTCGAGCTGACCGTCGACGCCGGCAACACCCAGTTCTGAATCGCAGGAGAAGAGAAGGGAGCACGCAATGGGGCGTGTAGAAGGAAAGGTCGCGTTCGTCACGGGCGCGGCACGGGGACAAGGGCGCAGTCACGCGCTGCGGCTCGCCCAGGAGGGCGCCGACATCATCGCGGTCGACATCGAAGACCAGATCGATTCGGTGCCGTACCCGATGTCGACCCCGGCCGACATGGAGGAGACCGTCCGGCAGATCGAAGCGCTCGACCGACGGATCGTCGCCACGAAAGCGGATGTCCGTGACTACGAAGCCGTGAAGGCCGCCCTGGACGACGGGGTCGCCCAACTCGGCCGGCTCGACATCGTGGCCGCGAACGCGGGCATCTTCAGCTTCGGCAGCATGGAGGAGCTCACGGAGGAGCAGTGGAGCGACATGCTCGACACCAACCTCACCGGAGTGTGGCACGCCGTCAAAGCGGCCATCCCGCATCTGAAGGCGGGTGGCAACGGCGGATCGATCATCCTCACCTCGTCGACGGCCGGCCTGATGGCCATCCCGAACATCGGGCACTACGTCGCCGCCAAGCACGGCGTCGTGGGGCTGATGCGCACGTTGGCGCTCGAACTCGCGCCCGACTTCATCCGGGTGAACTCGGTGCACCCCACCAGTGTCGACACCGACATGATCCACAACGACGCCACCTACGCGCTCTTCGCCGGCGACCTGCCGCTCGAGGAGCGCACCCGTGACGTCGTGGGCGAACGGTTCCAGACGCTCAACGCGTTGCCGATCAAGTGGGTCGAACCGGTCGACATCTCGAACGCCGTGCTGTGGTTCGCCTCCGACGAGTCGCGCTACGTCACCGGCGTCACCCTGCCGGTGGACGCCGGCTCGCTCATCAAGTAGATCCGGGCCCGACGGCCCACGACGAAAGGAGCACGCAATGGGGCGTGTAGACGGCAAGGTCGCGTTCATCACGGGCGCGGCACGAGGACAGGGGCGGTCGCACGCGATCCGCCTGGCGCAGGAAGGCGCCGACATCATCGCGATCGACATCTGCGAGGCGATCCCGGAGAATCCGTACGATCCGGCGACCGAGGAGGACCTCGCCGAGACCGTGCGGCAGGTGGAAGCGCTCGACCGGCGCATCATCGCGTCGAAGGCCGACGTGCGGGACTTCGACCAGCTGAAAGGCGCTCTCGACGAGGGCGTCGCCCAGCTCGGCCGGCTCGACATCGTCTCGGCCAACGCCGGGATCTCGGGCTCGCCCAACCGCTCCGAGAACATTCCGGATGCGGAATGGAAGAACATGATCGACATCAACCTCGGCGGTGTCTGGCGCACGGCCAAGGCGGCCATCCCGCACATCCGGGCCGGCGGTCGCGGCGGTTCGATCATCCTCACCAGCTCGGATGCGGGTCTGTTCCCCTATGAGAACATCTCGCACTACGTGTCGGCCAAGCACGGCGTGGTGGGTCTGATGCGCACCCTGGCGCTGGAACTGGCGCCCGACTTCATCCGGGTGAACAGCATCCACCCCACCACGGTCGACACCCCGATGGTGCAGAACGACGCCATCTACCGGCTGTTCCGGCCCGACCTCGAGAACCCCACGAAGCAGGACTTCGCGGATGCCGCGACCGTCATGAACGCGCTGCCGATCCCGTGGGTCGAAGCGGTCGACATCTCGAACGCCGTGCTCTGGCTGGCCTCCGACGAATCGCGCTACGTGACCGGCGTCACCCTGCCGGTCGACGCCGGCGCGGCGATCAAGTGAGGCGGGCGGGATGGGACGCGTAGACGGAAAAGTCGCCTTCATCACCGGAGCCGCCCGCGGGCAGGGCCGATCGCACGCGCTGCGGCTGGCCCAGGAGGGCGCCGACATCATCGCCGTCGACATCGCGGAGTCGATCCCCGGGATGGACCGGTTCTACCACGGCGCCACCGAAGAGGATCTCGCCGAGACCGTGCGCCAGGTCGAGGCGCTCGACCGCCGCATCGTGGCCCGCAAGGCCGACGTGCGCGACTACGACGCCCTGAAGGCGGCACTGGATGAGGGCGTGGCCGAGCTCGGGCACGTCGACATCGTGTCGGCGAACGCGGGCATCTTCGCTTTCGGTGAGCAGTCGCAGCTGGTGGAGGACGCCGAGTGGGAGATGGTGAACGACATCAACGCGAAGGGCGTCTGGCACACGGCCAAGGCCGTCATCCCGCACCTGATCGAGCAGGGCACGGGCGGGTCGATCATCCTCACCTCGTCGACGGCGGGGCTCAAGGGAACGCCCAACGTGGTGGCGTACACGGCGTCGAAGCATGCGGTGGTCGGGATCATGCGCACGCTGGCGCTCGAACTGGCGCCGCACCGCATCCGGGTCAACACGGTGCATCCCACCGGGGTGGCGACCGACATGATCCTCAACGAGGCGACCTTCCGGTTGTTCATGCCGGATGTCGAGCACCCCACTCAGGAGGCGGCGGCCGAGATCTTCGCCACCACCAACGCCCTTCCCATCCCGTGGGTCGAGCCGATCGACATCTCCAACGCCGTGCTGTACCTGGCCTCCGACGAGGCGCGTTACGTCACGGGAACCGAGCTCAAGATCGACGCCGGGTACACGATCAAATGAGCGGCGTCGTCGGTGCCGTCGCCTGGAAGGGGAGCCCGCATGGGTGAGACGGATGTCGCGGAGACCCGTCGGAGGATCGCCGGGCACCTGGTGGGTCGCGAACGCGAACTCGAGTTGGCGCTCGCGGCCGTCGCCGCCGGGCGCGACCTCGTGCTCGAGGGTCCGCCCGGAACCTCGAAGACGACGATGCTGAAGGCGATCACGGAGGAGTGGGGCATCCCGCTGCTCTTCGTCGAGGGCAACGCCGACCTGACGCCGGCGAAGCTCGTGGGCCACCACAATCCGGCCCGCGTGCTGCGCGAGGACTACAGCGCCGACAACTTCGTGGCCGGGCCGCTGGTGGAGGCGATGCGTCAGGGCGGGTTCCTCTACATCGAGGAGTTCAACCGTGCGCCCGAGGACACGCTCAACACGCTGCTCACCGCGATGGCCGACCGGGCGATCGAGGTGCCGCGGGTGGGGCTGATCGAGGCGCAGCCGACCTTCCGGGTCATCGCGTCGATGAACCCCTTCGACAACGTCGGCACCACGCGGCTCTCCACGAGCGTCGCCGACCGGCTGAACCGCATCGTCGTGGGCTATCAGGACGCCGAGTCGGAGCGCGGCATCGTCGCGCTCCGCACGGGACTGCTGGGGCCCCTGGCGGTGCGGATCATCCCGGATGCGGTCGCCGTCACGCGGGCGACACGCGAGCATCCGGATGTCCGGCAGGGCTCGAGCGTGCGCGGCGCGATCGACTGCGCGCTGGTGGCGCACGAGCTCTTCGCGTTGCGCGGGTTCGACGAGTCGTCGGAGGCGCCGTCGGACGAGGTGTACCAGGCCGCCTTGTTCGACGCGATGCTCGTGTCGTTGTCGGGGCGCATCCACCTCGACGAGGCCGCCGAGACCACGCCCGAGCGGGTGCTGCGCGAGATCTGGGAAGACCACTTCATCCTGGAACCGGCCCGGGCCGAGCCGGGATGAAGAGCGGTCGAGGCCGACTCGCCGGTGTCGCGGCGGAGTTCTGAGGCGCCGCGAGGGGCGAAGCCGCTGAGACGGAAGCCGAAGCAGCTCGACGCCGATCCGACGGTGTTCGATGTCGCCGGGTCGGGCGCGGGGCTCGTGCTGCGGCCCCAGCCAGGGCGAGCGGATGGCACCGGCGCGCGCCGGCCGACCGGCTCGGGCGCGGGGTTCACCGACGACCCGGCCGCTCTCATCCCGCTCGCGGAGGAGGATGCTCACGTCGACCCGGTGGTGCGGGCGCGTGCCGCGCAGATCGCGGCCCGGCTCTCGGTGCCCAAGCCCAAGGTCGACACGGCGCGCGATCGTGGGGCCGGCCACTTCGCGAGCGTGCCGTATCGGGGCGGCAGCGACGACATTGATCTCGACCAGACCCTTGAGATGCTCGCCGAGCGTCCGGTGCCCGACGACGAGGACATCATCGTGCGGGAGCGGGTGCGCGCCCGCCGCTCGGTGGTGCTGGCGGTCGACGTCTCCGGATCGATGAAGGGGGAGCGGGTGCGCACCGCGGCGGCGACCGTCGGAGCGCTCGCCGCCGAGCTCGGGCAGTCGGGGCAGGACGCGCTCGGCGTGATCGCGTTCTGGTCGGATGCCGCCGTGCTGCAGCGCCTCGGCGACCCGGTGCGGCCCATGGAACTGCTCGACGAGATGCTGCGCATCCCGGCCCGCGGTCTCACCAACGTGGCCTTCCCACTCCAGCTCGCCGCCGCCCAGCTCGCCGGCGTGCCCGAGCGGAACGCGCGCGTCATCCTGCTCTCCGACTGCGTGCACAACGCCGGACCCGACCCGCGGCCCTTCGCCGGACGGCTGCCGCGGCTCGACGTGCTGCTCGACACGAGCGGGGAGAAGGATGTCGAGCTCGGGCGGGAGCTGGCCCGGATCGGGCGCGGCGGCTTCCACGCGATCCGCACCTTCCACGACATCGCGCCGGCCCTCGGCGAGCTGTTCCGGTCGTGAGGATGTATTTTGGCACCGAGTGTCATATAGAATGCCGATAGTTCTCGTCAACGTCGTATCGAGAGGGAAGTGAGAATCCGATGGTCAATCCGTGGTTCGAGACAGTCGCCGAGGCACAGCGCCGGGCGAAGAAGCGGTTGCCCTCGTCGGTGTACGGGGCGCTGGTGGCCGGATCGGAGCGCGGGCTCACGATCGAAGACAACATCGGCGCGTTCTCGGAGATCGGATTCGCGCCGCACGTCGCCGGGCACAAGCCCACGCGGGATCTCTCGACCTCGGTGATGGGGTTGCCGTTGTCGTTCCCGGTGATGATCTCGCCGACGGGTGTGCAGGCGGTGCATCCGGATGGGGAGGTCGCGGTGTCGCGGGCGGCGGCGAACCGGGGCATCACGATGGGATTGTCGTCGTTCGCGTCGAAGCCGGTCGAGGAGGTCGTGGAGGCGAATCCGAACACGCTGTTCCAGATGTACTGGACCGGGACGCGCGACGCGATGATCCAGCGGATGGACCGGGCGCGGAAGGCGGGGGCGAAGGGCTTGATCGCCACACTCGACTGGTCGTTCTCGAACGGGCGCGACTGGGGGAGCCCGTCGATCCCGGAGAAGCTCGACTTGAAGACCATGGTGAACTTCGCGCCGAACGTGCTGCCGCATCCTGCGTGGCTGATCGCCTACCTCAAGCGCCGTGAGTTGCCGGATCTGACGGCGCCCAACCTCCAGCCGCCCGGGGGAGTGGCGCCGACCTTCTTCGGCGCCTACTACGAGTGGATGCAGACGCCGCCGCCCACCTGGGACGACGTGGCGTGGCTGCGTTCGGAGTGGGGCGGGCCGTTCATGCTCAAGGGCGTCACGCGGGTCGACGACGCGCTACGGGCGGTGGATGCCGGTGTGACCGCGATCTCCGTGTCGAACCACGGGGGCAACAACCTCGACACGACGCCGGCGACCATCCGGGTGCTGCCGTCGGTGGCCGAGGCCGTGGGTTCGCAGGTGGAGGTCGTGCTCGACGGCGGGGTGCGGCGCGGTGGCGACGTGGCGAAGGCGGTGGCGCTCGGGGCGCGGGCCGTGATGATCGGGCGGGCGTATCTCTGGGGTCTGGCGGCCAATGGGCAGGCGGGCGTGGAGAACGTGCTCGACATCCTGCGCGGCGGGCTCGACTCCGCGGTGCTCGGCACGGGGCACGCCTCGGTGCACGAGCTGGGGCCGGATGATCTGGTGATCCCCGCGGGTTTCACGAGGACGCTCGGAGCGGGGTCGTCCACGGCGGGTGGGGCCGGAGGTGCCGCCGGGACGGATGCCGCGGCGTCGACGGCATCCGCGGCGCCGCCGGCGCGCACCGCCTCGAAGACCACGACCCGGACCCGCACCACGAAGCCCCTGGCGAAGGCTGAGTCCGAGCAGAAGTAGAGGGGGCGTGCGAAGCCTCGTTTCGAAGGAGTTCGCGTTCGAATCCGCAAACGTCGCGCTCACCGACGCTCATTTGGGCGCGCTTGCTGCGACGTTTGCGGATTGGAACGCCAAGCGGGTCCGTCGAGGCGCGCTACCTTCGTGGACGGGTGGGGAAGGCGAGCGGATAGCGTGGTGACATGACCGGACTCGACGCTCTGAGCTGGCCCGACGTGCCGCCGGGCGCGACGGTTCTGCTGCCGATCGGGTCGACCGAGCAGCACGGGCCGCATCTGCCCTTCGACACCGACGCCGTGATCGCGCGGTCCGTGGCGGGCGCGGTCGGAGAACGGATGCTCGCGGGCGGCGAGGCGGTCGTGGTCGCGCCCGCGCTGGCGTACGGCGCGAGCGGGGAGCACCAGTCGTTCCCGGGCACGATCTCGATCGGTCACGAGGCTCTGCGGTTCGTGCTGATCGAGCTGGTGAGGTCGCTGTCGACCTGGGCAGCGCGGATCGTCATCGTGAACGGCCATGGCGGCAACGTGCCCACTCTCGCATCGGCGGTGCCGCAGCTCCGCGCCGAGAACCACCGCGTCGCGTGGGTTCCGTGCGCTGCCGCGCCCGTCGCCTCTACGCGCGATGGGGATGCCCGTGGTGGATTGGGTCTCCCTGCGCCGGATGCGCACGCCGGGCGCATCGAGACGTCGCTCCTGCTGCACCTTGCACCGACGGCGGTGACGCTGCCGTTGCCCGGCGCCGGCAACACCGAGCCGATGTCGGCGCTGCTGCCGCTCATGGCGGCCGGCGGGGTGGCGGCGGTGTCACCCTCGGGCATCCTGGGCGATCCGACGGGGGCGAGCGCCGCCGAGGGAGCGGCCCTCTTCGACGGGATGGTGGCGGATGCACTCCGCCGCGTCGTGGCCGACGCTCCGGACGCGCGAGGCATGCTCCGGTGAGGCCTGAGATTCCACATCAACGGACGATGGCCGGCAACGCACAGCGGGTGACTGCGGTGACGCCGGGCGATCCCTGGCTCGGTCAGGCCACCGCATCGAGAGTGACCACGATGCTGAGTGGCGGGCCTCTGGGCAGCCAGGCCGCCGCATCCGCCGCTGGCAACGGTATTGCCGTGCGAGCCTCGGGCTGTGACGCGCTGGGGTGTCTGAAATGACGCCTCGCGAACCTCAGGGGGGTGAGCCGATCGGGCGCGGTGCGGGCGCCGATGGACCCAACGTGCCGTCGCGCGAATCCGGTGGTGTCCCGGCTGGGGCTGCCGGAGCGGAGAGCGCCGACACCGCCGCCGGGCCGCGCGGGTCCGGCGGGCTGCCGTGGGGGAGTGTCGTGCGATTGAATCGCCGCGTGCGGGTGAAGGACGGCGGGCGGGCGCTCATCGGCGGCGCACCGACGCGCGTGCTCTACCTCACCGCGGCGGCGGCGGGCCTGTTCGAGGGGCGCGAGGTGCGCATCCGCGACCGCCCCACCGCGGTGCTGGCCGACCGGCTGCTCGAGGCGGGCATCGCGGATCCCGTCGTCGCGTCGCTTCCGCCGGGAGAGGCCGCCGACGTCACGTACGTCATCCCCGTGCGCGACCGCCCGGTGGCGCTCGAACGGTTGCTCGCGGCCCTCTCGTCTCCAGCGACCGATCCTGCCTGGTTGGGTGCGGCTCTCCCGTTCCCGGCGACCGGCTCTGCTGGTCCGGGTGCGGTCCCCTCGTCCCCAGCGACCGGACCTGCCGGACCGGGGGCGGCCACCGCGTCGCCGGCGACCGGGCGGCCCGGGGCTGGGCCCACTGCGACGATCGGTGACCCCGCGTCACGGGCGGGTCGGCCTGCGGAGAATGCGGCCGGCGCGTCGGGGGATGACCCTTCGGGTTCCCGTCTTGCGCCCGATGCGAACCGTGACGTCTCACCGAGGCGAGCACCCCGCATCATCGTGGTCGACGACGCCTCCGTCGATCCGGCCGGCACACGCGCCGCCGCCGCGCGGTGGGGCGCCGAGGTTCTCGAGCTGGCCGAGAACGGAGGCCCCGCCGCCGCGCGCAACGCGGGCCTGCGCGAGGTGACCACGCCGTTCGTCGCGTTCGTCGACTCCGACGTGGTGGCGCATCCGGATGTCGTCGACACCCTGATCCGGCATTTCGCCGACCCGCAGGTCGCCCTCGTCGCACCGCGCGTGCTCGGCCTGCCAGGCGAGAAGGGGCTCAACTGGATCGGCCGCTACGAAGACGCCCGATCGAGCCTCGACCTCGGCGAGCATCCGGCGATCGTGCGGCAGCGCGCCCCCGTCTCCTGGGTGTCGAGCACCTTCCTGCTGGCGCGCGTCGACGCGCTCGGCGAAGGCTTCAGCGCGGACATGCGGGTGGGCGAAGACGTCGACCTGGTCTGGCGCCTCGCCGACCGCGGCGTCCGTGTGCGCTACGAACCCGCCGCCACCGTGTGGCACGAGCATCGCACGACAATACGGAAATGGATGGCGCGCAAAGCCTTCTACGGAACGGGCGCGCATCCGCTCGCCCAACGGCATCCGCATGACATCGCTCCGGCCGTGCTCGCGCCGTGGAGTGCGGCCGTGGTGGCGGTGTTGCTCGCGCAGCGCAAGTGGTCGGTACCGGTCGCGCTCGCGATCAGCGCCGTGACGGTGTGGCGGCTCGCGTCGAAGCTCTCCAGGAGCGAGCATCCGGTGCGGGTCGCGGCGGGTCTCACCGCGAACGGACTCCTCGCCTCCCTTGTACAGGCGATGGCGCTCCTGCTGCGGCACTGGTGGCCGGCGGTGGCGATCGGATGCCTCTTCTCCGCCCGCCTGCGCCGCGCCGTTCTCGTGGCGCACCTCGCCGATGTCGCGATCGAGCACCGCCGAACGCGGGTGCGCCTCGATCCCTTCCGCTTCGCGCTGGCCCGACGCCTCGACGACCTCGCCTACGGCGCCGGCGTCTGGGTGAGCGCCCTCCGGGGTCGCTCCTGGGGTGCCCTCCTCCCCGACATCCGTCGCTCCCGCTGAGCTCCTCCCCGAACTTCTTGCCCCGTACCGCCCCAAATGGGCGCTTTTGGGGCGGGACGGGGCAAGAAGTTCGAGGGGGAGGGGGGATAACCCCACCCCCGATTCGTGAGGGAGCCGGATGGGGGTGCCGCGAGGGGTTCGCGAGGCTGGGGGATGTCGGGACAGCACTCCCGCGACTGCGGTCGGGCCGGGGTGCTGGGACAATCGAAGGGACCGGACATGACCACCATTGAGGACGACGAGGTCGTCGGGATCGCCGCTGGCGCTCCGCGATCCGCATTCGAGCAGCACCAAGAGCAGGGAGGCGCGCGGATGGCGACACCGCCCCCCACCCGCCGCGGCACCCTCTACGGACGGCTCTGGCGCGGAGTGCCGCGCGAGCTCGGCTTCCTGCTGCCGACGCTCCCGATCGTGGTCGCGGGCATGGTGACCCTCGTCACCCTGTTCAGCACCGGTGTCGGCACCCTGATCATCATGGTCGGATTCTTCCTGCTCGTGGCCACGATGTGGGTCGCGCGCCGATTCGGCGCCTTCGAGGTGCTGCGGCTGCGGGCGGCGGGCTTCCCCGACATCCCGACGCCGGAATGGCGCGTGGTGAGCGGCGAGGGCTGGTTCACGCGGATGTTCGCCGTGTTCCGCAACGGGCACTACTGGCTCGCGCTGTTGCACGGGATGATCGTGAACTTCATCGTCGGGGTGGTGACCTGGTCGATCACGATCACCTGGGTCGCGACCGGACTCGGTGGGGCGACGTACTGGTTCTACAGCCGCTGGATTCCGCAGGGCGACCGGCGCTGGGGCCTCCTGCAGGTGATCGCCGATTTCTTCTCTCCCGGCGCCGGAACGGGGATCGATCAGCGTCTCGGCGACGACATCGTCCTGTTCGTGGCGGGCGTGGTCTTCCTCGCGACCCTGCCGTTCGTCACCCGCGGCCTCGTCTCGGTGCACTACGGGATCGCCCGAGGGATGCTCGGCCCGTTCCGGTCGGATGCGCTGCGTCGCGAGGTTCTCGAGCTCTCGGCCTCGCGCGGGGCGGCCGTGGCCGCCGAGGGGCACTCGCTCCGGCGGCTCGAGCGCGACATCCACGACGGTCCGCAGCAGCGCCTCGTGCGCCTGCAGATGGACCTCGCGGCCGCGGAGCGCCAGATCGACACCGACCCGGCGCGGGCGCGGCAGCTCCTCGACGAGGCGATGACGCAGTCGCGCGAGGCGCTCGACGAGCTGCGCTCGCTCTCGCGGGGGTTCGCGCCGCCGATCCTGCTCGATCGCGGGCTCGTTGCGGCGCTCGAATCGGCGGCGGTGCGGAGTCCGGTACCGACCCGCGTCGTGAGTTCGCTGCCCGCGGGGTTGCGGGTGCCGCAGGAGATCGAGCGCAACGCCTACTTCGTGGCGAGCGAGGCGCTGGCCAACGCGGCCAAGCACGCGGCCGCGCGGTCGGTGGAGGTGCGGGTCGCGGTGCGGTCGGCGGCTGACGGCGTCGCGTCGTGGCTCGACGTGACCGTGGTGGACGACGGGCGCGGCGGGGCCGCCCCGCTCGAAGGTCACGGGATCGCGGGGCTCGAGCAGCGCCTGCGCGGGGTCGGCGGCACCCTCGAGCTGATGAGTCCGGCCGGCGGCCCGACCGTGCTCGCCGCGCACCTGCCCTTCACGGCGTCGCCCGCCGTCCCGACTGCGCCTGTCGCCCCGACGGAGCCCGGCGCTCCGGCTCCCGCGGCGCCGGACTGGGCTCGGGCTGCGGATGGTGGGCCTGGGGTCGGCTCGGCCGATCCGCTGATCTGAGACGCGCGCCGAGATCAGACCAGGTCGAGAGCGAACGCGACCAGGGCGAGGGCGAAGGCGAGGAGTGCGGCCGAGGAACGGAAGACGTCGATGCGTTCCCAGCGACGCACGACGTCTTTCCAGTCGGCGGGCGGGGCATCCGGAGTCCAGTCGTTGACGCGGATGTTGATGGGCACCGTTCCGAGGAACGAGAAGCCGAGGAACGCCGCCAGCGCCAGGAGCGCCGCCCCGCGCAGCGCCGCACCGGGGCCCGTGCCCCCGGCGACGAGTGCGGCGACGGCCAGCAGCACGGTCGGCACCATGAGGGCGGGCACCACGACGCGGAGTCGCCGCACCAGCGACTGACGCGCCAGCACGTGCGGGAGGTCGGGCAGAGCGGAGAGGGCGGGCTGCACGCCGTAACGCACCACGAACTCCTCCCCGGCGAGAAGACCCGAGAGGAACAGCGCGGCGAGCTCGATCACGATGACGACGTTCATGCCGCCAGCCTACCGGTCGGCAGGTAAGTGACGATAGACTCGGACCATGATCGACAGGGGCAAGCGTTCGGGCATTCAGACGAGGCACGAGATCCAGGATGCGGCGCTCACCCTGTTCAGCGCGCAGGGCTACGACGCGACGTCGCTGCGGGAGATCGCGGAGCGGGTCGGTATCAGCAAAGCGGCGCTCTACTACCACTTCCGGAGCAAGGACGAGATCGTGGCATCCGTCCTCCGGTCACGGGGCGACGAGGCGGAGGAGTTGCTGGACTGGGTGCGCAGCCAGCCGCCGGCGCCCGATCTGCTGGAGCGCGCCGTGCTGCGCTGGGTGGATTCCTTCACCGTGGACAAGCTCCGGGGCATCCGCTTCGTCACGGCGAATCCCGCGGTGATGCGGTCGGTCTCGGCTGACGCCGGCGGGCGCATCCGCGACGGGCTGGCGGGGGTGGTGGAGTTTTTCGCGGGTGGGGATGCGAGTGGTCCGCACGACCCGACGCGCGTCGTGCTCGTGCGGATGGCGTTCCTCAGCATCAACGCGGCCGTGGCCGCGTCCGCCGGCACCGGAGCGAGTGACGACGACGTGGTGGCGGCAGCGCGCGAGGCGTCCCTGGCGCTGCTGACGCGGCTCGGCGCCTCGATGGGTGGGCAGTGACCGCCCGGGGGGGGGGGGCGGGCAGTGTGCACGCTCGGCTGGATGAGGGGAGCGGATGCGGGCGTGGGCCACGCGCAGCGGGCGGTGATGGCCGCAATTGGGTGCTGCTGACGCGGCCCGGCTCCTCGACGGGCGGGCACTGCCAAGCCGTGAGGGCGGGCAGCGTGCACGCGCGGCTGGATGAGGGAAGCGGATGCGGGCGTGGGCCGTGCGCAGCGGGCGGTGATGGCGACGATTGGGTGCTGCTGACGCGGCTCGGCGCCCCGGCGGGCGAGCAGTGACCGCACGGAAGAGCGCGAGCGCGCACCCTAGGCTGAGGGCGTGAGTGGAACGGATGCGGGTGGGGGCGGCGGCGAGGCGCAGCGAGCGCTGCGGGTGGTGGTGGCCGACGACTCGGTGCTGCTGCGTGAAGGGCTTGTGCGGGTGCTGGCGGAAGCCGGGGTCGATGTCGTGGGCGCCTACGGCGACGGAGAATCGCTGCTCGCCGCCCTCGACGACACCGCGCCCGATCTCGCCGTTCTCGACGTGCGGATGCCGCCCACCTTCCGCGATGAGGGCGTGCGCGCCGCGATCCGGGCGCGGGCGATTCGGCCGGCCCTGGGCATCCTGCTGCTCTCCCAGTACGTCGAGGTGACCTACGCACAGGAACTCCTCGCCTCGGGCGCCGGCGGCATCGGGTACCTGCTCAAAGACCGTGTGGCCTCGCTCACCGAACTCGACGACGCCGTGCGCCGGATCGCCGCGGGCGGCACCGTGCTCGACCCCGAGGTTGTGGGGCAGTTGCTCGGGCGGCGGCACGATCCGCTCGAGTCGCTCACCCCGCGGGAGCACGAGGTGCTCGCTCTCATGGCCGAGGGCCGCACGAACGCCGCCATCGCCGCGCGCCTCGTGATCGGCGTGGGCGCGGTGGAGAAGAATGTGACATCCATCTTCCAGAAACTCGCCCTCGACGACTCCGGCACCGACCACCGCCGCGTGCTCGCCGTGCTCGCCTGGCTCCAGCGCTGAGCGCCCGCTCTCGCCAGGTAGCGCAAAGTCACAGTCGAGAGGCTCCTGACGCGCACTTCGCGCTACCTCGCGAGCGGCCGCACTTGCTTCAGGCGCCGGTGCGGGAGAGGGCGCGGCCGAGAATGGCCGAGGAAAGCGCCTCGACCGGCTCGGCGGGCGCCATGGGGTTCGAGAGCAGGGTGAAGTCGACGTCGCCGAGGTCGGGCAGGTCGAACTTGTTGCTGACCTTCACGAGGTCGTCGGGGATGAGCGTGTGCGGGAAAGCCGCGACGCCGATCCCCGCTCTCACGGCCGCGAGCACCCCGTTCACCTCGCGGGTGTTGCAGGTGATGCGCCAGGTGCGGCCTGCGGCCTCCAGTGCGTCGATCGCGAGCTGCCGGCTGATGCTCGGAGCCTGATACGCGATCATCGGCACCGGTTCGCCCGGCTCGATGATGGTCTTCTCCTCGGCGATCCACACCATCGTGTCGCGGCGCACCACGCGGCCGAGCTCCGGGATGGCGCCGTCGGGGGCATCCGGGATCTGCTTGATGAAGATGAGGTCGAGCCGCCCGGCCTTCAGCTGCCGGTAGAGCGGGAGGCTCTGGTTGACGGTGAGCTCGAGGTTGATCTGCGGGTAGAGCTGGCGGAAATGACGCAGGATGCGCGGCAGCTGCGTGATGGCGAGATCGTCGGCGGCCCCGAAACGAAGGCGCCCCCGCATCGCCGACCCGGAGAAGTAGCTCGAGGCCGCCGCGTGCGCCGCCAGGATGGTACGCGCGAAACCCGCCATGGCGTCGCCGTTGTCGGTGAGCGTCACGACGCGGGTGTCGCGGGCGATGAGCAGCCGGCCCGACGCGGTCTCGAGCTTGCGCACCTGCTGGCTGACGGTCGGCTGACTCAGTCCGAGTTGGGCCGCCGCCTTGGTGAAACTGTGGGTCTCGGCCACGGCCAGAAAGGTGCGGAGGAGTGCGGGATCGAACACGGGGCATCCGTTCGTCATTCGAAAAACCAATAGGACTTATAGCTTCAATTTAGTCTCGGAATGCTGCCGTCACCCCTACCGTTGTAGAAAGCGAACTAACTACCAGGAACCGATGTGACCGCGACACTGAACCAGTACCCCCAGACCGAACCGATCGCCGTCCAGAGTTCTCCGCCCCCGTGGCGCCACACGCTCGTCTCCCTCTCGGTGCGCAACTACCGCATCTTCGCCCTGACCAACCTCGTCGCGATGACGGCGGTGTGGATGCAGCGGATCGCGCAGGACTGGCTCGTTCTCGAACTCTCCGGCAGCGTCGCGGCGGTGGGCGTGACCGTGGCGTTGCAGTTCGCGCCGATGCTCGTGTTCGGGCTCGTCGGTGGGGTGATCGTCGACCGGTATCCGAAGCGGGTGCTGCTCATGATCACGCAGACCGCCGCCGTGTTCACGAGCCTGACGCTCGCCGTGCTCACCCTCACCGGCACGGTTCAGGTGTGGCACATCTACCTCGTGGCCGTGGTGCTCGGGTTCGTCACCGTGATCGACAACCCGGCGCGCCAGGTGTTCACCAACGAGCTCGTGGGGCCGCGGTACCTGCGGAACGCGATCAGTCTCAACTCCTCGATGTTCCAGCTCGGCGGTCTCATCGGGCCGGCCGTGAGCGGTGCGCTGCTCGTGGCGGTGGGGGCGGGCTGGTCGTTCGGCATCAACGCGGTGGCGTGCGCACTCGTGGTGTTCGCGCTCAGCCGGTTGCGGGTGAGTGAGCTCTTCCCGGCCCCGGTGGCTCCGCGGGCGAAGGGGCAGCTGGTGGAGGGCATCCGCTACGTGCGCAGCAAGCCGGCCATCTTCTGGACCATCGTGATCCTCGCCGTACTGGCCGTGTTCTCGCAGAACATGCCCGTCATCCTGGCTGCCTACGCCAGCGACGTCTTCGAGGCGGGGCCGGGCGGATACGGACTGTTCAACACCCTCGTGGCCGTCGGCGCGCTGACCGGCGCCCTTCTGTCGACGCGGCGACGGGTGGTGCGGTTGCGTACGGTGATCGGGCTCGCGGGTATCTACGGTGCGCTGCAGGCGGCGAGCGGATGGATGCCGACGGAGTACTTGTTCGGCGCGGCCTTGGTGCTGGTGGGGTTCGGCTGGCTGATGTTCATCACCTGTGCGAATGCGCTCGTGCAGATGTCGTCGAACACGGCCATCCGCGGGCGGGTCATGTCGCTCTACGTGCTCGTGCTGCTCGGTGGTCAGTCCCTGGGCGGGCCGGCGATGGGCTGGGTGGTGGAGCACTTCGGGGCGCACGTCGGGATGGTGCTCTCGGGCGCAGTGCCGGCCCTGGCGGCGATCGTGATCGGGGCGCTGATCGCGCGCCGGTCGCGCCTGCGCTTGCGCGTGAGCCTGCGCCGCCGCGAGCCGCTCGTGGCGATCGTCGGGCGCTGAGCGGCGCCTCGTCGCTCGTCCCGCTGTGGCCGCTTCACTGAACCGCACATTTTCGCGGAATCCGAGCTCTCGATAGCGCCAAAACGTGCGGATGAGTGCTGCCGCGCGGGCGCGTGGGGCTCAGCCCAGGGCGCGCACGATGCGCATCGCCCAGCGGTGGCGGGCGAGGCGGGCGAGCGACGTCTCGCCGCGGCAGAAGCGCACGAAGTAGCGGGCGCCTCGCCGGGTGCGGAGCATCGTGTGCACGAGACCGCGGTGCCGCTCGAAGGCGGCGAGGATGGCGGCACCCGCACGCATCTCGGCCCCGAGCTCGGCCTCGACCCGCGCCTCGTAGTCGTCGAGCGGGCCGGTCGATGCGGCGACGATGGGCGTCGCGGGCGCCGTCGATGTGGCGAGCGCGGCGGCCGCTTCGGCGGGCTCGCCGAGCCGCGCAGCCGCGGCGGCGGCGGCCTCGCCGGCCCAGGTGCCGGAGCGGAGGGCGAACGAGATGCCCTCGCGCGTCCAGGGTTCGAGGAGGCCGGCGGCATCGCCCGCGACGATCACCCGGCCGCGGCGGAGGGGGGACGAGTCGCTGCGCCACTGCGTGAGGTGTCCGGAAGAGTGCAGCGTCTCCGCGTCGGCCAGCCCCAGGTGGGCGCGCCAGGCGGCGAGGTAGTCACGCGTCGCATCCGGAGCGCCTTTGCGCTGGATCACCCCCACCGTCAGCGACTCGCCCTTCGGAAAGACCCAGGCGTAACTCCCGGATGCGCCTCCCCAGTCGAGGCGGACGGCGTCGCGCCAGCGGGTGTCGTCGGCGGGCATCGCGATCTCGTCTTCGAGGCCCAGGTCGACGCCCCCGGGCACGACGCCCACGTAGCGGCCGACGCGCCCGCCCGTGCCGTCGGCGCCGATCACGACCCGGGCCCGCACGGTCCCAGCCGTGGTGCGCACGGTGACGAATGCTGCTGATGCGTCCGACGCGGCCGCGGGAGCGCCCGAGGCCTCGTCGACCGCGGTGCCGTCGTCGCCGGGTTGCGTGATCCCGCGCACGGCGACGCCGTCGACGAAGCGCGCGCCGGCATCCTGGGCGGCGTCGACGAGGGCCTGGTCGAACTCGATGCGGCGGACCATCGCGAGGTAGGGCTCGGGCCGGCGCAGGCGGAAGGGGCGACGGAAGCGCGAGGTGACGAGCGTGTCCCCGACGCGGGACTCGACGGTGGCCCGCGCCCGCTCCGGGATCAGCCGCAGCGATTCCCCGAGCAGTCCGCCCCCGCAGGTCTTGTAGCGGGGGAACGGTGCACGGTCGAGCAGCAGCACGTCGGCGCCCGTCAGAGCCGCCGCGCGAGCAGCGGTGGAACCCGCGGGGCCGGCGCCGACGACGAGCACGTCCCACACCGTCGCCGCCCAGTCCGGCGCGGGCGCGCCCGCAGACCGCACCGCGGGGTCTATCGGGGCCGGATGCTCGGGGTCGCGCTCCATGTGCTCAGGCTATCGTCGTGCTCTGAGGTCGCGATGCTAGCGTCGCAGCATGCTGAGGCTCGCCGACATCGCCCCCGAGAGCGTGCTGCTCGCGGGTGCCGGGCGCGCCATCCTGCTGCAGATCGCCTACCCGGCGATCGGTTACGGCGTGGCCCGCCACAGCGACTTCGCGAACCGCCCGATGGACCGCCTGAACGCCACCCTCAGCTACATCTACGCCCTCGCCTCCGGGTCGGACGACGACGTGCGCCTCATGCGCCGAGCCGTCAACCGTGCGCACGCCGGGGTGCGCAACCCGCCTCGCCCGACCTCGTCCTCCGCTTCGGGAGGAGCTGACGCACCCGAAGGTCGTATGGAGCCTTCGTCGAACGCTCCTCCTCCCGAAACGAACGCCGCCGGTGACGTGGATGTCGTGCGTGGCCCGAGGGTCGCCGGTGACCTGGATGACGCGGATGTCGCCCGTGACCCGCACGCCGCCGGTGACGCACAAGGCGCCCATGACGCGGACGCCGCCGGTGACGCACAAGGCGCCCATGATGCGGACGCCGCCGGTGACGCGGATGCCCCCGGTGCCCCGGATACCGCCGGTGACGTGGGTGTCGCCAGCGCGACCGCCGGCACGGCGCATCCGAACGACCCGCTCTACGACGCGTACGACCCGCACCTGCAGCTCTGGGTCGCCGCCACGCTGTACGACACGGCGCTCACCGTCTACCAGACGGTCTACGGCCCGCTCGACGAGGCCTCGGCCGACCACGTCTACCTCGAATACGCCCGCCTCGGCACCACGCTCCAGATGCCGGCCGAGCTGTGGCCCGCCGATCGGGCCGCCTTCCGCGCCTACTGGAACGAGACGCTGGCGACGCTCCGGGTCGACGACACGATCCGCGGCGTGGCGGACGCCCTGTTGCGCGCCGAGAAAGCGCCCCTGCCCATCCGGATGGCGATGCCCGTGGCCCGTCTGGTGACGGTCGCGCTGCTGCCGGAATCGGTACGCCGCGAGTACCGCTTCGCCTGGTCGCCGCGCCGCGACCGGAAGTTCGTCCGCCTGGTGCGCTTCGGCGCTCCCGTGTATCGCATGCTGCCCCGCCCCCTCCGCCGCTGGCCGCAGCGCCACTACGTGTCCCGCATCCGCACCGACTACGCCTGACCCGCCGCCGCCCCCTCCGCCGCGTCGATTCGCCAAAACACGCCGCTACGCCGCGCTGCGTGACGGCGTGTCTTGGCGATTCAGTGCGCGCGCGACCCGGGTGCGGGCGCGGCCGCGGCCGCCGGCGCGTCGTGCGCGGTCGAGCGCGCGTGCCAGCGCCCGTGGCGGTGCTCGATCTCGATCGGATGCGCGAAGCAGGCCGTGACGTTCGCCGTGGTGAGCACGTCCGTAGCCGCTCCGACCGCGGTGATCCGCCCGTCGGCGAGCAGCATCGCGTGGGTGGTGCTGCGGGGGAGCTCCTCGAGGTGATGCGTGACGAGCACCGACGCGAGCGACGGATGCGCGATCCGCACCCGGTCGACCGTGTCGAGCAACTGCTCCCGGGCGGCGACATCGAGGCCCGTGGAGGGCTCGTCGAGCAGCAGCAGCTCGGGGTCGGTCATCAGTGCCCGCGCGATGAGGGTGCGCCCGCGCTCGCCCTGGGACAGCGTCGTCCACGGCTCCTCGCCCTTGCCGTCGAGACCGAGGAGGTGCACGTAGTCGTCCGCGCGGGTGCGTTCGGCCGGCGTCGGTTCCCAGTGCGGCATGAGCTCGACGGTGCCCGTGACCCCGGTGAGCACGACCTCCCGGATGGTGAGCGCGGAGGTGAGCGGATGCCGCGGATTCACGTGCCCGATCGACCGCCGCAACTGCTGCAACTCGACCCGCCCGATGCGATGGCCGAGCACGAACACCGCGCCGGAGGTCGGATGCTGCAGCGCGCCGCAGAGGCTGAGAATGGTGCTCTTCCCGGCCCCGTTCGGCCCGATCAGCGCCCAATGCTCCCCGGCGTGCACGGCGAAGTCGATGTCATCGAGGATGACCCGACCGTTTCGCACGAACCGCACGTCACGCAACTCGAGCACGGCGTCCGGGGGTGAGGAGGTCATCCGTCTATTCTGGCGTTGCGCCCGGGTGCCTCCGCGACACCGCTCCTTCATCTGACAGACGGATGCCGGACACCGACGGGCGCGAGGGTTCGGGCATGACTGCCCGCGTCGGCCTCGGACTGCTGATCGCCGCCCTGACGGCCCTCGCCGCCTGGCTGGTCGTCGGTGCCGTGAGCGCGTCTGCCGAGCCGCGCACGACGACGGATGCGTGGGCTGCGGCCGATGCTGTCGTCACGGCCCCGCTCGTCCCGGGCGGCGCTGCCGCGGTCGAGAACGGCGATGCAGGCGGCGGAACCGGCGATGCGACCGGCGGAACCGGCGACGCAGCGGCGGCAGGCGCGGCGGCCCCCGCAGCGGGCGCATCCGTCACCGTGGGCCCCGAGGCCCCCGCAGGCACCCCCGCAGCCGTCGCCGCGGTCGATGCCGTCGACCCGTCCTGGGCCGCCGGTGTCGCGCGGGCGACCGGCATCCCGCAGCGCGCCGTCGTCGGCTATGCGGCGGCTGCCCTCGCCCTGAGCGCCGAGCAGCCCACGTGCGGCCTCGGGTGGAACACAATCGCGGCCCTGGGCTGGATCGAATCCGGCCATGGCACCCACGCCGGCTCGTCGATCGGCGCGACCGACGGCGTCGCGGCCCCGCGCATCCTGGGCCCCGCTCTCGACGGCGGGGAGTTCGACGCGATCGACGACACGGATGCCGGCGCCTTGGACGGCGACGTCGGCGGCGACCGGGCGGTGGGGCCGATGCAGTTCATCCCGTCGACCTGGCAGACCTGGGGTGCCGACGGCAGCGGAGACGGAGTGGCCGACCCGCAGCAGATCGACGACGCGAGTCTCGCCGCTGCCCGCTACCTCTGCCACTACGGCGACCTCACCGACGCAGTCACCTGGCGCACCGCCGTCTTCGCGTACAACCACGTCGAGAGCTACGTCGACTCCGTCGCCGCCACCGCGAACCAGTACGCCGCACAGGTCGCCGCCGTCTCGCCGTCCTCGGGGGCCGGCGGATGACCGGCGACGAGCGCGCGACCGACGCCGGGCACGCGACCGCGAACGAGCGCGCCACCGACGGCCTGGTCTCGGGGCGGTTCCGGCTCGGCGGGCTGCTGGGGTCGGGTGGCTCGGCATCCGTCTACGAAGCCGACGACGTCGAGACGGGGGAGACCGTGGCGCTGAAGGTGCTGCATCCGCACCTCTCGCGATCGGATGCCGCCCGCACCGCCTTCTTCGCCGAGGCGCGAGCCGCCGAGGTGCTGCGGCACCCGAACATCGTCGGCGTGCGTGGCGTGGGCGTGCACGAATCCGGCAGCGACACCCTGGCCTGGATCGCCCTCGAATATGCGCTCGGCACGAGCCTGGCCGAACTCGTCGACCGGGAGGGCCCCCTCGGGCTCGGCGACGCGCTCGCCGTGGCCGACGGCGTGCTCTCGGCCCTGGCCTACGCGCATGCCGCCGGGCTCATCCATCGCGACGTCTCGCCCGCGAACATCATGGTGGCCCGCGATCCGCGCGGCCGCCTGCGGCCCTCGGGCGTGCGACTGGTCGACTTCGGGCTCGCGGATGCCGCGGGTCGCGCTGCGGTCGGAGCCGACGTGCTCCGCACCCCCGCATCCACACCCGATGGAGATGACGGAGACCGGCCCCCGGTGGCCCCCCGAGTGGACGGCGTGCTCGGCAACGTCAACTTCCTCTCGCCCGAGCAGGCGCGCGGCGAGGCGGTCGACGAACGCGGCGACCTCTACCAGGTCGGCGCCGTGCTCTACTTCGCCTTGATCGGCCACCCGCCGTTCGTGCGCGACGACCCGCGCGCTGTGATGCTCGCCCACCTCCAGGCGCCGCCGCCGGTACCGTCGGTTGCCCGTCGCGGCACCCCTCGAGCCGTCGACCGCCTCGTCGTGCGCGCCCTACTGAAGGACCCCGAGCTCCGCTTCGCGAGCGCCGACGAGATGCTGGTGGCCGTGCGCACTGCGGCGCGGCACCTGAGCCCGATGCCCGCCGTGAGCGAGACGGATGTGCGCGGGGCCACGGATGCGGCCGGCCCGGGCGTCGACTCGGGCGTGGACGCCAGGGAAGGCACGACCCGCGTGATGCCGATCCCGGGTGCGCGAACGGCGGCGGCAGGCACGGCGGCCTCCGAGGCCGAGACGACGGTGCTCCCGCGCGCCGGTGCCCGCGCCAGAAGCGCCGGTCGCGCCGGCACCGGTGCGTGGAACGGAACCGCCGTTCCCGCATCCGTGGCCCGTGCATCCGGCAGCAGCGGCCCTCGATCCGGTGGCAGTCGCGCACCCGGCTTCGCCGGTTCGGCCGATGGCGGAACCGGCCCCTCCGGTCGTGGCGCATTCTCGGGATCCACGGTCACGCCCCGCAACCGCTTCGGCCTCTGGCTCATCCTCGGGCTGGCCGCGAGCGTCGTAGTGGTCGCCTGGGCCCTGGCTGCCGGGAGCGTCCCTCCGCCGACCCAGGCCGCCGGGCCCGAGACCGAGGCTCCGCCCCCGGCCACCACCACGACGTCTCCACCACCGCCCAGCCCGACGTCCACCGAGGTGCCGCTCGTGCTTGTGCCCGAACTGGCATCCGGCTCCCTCTCCGCGGCGCGCGACGCGCTCGCTGCCAGCGGCCTCGTGCTCGGCACGGTCACTACGGAGAACTCGGCGCTCGCCGCCGAGACGGTGCTGGCCGCCGATCCGGCCTCCGGCAGCTCGCTCGCCACGGGGGGCACCGTGAACCTCGTCGTCGCCTCCGGATCGAACGCCGTGCCGCGCATCGCGGGTTCGACCCAGGCCGACGCCCTCGCCGGCCTCCGCAGCGCCGGTTTCGAGACCCTGATCACCACCCGGGCCGACGACGCCGCGGTCGGAACAGTGCTCGGCAGCTCCCCGGCTGAGGGAGCAGTCGCCCGCATCGGCACCACCGTAAGTGTGGTGATCGCCATCCCGCGGGCGCCCGTGAGCACTCCCACGAGCACGCCGACCTCCACTCCGACGTCGACGCCCACCCCGAATCCGACCGACACGGCGGGACCGCGCCCCCCGAGCGAGGGGTGACAGTGGGCCGCCGGATGCCTCGCGCCCGTCTCTCCACGCCGCGTCCACGCCCCCTTCAGCCACACGCTCCCCGCCGTTCACCCAGCAAGCCGAGCATCGGCCCCATGGTTGGTGGCCGGTGACCGAGAAGGACGTCTTTCAGACGATCGACGACGTCTTCATCGAGAACGAGAGCCGCGACCTGTTCGCACCGCTCGACGAAGACGAGCGCGCCGCGCAGAACGCGAGCGACGGCAACATCGGTGACGGCAACGGCGACCGCCCCGGAGAGGGCGCGACGGATGCCCCCCGCAAGCGCTCACTGATCTCGCGCCGCTCCCGCTCCGACACCGTCTTCCAGACCGTCGCGTTCGCGGCCGGCGCCACCACGGTCGGCATCATGCTCGCCGTGGGTCTCTTCCTCTCGATCCGAGCCGGTTCGGCCCTGCAGGTCGCGGGCTTCTCGTTCCTCTTCACCCAGGAGTGGTCGCCCGAGACACAGAATTTCGGGATCGCGGCTGTGCTCTTCGGCACCATCACTATCGCCGTCATCGCCCTCTGCGTCGGCTTCCCCCTCGCCCTCGGAACCGCCCTTCTGCTCTCCGAGGTGGTGCGCGGCCGGGTTCGTTCCTTCCTCGTCTCGCTGGTCGACCTGATGGCGGCCGTGCCCAGCATCGTGTTCGGCCTGTGGGGCGTCTTCTTCCTGCAGGCCGCGATCGTGCCCGTGGCCGAGTGGATCTCCACCTACTTCGGCTGGATCCCCTTCTTCGCCGTCACCGGGGAAGACGGCGCCCGGCTCACCGAGGCGAGCGCCTTCACGAGTTCGGCGTTCATCGCGGGCATCGTGGTGGGCCTCATGGTGGTGCCGACCCAGGCATCCGTCATGCGCGAGGCCTTCTCGCAGGCGCCGATCGGCGAGCGCGAGGGCGCCTTCGCGCTCGGCGCGACCCGCTGGGGCATGATCACGACCGTCGTGCTGCCCTTCGGCCGCGGCGGCATCATCGGCGGCACCATGCTGGGCCTCGGTCGCGCTCTCGGCGAGACGATCGCGGTTTACATGATCATCTCGCCCCTGTTCAGCATCAACTGGCAGGTGCTGAAGACCGGTACGAACTCGGTCTCGGCCCTCATCGCGCTCCGCTACGGCGAGGCGAGCGAGTTCGGGCTCTCGGCGCTGATGGCCGCGGGGCTCGTGCTCTTCCTCATCACGCTCGTCGTGAACTTCACCGCGTCGTCGATCGTGGCCCGCTCGCGATCCGGCGCAGAGAGTCTGTGACCGGATGACCACTACCCACGAGACCACGCCCGCCCCGGAGTTCGAGGAGGACTACGAGCAGGAGTTCGATGCCGACGCGACCCTCCCCGAGGAGGCGCCCACGCGCATCCCGTCGAGCGAAGGCGTCGAGATCGGGTCGCGCCGCGGCGTGCGCACCGCGACGCTCGACGAGAAGTTCAACGTGTTCGGCGCCCTCGCCGCCGCTGCGGCCTTCTCCACCCTCCTCTTCGGCTGGATCGGGCCGCTCACCGGCGCGATCGGCTGGATCGTAGTGGCCTTCATCGCGTTCATCGGCTTCTACATGCTGCTGGTGTCGCTGCGCTCCGACTTCCAGGAGGTGAAAGACCGCGTCGCGACCGTGCTGATGGCGAGCGCGGGCGTCATCCTCTTCGGCGCACTCGTGTTCATCGTCATCTACACGCTGGGGCGAGGCGCTGAAGCGTTGCCGCATCCGAACTTCTTCACCGAGACGATGGAGCTCACGGGCCCGCTCGACCCGTTGACCTCGGGCGGCATCCTGCACGCCATCGTCGGCACGCTCATCCAGATCTCCATCGCGTTGGCTATCACTGTGCCGCTCGGCATCACGACCGCCGTGTTCCTCAACGAGGTGGGCGGCCGGTTCGCGCGCTTCGTGCGCACGATCGCGGATGCGATGACCGCGCTGCCCTCGATCGTCGCGGGTCTCTTCGTCTACGCCGCGATCATCCAGCTCTTCACCCACCAGCGCTCGGGCTTCGCGGCGGCCCTGGCGATCACGGTGATGATGCTCCCGATCGTGATCCGGGCCTCGGATGTCGTGCTGCGGCTCGTTCCGCAGAACCTGCGCGAGGCGTCGTACGCGCTCGGCACCACCCGCTGGCGCACGGTGTGGCACGTGGTGCTGCCGACGGCGCGTTCGGGGCTCGTGACCGCCGTCATCCTGGGCACCGCGCGGGGAATCGGCGAAACCTCGCCGGTGCTGCTGACCTCGGGCATCACCTCGGTGATGAACGCGAATCCCTTCGAGGGACCGATGATCTCCTTGCCGCTGCAGGTGTTCGACTTCGTGCGCTCGCCGGAGCCCACCATGATCGCGCGCGGATTCGGCACGGCCGCGGTGCTCATCCTGCTCGTGCTGGGTCTCTTCGTCGTAGCCCGCATCATCGGCGGCCGCGGCCCTGGCATCCTCTCTGACCGGCAGCGTCGCGCCGCTCAGGCGGAGTCGATGCGCGACCTGCAGCGCATCACCGTTCTCGAAGACCGCGTGGCGATGGGCCAGTACCCGACGCGCGCACCGCTCGCCGCCGCCCCACCCGCCCACCCCACCCCTGAGGACGACTCCGCGTGACCCCGACCCGCACTCTCGCCCGCGCCGCTGCCGCTCTCGCAGCGGCAGCCTTCCTCGCGCTCGCCGCCCTCGGCGGTGCCGGCGCTTCTCCCGCTCACGCCGTCGACTACCTGCCGATCACGGGAACCGGCTCCACCTGGTCGCAGAACGCCCTCGACCAATGGCGCAAGAACGTCGCCGCCAACTACGGCATGACGGTCAACTACTCGGGCGTCGGTTCGTCGGCCGGCCGCCAGGACTTCATCAACGGCACCGTCGACTTCGCCGTCAGCGAGATTCCGTTCCAGAGCGCGCCGGATGACGGCTCCTCGCCGGAGAATCCGACGCGCGGCTATGCCTACATGCCGATCGTGGCCGGTGGCACGGCGTTCATGTACAACCTCCAGATCAACGGCAAGCGGGTGACGAACCTCCGGCTCTCGGGCGAGGTGATCACGAAGATCTTCACCGGCGTCATCACCAACTGGAACGACGGGGCCATCCAGGCCGACAACCCCGGCCTCACGATGCCCGACAAGACCATAGTGCCGGTGGTGCGCTCCGACGGATCGGGGTCGACCGCGCAGTTCACGCTCTGGATGTCGAAGCAGTACGGCGACCTGTGGTCGGCGTTCTCCGGCCGCAGCGGACTCACGTCGCAGTATCCCGCCACTCCGGCGATGAAGGCCCAGAACGGCTCGCTCGGAGTGGCCGGATACGTCTCGCAGAGCTACGGCGAAGGCGCCATCACCTACGTCGAGTATTCCTACGCGAAGAACTCGGGTTTTCCGGTGGCGAAGGTGTTGAACGCCGCCGGTTACTACGTGGAACCGAAGGCGACCTCGGTCGCGGTCGCCCTGTTGCAGGCCCAGATCGATCCTTCCGATCTCACGCAGATCCTCGACGGCGTGTACAACAACGGCGATCCGCGCACCTACCCTCTCTCGAGCTATTCGTACATGATCATCCCCACCGCGGTCGGCGGAGTCTTCACCGAGCAGAAGGGTGCCACGCTCGGTGCGTTCGCGCGTTACATGCTCTGCGAAGGCCAGCAGCAGGCCGACACCCTCGGGTACTCGCCGCTGCCGATGAACCTGGTGCTCGCCGGATCGGATCAGATCAGCCGAATTCCGGGCGCCGGCTCGAGCGGCGTCGATCCGCGCAACTGCAACAACCCCACGTTCAAGCCGGGCGACGACCCGAATAGCAACCAGCTGGCTCTCACGGCGCCGCAGCCGGAGGAGTGCGACAAGCAGGGCCCCACCCAATGCACAACCGGAACAGGGGGCGCAGCCGATGTGCCCACCGACCCGGCCAACCCGGAATCCGACCCGGCGTCGAACTCCGATGCCGCCGCGCAGAACTCGGCTGCAGCGGGCGGTGGCGGGGGCGCCGGGGGTGCCGCGCCGGTCTACGACGAGAACGGCGCCCTGGTCAGCGGCGGCGGCTCGGGCGGCGCCGCGGCGGTGTCGAGCCCGTTCACCATCCCCGACCCCGGGATGGGCACGCAGCAGTGGCTCATGCTGGCGGCCGGTCTCTTCCTCCTCGCCGCCGTGATCGTGCCGCCCTTGGCGTCCCGGCGCCTCAAGCGCAGCGGTCGCGACTCCTGATGTGACCTGTTCGCGGGGCATCGGCAGCCACCGACGTCAGTGCGAAAGCTCGGCGGGATGTCTCCTTCTCGCACCGTTCATCCGATCGACACCAGGCGCCCATAATTTGGCGTCGTTCCCCCGTGAATCCTCTGGATTTCAGCTTGGAGTCTGCCTTGCACCGTGCCGCACGCACCCGCCGGAATCTCCGGGGACGCTCGTGGCTCGCCTCGATCGGCGCCGGCGTCGCAGCCGGTGCCGCTGTGGGCGCTCTCATCGCCATCACCGGAGCCGTCAGCCCGGTTCCCGCCGCACGAGCCGACACCTCCTCCGCCGTCACCGTATCGGCGAACCAGCAGGACACCGATCTCGCGAACGCGCCGATGCCCGACCTGACGGTGACCGTGTCGCAGACTCGCGACCTGCTCGCCCAGGGCATCCAGATCGGCTGGACCGGTGGCAAGAAGTCCGACATTCCGACCTCCGCCACCGGCGGCACGAATTTCCTGCAGATCATGCAGTGTTGGGGCGACGACCCCGACGGCGGTCCTGATCGCACGACCTGCCAGTACGGGGGTTTCGGCACCCCGGGCGCCTACCGCTACTCCACCAATGCCGACTACGCCACCGTGGATGAGGAAGACCAGCAGTACACGGCGAAGAGCACCGGTCCATTCACCCAGAACTTCACCGGTATCCCGTTCAAGTCGGCCACTGGAGACCTTGTGGAGTCGGTGCACGACGGCGCCATCGTGCCAGGCGTCGACCCGAGCACCAACCAGTTCTTCACGCGTCTCACGACGAACGAGGTGAGCTGGGCCGGCTCGAGCAGCGACGGATCGGGGTCGGCGAAGTTCGAGCTGCAGACCGCCGCTGAATCACCCGGGCTCGGGTGCGGCAAAGAGGTGCGCGCCGAAGACGGGTCGGTCCGTGGAGCTCCCTGCTGGCTCGTGATCATTCCGCGCGGCGAGGCGGATCCCGGCAAGCAGTACATCGTGAACTCAGGCCTTGCCTGGTCGGCGTGGAAGCACCGGATCGCCATCCGGCTCGACTTCCAGCCGATCGGCGCGCGCTGTCTCATCGGCGCGGCCGAGCGGCAGCTCGCCGGCAGCGAGCTCATCTCCGACGCCGTGCGTTCATGGCAGCCACAGCTCTGCGGCGCCGTCGACGGCGCCGCCTACTCGCTGATCGGCCAGACGGAGTCGGATGCGGTGCAGGTCGCGAACGGCACCGTGGCCGCTCCGATGGCGCTCACCTCACGGGCCCTCCGGGCCGAGGGCATCAAGGACTCGCTGCAATACGCACCCGTGGCACTCACGGGGCTCGCGATCTCCTTCGCCGTCGACCGACAACCGAGCGCCGACGGCAACACCCCCCGACGACGCGCTCGATCGTGCGCGACTACCCTTCACGGAACTGAAGCTGACGCCGCGTCTCGTGGCCAAACTGCTCACCAATTCCTACGTCGATTCGCTGCCCAACGGTGCCGACCGCTCCGAGATCGGCTACAACGGACCACTCGACCCGGGCCACAACGCCCGCAACCTGACCTCGGACCCCGACTTCCTGGCGATCAACGATCCCGAATGGGCCTATCAGGCCATCACCTCGCCGGCTGTGGCCGATCTGCTCACACCCCTCGGCCGCCTCGACGGCGCCTGGGCGATGTGGAGCTACGTGATCGCCGACCCCGAGGCCCGGGCGTTCCTGAACGGCGAGCCCGATCCGTGGCAGATGATCGTGAACCCGTGGAGCCGACTGGCGAGCGACGACAATCCGACCGGCACCACGTATCCGCTCGACAACTTCCCGCGCGCCGATCCGATCGAGCAGCCCGCCGTGCCCGGTCCCGATGGCGCCGGCCCGGTCAACCTGGTCACCTGGCGCCCGTACACCAACACTCTCGACCAGTCGGCGAACCTGACCCTGCGAGGCGACGGGCAGCTCCTCGGAGGCTGGGACATCTCGGCGACTCCGCCGAAATACGGCAAGGCGGCCCGCAACGTGCCCGGCCTCCAGTCGGTGCTCGGCCTGACCGACACAGCTGCCGCAGCGAAGTACCAGGTGTACACCGCAGCCCTGCTCAACCCGGCAGGTCAATTCGTGCAGCCGGATGCCGACACGCTGACTGCTGCGGCCGCGGCGATGACGGCCGACCCGGCCCAACCGCAGGTCTACGGGTTCGACCCCACCTCGGAGTCGGCGCACGCCGCCACCAACGCCTACCCGCTGGCCATGCCGGTCTACGCCGCGGTGAACCCCGCGATGGCCGATGCCGACGACTCCCAGCCGAACGACGAGGGTCCGGGTGAGTTGCGCGGCGACTACGCCAACTTCATCGAGTACGCGGTGACGAGCGGCCAGGAGCCTGGGACCGGACTCGGCCAGCTGCCGGCCGGGTACGCCCCACTGCCGCAGGGCTGGCGCAACCAGGCGCTGTCGGCGGCGGCCACCATCCAGGCGGGTCCGCAGAAGGCGCAACCGACTCCGCGACCTACCGCGCCACCGAAGACGGCGGCTCCACCGGCTGCTGCGCCGGCGGCCGCACCGCCCGCGGTGCCTGGTGCGCAACTGCCGTCGAACCCGTCGCCCTCGGGCCAGACCGCCGGGCCCCTCGCCGGCAAACCGACCGCCGCCGACGCGGATCTGGGCATGATCTCTGCCGCCGTCCCGATCAGCATCGGCGCCGGTCTCGTGGCCGCGCTCGCGGTCTCCTTCCTCACACGCATCCGGAGACGTCTGTGATGCCCCCTGTTCTTGGACTTCGCGCTGGCGTGCCTCACCGCACGGTTCGCCCCAAGTCGATGCGGCCGCGATCGCGGGCGCTCGGTCACCCCTCCCGAAAGGAACCAACGAAGTGAAGATGAAGAAGGTCGTGGCGCTCGGCGCCGCCCTCGGCGTCACCCTCGCCGGTATCGCCATCGCCGCCCCGGCCAACGCCGAGCCGGTCTCGAACAGCTACGTGCTGGTCGGTTCCGACACGCTGCAGGACGCCGGCAACGCCCTCGCCAACGGCACCACCCTCAGCGGGTCGAACGTGCGCGTGACCGCGGGTGGTAACACCCTCGGCTCGTTCGACGCCTTCGGTTCGACCGCCATCCAGACCAAGCCGAACGGACCGTTCTTCGGTCGTCCTTCGGGCTCGGGCGACGGAGTCAAGGCCCTCAGCCGCTCGGTCGACGGCACCGCGTGGGTCAAGAACGGCCTGTCGGTGAACATCAGCGGTCAGGTCGACATCGCGCGCTCCTCCTCGGGTCCCGCGTCGCCGAACATCGCCGGGCCGCTTCTCTACGTGCCCTTCGCACGTGACGCGGTCAGCTACGCCTACAAGCTCGGCGCCGGTGTCACCTCGGCCCCCGGCATCGAGTCGCTCACCGCTTCGCAGCTGACCCAGATCTACAACGGCACCCTCACCACGATCGGCGGCGTGACCGTCGTTCCGAAGCTCCCGCAGACCGGTTCCGGAACCCGCAACTTCTGGATCGGCGCTCTCGGTGTCGCAGCGAACCCGGCCGGCGTGCCGGATGCCGCGACCACCACGCTGCAGGAGAACAACGCCGGGCAGCTCACCCCGGCCGCGAACACCATCCAGCTCATCCCGTTCTCGGCGGCGAGCTGGATCGCGCAGTCCAACGGCGCGACCGGTGTGAACACCATCACCGGCACCAACGTGCTGCTCGGCGCCATCGGCGGCGTCGCCGCCTACACCGGCACCGGCAACGCTCTGGTTCCTGAGGCGACGTTCTACGCCAGCTCCACCTTCGGCCGCGACACCTACGTCGTCGTCGAGAACGCCCGCGTCGAGGAAGGCAACGCGAAATTCGACCAGGGTCTCTTCGACCTGATCAACCCGTCGGTCGCGAAGAGCCTCACCAACTTCTCCAACAGCCCCGCTTCCTCGGGTGCTGTGAAGAAGAAGTTCGGCTTCCTCGCACCGTCCACCCAGGCGACCCAGCGCGCCAACTTCCAGTAACTCCGATCCGATCATCCCGATTTCCGAAAGGCACATCATGCTGAAGAAAACCGCACTGCGCATCGCCGCAGTGGGTGTCGTCGCGGCAGCGCTCGTGAGCGCCACCGCCGCCTCGGCAAGCGCCGCAGTCGACCCCACGGTCGGCTCGCACGGTCCGTATTACCTCGTCGAGTCGATCGAGGGAACGGCCGCCACCGAAGGCCAGGTCATGAACTGGACGACGGACTACTCCGGTAGCCCCGAGGCCACGAACACCGACTTCGACAAGGCCTTCACGGGCCCCGCCGACGCGGAATCCGTTCGCGTCTTCATCTCGCCCCGTGGACAGGAGCGCACGCCGTCGGCGTGGGTCGCCTACAACGAGAGCGGCTTCATGCCCGGCACGAAGAACGTGCTGCTCCCCGCCGCCCAGCTGAGCGCCATGGTGCTCGGCCCGGTCGGTGCCAACGGCGTGCGCGCCGCGGGTGGCAACTACAGCCTCGGCTTCGCGTTCATGAAGACGAACAACCTCGCCATCGCCTCTGACGCGATCTACTACACGAACATCTCCATCACGCCGGGCACCGGCACCTGGACGTTCGCGATCCCGTCGACCGAGGAGCCCCCGGCCGAGCCCAGCGGCTCGTTCGACGTCAACCTCGAGGCGACCACCATCGCCGCCCAGGACGGCACGCTGAACCTCGTGGCGCCGGCCTCCGGCACCGCGACGATCGGCAACCCGACCCTGGTCAACGGCCTGTCGACCTCGACCGGTACGCTCGGCCAGTTCTCGGTCGAAGACGGCCGCGTCGTCACCCACCCGGGTTGGACGCTGACCACCACGGTCACCGACTTCACCAACTCGGCCGACAGCTCGAAGGTCATCGCGAACAAGCAGCTCGGCCTCGCGCCGAAGCTCGTGGAGCCGAACGCCGCGGTCACGCTCGCCAACGCTCAGACCGCGGGTTCCGCTGTCTACCCGTCGGTCTTCGCGCAGACGGATGACTCCGCTGCCGTGGCGACCACGAAGTTCGACGCCGACCTGACGTTCGTCTCCCCGGCGAACATGCCGGCCGGCACCTACACCTCGAAGCTCACGCTCACGCTCGCTTCGAAGTAGTGCACCCCGGACGGGGGTCGCGAGCGATCGCGGCCCCCGTTCGGCACGCCGCCGTTAACGCGTCCTTCACCCGTGTGCCGCTCCCACGCCAACTGATCCTGGATAAATCAACTGTGCCTCTCATCCCCGCTCTGACTCAGTCTCTGCGGCGCCTCGTCGCCGTGGTCCTCGTCGCCCTGGTGCTCGCCGGGGTCATGGTCGCTGCTTCTGCCGCGATGCCCGCACGCGCCGATGATACCGACGGCATCTCCGGATCCCCCGCGACCGACGCCAGCGCCGATGGCCGGAGCCGCTTCAGTTACCAGATCGCGCCGGGCCAGCAACTGACCGATGACTACATGGTTCGCAATACGGGTACGACCCCGCAGGTGATGAAGGTCTTCGCGACGGATGCCTACAACACCGAAGACGGATCGTACGGCCTCCTCGACACCGACGCGCCCGCCTCCGACGCCGGCAGCTGGGTGAGCTTCGATCAGGGCGCCAAGCAGATCGACATCCCGCTCGATCCGGGCGCCTCCCAGGTCGTGCCCTTCACGCTCAACGTTCCCGCCGACGCCGGCCCCGGCGACCACGCGGCCGGCATCGTCATCTCCGTCACGAGCGCCGAGGGCCAGATCCTTGTCGATCGGCGCGTCGCGACCCGCCTTTACGTGCGCGTGCCCGGCGACCTCCAGCCGGCGCTGACCATCAGCAGCATCGCGGCCGACTATCAGGGCCAGGTCAATCCCCTCGACGGCAGCACCGCCATCACCTTCACTGTCAAGAACAGCGGGAACGTGGCTCTCGGCGCCACCATGGTCGCCGGCGTGAACACGTGGTTCGGCATCAGCACGGGCGCGCAGACCCGCCAGGACCTGAGCGAGATGCTGCCCGGGAGCACTCGCACCATCACCATGACGGTGCCTGGCACCGGCCAGTGGGGATACCTGAACCCCTACGTCTCGCTGCAGCCCACGGTCGATCCGGATGCGCTGAACCCCGGTCCCCTGCCCCAGGTGAACCGCGACACGGTCACCTTCGCGGTGCCGTGGCTGCTGCTCATCGCGCTCGCCATCGCGGCCGGGATCTACCTCTTCATCCGCATCCGCCGGGCGCGCGACGAGAAGACCGCGCGCGACTGGATCGCGTACACCGAGGCCGAAGCACGCCGCAAGGCGCGCGACGAGGCCGAGCCGGTCACCTCGAACGAGCCACGGTGACCGCGCCACGATCACGGAGCCGCCGCCGGCCGTACCTGGCGCCGCTCGTCGCGGGCCTCGGCGCGCTGCTCACGCTCGGAATGCTCGCGGGGGCCGGATCGGCCGTCGCCGCCGATCAGCCGGCACCCCGGGGCATCGGCATCACCGTGACGGTCTCGCCGGCTCCTGGGCCGGCTGTCGCCCCGCCGGCCGCGCCCACCACCTCGAACACGACGACCCGCACCACAGTGAACGGATCGACGGTGGTCACCGGCAACCAGAACCCGCCGCTCCCGGCGGAGGGCGTGGCGAGCCTCGGCGGCATCCTGTACATCAGCGGGCTGCACAACGAGTACACCCCGTCGATCAACCCGCTGGGTGGCGAGGTGCGCACCTCCTTCACGGTGCTCAACGTCTCGAACGCGATCATCGACAGCACGGCGAAGTTCTGGGTCACGAACGCCTTCGGCGCCGAACTGAGCGCCGTCGGCCCGATCGATGTGACAGGACTGAAGCCGAACGAGTCGCGCACGATCGACGCCACCCTGACCGGGGTGGGGCAGTGGACCTTCGCCACCACGCACATGACTCTCACCCCGCCCGAGACCGTCGACGGAGTGGCGCTCCAGCCCCTCACCCGCGACGCCTTCGTGTTCCTGCCGCCGTGGTTCCTGCTCGTTCTGGTGGCGATCGCGGCCGGCGCCTATGCCGTGGTCCGCATCCTGCGCGGCGAGCCCGAGACCGAGCCGAGCCTGGTGGAGTCGACCGCGTGACGACGACCGTGATCGAGGTGCGGCCCGAAGCGCAGGCGGGTGGGGGATCACCACTCCCACCTACGGGCGGCGGGCCGTTCGGGCGCTTCGGGCGCTCGGGTCGCGGCGACTCCGGGCCGCCGAGACCGCCGCGCATGCCCAAGCGGATGCCGCGGTCGATGATGCCGCTGGCGCCGCTCACGCCGGCGCAGGTGCTTGCCCGGAGCTGTCTCGCCGTGGTGGCCGCCCTGCTTCTCGCCTTCGCGGCGAACCTCATGGTGCTCAGCCACCTGCAGCACGCCGTGTCGCAGCAGCAGCTCGGCGACGCCTACCGCGAGCAGCTCGCGGCTGGAACCGCCCCGGTCAGCGAGGGCGCCTTCGACGACACCCTGCTTCCGGACGGGGCACCCGTCGGCATCCTCAGCATCCCCTCGATCGGTGTCAGCGAGGTGATCGTCGAGGGCACCTCCTCGGCCGACACCAAGGCGGGCCCTGGACACCGCCGCGACTCGGTGCTGCCCGGCCAGACGGGGCTCAGCACCGTCATGGGGCGCGCGGCCGCGTACGGCGGGCCGTTCAGCCGCATCCAGGAGCTCGCCCCCGGAGAGACCTTCACCGTACTCACCGGCCAGGGCGAGCAGAAGTTCAAGGTCATCGGGGTGCGCTACGCCGGCGACCCCGCGCCGCCTCCTCTCAAGGCGGGGGAGAGCCGCCTAGTGCTCGAGACCGCCCGCGGCACGGCGTACATCCCGACCGGCACGGCCCGAGTGGACGCCCAACTGGTGGGCACGGGTGAGCCGGCCGGAGCACGGCAGACCAGCTACGCCGCGCTCCCGCCGCAGGATCTCGAGATGGCGACAGACCTTTCCACCGTGTGGGCGCTCATCTTCGCCCTGCAGTTCTTCGTGGTGGCCGAGATCGCGGCCGTGTGGGCCTACCGCCGCATCGGCGCCCAGAAGATGTGGGTCGTCTTCGTGCCCGTGATGTTCCTCGCCGGGCTGCTCGTGGCCGACCAAGTCACCCGACTCCTCCCGAACCTGCTGTGACAGCCCGAACCCTACGGAGCATCCATGTCTGACACCCCGGACACCCCGACCACCCCGCCGGTCGACGACGTCACCACCGTGATGCCGCAACTCAGCCGCCGCGAGCAGCGGCAGATCATGAAAGGCAAGGCGCCCGGCCCGCGGGACTGGTCGCCGCCCGTCTCCACCCACCCGGACTCCGGGATGCCCGTCGTCCGCCCGTACTCGAACGCCGACCAGTACGGCGGAGCGATCCTGCCGCCCACGACGAGCTACCGCGCGACCGCCGCACAGCAGCAGGTCTCGGGCGCCGAGTCGGCACGCAGCTTCGAGCAGCAGATCCTCGCCGTCGACGAGCGCCCGCCGCTGGCCTCGCTCGACGCCCGGAACATCTCGGCCTGGTTCGGCGACCACCAGGTGCTCGACCGGGTGTCGCTCACCATGCCGGCCGGCGTGATCACCTCGCTGATCGGGCCGTCCGGATGCGGCAAGTCGACCTTCCTGCGCATCCTGAATCGGATGCATGAACTCGTTCCCTCGGCCAGCCTCGCCGGCGAGGTGCTGATCGACGGAGAGGACATCTACGACCCGTCGCGCAAGCTCGTCGACGCCCGCAAGAACATCGGGATGGTGTTCCAGAAACCGAACCCGTTCCCGGCGATGTCGATCTACGACAACGTGCTCGCCGGCTTGAAGCTCACGGGCACGCGGGCCGACCGCGACCGCCGCGACTACCTCGTCGAGACCTGCCTCACCAAGGCCGGGCTCTGGAAGGAGGTGCGCGATCGCCTGCGCGCCCCCGGCGGGGGACTCTCGGGCGGCCAGCAGCAGCGCCTCTGCATCGCCCGGTCGCTCGCGGTCACCCCGAAGGTGCTGCTGATGGACGAGCCGTGCTCCGCCCTCGACCCCACCTCGACGCGCGTGATCGAGGAGACCATGCTCGAGCTGGTCGACGACGTCACGATCGTGATCGTGACCCACAACATGCAGCAGGCCCAGCGGGTGTCGACGCAGTGCGCCTTCTTCCTCGCCTCGCAGGGGCAACCCGGGCACATCGTCGAGCACGGGTCGACGGAGGCCATGTTCTCGAGCCCGATCGACTCCCGCACCTTCGACTACGTGAACGGCGTCTTCGGTTAGCGGGCGGCGTCCTTGACCCGGTCGACCAGGGTGCGCCAGGGACCGTCCAGGCGTTGTTCGGGCACGCGGGCGTCGCGTTCCTCGGCGGTGGGGAGGAAGACGCGGATCGTGTAGACGAAGCGGTCGGGCGCGCCGCCGATCGGGGCGGATCCGGCGCTTCCGGTCGAGGCTTCGGGCGGATCCCACGGGCATGACTCCACGAGGGACAGCCAGGAGTCGACGTCGGCCTCCTCGGATGCCGTCACCGTCCACTGCGGCCCGATGCCGGCGATGCCGCCCGAGCGCGCCACCGTGATGCGCAGTTCGCTGCCGACGCCCGACGGCGTGTCGTCACTTGCGTTCGGCTCGCGGTCCGCGCCGCCGGTACCGGTCGCATCCGGGGCACGCGTGTCGTTCGCATCCGATGTGCCGGCCGCTGCGTCGGGACCGGGGGTGTCGTCATCCTGGGGTGTCATCGCTCCTCACGCCCACGGTAACCCATGCCCGCTCGATCGCCGAGAGTTCTGCCGAGTCCGCCCCGAATCGCGCCCGCGCGGCCTCCACGGTGGCCGCCGCGAACTGCGCGAATGTCGAGCGCGGATCGAGCGGCGCCGACGCCCCCACGACCGTGTCGTACCAGACCTGTCCCGCGCGTTCCCAGGCGAACCCGCCGAGTTCCGTCGCCGCGAGCGCGAAGGCCCGATTCGGGATGCCGGAGTTCAGATGCACCCCGCCGTTGTCGTCGCGGGTGTCGACGTAGCCCGCCATGTCGGCCGGCTGCGGGTCTCGTCCCAGCACGTCGTCGTCGTAGGCCGTGCCGGGTGCGATCATCGACCGCAGCGCCCGCCCCTCGACGGCGTCGGTGAAGAGGCCTTCGCCGATGAGCCAGCTCGCGGCATCCGCCCGCTGGCCGCGCTGGTGCTGCTCGACGAGGGCGCCCATCACGTCGGAGAAGGATTCGTTCAGGGCTCCGGACTGACCCTCGTAGACAAGACCCGCGGTGTATTGCGTGACGCCGTGCGCCAGTTCGTGACCGATCACTGAGAGCGATGCGGTGAAGCGGCCGAAGACCTCGCCGTCGCCGTCGCCGAACACCATGCGCTCCCCGTCCCAGAACGCGTTGTCGTAGTCCGTGCCGTAGTGCACGGTGGCCAGGAGGGGCAGGCCTTTGCCGTCGACCGAGTCGCGGCCGAAGGCGTCGAGCAGCAGGGCGTGCGTGGCGCCGAGCCCGTCGAACGCCTCGTTGACGGCCACGTCGTCGACCGGCGCATCCTGCTCGCGCCGCACCTCGCGGCCGGGAAGCGTCTCGGTGTTGCCGGCGTCGAAGACCGTGCGATCGACCGCGACGGTCGCCGGGGAAACGGCCAGCGCCGACGGCGGAGTGGCCGGCGTCGCGCCGGAGGCGCGCGCCCGTTCCTCTCGCAGGGGCGGATCGGCGAGCAGCGACCTCCGTGCCGCCTCGGCGGCCCGCGCCATCCCGAACGCGTCGGCCGCAGCGATGCGCGCGAGCAGGTAGGGCGGCACGATCGACCGCGCGCGGAGGGGCGGACGGACGAGGGAGGAGGCGGGCGATGAACTCGACATGCCTCGACACTACGTCGGGCCACCGACACCGCACCGCGATGTCCGATTTCCGCTAGAAGGTGTCGGTGGCACCTGTCAGACTCGAGCCATGGACTTCGACGAGCGCTACCGGATCATCGCCTCCCGCGACCGCCGCTTCGACGGCCAGTTCATCACGGCGGTGCGCTCGACCGGCATCTATTGCCGCCCCAGTTGCCCCGCCCGCACGCCGAAGGCGGCGAACGTCACCTTCTACGAGACCAGCGCCGCCGCCCACGAGGCGGGCTATCGCGCCTGCAAGCGCTGCCTGCCCGAAGCCGTGCCCGGAACCCCGGCCTGGAACCTGCGCGACGACCTCGCCGCCCGCGCCATGCGCCTGATCGGAGACGGCGTGATCGAGCGCGAGGGCGTCGACGGGTTGTCGCGCCGCCTGGGGTATTCCGCGCGGCATCTCACCCGCGTGCTCACCCACGAGCTCGGCGCGGGTCCGCTCGCGCTCTCCCGGGCGCACCGGGCGCAGACCGCGCGCACGCTGCTCACGTCGACCGATCTGCCCATGGCCGACATCGCCTTCGCGGCCGGGTTCACGAGCATCCGGCAGTTCAACGACACCGTGGGCGAGGTGTTCGAGCTGACCCCTACCCAGATCCGGGCGCGGCAGTCGCCCGCGGGTTCCGCGACGCCCGGATCGATCGAGCTCGCGCTGCCCTACCGCGAACCCTTCGACGCGGCGGGGGTGTTCGCCTGGCTGGCCGCGCGCGCGATCCCGGGCATCGAGATCGCGGGGCCCGACTCCTACACCCGGTCGCTGGCGCTCCCCGGAGGCCCGGCCTGGTTCACGGTGCGCCAGGATCGCGGCTCGCGCCTCCTCCTCGACGCCCACCTCACGGCGCTCGGCGACCTGCCGGTGCTGGTGGCGCGCATCCGCCGCCTTTTCGACCTCGACGCCGACCCCGTGGCCATCGACGCGGCCCTGACGGCCGCCGCCGCGAGAGCGGATGTCGTTTCGAACGAATCCGCGTCACAAGACGCCCGTCTGCAGGCACATTCGCGCGCACGTTCGCCCGAAACCACGCCGGACACGGCAAGCGGCGACTTTTCGGGAGGAGGAGCGTCGAACGACCCCCGTATACGGCCTTCGTCGCACGCAGCTCCTCCCGAAATCGCCGCCGGAGGCCTCGAGGGCGCGCGCAGGGCGCTCGCCGCCCGGGTCGCCGCCGTGCCGGGCATCCGTCTGCCCGGAGCAGTGGATGCCCACGAGATGCTCTTCCGCGCCATCATCGGTCAGCAGATCACGGTCGCCGCCGCGCGCACCATGCTGCACCGGCTCGCGGTCGCGGCCGGCTCGCCCCTCGAGACGGCCGCGGCCGAGCCCGGCCGCCCGGCCGACGCCCCGAGCGTTCCCACTCTGCTCTTCCCCACCGCTGCGCAGATCGCCGAGCACGCGGGCGCGGTGCTCTACGGTCCCCGCGCCAAGATCGCGACGGTCGTCGCCGTGGCCGAGGCGCTCGCCTCGGGCGAGCTCGAGATCTCCTCGGGTGACGACGCTGCTGAGCTCCGCCGCCGGCTCACCGCTCTTCCCGGCATCGGAGAGTGGACCGCCGGCTACCTCGCCATGCGGGTACTGGGCAATCCCGACATCCTGCTCACGGGCGACGTCGCGGTGCGGTCGGGCGCCCGATCGCTCGGATTCCCGGATGCGCCGCGCGAGCTGGCCGCGTGGGCCGCCGACTACGCGCCCTGGCGCTCCTACCTCTGCCTCCACCTCTGGGGAGCCGCCGCCGACGCGGCCACCGCACGTCGCTCCCCACCCCGCCCGCTCGCGGCCGGCGGCGCCCGTCGCCCTCCGCTCCGCGCCTCCACGACATCCGCTCTCACGAAGGAGAACACGCCATGACCGCCACCATCCAGTTCGTCGACACCCCGGACGGTCCGTTCGGCATCATCGCCGACGAGGAGGGTCGCGTGCTCTCCTCCGGCTGGACCGCCGACCCCGAGGCGCTCGTCGCGCGCCTCACCCCGAGCCTTCGGCCCGCGACCCTCGAGGTCGGCACGGTCGCCGCCGCCGACGCGGTGCACGCCTACTACGCGGGCGACATCCATGCGATCGACGACGTCGTCGTGGTGCAGAGGGGCGGCGAGTTCCACATGCGCGGCTGGGAGAAGCTCCGCGAGATCGAGCCCGGCAGTCCGCTCACCTACCAGGAGTTCGCGGCGGCCCTCGACCGCCCGAGCGCCGTGCGGGCCGCAGCCAGCGCCTGCGCCCGCAACGCGCCCGCCCTGTTCGTGCCGTGCCACCGCGTGCTCCGCAGCGACGGCTCGATGGGCGGTTTCGCCTGGGGCGTCGAGGTCAAGCGCTCCCTCTTGGCCCGCGAGGCCGCCTGACCCCCGAACTTCTTGCCCCGAAACGCCCTATCTCGCGCGAAATAGGGCGTCTCGGGGCAAAAAGGGGCGGGGTCAGGCCAGGAGTTCGCGCACGCGGGGGACGACCTGGGTGCCGTAGAGCTCGATGCTGCGCATGAGCTTCTCGTGCGAGAGGCCGCCGTTGCCGTACTTGAGGTCGAAGCGGTCGATGCCGAGGCTCTTCACCGTGTTCGCGATCTTCTGGGCGACGGTCTCGGGCGACCCGACGTACAGCGACCCCTCCGGCCCGGCCTCCTGCTCGAAATGACCACGCCCCATCGGCGACCAGCCGCGCTCGCGGCCGATCCGGTTCATCATCGCGGAGTAGTGGGGCCAGAGCTCCTCGCGGGCCTGCTCGTCGGTGTCGGCGACGTGTCCGGGGGAGTGCACGCCGATCGGCTGGCGCCCGGTCTCGAACTGGTCCTGCGCCCGCTGGAACAGGTCGACGTAGGGCGCGAACCGCACCGGGTCGCCGCCGATGATGGCGAGCATGAGCGAGAATCCGTAGCGCGCCGTCCGCACCACCGACTCGGGGCTGCCACCCACGCCCACCCACGTCTTCAGCAGACCGTTCTCGACGGGCGGATACACGCTCTGCGCCGTCAGCGACGCCCGCTTCGCGCCCGACCAGGTCACCGGCTCCTGCTTCCGCACCTCGGCGAAGAGGTTGAGCTTCTCTTCGAACAGCTCCTCGTAGTCGGAGAGCTCATAGCCGAACAGCGGGAACGACTCGGTGAACGAGCCGCGCCCGAGGATGACTTCGGCGCGCCCGTTCGAGAGGGCATCGAGGGTCGAGAAGCGCTGGAACACGCGCACCGGGTCGTCGGAGGAGAGCACGGTGACGGCCGAGCCGAGATGGATGCGCGAGGTGCGGGCCGCGACCGCCGCCAGCACGACCTCGGGGCTGGTCACCGCGAAGTCGTTGCGGTGGTGCTCGCCGAAGCCGATGAAGTCGACGCCGAGCGCGTCGGCCAGCACACCCTGCTCCACGAGGTTGCGCAGCACCTGGGCGTGGGGGAGCGGGGTGCCGCTCTCGTCGGCGGTGACGTCGCCGAAGGTGTCGAGTCCGAGCTCGATCTGCTGTGCCATGGGGTGCTCCTCATCCTCGCCGTGGGCCGGGACACCGGCTCACTTCATGCGTTTGCATCAATTGTCGTCGCCGATGCCAACGGCGGGATGAGATCCAGTATTCCGTGAGACGCGCGCGAGCGCAGGCCGCACGAGCGCAGGCCGCACGTGCGCAGCCGGACGAGCGCGCCTCAGACGGTGTCGAGTCCGGGACCGGGGCGGGTGCCGACATCCGCGAGCTCCAGGATGCGCCCGTCGGCCGTCGTGAACCGGAGCTCCGCGAGCTCGCCCGTGCCGGCGTCCTCGTAGAGCACGGTCGGTCCGACCTCGCTCGCCCGGTGCCGGTCGCCCCAGGCCGTGAAGGCCGCCATGATCGGCAGCAGCTCGCGGCCGGCCTGGGTGAGCACGTACTCCTCGCGCTCCCGCTCGCCCTCCTCGCGGTAAGGCTGCCGTGACAGCACGCCGTACTCCACCAGTGTGCCGAGCCGGTTGGTGAGGATGTCGCGGGCGATACCGAGCGAGTCGGTGAACTCCGAGAAGCGGGTGCGGCCACGGAAGGCCTCGCGCACGATCAGCAGGGTCCACTTCTCGCCGAGCACCTCGAGGCTGCGCGCGATGGAGCAGTTGAGGTCTTTGCCGAGCAGTGCGGTCATGCATCCGATTCTACCCCTGAGTAGGGAGTTCGGACTCAGAGTGCTAAGTTGGGAAACACAACCGAGAAGGAGCATCCATGTCACTCACCACTTTCGACTCCGCCGTCGTGCTGGTCACCGGCGCCAATGGCGGTCTGGGCACCGAGTTCGTGCGCCAGGCGCTCGAAGCGGGCGCCGCCAAGGTCTACGCGACCGCCCGCACCCCGCGGGAGTGGGATGACGCGCGCGTCGTCCCCCTGCAGCTCGACGTCACCGACCCCGAGTCCGTCGCCGCCGCCGCAGCGACCGCGACCGACGTCACGGTGGTGGTGAACAACGCGGGCATCGGAGCGGGCTCCGGCATCGCCACCGGCACGGATGCCGAGCTCCGCGCCATGTTCGAGACGAACTTCTTCGGCGCCGTGGCCGTCGCCCGCGCCTTCGCGCCGGTGCTCGCGGCGAACGGGGGAGGAGCCCTTCTCAACGTGCACTCGGTGCTGAGCTGGATCGGCATCGCGGGCGCCTATAGTGCGGCCAAGGCCGCTCTGTGGTCGGCCACGAACTCGTTGCGCCTCGAGCTCGCGCCTCAGGGCACGCTCGTCACCGGCCTCCACGTCGGCTGGATCGACACCCCGATGGCGGCGCACACCAGCGACCCCAAGAGCGACCCCGCCGTGGTCGTGCGCGACTCCTACGCGGCGCTCCTGGCGGGTGAGTACGAAGTGCTGGCCGACGAGCTGAGCGCCTCGGTGAAGCAGGGCCTCTCCGCCCCCATCCTCGCCCTCTACCCCCAGCTCGCCGGCTGACCCGCGCGAGGGTCACTCCTCCAGGGTGAACACGAAGGAGGGGCCCTCGGCGTCGTGCAGGATGCGGGCCTGGCCCCGGAAGCCGGCGAAGTCGCCGGTTCCGGTGCCGGGCACGAGGTAGCCGAAGGCCGACGGGTCGTCGGGATGCTGCAGGGCGCCGTGGTGCACGGTGATCGACCCGGATCGGCCGTCGTCGAGCGTGCCGGTGATCCGCTCGGCGGCGAGGTAGCCGCGCCCCGACTCCTCGTCGCCCGACGAGATGAAGTGCGCCACGCTCGACCCGACGAGCCCCGCGGTGTACGTCTTGCGCATCGTGATCGCGCCGACCCAGTCGGCGGGCGCGGAATCGCCGCCCTCGGAACCGGCGGCACCGGCGGGGTCGGCGGAGGAAGTGAGACCGGGCAGCTCGACCGGGTCCCAGCCCGTCACCGAGAAGCGCGCGGTGATGGTCTCGTGTTCGCTCATGCGTCCAGGTTACGGATGCGCGCCCGTGCTGCTCTTGAACAATCGCGACAGCGCGGAATCCGCCCGCCCGCGCCGACCCTGAGGACACGCCCAGCGTCTCTGGTGCGCCGCCGCCGGAACCGTCAGGATGGAGGCATGACCGGCCCCGAGAGTCTTCCGCCCGCGATCGCCGACTTCTTCGACGCCACGAACCTATCCGACCGGGATCGCTTCCTGGCCGCGTTCACCGCCGACGCGGTGCTCGACGACTGGGGTCGCTCCTTCCACGGGCACGACGGCATCGCCACCTGGAACGAGAACGAGAACATGGGCGTGCAGAGTCACTTCGAGGTCGAGGGGTTCACCGAGACCAACGGTGTCTACGCGGTCGCCATCGCGGTCACCGGCCACGGCTACAACGGCGGCGGAACCATGGCGTTCGCTCTCGAGGGAGACCGGATCTCGCGGGTCGACATCACGGGCTGACCGGCCCGGGGCATCCGCCGACGCGGCGCAGCGAGCGACAGTACGACACAGCACGACACCGCAAGACGCAGCACAGCACGACACAGCAGCACAGACGGAAAGAGGCAGGATGACCGGCACGATCGTGGTGGGGTATGACGGATCGCCGTCGGGAAAGGTGGCCCTCGACTGGGCCTTGCGACGCGCGGAGGCCACGCAGCACGACGTCGATGTGATCTACGTCGCCGACACCTCCTGGGACTCGGAGGCCTTCACTGCGGCGCCCCTGCTGGAGCAACACGGCGAGATCGTCCTCGGCAAGGCCGCGTTCAACGCCGACACGAAGGCGCCGCACGTGGCGGTCACCTCGCGGGTGCTCTCCGGCAAACCGGTCGAGGTGCTCTGCGCCGAGGCCGAGAAGATCGGCGCCGACCTCCTCGTGGTCGGCACCTACCGCAAAGACGCCTACGAGCGGCTCACCACGAGTGCCGTGAGCATCCGGGTGGCCGCAGCGGCGAAGGTGCCGGTGGCCGTGATCCCCGATCTGCCCGTCGTGCACCGCCGAGGCGTCGTTGTCGGCATCGACGGATCGGATGCCGCCGCTCACGTACTCGAGACCGCCATCGCCGAGGCCGCGCGTCTCGGCGAACCGCTGCACGTCGTCAGCGCCTGGACCGTGCCCCCGCTCTCGATGCCCGACTTCACCGACGGGTCCGAGCTCTACGACGCCCTCGAGGAGCAGGCCCGCCATCACGTCGAGACGACCCTCGCGCAGGTCGACCCCGATCATCCGGAGGTCGAGATCGACACGAAGGTCGAGTTGGACGCACCGGCCGCCGCCCTCGTGAAAGCCTCGAAGGAGGCGTCGCTGCTGGTGATCGGCAGCCACGGCCGCCGCGGACTCAGCCGCTTCCTCCTCGGATCGGTCAGCCACGACGTGCTCCTCAACGCTCCCTGCCCCGTCATCGTGCTCCGGGTCACCTAGCCGCTCCCGTCCACTCCGCTCTGAGCGAAGCACCAGCCGCCCTGGGGCTCGTGCCCGGATTGGGGCTATATCGTTGTGGCGTGTCCGACAGTCCCGCCGCCCGTACCCCCTACGAGGTGCTGGGGGTCGACCCCACGGTCGGCGAGAACGAATTGCGCCGGGCCTATCGCCGTCTGCTGCGGCAGACGCATCCCGACACCGGCGGAGACGCTGCCCTCTTCGTGCAGGTGCAGCACGCCTGGGAGCGCGTCGGCACTCCCGAAGACCGCGCCGCCTACGATCGCGGTCAGGGCGCCCGCACCATGGCGCCCGATGGATACGGAGCCGGCGAGGCGCACGCGGCCGGTGCCTCCGGATCGGCCTCCACCCCCGGCAGCGGCTTCCAGAGCGGATTCCGCACCGGCCGCGCGCGGAGCTCCTCGGTGCGAGCGCGCAGCTACGGGCATCCGGGCGGTCAGGAGCGCGAGCAGTACCTGACGCTCCTGCGCGAGTGGGTGGGCCGCGGCGTCTCGATCGACGACCCCTACGACCCGGCGCTCGTGCGGTCGGCGCCGCGTGAGATCCGGAGCTGGCTGGCCAAGGCGATCGCCGAGGAGTCGACGGCGGGCATCGTCGGCACGCTCGGCATCGGCTACACCATCTGGAACAACGTGCTCACCGGCCGCAGCGCCGCCGGCGTCCCCGAGACCATCGACCACGTCGTGCTCGGCCCGGCCGGACTCTTCGCCATCCAGTCCGAGGACTGGGGTGGCGAGGTGCGCCTGCACAAGGGCGAGATCGTGGGTGACGGCGTGCACCGCGACGAGGAGCCCCTGCACGAGCTGAGCCGCGGAGCCCGCTCGCTCGGCCGTTCGCTGGGCGTCACGTTCACCAACCTGGTGGTCGTGGTCCCGGATGCCGCGCTCGCCGAACCGATGCAGGTGGTCGAGCGCGGGCGGTTAGCCGGCGCCATCGTGGTGAGCCGGTCACTGCTGCCCCAACTCCTCCGCAACGGCGTCGGCACCACCGACCGGGCCAGCATCGACCGGGCCTTCGAGCTGCGACCGCGGCTGCAGAGCGGCATCCGCCTGGCCTGAGTCATCGCCCCCGAACGAGGGGCGAGACGTGAGCGCTTCTCAGGCATTAGGGTTCGAGCAGCCCGGCCGAAGGAGCCCCATGGACAGACCCGCCCTGCGCGAACGCGTGCGTTACCGCTTCGACGACTGGATGTCGCGCGGCACCATCGCCCTGATGCTCCTCCTCGGCGCCGCCACCGCCGTCTTCGTCGTCATCCTCGCCGTCGTGGTCTACGTCGTGCACGCCTACCCCGACGACGCCTCGTCCGCCGACTTCCTCGACGTGCTCTGGGGCAACCTCATGCGCACCCTCGACCCGGGAACGATGGGCGGCGACTCCGGATGGGGCTTCCGCGCCCTCATGCTCGTGGTCACCATCGGCGGCCTGATCATCGTGGCGAGCCTCATCGGCATCATCTCCGGGGCCTTCGACAGCAAAGTCGAGGAGCTCCGCAAGGGCCGCTCGCGGGTGCTCGAGAAAGACCACACCCTCATCCTGGGCTGGAGCCCGAAAGTGTTCTCGATCGTGAGCGAACTCGCCATCGCGAACGAGTCGCGCGGGCGCAGCGCCATCGTGGTGCTCGCCGCCCGCGACAAGGTGGAGATGGAGGATGCGATCCGCGCCGAAGCCGGCAAGACCGGGCGCACCCGGGTGATCTGCCGCTCCGGCGACCCGATGAACCTCAACGACCTCGAGCTCGGCAGTCCGCACGACGCCCGGAGCATCGTGATCCTCGCCTCCGAGGGCGACGACGATCCCGATTCCACCGTCATCAAGACCGCCCTCGCGCTCACCAACAACCCGAACCGCCGCGACGACGACTTCCACATCGTGGCCGAGCTCGACGACCCGGCCAACCTCGAAGCCGCACGCTTGGTGGGCCGCGACGAGACGCACTGGGTGCTGGCGAGCGACCTGATCAGCCGCGTCACCGTGCAGACCTGCCGGCAGAGCGGTCTGAGCGTGGTCTACACCGAGCTCCTCGACTTCGGTGGCGACGAGATCTACTTCACCGAGCAGCCCACGCTCGTCGGGCGCACCTACGGCGAGGTGCAGTCGGCGTTCGCCACCTCGACCGTCATCGGCATCGCGACCGGCGTCCACGCCGCCCCGGGTGCGCCCGCGTCATCCGTGGCCGTCAACCCGCCCGCCGACACCGTGCTGGCGCCGGGCGACCAGCTCATCGTGATCGCCGAGGACGACAGCACCATCGCCCTCGCGGCTCCCGTCGCCCCCGAGAGGTCGGCCATCGTCGCGCCCCGGCCGGCGGATGCGCGCCCCGAACACACCCTCGTGCTCGGCTGCAACAGCGGGCTGGTGATGATGCTCCGCGAGCTGCGCGACTACGTGGCACCCGGATCGACGGTGCGCGTGGTCGCGCCGGGCGACTGCCCCGAGCTGCCCGCCCTCGGCGGACTCGACATCACGGTGGAGCGCGCCGATCCCACCAGCCGCCGCGTGCTCGACGCGCTCGAGGTCTACCGCTTCGACCACATCATCGTGCTGGCCGAGAAGGATGCGCTGCCCGCCCAGCGCGCGGACGCCCGCACCCTCATCACCCTGCTTCACCTCCGCGACATCGCCGAACGCCACGACGTCGACCTCAACGTGGTGAGCGAGATGCTCGACGACCGCAACCGCGAGCTCGCCGAGGTCACGAACGCCGACGACTTCATCGTGAGCGAGAAGCTGGTGAGCCTGATGCTCTCGCAGGTGAGCGAGAACAAGCTGTTGGCGGATGTCTTCGCCACCCTGTTCTCGAGCGAGGGCAGCGAGATCTACCTGCGACCCGCTGACGACTACGTCCAGCCCGGCGTGACGGTCGATTTCTACACGGTCGCCGAGGCCGCCCTGCTGCGCGGCGAGACCGCGATCGGCTACCGCGTCGCGGCCGACGCGCACGACGCCGCCCGCGCCTACGGTGTGCACGTGAACCCCCCGAAGGCCGCCGGCGTCGCGTTCGCACCGGGCGACCGCGTGATCGTGCTCGCCGAGAACTAGCCCTTCACGGCACGAGCAGGATCTTCCCCACGTGCGCCGACGACTCCATCAGCCGATGCGCCTCGGATGCCTGTGCGAGCGGGAAGCGCGCGGCGATCACCGGGCGCACGCTGCCGTTCTCGACCAGCGGCCACACGTTCTCGCGCACGCTCGCGATGATCTCGGCCTTCTCCGCCGGCGGGCGGGCCCGGAGGCTGGTGGAGCGGATGGTGCCCCGCTTCATCATCAGCGCGTTGAGGTTCAGGCTCGCCTGGCCGCCGGCGAGGCTGGAGATGTTGGCGATGCGCCCGTTGACGGCGAGAGCCCGCACGTTGCGGTCGAGGTAGTCCCCGCCCACCACGTCGAGGATGACGTCGGCACCTCCGGCCTCCTCCTTGATGCGCTGCACGAAATCGTCCTGCGAGTAGTCGATCAGGATGTCGGCACCGAGCTCGCGGCACGCCTCGAGCTTCTCGGCCGACCTCGCCGTCACCGCGACGCGCGCTCCGAAGGCGCGGCCGAGCTGCACGGCCATGGTGCCGATGCCGCTCGATCCGCCGTGCACGAGCAGCGTCTCGCCGGCCCGCAGCTCGGCGAGCAGGAAGACGTTCGACCACACCGTCGCCACCACCTCGGGCAGCGCGGCGGCGTCGACGAGGTCCACGGTCTCCGGCACGGGGAGCACCTGCCCCACGGGCACCGCGACCCGCTCCGCATAGCCGCCCCCGCCGAGCAGGGCGCACACCCGGTCGCCCACGGCGAAGCCCGCCGCCTCGGCGCCCGGCCCGACGCCGGCGATCACGCCCGACACCTCGAGTCCGGGCCATTCTGGTGACCCGGGAGGCGGCGGGTAGTGACCCTCCCGCTGCGACACGTCGGCCCGGTTAACTCCGGCCGCGGCCACGTCGATGAGCACCTCACCCTCGCCGGGCACCGCATCCGGCACCTCCCCGATCTCGAGAACGGACGCATCACCGGGGGTTCGCACGAGGACAGCCTTCATGGTGTCGACCGTACCGCCTCGGACGTCGTCGGCAGGCCCGTTCGGGGACTTCAACCCGAGCTCGGCGGCCGGTACTCTACGGGTGTGCATCGACGCCTCCGACTCCCGCGACCCATCCGTCTGCTCTCGGCCGCTCTGCTCGCCCTGGCGGTGACCGCTCTGCCCGCCACCGCCGCGAACGCCCAGGCGCCCGCCGCTCCGGCCGCCACGGAGGGGCTCCAGTACGTGGCGCTCGGCGATTCGTACTCCGCCGGGTTCGGCCTCGAGCCGTTCAGCTTCTCGACCCCGGCCGACGGATGCTTCCAAGCCGAACAGAACTACCCCCATCAGGTGGCGGCACGGCTCGGTCTGGAACTCGACGACCGCACCTGCAGTGGCGCGGTGACCGCGAACATCCGGGACACCCCGCAGCCCACCATCACCGGCCTGGGGACGGCACCGGTGCAGTCGCAGTACCTCACCGCCGACACCGACGTCGTCACCGTCACCATCGGCGGTAACGACCTCGGTTTCGCCGACGTCGCCGCCTTCTGCGTCTCGCTCGGCCCGGGGGAGCCGATCCTCGGCGATCCGCTCTACACCGATTGCTCCGACTACTACCACCCGCTGCCCGAGGTCGACCTCCTCGCCGACAAGATCGACGACGTGGTCGCCCCCGCCCTGGCGAGCACCTACGCGCTGATCGCCGAGAAGGCCCCGAACGCGAAGGTCATCGTGGTGGGCTACCCCACGCTCTCGCCCGACGTCGAGAACGTGCCGGCCGCTGGATGCTTCACTCCGGCCCTCACGCCGGGCGGGCCGCCCTACCCCGAGAACTCCTTCCCCTACACCGCCGCCGACACCACCTATCTGCACGACGTCGAGGCCAAGCTCGACGCCGCCATCCGCGAGAACGCAGAGGCAGCGGGCGCCACCTATCTCTCGACCCTGCCGCAGACGGAGTCGCACAGCGCCTGCCAGACCGACGGATCGGCCTTCGTCAACGGCATCTCCCTGCTCTTCGACCAGCCGAACCAGGGCACGCCCACCCCCGATCCCGACCTCTTCGTGAAGCTCGGCGCCCTGCACCCGAACGCCGCCGGTGTGGCCTTCCTCACCGACCAGGTCGCTGCGGCCGTCACGGCGGCCGTGGGCGAAGGAACGGTGGGCGAGGAAGACGGCGGCGGAACACCGCCTCAGGCGATTGGTGACCCCGACGGCGGCGCGTCCTCCGCCGCCACGGCGGACGATCGGCAGCTCGCGGCCAGCGGTGCCGACCCGGTGCCGTCGCTGGCGGTGGCGGCCGGTCTGCTGGCGGCCGCCGGGGCGATCCTCATCGGCGTGCGGATCAGGGCCTTGCGGGAGAGTGCTGAGGGGTAGTCAAATAGCCCAACGACTATCGAAGGAGATAGCTCATGACCCGATCGACATACGCCGACGTCGAGATCCCCGCCGTCAGCGTCTACCAGCTGCTGTTCGCCGGTCTCGACGAGGCCGACCTCGACCGCGTCGCGCTCGTCGACGGCACCTCCGGCGACGAGACCAGCTACCGCCAGCTGATCGCCCAGATCGACTCCCTGGCCGGCTCGCTCGCCGCCCGCGGCCTGGCAGTGGGCGACACGGTCGGCATCCTCTGCCCCAACGTGCCCGCTTTCGCCACGGTCTTCCACGGCGTGCTGCGCGCGGGCGGCACGGCCACCACCATCAACTCGCTCTACACGATCGGCGAGATCGCCGAGCAGCTGAAGAGCGCGGATGCCCACTGGCTGTTCACCGTCTCCGCCTTGCTCCCGCAGGCGGCTGAGGCGGCGCAGGCCGTGGGCATCGCCGACGACCACCTCGTGGTGATCGACGGCGTAGAGGGCCACCCCTCGCTCCGCGACCTCCTGTTCGATCGCGCGGCCCCGCCCGAGGTGGACTTCGACCCGGCCACGCACCTCGCCGTGCTGCCGTATTCCTCGGGTACCACGGGGCATCCGAAGGGTGTGATGCTCACCCACCGCAACCTCGTGGCGAACGTGCTTCAGAGTGAGAAGGTCATCGGCCTCGGCCGCGACGACCGCGTGCTCGCGGTGCTGCCCTTCTTCCACATCTACGGACTCTCCGTCCTCCTCGACTACGCGCTGCTCAAGCGCGCGACCCTCGTCACCATGCCGAAGTTCGACCTGGCCGAGTTCCTCCGCATCGCGAGCTCGCAGCGGTGCACGTGGCTGTTCATCGCCCCGCCGATCGCGGTCGCCCTGGCGAAGCATCCGCTCGTCGACGACGTGGATCTGTCGGGTGTCGACGTGATCTTCTCGGGGGCGGCCCCGCTCTCCCGCGAGCTCGCCGAGGCCGTGGCGGAACGGATCGGCTGCACGGTCTGCCAGGGCTACGGCATGACGGAGGCGAGTCCGGTGACGCATGCCATCCCGACCGACCGGCCCGACATCGACCGCTCGTCGATCGGGCTGGCACTGCCGAACACGGAGTGCCGTGTCGTCGACCCCTCGTCGGGCCTGGCCGTGCGGGTGCCGAGGAAGGGGCCGAGCGCGCCCGGTGAGCTCCTCGTGCGCGGGCCGCAGGTGATGCGCGGCTACCTGCACGACGAGGAGTCGACCGCCCACGCGCTCGACCGCGACGGCTGGCTGCACACCGGCGACATCGCGACCGTCGACCGCGACGGCGTCTACACCATCGTCGACCGGCTGAAGGAGCTCATCAAGTACAAGGGCTACCAGGTGGCGCCCGCCGTGCTGGAGGCCGTGCTGCTGACGCATCCGGACGTCGTCGACGCCGCCGTGATCGGCATCGACGACGACGACGGCCAGGAGGTGCCGAAGGCCTTCGTGGTGCGGCGTGCCGACGCCGAGATCGACGAGGAGATGGTGATGGCCTTCGTGGCCGAGCGGGTCGCCGGGCACGAGAAGGTGCGGATGGTGGAGTTCATCGAGGTGATCCCGAAGTCGACCTCGGGCAAGATCCTGCGGAAGGATCTGCGCTCGAAGGTGGGGCGGCACGCGGCCGTCGGCTGAGCGGTGGACGTGGGAGCCCGTCCGTGACATTGTGGACAGTGTTCACATGAGCGACCGGGAGGAAACACCATGCTCGACACGAAACACGGATTCAGCGGCTTCAGCGTTCGCGACATCGAGGCTGCGCGGGTGTTCTACGGCGAGACGCTCGGGCTGACGGTGAAGCTCAACGAGATGGGAATCCTCGACATCACCGTGCCCGGGGGCACCTCGGTCATCGCCTACCCGAAAGACGACCACGTGCCGGCCGTCTTCACCATCCTCAACTTCGTGGTCGACGACATCGACACGGCGGTCGACCAGCTGGCCGCCGGAGGGGTCTCGATGGAGCGTTACGAGGGCATGCAGCAGGACGAGAAGGGAGTGCTGCGAGGCAAGGCCGCGAACATGGGGCCCGACATCGCGTGGTTCCTCGACCCGTCGGGCAACATCCTCAGCGTGCTCTCCGACTGAGCCGGCTCAGCGCAGGGAGGCGCGCAACTCGATCGTCGCCGGGTCGATCACGTCGTCGAACTCGTGGTGGCGCTCCAGGTACCCTGCCATGAAGGGGCAGATCGGCACGGCGCGGAGGCCGGCATCCCGCACCTGACCGAGCACGGCCGCCATGAGGGCGCTGCCGTAGCCGCGACCCTCCTGAGCCGGGTCGATCACCGTGTGCAGGAAGACGCGCTGCTGTCCGCGGTCGGTGTACGAAGTGAAGCCGACCTCCTGGCCGTCGACCTCGATCACGTAGCGGTGCTTGTCGGGTTCGTTCCGGATGACGGTCTCCGGCTGCGTCTCGTCGCTCATGGGTCTAGCGAACCAGACCCGCGCCCGAATCGCGAGCCCGGGCACCGATCAGTGCGCCCACACGCCCGAGCTGCCCCGCCGGTGACTGCCCATCAAGTGCGTGTCGACGATGCCCGCCGCTTCCATGAGCGCGAACATCGTGGTGGGGCCGACGAAGCGGAAGCCCTTGATCTTCAGCGCCGTCGACAGTGCCACCGACTCCGGCGAGGTGGTGGGGATGTCGGCGAAGGCCACCGGTTCCGGCGTCTCGGCCGGCTGGAACGACCAGATCAGGCCGGGCAACCCACCCTCGACGTCGGGGTCGTCGCGGAGCGCCACCGTGGCCCGGGCGTTGTGGATGGTGGCCGTGATCTTCGCGCGGTTGCGGATGATCCCGGCATCCTGCAGCAGACGCGCCACCTCGGCGTCGCCGTAGGCGGCGACCGCATCCGGATCGAAGCCGTCGAAGGCGGCGCGGAAGGCCGGCCGCTTCCGCAGGATCGTGGCCCACGACAGACCCGACTGGAACGCCTCGAGGCTGAGCCGCTCGAACAGGCCGCGCTCGTCGCGCACCGGCATGCCCCACTCGGTGTCGTAGTACTCCTGCATCAGTGGGTCGACGGATGCCCACAACGGCCGCGCGAGCCCGTCGGCTCCCACCACCACCACACCCGGCACCTCGTCGGCTCGATCGCTCACACCCTCTAGTATTGAGGAAGCCACGGACGACGGAGGAAAGACAATGAACGTGCTCGCTGCAATCGGAGCGATCTTGCTGTTCCTCCTCGGGCTCTTCCTCTTCGGCCAGTTCTCCAACGCCTGGGTGTTCTTCGGCGGCATCCTCTGCGTCTCGGCGTCGCTGTTCATCGTCTTCTCGGTCCTCCCCACCCAGCGCCGCCACTAGCTCCTCGCCCCACAGGGTCGGAACCCGAACTCAGACGCGGGAGACGACGACTTTGCCGATGGTGGTGCCTGACTCGACGAGGCGGTGGGCTTCTCGGAGGGTGGCGGCGTCGAAGGGCGTGAGCACGCGGGTGAGGGTCGTGCGCACGGCGCCGGACTCCACCAGTTCGGCCACCGAGTCGAGGAGGCGGTGCTGCTCGACGAGGTCCGGGGTGCCGAACATCGACCGCGCGAACATGTACTCCCAGTGGAACGACAGCGCCTTCGGCTTCAGCGGACGCACGTCGAGTTCGTCGGGGTCGTCGATCGCCACGATGTGACCGAAGGGTTTCAGCGCCTCGACGAGCATCGGCAGGTTCTGCTTCGTGCGCTGCGTGCTGAACACCGCGTCGACGCCGTCGGGCGCCACCTCGGCGAGCTGGGGGAGCAGGTCGCGGCTGTGGTCGATCACGTGGTCTGCGCCGAGAGCCCTCACCCATTCGACCGTCTCCGGACGGGATGCCGTCGCCACCACGGTCACCCCGGTGACGACCTTCGCGAGCTGCACCACCATCGATCCGACACCGCCGGCCGCTCCGATCACGAGGAGGGTGCCGCGCGAGTCGCGGCTGAGGCGCAATTGCTTCAGCAGCCCCTCCCACGCCGTGATCGAGGTGAGCGGCAGGGCAGCGGCCTCCGCGAATCCGAGGGTCACGGGCTTCCGGCCCACCACCCGTTCGTCCACCGCCTGGAACTCGGCGTTCGCGCCGGGCCGCGTGATGCTACCGGCGTAGAACACCTCGTCGCCGGGGGCGAACAGCGTCACCGAAGGCCCGATCGCGGCCACCACGCCGGCGGCGTCGTAGCCGAGGATGCCGTCACCGCGCGGGGCGGCGTTCGCGCGCTGCTTGACGTCGACCGGGTTCACCGACACCGCCATCACCTGCACCAGCAGGTCGTGCGGGCCCAGCGTGGGCACCGGCACCCGGGCGTCGACCAGGCTGTCGGCCGGCTCGATCGGCCCGGGACGGCGGTACACGACGGCCGACATCGTCTCGGTCGCTGCGGGAGGGCTGATCGGCGACTCGGGCACGGCTCACACCAGGTCGTCGAGCGCCTTGGCGATGCGACGCTGCCGGGTCTCGTCGGTCTTAGCACCCTCGATCGAGAGAACGATGGCGCGTTTCTTCGAGTAGGACAGGGCGGCGAACGCGGCCGCGGCATCCGCGTCGTTCGCCAGCGCGTCGGCCAGTGCAGCCGGCACCTCGACGTCACGGGGCTGGTCGTCGATCGCCACCTCGACCTCCACCTCGTCGCCGGCCGCCACGCCGGCGCCCGCGCGGTTCTCGGCGCTCAGTGCGATCAGGAACTGACCCGTGTAGAACACGATCGAGCTGCGGTAGCTGTACCCGTTGATCGTGACGACGACCGGGATGCGCTTGCCGGCATCCAACTCCTCCACGACGCTCTCGGGAACCGGGATGCCGGTCGCCGTCTTGCCGCTGGCCAGGATCGTGCTGGTGAACTTCATGACTGAAGTATGGACGTTCGATCCGAACCCTGCCACCGTTGGACTTCGAGTGCACTCGAAGTCTTATCGTGAAGCACATGACCGTCACCGACCACCTCCTCACCATCGCCGAGGTCGCCGAGCAGGTCGGGGTCTCGGCGCACACCCTGCGGTACTACGAGCGCGAGGGGCTGCTGCTCCGCCCGGTCGGTCGCGCCTCGTCGACGCACCGCCGCTACACCGAGGCCGACGTGAGCTGGCTGCGCTTCCTCACGAAGTTGCGGCTCACGGCGATGCCCATCTCGCGCATCAAGGAGTACGCCGCGCTCGCCCGCAGCGGCGACGACACCGAGGAGGCGCGCCTCGAACTGCTGCTGCGCCACCGGATGTCGGTGGTCGCGCAGCTCGACGAGATGACCAAGAGCCTGGCCGCGATCGACTTCAAGATCGCGGGCTACCGAGAAAGAACAGGAACACGATGAGAAAAGTCACCCTGGGCCGTCAGAGCCCCCTGGAGGTCTCGCAGCTGGGCCTCGGCTGCATGGGAATGAGCGCGTTCTACACCGGTGCCGGAACGGACGAGGCGGAGTCGATCCGCACCATCAACCGCGCGATCGACCTGGGCGTGACCTTCTTCGACACGGCCGAGATGTACGGACCGTACGAGAACGAGAAGCTGCTCGGCAAGGCCCTCGGCTCCCGCCGTGACGAGGTGGTGGTGGCCACGAAGTTCGGCACCCTGCTCCACCGCGGCGACGGGTCGTACGGCCTCGACGGCAGCGCCGAGAACGTGCGTCTCGCGGTCGAGGGCTCGCTCGAGCGTCTCGGCACCGACCACATCGACCTCTACTACCAGCACCGGATGGACCCGAACACGCCCGTCGAAGAGACCGTCGGCGCACTCGGCGAGCTGATCGACGAGGGCAAGATCCTCCACTACGGGCTCTCGGAGGCGGCTCCCGCCACCATCCGGCGCGCCCACGCGGTGCGGCCGGTGACGGCGTTGCAGACCGAGTACTCGCTCTGGACGCGCGATCCGGAGGCCGAGATCCTGCCCACCCTGCGCGAGTTGGGCATCGGCTTCGTGCCGTATTCGCCGCTCGGTCGCGGGTTCCTCACCGGCGCCATCCGCTCGGTCGACGCGCTCGACGAGAGCGACTTCCGGCGCAACAACCCGCGGTTCGCGGGGGAGAACCTGGCGGCGAACATCCGCATCGTCGAGACCGTCGACGCGGTGGCCGCCGAGCTCGGCGCCACGCCCGCGCAGGTGGCCTTGGCGTGGCTGCTGGCTCAGGGCGACGACATCGCCCCGATCCCCGGCACCAAGCGGGTGAGCCGCCTCGAGGAGAACGTCGGCGCCGCCGCGCTCACGCTCACGCAGGAGCAGCTCGCCCGCCTCGACGACATCGCCCCCGCCGTCGGCGACCGCTACCCCGACATGTCGACCGTCAACCGGTAGAGACCCTCGCCGATCCGTCAGTTTTTGTCGCTCTGAGCACGCCAAAGCGACAAAAACTGACGGATCGCGGAGCGCGGCCCGCTCGAGGTCAGGCGGCGATGCCTCGGGCGTCGAGCGCGTCCTGCACGATCGTGAGGCCGTCGAGGCCGGGCATGCGGGCGATGTGAGCGTCGATCTTGGCGGCCTCGCGACGGCCGTCGGGGCCGCCCATGAGGTGGCCCATCACGTGCTTCACCTCGGCGTCGGTCATGACGCCCGAGCCCACCGGGCCCCAGAAGTTCTTCAGCGCGAAGCGCGCCAGCACCTGGGCCTTCTTGCTCTTGGCGAGGCGTTCGCGCGCCTGCGTGGCGTAGAACGCGACGTGCCGGGCTTCCTGCTTGGCGATGCGCCGCAGCAGCTCGGCGAGCACCGGGTGCGCCTCGAGATCGGCGAGCCGGTTGTAGGCGGCGACCGCCGACCACTCGTTGGCCGCGCCCCACACCATGTGCACGGCGATGAAGCCCGAGCCCACGATGTTGCCGAGCAGCGACTGCTTCACCGGGTCGAGCCGGTCCTTCCAGCCGAGCTTGAGGCGTGTGGCCTTCAGCTCGTCGAAGTCGACGATCACGTCGTGCTCCGCGAGAACGGCGGCGAGGGCCTCGCCGTGCCAGAACTCCTCGCGGTTCCACATGGTCATGAACGCCGTGACATCCTCGTCCTTGTGCGAGGGCGTCACCAGCATGTCGCGCAGGTAGCAGACCGTGTGGTACTCGATGTCGCACATGTAGCGCAATGAACGCAGCGTACCCTCGGGCAGCGGATGCTCCCGGAAGTCACTGAAGTCGAGGTCCTGCCACGCGACCTTCTGCGAGGTCTCCGTGTACTTGTCGATGTCGAATGCCATGAGAGATGTCGGTCAGCGCGCGTCGTTCGCGGTGGACCGGTCTCCTTCCTCGGGTGCGGGCTTCGCGGCGGTCGGCCGTGGGGCGTCGGGCAGCAGGCTCAGGTTACCGGGAACCAGCTGGTTTTCGGATGAACGTCGGGTCCAGTCCTCGACCGTCCACTTTGTTCGTTGCGCGTGCCGATACAGTTCGGTGTCGGGGTTGACCACGGTGGCGTTTCCCAGCAACTGCAGCCACGCGACATCCGCGAGGCTGTCGCCGTAGCCGTACGACTGGGTGAGGTTCGCCCCGTGCTGCGTGGCGTACTCGCGCAGCCACGCGGCGCGCGCCTCGTCGACGAGCGGGGGAGTGGCGAGGTAGCCGGTCAGCACGCCCTTGTTCGCGTGCATCTCCCCGGCCACGACCTCGTCGAAGAACTGCGCGAACGGCTCGGCGGCCGACGAGGTGGCGCCGGTGACGAGAACGGTGCGGTGACCGGCGGCGCGGTGCTGCGCGACGCGATCGAGAGCATCCGGGATGGCCCGCGAGAGCATCGCGGCGCCGAAACGGCCCTGCACCAGCTGCTCGAGGTCGGCCACCTTGATGCCGCGGTAGCGGCGCACCAGGGTGCGGATGAACTCCCCGCGGTCGCGGTGGTCGACCCGCAGGTACTTCGGCACCGAGAGCATGAGCGACGCGAACTCCTGCGGCCACTGCGCCTTGGGGATGAGTCCGAGACGCACCCACAGGTACTGCTCCACGAGGTTCGACTCCACGACGGTGCCTTCGAAGTCGAACACGGCGAGCACGTCGCTGCGCACGGGCAGTGCGCGCTTGGCCCGGGCCTTGCCGGCGGGACGCGAGGCGTAGGCCTTGGTGAGGCCCGTGATCGAGGGGAAGTGCACGTTCTGGAAGTAGTCGTGCCAGTCGATGTCCACCACGTTGAAGGAGACGTCGGCCCGCAGGTCCTCGGGCACGGTCGCATCCAGCGCGCGCGTGTTGCGGTCGTCGAAGATCAGCTCGGTCTGCACGTAGGCGCGGTAGAGCTCGGCGAAGTAGCGCAGCTGGGTCAGGCCCGACTGACGGCGATGAAGTGCCTGGGTCCACCGGCGGGTGCGCGTGGTCGACGGCATCCGCCCCACCACGTCGTCGGCGGCCGAGGCCAGCCGCTCCTGCAGTTTCAGGGTGCGCTCGACCGACCGACCGCCCGGGAAGCGCCACGACGGCACCTGGATCGGGCCGTCGACGTGCGGCATCGGGTTGGTGGTGAAGAATTCCTTGACGTTCTCGTACATCGTGTGGAACGGCAGCGGATTGCGGGCGCCCGAGACCACCTGGTAGTAGTTCGGCTCGTCGACCTTCGCGGGCGTCACCGCGGCGGCGAGGATCGCGTTCACCACGAAGTCGACCGGGATGACGTCGAGGATCGAGTCGGGCACGCCCGGGAACTCGGGCAGCTGCCCGCGCCCGTAGGCCATGATCAGCGGGTCGGCCACCTTGAAGCCATCGAGCCAGCCGGGGAACGGATGCCGCAGCGCGCTCTCGATGATGGAGGGTCGCACGATCGACAGGCGGTGCCCGGCCGTGCCCCAGAGCTGCTCGGCGGCGCGCTCCGCGAACGCCTTCGTGAGCGTGTAGACATCCGTCCAGCCGAGGGATTCGGCGCGGATGCGGCCGCTCTCGACGAGCCGCTTGGTGACCCACTCGATGCGGGCGGCCTCGGCGTCGGCGGCGACGGCCTGTGGCCCCACCTTGCCGAGCTTGGCCCGCGAGGCGTCGAGCAGGCTCTTCAGCACTTCGGGCTGGCGCGAGGCCATCTCGACGCGGAGACGCGCCGACTTCGCGGCGGCGTTCTCGATGCGCCAGTCGATGTCGTGCTCGAGCGAGGCCTCGAGGCGCACGCCCTTGCGCATCCCGCCCACGTAGGCGGTGGAGACGTGCACGACGTGCGGGTCGCTGCCCGAGGCGAGCAGGGCTCCGTAGATGCCGGTGGCGCCGTCGACGTTGGTCTGGAAGGCCTCGTCGATCGGCGGGTCGAAGCTCACGGTGGACGCGCCGTGGATGACGACGTCGAGGTCGCCCGGCAGCTCGCCCGGGTTCGCGAGGTCGCCCTGGATGACCGTGATGCGCTCGCGCAGGGCTCGCTCGACCTCGGCTTCGCCGACGGTCTCGCGCCAGACGCGGAACACCGGCTTCTTGAGCAGCGTGGTGAGCCGCGATTCGCCGCTCGTGGTCGACTTGGGGCGGATGAGCAGGGAGATCCGGGTGTCCGGATGCGATGACAGCAGCCGCTCGAGAACGGCCTGCCCCACGAAGCCGGTGGCCCCTGTGAGCAGCACGTGCGACGAGCCCAGGGTGAAGTCGGGGCTCGATGCCGCGTGCGGCGTGGTGGGGTCGGTCGGGGAGGCGTCGGTCATCCCTGCGCTCCGCCTTTCTGTTCGGTGTGCGGGTCGGTGGAGGTCGTGCCGGCCGATCCGGTGGTGTCGGTGGTGCCGGTCGTCTGTGTTGCGCCAGTGGTGTCGGCGGCGGCCGATCCGGTGGATCCGCCGGCGGCGGTCGCAGCGCGAGGGTGCCGGAGCAGCGATGCGGCGCGACCCAATCGGCGTGCCACCTCGTTCGAGGCACCGCCCCTGGCCAGCGCGCGGCGTCGAGCGGTGCTCACCAGCGTGAGCGTGCTGAGACCCGGCAGAGTGCTCCGCACGTGCTCATCGATCTCTGTCGCGAGTGCTTCGCTGACGAGCGTGCGGTAGAAGAAGGCCGTCTCCGACCGGCGCAGACTCGAGGCGCCGATCGGCCAGCTGGTGCGCGGCAGAGCGCGCCGGGCGAGCGAGCGCGCCCGCTTCGAGTCGTTGAGTCGGCGCGCGGCGTCGGGTTCCACGAACCGGCGGTGCCGTGCCTTCACCGTCTGCACCGTGGCGAGCAGCTTCACGAGCTCGGGGTGCGGGTCGAGAGCGGCGAGGCGGAGGTAGGCGGCCTCGGTGATCCACTCGTCGATCGTCACCGAGGCGAGGTGCAGGCCTATGACGTCGGCCCCGATCGAGTTGGCGCGGAACGACTCCACGATGGGGGTCGCCCGCTCCGCGATCTCGAGGCCGAGGGCGCGCAGGCGCGGGAGATCCTGGATTCCGGCGGCGTCGTATCCGTGGGCCTGCACGATCACCTCGAACGCGTCGGCGATCCAGAACTTCTCGAAGGCCCAGGTGGTGAGGAAGGCGGTGACCCGTGCGTCTTTGTGCGTGGGGGTCACGAGCACGTTGCGCAGGTAGGTCATGGTGGAGCGCTCGAGCTCACGCAGGTACGCCAGCACACGCACCGTGTCAGCGGAGAGCGGATGCTCGGCGAACGCGGCGAGGTCGATCGAGTCACGATGGCTGCCGACGGCCGTGCGGGCGAAATCGCGCACGTCGAAGGGCGGGCTCGCTTCTTCTTCGACGGACATCGTCTGCTCTCCGGACAACGGTATCCCTCCGCGTGGGCGGCGTACATGGGGTGGATTTCAACGGCGCACGTCTGACGCTACGCACTCCGTAGCGTATCCTAAGCAGATGGCGACGGCTCTGGTGACCGGTGGCACATCCGGTATCGGTGCCGCATTCGCCCGAGCGCTCTCTCTTCGTGGTTACGACCTCGTGCTGGTGGCTCGCGACGAATCCCGGCTCCACAGCATGGCCGAAGAACTCGGTCGTGACGGTGCGACGCGCGTCGAGACGATCTCGGCCGACCTCGCGGTGCGAGCCGACATCGATCGGGTGGCGGCGCGGTTGGAGAGCACCGAGGAGCCGATCGACTTCCTCGTGAACAACGCCGGCTTCGGCATCCACGGGTCGCTGCTCGAGCGCGACGTGAGCGTGCAGGAGCGCGCCCTGACGGTGATGTGCCTCGCGGTGCTGATCCTGGGCGGCGCGGCCGGCCGGGCGATGACGGCCCGACACAAGGGCACCATCCTCAATGTCTCGAGCGTGGCGGGCACGATCGCCACCGGCAACTACTCCGCGGTGAAGGCCTGGACCACGGCGTACACCGAGTCGTTGGCCGTCGAGCTCCGCTCCACCAACGTGCAGGTCTCGGCGGTGCTGCCCGGCTGGGTGCGCACCGAGTTCCACGACCGTGCCGGCATCCGCACCAAGTCGATCCCCGACGCGCTCTGGCTCGACGCCGACGAACTCGTCGAGGAGTGCCTGCGCGACGTGGCCCGCGGAAAAGTGCTCTCCGTGCCGTCGGCGCGGTTCAAAGTCCTTCTGTTCTTCACCCGTCACCTCCCGCGGCGCGTCATCCGCTGGGTGTCGGGCCGCATCTCCTCGAGCCGGAACAAACCGGCAGAAGCGACGGTGACTCCATGACCGACAAGCATCCGCACCTCATCCGGGCACCGAAAGACCGCTTCACCTCGGGGGTGATGGCCGGCATGCGCTTCGTCGCGCAGCGCATGGTGCTGAAGCCCGTCGTCTGGTCGATCACCCGGGTCAGCGTGCGCGGGCACGACGCCGTGAAGGGGGTGCACGGCGCGTTCATCGCCGTGGCCAACCACTCGAGCCACCTGGATGCTCCGCTCATCATGTGCGCGCTGCCGAGACGGCTCGGTCGTTACCTCGCCGCCGGTGCCGCGGCCGACTACTTCTTCGACATCTGGTGGCGGCGCATCCTCACCGCCCTGTTCTTCAACGCGTTCCCCATCGATCGCACCGGAACGGCCGCGAAGCCGGGCGTATCGAAGAAGCTGCTGAACCGGGGCGTCCCGCTCCTCGTCTTCCCCGAGGGCACCCGCTCGAAGACCGGTGCCATGGCCGGATTCAAGCCCGGTGCCGCCGCGCTCTCGATGTCGTGCGACGTGCCCTGCGTTCCCGTGGCCATCGTGGGCGCGAGCCTCGCCATGCCGCGCGGCCGCAACTGGCCGATCCCGGGCCGTCCGCCGGTCGCCGTGGTCTTCGGGCAGCCGATGCTCGCCCTCCCGGGTGAGACGCCCGACCAGTTCTCCGCGCGCATCGAGCACGAGGTGCGCCGACTGCACTCCACCGGGGCCGGCACCGCCGCCATCCCCGCGCTGCCGATCAGCTCGGCCGCCACCCGAACCTCCGAGAAAGGGGCAGCATGACCGACGTCAAGCACATGAAGTGGTGGGGCTGGGGCCTCGAGGGCGTCGGTTTCCACTTCGAGGACAAGCCCGACTTCGTGCCCTTCGTGCAGAAGGCCGTGGCCCTCGACGTGCGCACCCCGCCGGTTCCGCCGCTCGACTTCGACCAGCTCACCATCGCGCCCCCGCGCCTGTCGCCCTCCTTCGAGACCACGTTGGTGGCCATCGTTGGTGAGGAGAACGCCCACACCGACGACCTCGTGCGCGTGGTGCACACCTACGGCAAGAGCATCCGCGACCTGCTGCGCATCCGACGCAACGAGATCGCGCGCGTTCCCGACATCGTCGTCTACCCGGCCGACGAGTGGGACGTGCAGCAGATCGTCGACGCCGCGGTCGCCGAGGGTGCCGTCATCATCCCCTTCGGCGGCGGCAGCAACATCGCCGGCAGCCTCGAGTCGCTGCCCGACGAGACCCGCACCATCGTGTCGCTCGACCTCGGCCGCCTCGACCGCGTGCTCGAGATCGACGAGGGCTCGGGCCTCGCCCGCATCCAGGCCGGTGCCCAGGGCCCCGACATCGAGGAGCAGCTGGGCGCCAAAGGCTGGACCCTCGGGCACTTCCCCGACAGCTTCACCCACTCCACGCTCGGCGGCTGGGTCGCCACCCGCTCGTCGGGCATGCAGAGCGACAAGTACGGCGACATCGCCGACATCGCCCGGGGGCTCCGGATGGTGCGCCCCGGCACGATCGTGGAGCTGCGACCCCTGCCGTCGACCTCCACGGGGCCATCCGTTCGCGAGATGATCATCGGCTCGGAAGGGCGACTCGGCGTCATCACCGAGGTCACCGTGCAGGTGCACCGTGTGCCCGAGGTGCGCGAGGTGCAGGCCTACTTCTTCCCGAACTGGAAGGCCGGGCTCGCGGCGATGCACGAGATCTCGGAGTCGGACGCGTCGCCCTCCATCACCCGCGTTTCCGATGCGCGGGAGAGCGGCTTCTCGCTCGCCACCCGCAAGGCCTCGAAAGGGATCTCGGGCGCGGCTCAGGGCGTGCTGATGTCGGTGTTGAAGCGCCGCGGCTGGGTGCTCGAGGACATGTGCCTCTCCTTCATCGGCTACGAGGGCTCGGCGTCGCACGTGTCGTACGAGAAGAAGCTCGTCGGAGCCATCGTGAAGAAGCACGGCGGTCTCGGAGTGGGCAAGGGCCCGGGCGCCCTCTACGACCAGAAGAAGTTCGACACCCCGTACCTCCGCGACTTCCTCCTCGATCGCGGTGCCGCGGCCGACGTATCGGAGACGGCCGCGCCCTGGTCGAAGCTGCAGGAGGTGTACGACACCACCGTCGCCGCGGCGAACAAGGCGTACGACGCGCTCGGCGTGCACGGGTGGATCATGTGCCACCTCTCGCACTCCTACCACTCGGGCGCGTGCCTCTACTTCACCTTCGCCTTCGTGCACGGTGACGACCCGATCGCGCAGTACGAGGTGGTCAAGTACTCGATCCAGCAGGCGTTCCAGGATGCCGGCGGCACGCTCTCCCACCACCACGGCGTCGGCGTCGAGCACTCGCCGTGGATGGCGCAGGACATCTCGGAGGGCGGCGTCGCGCTCATGCAGGGCCTGTTCGACTCGGCCGACCCGCAGCACCTCTTCAACCCCGGCAAGGTCCTCGGCACCCTCCAGGTCACGGCCGACGACGTCGCCGAGATCGTGGCGAACGCCCCGCGCGCGTCGGTTCCCGCCGCGGCCCCCGCGCCGTAGCCCCTCGAGCACCACGCCGATCCGTCACTTTCGGTCGCTTTCGCGCGGTCAAAGCGACCAGAAGTGACGGATCGCGGGCTCAGGCCGTCGTCTCGGGAGGGGTGAGGGCCGGCCAGAGCAGCGTGAGCAGCCGGTCGGCCCACTCCTCGTCGGGCTCGCCGCCGCGGATGACCTGGCCGACCGCGGAGCCCAGCAGCACGCTCACCACGAGCTTCACGTCGAGTCCCTCGCGGAGGTCTCCGCGGGCGACCGCCTCGTCGAGGAACGCCACCAACTGGTGGCTGCGCATCCGGATCATGTCGCGCAGCTGCTCGGTGAACGGTGCGCCGTCGTCGATGAGGATGGCGGCGACCGTTCCGCGCCCCACGATGTCCTGGACGCGGATGCGGGCGGCCCCGAGGAGCCAGTGCAGCGTGTCGTAGGTCGACATACCGGTCGGCAGGGTGACCTCGGTCGTCGCGGCGTCGATGGCGGCCGTGAGCAGCGCCTCACGGTCTTCGTAGCGCCGGTAGATGGTGGTCTTCGCCACTCCGGATGCCGCGGCCACCGCCTCGACGTTCACCCCCGCCGGCCCCCGATCACGCAGCAGCCCCAGGGTGGCTGCGACGATCCGCGCGTCAGCCCCGGCATGCGCGGCATCGACTTCGCGGTCGGTCATGCTGCCATTATGCCGTCACAGGCTGGATCACAACCCTCGATCCACCATGTCGAGGAGGCGCTCTGTGGAGTAGTCGATCATGCGGTCGTCGAGGCCGCGGAGGGGGCCGTCGATCACGAGCATCCCGAGGCCGTGCACGGCGGCCCAGGCGAGGAACTCCGCATTTTCGCGGCGGTCGGGCGGGATCACGCCGGCCGCGACGAGGGCGTCGAGCGCGAGCCCGACGAGCTGGAACGGGGTCAGCCCGTTGCGGCCGGCCTTGGCGGGTGACGCGGCCTGCCGCAGGTCGTCGGGAACCGAGAATGCGGTGCGGAACAGCCCCGGCTCCTCCCGGGCGAAGGCGATGTACCCGAGCCCCACCGCACGGAGTCCCATCCGGGCGTCGGCCACGGCGTCACCCGTGCGCGGATGCTCGTCGATGGCCTGCTGGATGCGATCGGCCGCGAAGCCGAGGCAGGTGTCGGAGACCGCGTGCAGCAGGGCGGCGCGGTCGGCGAAGTGGCGGTAGGCGGCGTTGGGGGAGACCCCGGCCCTGCGGGTCGCCTCCCGGAGGACGACGGCGCGGGGGCCACCCTCCCGCGCCATCTCGACGCCCGCCGCGATGAGCGCGCCGCGGAGGTCGCCGTGCCGGTAGGTGGTGCGACCGGGTAGTTCGGGATCGTCGCTCATCGGAGCCTTCTGACCGGTGGATCGAGCCGCCAGGCGGCGTGTTCGGAGTGGTCGGGCGCGCATCCGCTCGTCAGGAGGACGCGAGTCGTTGTGGACAGTGTACACATCCGGGGCCGGGATGATCGCCGATCGCTCACCGTGTCGGCTCAGTCGATCTCGCCCGCGATCGCGTTGAGCACGAGCACGGCCGCGTCGTTCGCGCCGATGGCGTACTCGCTGGTCTCGTCCTCGGCGCAGAGCTGGCCGGTGGCGATCTCCTCGATCTCGTCGACGAGGGCGCGCGCCGATCGCAGCTCGGCCTCGATGGCCCCGACCGAGACGTTGCGGCTCGCCTGCAGCTCGGTGAGGGCGTCGCTGAGCTTCTCACGGTCTTCGAGCGAGATGGCGGAGTCGGAGAGCGCGCGGTCGCGCTCGTCGGCCAGGATGCCGATCTCGGTGCGCGCATCCCTCAGCTCGTTCTCCAGGTCGGCCACCAGGGCGCGAGCGTTCTCCAGCTCAGCCGGATCGACAGCCGGAGCCGCGACGGCCACCGCGGCGGCGGCACGGGCGGCGCCCGCTGCCTCCGTGGCCTCGGCTTCGCGCTCGGCGGCTCTCGCGGCTGCGTCGGCAGCGGCTTCGGAGGCGGTCGCAGCGGCGGAGGTGGCCGCATCGGCCGCAGCCTGCGCCTCGGCCAGCTGCTCCTCGAGCTCGGCGACCCGGGCGCGCGCCTCGTCGAGGGCGGCGGCGTCCGCCTCCGAGGGGATCTCCTCGGAGAAGACGGCCGCACGGGCCGATTCGGTCTCGTCGCGTGCGTCGGCGAGCTCGCTCTCCAGCGCGCTGATGCGGGCACGGGCCTCGTCGAGGTCGGCTGCCGTCTGAGCGGCCTGGGCCTCGGCTCCCTCGCCCTGGGCGGCCAGGCCGGCCAGGGTGGCGGCGTGCTCGGCGCGGAGCCGCTCCGCCTCTGCGCTCAGCTGCTCGAGCGCGGCGGCGTTCTCGGCACGGAGACGCTCGGCCGCGGCCTCCGCCTCGACCCGGATGCGTTCGATCTCCGCGTCGGCTTCGGCGCGCGCGGCTTCCGCTTCGGCGCGCGCGGCTTCCGCCTCAGCTTCTGCGTCAGCCCGTGCCGCCTCCGCCTGCGCGTCTGCGTCGGCGCGGGCGGCTTCCGCCTCGGCGCGGGCGGCTTCCGCCTCGGCCTGGGCCTCGACTCGGACGCGCTCGGCCTCCGCTTCGGCCTCGCTCCGCAGTCCTTCAGTCTCGGCGGCGTGGGCGGCCCGCAACTCCTCGGCTTCGGCTCGCGCGGCCTCCGCCTCGGCCTGGAGGCGAGCCGCGGCATCCGCTGCCTCGGCCCGGAGTCGCTCGGTCTCGGCGGCGTGCTCGGTGGCGAGCAGCGCGGCAGCTGCTGCTGCCTCGGCGCGCACTCGCTCCGCTTCGGAGGCCGCCTCGCCCTGCACCCGCTCGGCTTCGCTGGTGGCCTCGAGCCGGACGCGCTGCAATTCGGCGACGGTGGCCTCGTGGTCGACACGGGCCTGTTCGGCGGCAGCGGCCGCCTCGGCCCGGAGACGTTCGGTCTCGGCCGCGTGTTCTGCCCGCAGCTCGGCGATCTCGGCAGCCGACTGCTCGCGCAGCTGTGCCGTCTCCGCGGCGTGCTGGGCCGCGAGCTCCTCGAGCTGAGCCGCGTGCGCCGCGCGCACCTGCTCGTCGTGCAGCCGCAGTTCCTCGGACTCCGACGCGTGCCCGGCCCGCAGCTGCGAGCTCTCGACGTCGTGGGCCTGCTGCAGCTCCTCGAGCTGAGCGGCGTGGGCACCGGTCAACTGCGCCACCTGGGCGTCGTGCGATGCCGTGAGCTGCGCGACCTGCGTGCCGTGCGCCGCGTGCAGCTCCTCGAGCTGCGTCGCGTGGGCGGCGAGCAGCCCCGCGATCTGCGCTTCGTAGCCGGCGGTCGAGGCCTGCTGCTCCTCGGTGAGCCGCGCGGTGGTCGCGGCCAGTTCGGCCTGCAGCCGCCCGGTCTCGTCGGCGAGCTGAGCGCCGTGCCGAGCGGTCTCGTCGGCGAGCTGCTGCTGCAGTGCAGCCGTGTCGACGGCGTACTGCTGGTGGAGGGCCGCGAGCTCCTCCTCCCGGGTCGCGAGGGTGGCGGCCGTGGCGTCCAGCCGCGCCTGCGTGTCCTCGTAGCGAGCGGTCATCGTGGCGAGCTGCGACGACGTCTCCGCGAGCCGGGCCTCGGCGTCCGATCGCGCGGTGTCGCGTGCCCGACGGTCGTCGAAGACGAGACCGAGCTGCGAGCGGATGATCTCCAGCGGGTCCTCGGTCTCGACCTCCTCGACCGGAACGACGACGGGCGGCTCGTAGGCGGGGCGTGCGGTGGGGTCGACGAAGTGGTGGCGGTAGAGCTCGTCGACGATCGCGTCGTACCGCTGCCGGAACTCCGGGGTGCCGATCGCCAGCGAGGCCCCCACGAACTTCAGAGCGGTGCGGTCGCGCCCGGTGAGCTGGTATTCGGTCGGGGGTGCGTCAGACATGATGCTCCTACTGGCCTCGCGTTGTCGGGAGAGATTGCCGCTCGTCGCTGCGGCTCGTCAGAGTCAAGGTTAGTAGTCGTCCCTGACACCGCGCAGCCGTTCGATCTCGCGACGGTCGCGCTTGGTCGGGCGCCCGGTGCCGCGGTCGCGCACCGGCACGAAGGCCACGGATTCGCGGGGCGGGGGAGGCGGCGTGAGGTCGGTGACGCAGGTCGCCGCGACGGCCGCCGATCCGCGTTTCACGGCGAGGGCGCGCACGGTGAGGATGCGGTCGAACCCGCTGATCCTGGCCCGCACCTCGTCGCCCACCCGCACGTTCTGAGCGGCCTTCACGCGCTCGCCGTTCAGGCGCACGTGGCCGGCCCGGCACGCAGCGGTGGCGGCGGATCGCGTCTTGTAGACGCGCACCGCCCAGAGCCAGCTGTCGACGCGCACGGAACCCTCGGAAACCATGCCGACAGCCTCGCACATCCAGCCGCACGGAGGCCGGGCGCGATTTCGGGCGGAGGAGACGCGAACGACCGCCTGTGGAGAGGGTCGTTCGCGTTTCCTCCTCCCGAAACGGAGGAGAACCGCCGCGGGCCGGCTCTTCCCCCACCGCCTAGGCTGGGCGGGTGCCAGCATCCGCCCTCCCGTCCCGTCCGGCCATGCCGGACCCCTACGACGCGGATGCCGCCTACGACGCCTTCGCGAGCTGGGCCGCCGACCGCGGCACCCCGCTCTACCCGGCGCAGGACGAGTCGATCGTCGCGATCGTCTCGGGCGAGAACGTCATCCTCTCCACCCCCACCGGAACCGGAAAGTCGCTCGTGGCGGTCGGGGCGCACGCCGTGGCGCTCGCCCAGGGCATCCGCTCCTACTACACAGCCCCCATCAAGGCGCTCGTCTCGGAGAAGTTCTTCGACCTGGTGGAGATCTTCGGCGCCGAGAACGTGGGTATGGTCACCGGCGACTCCTCCGTGAACGCGGATGCGCCGATCATCTGCGCGACCGCCGAGATCCTCGCGAACCTCGCCCTGCGACACGGTGCCGACACCGAAGTGGGGCAGGTGGTGATGGACGAGTTCCATTTCTACTCCGAACCCGACCGCGGCTGGGCCTGGCAGGTGCCCATCCTCACCCTCCCCGGCGTGCAATTCGTGCTCATGTCGGCGACCCTCGGCGAGGTCGACTGGCTGGCCGAGGACCTCTCGCGCCGCACCGGCCGCGAGACCACGGTCATCACGGGCGTCGACCGCCCGGTGCCGCTGAGCTACAGCTACGCCACGACGCCGATCCAGGAGACGGTCGAAGAACTGCTCGCCACGCAGCGCGCCCCCATCTACATCGTGCACTTCGCGCAGCTCGCCGCGGTCGAGCGTGCGCAGGCGCTCTCCAGCATCACCGTGGCCACGCGGGCCATGCGCGACGAGATCGCCGAACTGATCGGTCCGTTCCGCTTCACCACCGCTTTCGGCAAGACACTCTCGCGCCTCCTGCGCCTGGGCATCGGGGTGCACCACGCCGGCATGCTGCCGAAGTACCGCCGCCTGGTCGAGCGCCTCGCGCAGCGGGGTCTCCTCCGCGTCATCTGCGGCACCGACACGCTCGGAGTCGGTATCAACGTGCCGATCCGCACCGTGCTGCTGTCGGCTCTCACGAAATTCGACGGCACCCGGATGCGCCAGCTCACCGCCCGCGAGTTCCACCAGATCGCCGGACGGGCCGGCCGCGCGGGCTTCGACACCGCGGGCACCGTCGTGGTGCAGGCGCCCGAGCACGAGACCGAGAACCTCAAGGCGCTCGCGAAGATGGGCGACGACCCGAAGAAGCGGCGCAAGTTCATCCGCAAGAAGGCGCCGGAGGGCTTCGTCTCCTGGGGTGAGCCGAGCTTCGAGAAGCTCATCGCCGCGCAGCCCGAGCGGCTCACCTCCCACCTCACCGTCACACACGCCATGGTGCTCAACACCATCGCGCGCGGCGGAGACGTGTTCACGAGCATGCGCGAGCTGCTCGAAGACAACCACGAGCCGAGGCCACGGCAACGCGACCTCATCCGTCAGGCGCTCGCCATCTACCGCACCCTCCGCACGGCCGGGGTGGTCGAGGAGGTGACGGATGCGACGACCGGTCAGACGCTCATCCGTCTCACCGTCGACCTGCAGCCGAACTTCGCGCTCAACCAGCCGCTGTCGCCCTTCGCGCTCGCCGTCTACGACCTGCTCGACGAGGAGTCGCCCACCTTCGCGCTCGACGTGGTATCGGTGACCGAGGCCATCCTGGACGACCCGCGTCCCGTGCTCTCGGCGCAGCAGTTCGTGGCCCGCGGAGAGGCCGTGCAGGCGATGAAGGCCGAGGGCATCGAGTACGAGCAGCGCATGGAGCTGCTCGAGGAAGTCACCTACCCCAAGCCGCTCGCGGGCCTGCTCGGCGAAGCCTTCGAGACCTACCGGGCCACGCAGCCCTGGATCGGCGACTTCGACATCTCGCCGAAATCGGTGATCCGCGACATGTACGAGCGGGCGATGTCGTTCGGCGAGTACACCGCCTTCTACCGGCTGGCCCGCTCGGAGGGGCTCGTGCTGCGCTACCTGTCGGACGCCTACCGCACGCTCCGCACGACGGTTCCCGACGAGTACAAGAACGACGACCTGCTCGACCTGATCGAGTGGCTCGGCGAGCTGGTGCGGCAGACCGACTCGAGCGTGCTCGACGAGTGGGAGGCGCTGATCAATCCCGAGGCGGTGGCCGCCGCGGCCGCGCGCGAGGACTCGGAGGAGGCCATCGTGCCTCCCGCGCCGCGCCTGCTCACCTCGAACCCGCGGGCTTTCCGCATCCTGGTGCGCAACGAGCTGTTCCGGCGGGTCACGCTCGCCGCGCGCGAGGCCTGGACCGAGCTCGGCGAACTGGATGCCGCCTCCGGCTTCACCGCCGATCGCTGGGCCTCCGCCATGGACGACTACTACGACGTGCACGACTCGGTGGGCATCGGCCCGCACGCGCGGAGTGCGGCGCTGCTCATCCTCGAGGAGACCCCCACCGTCTGGCGGGCCCGCCAGATCTTCGACGACCCCGCCGGCGACCACGACTGGGGCATTTCGGCCGAGATCGACCTCGCCGCCTCGAACGAGGCAGGTGTCGCGGTGGTGCGCATCACGGCGGTCGACCAGCTCTAGGCGCGCACCGGCCGACCTCTCAGCCGTCGATCTTCGTCGCGAACACCACGACGTTGTCCACGTAGTGTCCGGAGGCGTCGTCGAACGCTCCACCGCAGGTGACCAGCCGGAGCTGCGCGTCGGGCGTCGGGCCGTAGACGTCGGCGGTGGGGAAGTCGTTCTTCGGCACCTGGATGCTGCGGTCGACCCGGAACGCGACGGTGCTGCCGTCCGCGAGATCGACCTGCACGGTGTCGCCCGCCGAGAGCGAGGCGAGGTCGTAGAACACGGCAGGGCCGACGGCGGAGTCGATGTGCCCGGCGATGACGGCCGGCCCGAGCTGCCCGGGCACCACGCCGTCGCGGTACCAACCGGCGCTGCCGAAGTCGGCGGGGGCCTGGATCCATCCCGTCGCGTCGCGGGTCAGTGACTCGAGGGCCGAATCGACGCCGATCACGGGGATGCGCACGCGCACGGGCGGCGTGGCGTTCCGCCCGTCCGGCGTCGGGGTCGCGAGCTGAGGATCTTGCAGGGCGCCCGCCGCACCGATCGAGGGATCGGATCGGGCATCGTCATCCGACCCGGCGTCGGGCGGCGGGGAAGAGGCGGATGCGCTGCCGTCCCCGGTCTGGGAGCTGCTGCTTCCGCCGTCGCTCGCTCCCGGGCCGGCGCATCCGGCCACCAGCCCGGCGAGGGCCAGGAGCGCGCCCGCCAGCATGACGACGGGCGGGGCAGCCCGGGCCGACGCCGTCAGCCGCCGCATCAGCGAGCTCCGGTCGCACCGCCGGCACGGCGCCGCTGCAGAGCGGTCGCGCCCAGGACGCCGAGGAGCAGCAGCACCCCCACGCCGGCGAGGTTGCCGACGCCGACGTGCTCCGTCGCGGTTCCGCCGCCGCCGGTCTGGATGCCTCCGGTCGGCAGCTCGCCGACGCCCGCCGAATCGACCACGGGTTTCACGGTCAGTCCGCCGTCCGCGGTGTCGAGCACGAACAGCGTCGCCACCGAACCCGGAGCCAGATCGATCTGCGCCTGGGAGGTCCTCGTGGTCGAGGTGGCCGGGTCGCTGGTGACGTCGAGGGTCCACGGGCCGGCCCCGACGCTCGCGTACCCGGTAGCGGTACCCTGCTTCGCCTTCTGCGTGACCGGAACTCCGGTGGTCGTGGCGATGTCGACCGCTTTCGCGGTCGTGGAGGCCTGGATGACGCGCACCCGGGCCTGCCCCTCGGCCGGCGGCGTGAGATCGTCGGAGAAGACCTTCGTGTCGAGCTCCGCGTTCCGGCCGTAAGCGGCCACGGTGACCGGTTGCCCGCTGAGGATGTTCACCGACTGCCGCACCATGGGCGCGGTCGAGTCGGGCGATCCCGAGGGCACCATCGACACCACATAGGTGCCCTGCGGCACCTCGATGTAATCGGAGACGGCGCCGTAGGCGACCCCGTCGAGTTCGGAGACGAGGTCGCCGCCGGCGAGGCCGGTGAGTCGCACGTCGACCGAGGTGGTGTCGGGGGAGAGGTGGGCGACACGCACCCAGCCGCCGCCGGCCGGGTCGGCGTGCGCGGCGGTCGCCGTGAGGGCGCCACCGGTCGCGAGGGCTAGTGCGGCGGTGAGCGCGGCTCCCGCGAGGGGGAGGCGGCGCATCGTCGAGTGATCGTTGCGAGTTCTCATGATCTGCCTTTCGGGTCGTGCGTCGGATGGGCCTTGCGATGGGGAGGGGCGGTGTGATGGGAAGCTCTGGGGGTCACGGAGAGACATGCGGCAGGAGTCCCTCCGGTTCGTCGATCGGGAAGGTCACGAGCACGCCGTCGGCCGAGGTCACGACCGAGGCGGGCGCGACCGGCGCCTCCAGTGCCCGGAACCAGCTCGCCAGCACCTCGTCGTCGCCGAACGACGAGGAGGAGATGAGCACCTGACGCCTGACGGTGTCGCTCTCGCCAGTGACGAGCGGGAATCCCGTGATCGTGGCGGGCCCGTCGGCGAGCAGCAGCCCGAGCGAGAGGAGGATCCGCGAATCCACGCGTCCATCGCGGAGGAGCGCCTCGGCGTCGGCATCGGCCGGGATCGAGAGGTTCGGATTGGCGGCCACTTGTCCACCGGCGGCGGCGCGGTCCGCGGCGCCGGAGCGCGCCTGCTCGTTCGCCTGGTCGATGCCGTCGGGCTGGATCGAGCGGATGTCGACCCGCAGCTCGTCCTGCCCGAATCCGGCGACCACGAGGGAGTTGTCGATGGCCTGATCCAGGCTGCCGCCCGCTCCCGACTCGGTGCGCATCGAGCGGGTGGTCACGACGTAGTCGGAGTCGCGCCAGGCCCCGGATGCCGCTGCCCGCGCCGTGGAATCGGTGTCGAGCGTCTGATACCGCAGCAGCTCCTCCGGGTCGAAGCCGGCCCGAACGAGGTCGATTCGCATCGAGTCGTCGACGATCAGTCGCGAATCCTTCGCGACATTCGACTCGATCCAGCTCTCGGCGTCGCGCACGGGCTGATCCCGGTCGACCAGGAAGGCGCCGCGGAGCTGGGTCGTCCAGAGCGGCCCGGCGAGGAATCCTGCCGCCAAGGTCGCGCCGACCAGGAGCACGCCGATGGCCTGCCGTGGGAAGGTGTCCGTCGACGTCGGCAGCAGCGAGCTCGCAGCCGTCAGCACGACGGCCGGGATGAGGAGCGCCCCGAAGGGGATCAACAGGGTGACGAACGACGCGGGTACGGAGCCCGGCCACAGCGGTACCGCGGCGAGCAGCAGGAAGGCGATGGCGAACGGTCGCAGACGCTGCATGAACAAGGCACCGAGGGCAGCACCCCCGGTGGCGATGATGCCCACGCGGTCGAGCTGCCACCACAGGCCGTACGGTACGGGGAGCGGTTCGCCCGCCGCGGTGGGCGATCCTTCCATGAGCGTCAGCAGAGCGTAGCCCGCGCCGATCAGGACCAGAACGCCCGCGGCGACCCCGAGCGTGCGGCGCCGGGTCGACGGGGGCACGCTCTGCCACATCAGCCAGGCGACGAGCGGCAGCGCGAGCAGGGAGGTCTCCTGGCTGAGCACGGCGACTCCGAGTGCTGCGGCGGCGCCGGCGAACGCGGCGAGCTGATGACGCCGGCTGAGCGCGAGAACGAAGGAGGCCAGCAACCACATCGTGGCGATGTTGTCGAGCGAGACCGAGCGGTGGAACGACAGCGCCAGCGGCGAGAGCGTGAAGAGCAGAACGGCGGATGTCGCGGCGGGTCGACTGAGCAGGAGCCGCCGTGCGAGCACCCAGAGCAGGGTCGCGGAGACCATGGTGACGACCACCATGAACTCCCGCCCCGCGAGCACGACGTCGTAGCGCTCGAACGCGCCCGTGACTCTCGCGTAGCCGGCCAGCTGCAGCCAGCCGAGCGGACTCTGGTCGTACCAGAGCGGGGCGCCGGTGAACTCGCCCAGCGTGTCGAGAGCCCAGGCCTGCGCCGTGACGGTGCCTTCGGTGTCGACCCGCTGCGGGGAGCCCGCGAGATTGACGATCTGTGCCACCAGCCCGACCGCGAAAGCGGGCAGGAACCAGGCGAACGAGGTGCGGTGGCGGCGCAGCCAGGCAGCCGCGCCGGTGCGCGGGGGCGTCGTGGGCGGCGGTGCACTCGGCGGCGAACCGCCTTCGTCATTCTTCTGAGTGAGGTCGAGGTCAGCGAATGAGGACGGGGCGAACGACATCGCCCACCTCCCGAAGTGGATGGTGGCGGCCCACTAGGCCGAAAGCGGAACGGCGCGCGGCGAAACGCCTCGACGGATGCGTCGGGCGGGTCACACGGCGTAAGCGTTCTGCTTCCGGCATGGCGGTGATTCGTAGACGAACCGTCACCCGTTTGGGTGACGCGGGAAGTTTTCAGGAACTCGTCATCCGATGGCGTCGCCGAGCGGACGAGTTCCGCGCCTCGTCAGGCGCGCGTCCACCGGGAGAGCAGCATGCTGCCGCTTCGGAGCAGCAGGGCCAGCTCGAGCCCGCGGTGCACGACAGCATCGCGAGCGGGCAGCGCGATCCGCGGTCCGGCACCACCCTCGAGCACGGGGCTCAGCGTGAGGCACAACTCGTCCACCAGATCGGCGGCGATCAGGTCGCCGAAGAGGCGCGGGCCGCCCTCGCAGAGCACCTGCGGCAGGCCTCGGGTGAGCAGTTCTCGCCGCACCAGCGCGGGATCGACGCGTCCCTCCGCGTCCCCGGTGCCGCCCGCGTCGATGACGGTGGCGACCACGGCGAGCCGGCCCCGCGCATCCTGCGGCGCCGACGGCACCGTGAACACGAGCGGGCGCGTGAACGCCTTCGCGAACAGGTCGCCGGCCGGGTCGAGGTCGAGGCTGCTGCTCACCAGTGCCATGGTCGGATGCGCCGGCAGGCCCTGCGCGAGTCGCCAGTCCATCAGGTCGTCGGTGACCGTCAGTGCGCCGTAACCCTCGGCGCGAGCCGTTCCTGCGCCGACGAGGACGACGTCGGAGACCCCGCGCAGGATGTCGAAGACCGCCTTGTCAGCCGGTCCGCCCAGGCCGCCCGAGCGGCCCTCGAGGGTGGCCGATCCGTCGACGCTCTGAATGAAGTTCACGCGCAACCGCGGCTCGCTGCGGTCGGCGGGCGCGTAGCGGGAGAGCAGCGCCCCGGGTTCGAGCGGGTCGCCCGGCTCGGGGAACAGTTCGACGATCTCGGTCATCTCAGGGCCTCCCGGCTCAGACGTTGTGCACGGCCCACACGGGCTCCCGGAACCCCAGGATCGCTTCGAGCATCCGCATCGCCGCCACGGAGGCGCGCACGTCGTGCATCCGCACGATACGGGCGCCCAGCATCACGCAGGCGGTCGCGGCGACGATCGATCCCTCGAGGCGGTCGTGCTTCTCGGCGCCGAGGCTCTCGCCCACGAAGTCCTTGTTCGACACCGCGGCCAGCGTCGGGATGCCGATGCGCGTGATCTCGGCCAGACGCCGCGTCAGCTCCAGGCTCTGCACCGTGTTCTTGTTGAGATCGTGCCCAGGGTCGATGAACAGGCGGTCGGAGGAGACACCGGCGGCGATGGCGCGCTCGACCCGCTCCTCGAGGAACGCCCGCACCTCGGCGGCGATGTCGTCGTAGCGGGGATGCGGGTACGGCTTGCGGGGTTCGGCGAGGCTGTGCGTGACCACGAGCGAGGCTCCGGATGCCGCGATCACCCCGGCCATCTCGGGATCGCTCAGGCCCGTGGTGTCGTTCACGACGTGGGCGCCGGCGGCGACGCACGCGGCGGCGACGGATGCCCGGAAGGTGTCGACCGAGATCACGACGTCGCTCTGCGCCGCCACGGCTTCGACCACGGGGAGCACCCGATCGAGTTCTTCCGCGGCCGAGATCTCGGGCCCCGGTGCGAACTTGGCGCCGCCGATGTCCACCCAGTCGGCGCCCGCCTCGGCGGCGGCGATCGCCGCGTCGACGGCGCGATCGAGGGCGAAGGTGGCGCCCTGGTCGAAGAAGGAGTCGGGCGTGCGGTTCACGATCGCCATCACGGCCACCTGACGATCGAAGTCGAAGTGCCGCGTGCCCAGCTGCCGCTCCGGGTGCGCCAGTGGGGGCAGATACGGCGCGGTGGGAGCATCCTGCATCCCTCCATCATGGCCGTTCGAACCGCACGGCACGCCATGAGAAGCTGGGAGCATGTCCGAAGCCCCGCCCCGCCTCCCGCCGCGTGACAGCGGCGACGCCTGGGTCGAAGGGCCTGACGGCCGGCGCTACTGGGGCCGCTACGGCGCGGCCGGGCTCCTCGTGCACGACCCGGCGGCGGGCATCCTGTTGCAGCATCGGGCCGAGTGGAGTCATTTCGGCGGCACCTGGGGGTTGCCGGGCGGTGCGCGGCACGAGGGCGAGTCGGCGGTGGCCGGCGCCATCCGGGAAGCCGGCGAGGAGGCCGGGGTGCCTGCCGATGCCCTGGCGGTCGCGTTCACCTCGGTGTTCGACCTCGGTTTCTGGTCGTACGAGACGGTGGTCGCCCGGGCGGCGCGACCGTTCGAGCCGAGCATCGGCGATGCCGAGAGTCTCGAATTGCGCTGGGTTCCGGTCGACGAGGTCGACGCGCTGCCCCTGCACCCCGGCTTCGGCTCGTCGTGGCCGCGGTTGCGGGAGCGGCTGGGGGAATCGGTGCGGGTCGTGGTCGACGCCGCGAACGTCGTGGGGTCGCGGCCCGACGGCTGGTGGAAGGATCGAGCGGGTGCGGCTGCGCGGCTGCTGCAGCGCGTTCATCTGGTGAGTTCGGCCGGAGTCGCGGCGACGGAGTTCGGGAGGTCCCCGGGGCGCGCGTGGCCGCGTTTCTCCGTCGTGCTCGAGGGACAGGCCACGGCGGCGGGCGGGGGCGAGGATGCGGCCGGCGGCATGGCCGTGCCCGGAGTCGCGGCCCTGACGCCGGAAGTCACGGTGGTCCGTGCCGAGGGTTCGGGCGACGACGCGATCGTGGACGAGGTCGAGCGTCTGTCCCGGATCGCCCCCGACGCTCCGTCGGTGACGATCGTCGTGACGGCGGATCGGGAACTGTCCGATCGTGTCGCGGCGTTCGGCGCCGAGGTGCGCGGCCCGCGCTGGCTCCTCGACCTGCTCGACGCGGTGGACCCCCGGTCCTGAAGCGGCACGCGGGCGGGCGGCTCGGCGATGTCCGCGCCCTCACGTAGTCTTCTTGCGACATGACGATCACGAGCGAGCCGAGCGCAGCGGGGCACGCGCGGGCGGATGCGCCCGCGCCGGCCCGCGAGCCGCTCGAGCTGGTCTACGAGCCGCGCGAGCCGGTCGATTTCCGGGCCACGCTCGCGCCGTTGCGGCGCGGTCCGGGCGACCCGTGCGTGCGTTTCGACGAGTCCGGCGGCGGCATCTGGATCGCCCTCCGCACGCCCGAGGGCACCGCGAGCCTGCACTTCTCGGGAACGCGCGGGCGGGTGCTCGTGCGCGCGTGGGGGAGTGGCGCATCCGCTGCTCTCGAGAGCGCGCCGCAGCTGCTCGGCGCCGGCGACGACTGGAGCGGGCTCGACGCCTCGGGGCACGAACTGCTCGCCACGGCGCTGCACCGGAATCCCGGGCTGCGGCTGACGCGCACCGGTCGGGTGCTCGACTCGCTTGCCGCCGCGATCATCGAGCAGAAGGTCACGTCGACCGAGGCGTTCCGCGCCTGGCGCGTGCTCGTGACGGCGCACGGCGAGCGGCCTCCCGGGCCGGTGCCACCGCAGCTCCGGGTGCCTCTCACGCCGGAGCAGTGGCGCCGCATCCCGTCCTGGGAGTGGCACCGTGCGGGGGTCGACCCACGGCGTTCCCGCACGGTCATCGCGGCGGCGACCGTCGCGGGCGGCCTCGAGCGCACCACGGTGCACGAGCGCGGCGGTGCCGAGGTGCAGCGCCTGCTGCGCACGGTGTCGGGCGTCGGGGTGTGGACGGCGGCGGAGACGTCGCAGCGATCGCACGGCGATCCGGATGCGGTCAGCTTCGGCGACTACCACCTGGCCGCTCAGATCGGCTGGGCTCTGGTGGGCGAGCCGATCGACGACGACGCGCTCGCCGAACTGCTCGAACCCTGGGCCGGGCACCGACAGCGGATCGTGCGGCTCGTGTTCGCGAGCGGATTCCGCGCACCGCGGCACGGACCGCGCATGACGATCCAAGACCACCGCTGGCACTGAGCACGGGCGTCGGGCCTAGTACCAGTGCGGGTTGCGCGCCGTCCAGGTGCTCAAGGCCGTGCAGGGGTTCCCGTAGCGGCCCGCGATGTAATTGGCGCCCCAGATGATCTGGGTGGCGGCGTTGGTCAGGTAGTCGTCGGCCACCGAGGCCATCTTGTTCGCCGGCAGGGACTGCGGGATGCCGTATGCCCCGCTCGACTCGTTGAGAGCGTTGGCGCGCCATCCGGATTCGCCGATCCACAGCCGCACGAGGCAGTTGAACTGCGCGTCGTCCCACCCGTAGGAGGGCATGATGCTCGCGGCGTAGGCCTGCGCCTCGGCGGGCGACATGATCGACCCGTCGCCGGGAACCCAGGCGCTGCCGCCGCCACCGGCGGCTGCGGCGGCTTCCTCCGCCTGCTTCTTGCGGTCGGCTTCCTCTTGGGCGATGCCGTCGGCGCGCTGCTTCTCCAGCGCAGCGGTGGTGTTCTGCAGCGACGCCAGCTGGGCGAAGAGCTGGTCTTTGTGCGCCTTCTCCTCGGCGACTCGGGCGGCGGCCTCGGCCTGTGCGTCTTCGGCCGCCTGCAGGCGTACGTTCGCCTCCTGGGAGAGCCGGTCGCGTTCGGCCTTGGCCACGTCGGCCTGCGCGGTGAGAGCGTCGGCGGTGTTCTGAGCGGCGAGTGCGGCATCGCGGATGCCCGCGGTCTGCTCGGTGAGCTTCGACATCGTCCCGAGCTGGTAGAGCAGCGAGTCGGAATCGTTCTGGTTGAGGATCAGGCTGAGGGTGGAGTCGCCTCCTGCCCGGTAGAGCTGGGCGACGATCTGTCCCGCCTGCGTGTTCGCGGTGCTTGCCTTCTCGGTGGCGGACGCCGCCTGGGCGTCGAGGGTCGCGGCGTAGGTGGTCGCCGCTTGGAGGTCGTAGGTCGCCTGAAGGTATTCCTGCCCGCGCTGCAGTGCCTCCTGCGTGCGCTGGTCGGATTCGGCCTGGAGCTGGGTGAGTGCGGCCTGGATGTCGTTGACCTCCTTCTGCTTCTGCTGCTCGTTCTGCTTGGCGGCGTTCACCTCGTCCCAGCTGGGGTAGTCGATCCGCACCGAGCCGGCCGGGCTGCCGGGGGCCGCCGCCGGGGTCGCCGACGCGGCCAGATTCGGCGTGGCGACGAGTGCGACGAGAGCCGCGACCACGCCCAGGGCGCGGGCAGGGGACTTCCACATGGGCCCCAGGCTATGTGACGAAAGTGAAAGATGTACTGAACGGCCGCGCGCGTCCCCGATACGATTCCGGCATGGATCCCATTCCCCTGGAAGGCTGGCACGACTTCGCGGTGGCGTCCGCCGGTGCCGCGGGAGCGCTCGCGGGGCTGATCATCGTCGCCATGTCGGTCAACATCAAGGAGATCGTCCAGGGGTCGGCCCTGCCCGCCCGCTCCGGCGCCACGATCGGTTCCGTGGTGGTGATCGTGGTCTCCTCGGTGGCTCTGCTCATCCCGTCGCAGTGGGCGGTCGCACTCGGCCTCGAACTGGCGGTGTTCGCCATCGGCGCCCTGGCCCTGCAGTGGGTGGCGCTCCGCCAGATGTTCGCCACGACCGACGGCCCGACGCGACGCGCCAAGATCGGCGACGCGGTTCTCGGCATCGGCCAGCTTCTCCCGGTGCTCGTCGGCGGCGTGCTCGTGGCGGTCGGGAATCCGGCCGGCCTTCTCTTCGTGGCGGCGGGATTCATCCTGATCTTCATCGCCTCGATCGTGAACGCCTGGGTGTTGATGGTCGAGATCCTCCGCTGACGCCGTTTTCGGTCGAGCGAAGGTTCGCGGGAATAAACGATCAGGTCCATGCATTTGTATTGATGCGGGCCATCTTCGCGCCTGAAAACGACGATCCACGAAGAGAGACACAATGACAGACACCATCGAGATCCCCGGGTACAAGGTCGGCAGCTGGACCATCGACCCCTCGCACAGCGAGGTCTCGTTCAGCGTTCGCCACATGCTCATCAGCAAGGTGCGCGGCAAGTTCGAGAAGTTCGACGCCACGTTCGTCACCGCGCCGAACCCGCTCGAGACCTCCGTCACCGCGACCGCCGACGTCGCTTCGGTCAACACGAACGACGAGAACCGCGACGGACACCTCCGCACCAACGACTTCTTCGACGCCCCCACGCACCCGCAGCTGACCTTCGTCTCCACGGGCGTGCGTCAGCAGGGCGACGACTTCAAGATCGACGGCGACCTCACCATCAAGGGCGTCACCAAGCCGGTCACCTTCGACTTCGAGTTCGGTGGCTTCGGCACCGACCCCTACGGCAACTACAAGGCCGGTTTCAGCGCCAAGACCGAGGTCGACCGCAACGAGTTCGGTGTGAACTGGAACGCGGCCCTCGAGACCGGCGGCGTCCTGGTGGGCGACAAGGTCACCATCACCATCGACGTGCAGGCCGTTCTGCAGCCGTAATCCTCCTCGCGCTGCGGCCCACAGATCGGCTGCAGCACCCCGGATGCATGACGCCGCCGGCTGGGATCCGTCCCGCCGGCGGCGTCTTCGCGTCTGCGCCGTCGTTCTCCACAACAGGGGAGTCGCCGCCGACTGTGCACAGATCGCGCCCGGGCCGCCCGCGACGATGCCCGACCCGCGACACTTTCCGGCATGACCCCACTCACCGTGCCGCCGCGGGCGGCCCAGGCATCATCCGCTACCTTGCTCGACATCGAGGCCCTGCTGGGATACCGGCCCCAGGCCAGCGTCGCGTTGTATCTCCGGCGCAGGCGGAGGCCACCTGCCGCCCTTCGCGTCGATCTGCCGCCCGAGGCGCCGCCGGACGGCGAGGAGTTGGCGCTGGCGTTGACGGGCCTGGTCGCACGTGTGCCGGGCGCCGGGTCGGCCGAGATCGCCGTGTTCGGGCGCGACTCCGACGACCGCGTGTCCGTGTGGCGCTATTCGCCCGTGCTGAAGGCGATCCGCTCGCGGTTGGCAGCTGCCGGGTTCGAGGTGCCGAGAGCGTACCTCGTCGTCGGTGGGTACTGGGCGGATGCCGATGCCGAATCTCTCGACGGAGCCGTCGACGGCGGTTCGTGGCACCGGCTGCCGGCCGGTTCCGCAGGGCGTGGCAGCGCCTCGGGCACGACGGCGGTCCATCCGCCCGATCCGCATCACGGTCCTTTCGTGCCCGTCGTGCCGGCCTCGGAGCATCGGCGCGCGCGGTCGATGGCCGCGCTCGGGGTGCTCACGAACTCTCTTGCGCCTGCGCATTCATCCGAGGCGACAGGATCTCGCGACGCCGCCGGTCCCGACGCCACGGTCGAGCATCCGCCGGAGGTCGACGTCGTCGAGACGCTGCTGAACTGGAACGCGGTGCTCACGGGCGAGCCGGGGTCGCTGCAGCCCTCGGATGCCCGGTCCGTCGCGCTGCTGTGGTCGCTCCGCCATCGCGTGGTGCGTGATTGCGTTCTCCTGATGTGCGCCTGGGGGTTCGAGGCCGGGGTGATCGCCCTGCACGAGGCCACCGAACCCGAGGGAGCCACCATCGGCGCCCAGGCGGTGCACGACACCTTCCTCGGCGTCGGCGATCGCCCGCCGGCGCCGGGCGCCCTCCGTTCGGCGATCGACCTCCTCCGACACCTGGTGTCCTGCGCGCCCGAATCGATGGCACCCCCCGCGCTCACCATGCTCGCCTGGCTGGAGTGGGCCCGAGGGCGTGGATCGGTGGCCGACTCCTACCTCGACGCGTGTCAGCGGGTCGATCCCGACTACCGCCTGGCCCGCCTGCTGCAGGTCATGATCCAGCACGGCTTCGTGCCCGAATGGATCGGCGCCGACGCGGCGCCCACGCTGTGCAGTCCCCGGTGACGGTGGCCTCGACCGCCGGTCCTCGGTCAGTGGCCGGTGAGCGGACCCAGGATGCGCGCCGCCAGCGAGCGTCGGCCGGTCACCGATTCCTCCACGTCGGCCGCGCCGGTTCCCACCAGTCCCAGGTTGGCGCCGAGGAATCGGAACGGTTCCGGTTCCCATTTCGGAGACAGGTGATTCACCCACGGCAACGCGGTCAGGTCGGTCGAGCGACGGCCGATCAGGTCGGCCAGGGTGCGGCCGGCCAGGTTGGTGGTGCTCAAACCGTCGCCCACGTAGCCGCCGGCGTAGGCGACCCCGGTGCGCGGGTTGAAGCTGGCTGTGGCGTGCCAGTCACGCGGCACGCCGAGCGGCCCTCCCCAGCGGTGCGTCACCGTCGCGCCCCGGGCGGCGGTGAAGAGTTCGCCCAACGTGCGCTCGAGGTGGTCGAACACCCGGCCCACCCGGTCGTGGTCGGGTGTGATCGAGCTGCCCCAGTGGTAGCGAGCGCCCCGACCGCCGAAGGCGAATCGGTTGTCGGCGGTTCGCTGGCCGTAGACGAGCAGGTGCCGGTAGTCGCTGAAGGTCATGCCGTGCTCGATCCCGATCTCGTCCCAGAGATCGTCGGGCAGCGGTTCGGTCGCGATCATCAGGGAGTAGAGCGGCATGATCCGGCGCCCGACGCCGGGAAGCTGCGATCCGTACGCCTCGGTGGCGATGACCAAGTCGTCGCAGGAGATCAGACCCTCTCCGCCGGCTCCGGTGAACAGGGCACGATGCGGAGCCCACTCGACGATCTCGGTCCGCTCGGCGATGACCACACCGAGGTCCTCGACCACTCGTGCGAGCGACCGCACCAGCTTCGCCGGATGCACTCGCGCGCACGACGGATCGTAGGAGGCGGCGAGCGACGAGGTGGCCTGCAAGGAGCGAGCACGGGGGTCGTCGTGCGAACCGGTGGTGACCAGCTCGAGATGGTCGACCCCGAAGTCGCGTGCGGAGTCGACCTCGGCCACGGCCGCGGCGCGCTGCACGCCGTCGCGGGCGAACACGATCGTGCCGCCCTTCCGGTAGTCGCAGTCGATGGCCTCCGCCTCGACGACCCGGCCCACCTCGTCGACCGTGTCGATCATGGCCTGCCGCATCGCGCGGGCGGCCTCGTCTCCGTAGTTCCGGCGGAGCGCATCCGTCGACCGCGGGAACAGGGCAGAGCACCACCCGCCGTTGCGGCCCGAGGCTCCGAAGCCCACCACCTCCTTCTCGACCACCGTGATCGAGAGCGACGGGTCGGCCTTCTTGAGGTAGTAGGCGGTCCAGAGGCCGGTGAGGCCGCCGCCGATGATGCAGACACCGGTCGAGACGTCGCCGGTGAGCGACGCTCGAGGGGTGAATTCGTCCTGGTCCGATTCCGCGAGGGAATCGAACCAGAACGATACGTCGCGGTAGTCGCGCATCGGGCGCGCGGCTACAGTCGCGACCAAGCTTCGGTGAGCACGCTCCGGAGGATCTGCTCGATCTCGTCGAACTCCGCCGGGCCCACGGTCAGGGGCGGGGAGAGCTGGATCACCGGGTCTCCTCGGTCGTCGGCGCGGCAGTACAGGCCGGCCTCGAAGAGGGCCTTGGAGAGGAACCCGCGCAGCAGGCGCTCCGACTCGTCGTCGTCGAAGGTCTCGCGAGTGGTCTTGTCCTTCACGAGTTCGATGCCGAAGAAGAACCCGTCTCCGCGCACGTCGCCCACGATGGGCAGGTCGGTGAGCTTCTCCAGGGTCTGCCGGAAGATCGGCGAGTTCTCCCGCACGTGCTCGTTGAGCCCTTCCTCCTCGAAGATGTCGAGGTTCTCGAGCGCGACCGCCGCGGAGACGGGGTGTCCGCCGAAGGTGTAGCCGTGGTAGAACGCGGTCTGGCCGTGCTTGAAGGGCTCGTAGACCCGCTCGTTCACGATCGTCGCGCCGATGGGGGAGTAGCCGCTCGTCATCGCCTTGGCGCAGGTGATCATGTCGGGCTCGAATCCGTAGGTGTCACAGGCGAAGTAGTTGCCGATGCGGCCGAAGGCGCAGATCACCTCGTCGCTCACCAGGAGCACGTCGTACTTGTCGCAGATCTCGCGCACCCGCTGGAAGTAGCCGGGGGGAGGCGGGAAGCAGCCGCCCGAGTTCTGCACGGGCTCGAGGAAGATCGCGGCGACCGTCTCGGGGCCCTCGAACTGGATCATCTCCTCGATGCGGTTCGCGGCCCACAGTCCGAAGGCCTCCTCGGTGCCCTCGAAGCCCATCTCGTGCGCCCGGTAGTAGTTGGTGTTCGGCACCCGGAAACCGCCCGGGGTGACCGGCTCGAACATCTCCTTCATCGCCGGGATGCCGGTGATCGCGAGGGCACCCTGCGGAGTGCCGTGGTAGGCCACGGCGCGGGAGATGACCTTGTGCTTGGTGGGGCGCCCCTGCAGCTTCCAGAAGTGCTTGGCGAGCTTGAACGCGGTCTCGACCGCTTCACCTCCGCCGGTCGAGAAGAACACCCGGTTGAGCGACCCCGGAGCCAGGTGCGCCAGCCGATCGGCGAGCTCGATGGCCGAGGGATGCGCGTACGACCAGATCGGGAAGAAGGCCAACTCCTCGGCCTGCTTGGCCGCCACCTCGGCGAGCCGCTTCCGGCCGTGCCCGGCGTTCACGGTGAACAGGCCGGCGAGCCCGTCGATGTACCGCTTGCCCGTCGAATCCCAGATGTGGTGGCCCTCGCCGCGGGTGATGATCGGCACCCCCGCTCCCGATTCCATGACCGACTGGCGCGCGAAGTGCATCCACAGGTGGTCTTTCGCCATCCGCTGCAGTTCGGCGTCGCTGCGGGAGGCGCGAGCCTGGGCGGAGGAGACGGGTTGTTCGGTGGTTGTCATCGTGTGCCCCAGTTGTAGAGCTGCTTGTGCAGCTTCAGATAGACGAATGTTTCGGTGGATTGCACGCCCTTGAGCTGCCGGATCTCGGAGTTCAGCAGGGCGATCAGGTCGTCGTCGTCTTCGCAGACCACTTCGGCCAGGATGTCGAAGGTGCCGGCCGTCAGCACCACGTAGTCGACCGAGGGCATCTTGGCGAGCGCGTCGGCCACGACGCGCGTGTCGCCCGACACCTTCAGCCCGATCATGGCCTGTCGGTAGAAGCCGAGTTGCAGCGGATCGGTGACCGCCACGATCTGCATCACGCCCGACTCGGTGAGCTTCTGCACACGCTGTCGCACGGCGGCCTCGCTCAGCCCCACGGCCTTGCCGATCTCGGCATAGGAGCGGCGGCCGTCGTCTTGCAGCTGCTCGATGATCGCCTTGGAGGTGTCGTCGAGCTGAGACGGTCGCGGCTTGGGGCCCATTGTTCGATACTGTCAGGAGTTGGGGGCTTCGGCAAGCGAATCCGCAGCAAATCGCCGAGCGCACTGAGGAAATCAACAGTAGTCGCGGGTTCGTGCCGGCGAGGCGCCGGGCGCGACGGCGGCCTGCCTGAGCCCGGCGGTAGTACCGTGACGGCATGGGGAGTCTTCGTTTCGTGCCGGCCGAAGGCGAGTGGACGGTGCTGGCGGCGTGGCCGACGGTGGTGACCATCTCGGCTGCCGTGTCCGACGAGGTCGTCGAAGCGATCTGGGCCGCGCTGGGCGTGACCGACGCCTCGATCGAGTCGGTCGTGTCGAGCATCCCGATCCGTGGCGCGGCAGCCGACTCCTCGTTCACGGTGGTGCGCTTCGAACCCGGAGACGGCGCACCTCTCGACCCCGCGCATCCGCCTCAGGACTGGACCGCGACTGTGGTCGCGCGCGGCTCGGCGGCGGTCGACCTCCTCTCCGTCGGCGGCTCGCGCCGTTTCGGCTCGGCGGGCATGCAGCCCTGGGCGCTCGCCGAGTTCCCTTCCGTCATCGGCATCTCGACCGGAGCGCTGCCCCCGGTGCCGGAATCGCTCCTGCGTCTGCCGACGGATGCCCGGCGCCTCGACCACGGGATCGCCCACGCCTCGCGCGTGCTCTGGGCCGCCTCGCCCGAGACCATCGTGAGCGAGCGGGGGGCCGCAGCCGCACCCGGCCCCGACGGCGACACCGCGGAGCGCCCGAGCCACGATCCCGACACGGCCGACGGCGACACGATCATCCGACACCGTGCCGGAACCTCCGCCGACACGGTCGCGGAGCCTGCGGAGGACAGGACGGACGAGGAGGTCGAACCGGTGTCCGACCTTCCGGCCGACGAGCCCGTGCCGGTGTACGAGATCCGGGTCGGCGACCAGCCCCTGCTCGAGCTGACCGGTGCCGTGGTGATCGGGCGCCGGCCTCAGCCGCGCCGGGCCGCGGATCGGCCATTCACACTCGCCGCAGCACAAGCCCTGATCACGGTGGATTCTCCGGCTCAGGAGGTCTCGGCGAACCATGTCGAGATCGCCCTCAGCGGCCGCACGGTCGTGGTGACCGACCTGCGGTCGACCAACGGGACGACCGTGCGCCTGCCCGGCCGGCCCGCGGTGCGGCTGCGGCAAGGAGATTCGGTGGTCGCATCCGGGTCGGCTATCGTCGAAATCGGCGACGGAAACGTTATCCACATCTCGTCGCGAGACCGGGGAAACACCGGGATCACCGTTTAGGATTCCCGGATAGCTGTCAGGAGTTGGACATCGTGACCCAGATCGGTCGAACGAGCGCGCGCGTCAGCGTGACCCGCGCCGGAGCGCACCCGCGCCGCATCACCCTGTCGTGGGCATCGCTCACCGACAAGGGGAACAAGCGCGCCGCCAACGAAGACAGCGCGATCTCCGAGGTGCCGGTGTTCGCCGTGGCCGACGGGATGGGCGGGCATTCCGCGGGCGACGTGGCGAGTGCCGCCGTGGTCGACCGGCTGGGCGAGATCTCCTCCGCGGTCACTGACGCGGGCACCATAGAAGAGGCCTTGGCGCGCGCGCTCACCGACATCGACCGGGTGGGTGACGAATCGGTGCTCGGCACCGGAACGACGGTCACCGGAGTCGCCCTCAGCGAGGTCGACGACGAGCTGGCCTGGATGGTCTTCAACATCGGCGACTCCCGGGTCTACCTCTATTCCGATGGAGAGCTCCGCCAGCTCACCGTCGATCACTCGGTGGTGCAGGAACTCATCGACGCCGGGCTGATCACGAAGGAGCAGGCCGAGCACCACCCTGACAGCAATGTCATCACGCGCGCGGTCGGTTTCCACGAGAAGCCGGTGCCCGACTACTCGACCCTGCCCCTGGTGGCCGGTCAGCGCATCCTGATCTGCTCCGACGGGTTGACGAAGGAGCTCACCGACTTCGGCATCCGCCACTACCTCTCCACCACTCCCACGGCGGAGCGTGCGGCGAACGAGCTCGTCACCGCAGCACTCGCGAACGGCGGCCGCGACAACGTGACCGTGGTCGTGGTCGACGTCGAGTCCGACGAATCGCTCGCCGAGCCGGTGGAATCGCACGGCTCGCGTCGCGGCACCGGGCGGAACTGAGGTTCCGATGGCCCGGCGTCTGCCTTCTCCACCCCCGCCGCTCCCCGGATTCACCTCGGTTCGCGTGCTCGGCTCCGGGGGTTTCGCCGACGTCTTCCTCTTCGAGCAGAACATGCCGCGTCGTCAGGTGGCCGTGAAGGTCATGCTGCCCGAGGTGGTGAACGAGCAGGTGCGGCGGATGTTCCAGGTCGAGGCCGATCTGATGGCCAAACTGAGCGCGCATCCGTCGATCCTCACCGTGTACGAGGCAGGGGTCTCCTCCGACGGGCGGCCTTATCTCGTCATGGAGCTCTGCTCGTCGTCCTTGGGCCAGCGCTACCGCGCTGAGCCGCTCCCCGTGGCCGAGGTGCTGCGGATCGGCGTGAAGATCGCGGGTGCACTGCACACCGCGCACGAGCAGGGCATCCTGCACCGCGACGTGAAGCCCTCGAACATCCTCCTCACGGCCTACGGTGCTCCGGTGCTCTCCGACTTCGGCATCTCGGCGTCGACGCGCGGCAACGCGGCGATCGATGCCGTGGGCCTGTCGATCCCGTGGTCGGCGCCGGAGGTGTTGTCCGAGGCGACCCAGGGCACCGTGGCGTCGGAGGTGTGGGCGCTTTCGGCCACCCTCTACTCCTTGTTGGCCGGTCGCTCGCCCTTCGAGCAGGCGGGCGGCGGCTCGGCTCCGGGCGATCTCGCGCGCCGGATCGCGAAGGCCAAGCTCCCTCCTCTCGGGCGCAGCGACGTGCCCGCTTCGCTCGAACGCCTCCTCGCACGAGGAATGGCGAAAGACCCGGCTCAGCGGCCGGCGTCGGCCCTCGAGTTGCTGCGGGAGCTGCAGGCCGTCGAGACCGAGCTGGGCCTTTCGCAGACCAGCGCCGAGATCGCCATGGCCGAGTGGGCCGGCGACTACGCGCGGGATTCCGACGACCGCACCGTGCTGCACGCGGGGGCGGCGAGCGGCACCGCCCACGGAGTCGGAACACCGTCGGGCCGGCGCCGTCGGGCCGCCGCAGGGTCCGCTGCCCGTGCCGGCGGCGCATCCGGATCGGGCGGAGCGACGCCGTCGAACGGACCAGCCGACCGCCACAAGACCCGAACCTCGCGGGTCGACACCGCGGAGCGCTGGGGCACCGGCGCGGGAACCGGGGGCTCCGCCCGCGACGGGGGTGGCCGCGGCATCCGCGTGGCGGTGATCGTCGCCGCGTCCGTCGTCGTGGCGGGCGGTCTCGCCGCCGGCGGCATCGCACTCGCGCAACAGGATGCGGGGCGTTCGATTCCGAGCGTCGGCGAGATCACCGCCACCACGACCGACGGCCGCATCCTCTTCTCCTGGAGCGACCCGGGACTGCGCGACGCCGACAGCTACCGGGTCACCACCGGCTCCGGGCAGAGCTCTGTTCAGCGCAGCAACGAGTTCGCCGCGTTCCCCACCGACGACACCTCGGTCTGCATCACGGTCGCGGTCGTGCGCGCGGGCAAGACCGGGGCGGCCAGTTCCGAGAAGTGCGCAGCCTTGGAATGATCACCCGCTCCGGCGTGGCGGCCTGGGTCGCCTCGCACAAGTCCCTCGTCGCGACCCTCACCAGCGGAACCGTGGTCGCGGCGCTGGTGGCCGTGGCCGCGGTCGCGTCGACGGGCTACACGGCGCAGAAGGTCGATCTCGACGACGCGACGGTCTGGGTCACCAGCGACCTCCATCAGGCCGTCGGCCGGGCGAATCCCCCAGGTCGGCGAGCTCAACACCGCCATCCGGATGGAGTCGGGCTCCCTCTCGGTGAGCCAGAACGGCCAGACCGTGGTGGTGAGCGACCTCGGCGGCGGAGAGGCGCGCATCCTCGACACCTCGGGAGCCGTGGTGGCCGACACGGTGTCGCTCCCGGTGGGAGACGTGCGGATCGCGCTGACCGCCTCCGTCGCCGTGATCACCTCCCGCACCACGGGTGACGTCTGGCTCAGCACCCCTGAAGCACTGGCCGCGTTCGACCCGGCGGGGCCGGCCGATCTCACCCTCGGCGCCGGGGGCGACACCGTCGTCGCCGACGACGGCACGGTGTTCGCGGTCTCGGCCGCGACCGGAGCGGTGTTCGCGGTCGATCCGGCGGCCGGTGGAGCGGATGCCCCGTCGACGCCGGTCGCGGTCGACCCGTCCGACGACCTCTCGATCACCGCGGTCGGCGACCGCTGGGTCGTGCTCGACCGAACCGCCGGCCGTCTGCTCACCGCGAGCGACTCGTTCCCGGTGGAGCTCCCGGTCGGTGCTGACGAGTCATGGCTGCAGGCCGCGTCCACGGCCGCGCCGGGCGTGCTCGTCGCCACGGCCGAGGCGCTGATCGACTTCTCGCTCGCCGATGGTTCGGCGACGGCGCTCTCGTCGGGCCACACGGGGCGCTCGGCGTCCCCGGTCGAGGTCGACGGATGCTGGCACGCCGGCTGGTCCGACGGCCGGTCGTGGCTGCGCTGCGGCGACGACGAATCCGTCGAGGGCACACTGGAGGGTGCCACGAGCGCCGACGCCCTCGTCTTCCGCACCGACGGTCGGGGAGGCGTGCTGCTGAGCGACACGGTCACGGGGCGCTCCTGGGACGTCACGCGCGACAACGCGCCGATTGACAACTGGGACGACCTGCTGCCCGACACGGCGGCCGAGGAGCAATCGAACGAGACGGTGACGGATCAACCGGTCACGGTCGATCCGACCCAGCGTCCGCCGGTCGCCGTCGACGACGAGCTCGGCGCTCGTCCCGGCCGCTCGACGGTGCTCCCCGTGCTGCTCAACGACTACGACCCCAACGGCGACGTGATCGTGATCGACGAGGTGCGTCTGCCCGACGGCGTGGACTGGACGGTGCAGCGCATCAGCGACGACCAGCAGCTCCAGCTCACCCTCCCGCCCACGGCGAGCGGCGAGGTCTCCTTCGGTTACACCATCTCCGACGGGCGCGGAGGAACGGCCGACGCCACGGTGCGCGTCGCGGTGCGGTCGCCCGACGAGAATTCGCCGCCCGTGCAGAGCAACCGCGCCGGGATCGACGTCGCGGTCGGCGGCCGAGCCGACTCCGACGTCCGCAGCGATTGGTACGACCCCGACGGCGACGCGTTCTACGTGCAGTCCGCCGCGACGGCGGCACCGGATGTCGTCACCTTCACCCCCGAGGGTGTCGTCACCTTCACCGACGCCGGGCAGTCGACGGGAACGAAGGAGGTCTCGCTCAGCGTGAGCGACGGTCAGGCCGCCACCACCGGAACGATCGGTGTCGCCGTGCACCAGCCGGCCGACGTGCCGCTGGATGCCGAGGGCTTCGTGGTGCTCGCGAAAGTCGGGCAGCCCGTGCAGCTGAGCCCGCTCGAGCACGTGAGCGGCGGTTCGCCCGCGCTGCGGCTCTCGAACGTGCCTGCCCACGAAGGGTTCGAGATCACGCCCGACTACGCCGGCGGCACCGTGCGCATCACGGCGCAGGCGGCGGGCTCCGACACCATCGACTACGCGGTGTCCGACGGCGCGAAGACCGCATCCGGCGTCATCCGCGTCATCGCCACCCTTCCGCCGGATGCGAACACCCGACCGGTCACGGTGCCGCACGCCGCGTTCGCCCGGCAGAACACGAGCGTGCTGGTCGACGTGCTCGCCACCGACTTCGACCCGGCCGGAGGCGTGCTGATCGTGAGCGGTGTCGACGGCGTCTCGGCCGCTGACGGCCTGCGCGTCGAGATCATCGATCAGCGGATGATCCGGGTCACCCTCACGAGACCGCTGGAGAGCGGCAGCTCCTCCTTCGCCTACACCGTCACCAACGGACTGGCCGACGCGCAGGGTTCGGTCAGTGTCGTCGAGATCCCCGAACCGGCCCAGCGCCAGCCCCCGGTCGCGGTGCCCGACACCGCGTCGGTGCGGGTGGGTGACGTCGTCGACATCCCGGTGCTCGCGAACGACGTTCACCCCGACGGCGACTCCCTCACGCTCGCGCCCGAGCTCGTGCAGACGCTCGGCGCCGACTCCGGCCTGCTCTTCACCTCCGGCTCCCGGCTGCGCTACCTCGCGCCCGAAACCCCGGGTGACTTCACCGCGGTCTACCGCGTCGACGCACCCGACGGTCAGTGGGCCACCGCACCGGTCACGATCAGCGTGCGTGAGGCGGATGCCACGGCGAACGCCGCGCCCGTGCCGCAGCAGGTCACGGCGCGGGTGATCGCGGGGGAGACGGTACGCATCCCGATCCCGCTCACCGGTATCGATCCCGACGGCGACTCGGTGCAGTTCCTGGGCATCGACTCCGTGCCCGACAAGGGGACGGTCTCCGGCACCGGCACCGACTGGATCGAGTACACCGCCGGCGACTACTCGACCGGCACCGACGACTTCCGCTACAGCGTGGTCGATCGGCTCGGCGCGCGCGCCTCCGGCACGGTCCGCGTCGGCGTCAGCGCTCGCCTCGACGGCGCCCGCAACCCGGTCGCGACGCCCGACGAGGTGCTGGTGCGCCCCGGCAAGACCGTGCTGGTGCGGGTGCTCGAGAACGATTCCGATCCCGACGGCGGCGCTCTGACGGTGACAGATGCCACCCCCGTCACCGAGGGGGCGACGGCCACGATCGTCGACGACATGCTCTCGATCGTCACGCCCACGACGCCCGGCCGCTACGGCTTCATCTACACGATCGCGAACGCGCGAGGGGGGACGAGTTCGAGCTTCGCCACCGTCGACGTCAGCGCCGATGCCCCGTTGGCGCGCCCGCAGGTGAGTGACACCGTGCTCTCGCTCACCGACATCCTCGACAAGAGCAGCGTCGAGGTCGACGTGCTCGACAACGTGTTCTTCGCAGAAGGCCCGGCCGGCGAGCTATGGCTCTCGGTGCTCCCGGCCTACGCCTCGGTCGCGCAGGTCGATCATGGACGGGTGCGTGTGACGGTGAAGCCGCAGCGGCAGGTCATCCCGTTCTCCGTGGCCCATCCCGACGACCCGAACGTGCGCTCGAGCGGCTTCATCTGGGTGCCCGGCACCGACGACGCGCTGCCCCAGCTGCGCCCGGATGCTCCGAAGTTGACCGTGCAGAGCGGCAGCACCCTGAGGATCGCGCTGAACGACTACGTCGTGGCCGTGGGTGGCCGTCAGGTGACGATCACCGATCCGAACTCGGTGCGAGCGACGCACGCCGACGGGTCACCGCTGGTCGCCGACTCCCGCTCCCTGGTGTTCCGGAGCGCCGACAAGTACTTCGGCCCGGCGTCGATCTCGTTCGAGGTGTCCGACGGCGGGGGAGCGTCCGCCCGTACGGCGACCCTCGTGCTCCCGATCACCGTCACGCCGCGCGACGACCAGCCGCCCGTGTTCACGGGCGCCACGATCGAGTTCGAGCCCGGCCAGCAGAAGGTGATCGACCTGAGCCGGCTCACCAGCTCACCGTCCGGCGCACTGTCGTCGTCGTTCCGCTACCAGTTGCTCGATCCGAAGCCCACGGGCTTCACGGCGCTGCTGCTCGGATCGACGCTCACGGTCACCGCCGACGTCGGAGCGAAGAAGGGCGCGCAGGGCACTCTCGCGATCGGTGTCGGCGACGGGGCGAGCGCGGGCACCACCGGACGGATCGACATGTCCGTCGTCCCCTCCACCAAGCCCCTCGCCGTGCCGGTGACCGACACCGTGATCGCCCCGCGTGGACAGACCACGACGGTCGACGTGCTCGCCAACGACGACGCCACGAATCCGTTCCCCCAACAGCCGCTCACGGTCGCCGCGGTGCGCGGAGCCGACGCCGGCTCACTGCCCGCCGGTGTCACGGTGGTGCCGAGCGCTGACAAGCGAGTGCTGCAGATCACCGTGGCTCCGGATGCGCCGCCCAGCGACGTGTCGCTGCAGTACCAGGTGCTCGACGGCACAGGTGACCCTGATCGCGCCACCTGGGGAACCGTGCGCATCGCGGTGCAGGACAGGCCCGGCCCGGTCACCGGCCTCACCGTCACCGGGTTCGGCGACCGCACCGTCTCGGTCTCCTTCGCCGCCGGACCGTCGAACAACTCGCCGATCACCGGCTTCGACGTCGTGACCCGCACCGACTCCGGTTCGGCGATCGTGAGCCAATGCGCCAGCACGAGCTGCGTGGTCGGCACACCCGGCAATGGTCCCGGCAACGCCGTCACCGTGAGCGTGGCGGCGAAGAACGCCATCGGCAGCTCGGATGCCGCGAACTACGCCACCCCCGTCTGGTCCGACCTGCTCCCGTCGGCACCGGGCGCGGTCACCGTCGCCCCGCGCGACGGCGCCCTCGACGTGCGCTGGAACACGTCCACCGTCGGTCAGGGCGGCTCCGCGGTGCGCGAATACGACGTCAGCGCCGACGGACGCGCGGTCGCCACGCTGGATGCGACCGGGCCCGGATGCGATGCCGGGCACTGTCAGACCACGGTCACCGGCCTCGCGAACGGCCAGTCCAGCACGGTCACCGTCACCGCCCGCAACGGTGCGTATCCGGCGCTCGCCGTCTGGCCCTCGGCGAGTGCGAGCGGAACCCCGTTCGGGCCACCCACCGCCTCGACGGTGTCGGCCGTGGCCAACCTCGACAGCGGCCCGGGTTCGGTCACCATCTCGTGGCCGGAATTCGGCGGCAACGGCGACCGGGTCACCGGCTACTTCGCGCAACTGCTCGCTGAGGGTGTGACCTCGGTCCCCGACGGGGCGCAATCCTGCTCGGTCTCCTCTCCCGCTCCCGGTACCGTCGATCCGCCCCGATCCGGCGGCGACGTCGCGGCGCAGCAGAACCTGGGGGGAGACGCGCGCAGCGCCACCTTCGACGGACTCACCGAGGTCGACTCCACCTACTCGTTCGTGGTCTGGGGATACAACGCGGCCGGCTGTGTGGCATCCGCCGTGGCGACGACGGTCGCCTACCCGAGCCCGGGTCAGGTCGACGCGTCTGCGGTCGCCCTGTCGATGCAGCGGCGCGAGCGGGCGTTCGACGTGAGGATCGACTCGGCGCCCACGCCGAACGCGGTCACGAACCCGCGCTACTACGTTCGCCCGGTCGACGCCGGCGGCAGCGCGAACGGCCCGGCTGTCAGCCTCCAGCTCGGCAACTTCCCGCGCGAGCTCGCCGAAGGCGCTTTCGGTGAGCGGTACCGCTTCGTCATCCGTGCCTGCAACGTCTGGAGCGGGGTGGAGGTGTGCGGCCCGTATTCGGCGCCGGTCACCGCGCCCGAGCCGTCCGTCACCTTCCAATTCGCGCCGAGCCCCCCGGCCTGGAGCGGCGCGGCCTGGTCCTGGGCCACCGCGCCGCAGAACGGCTCCCTCCAACCCACGTACTGGTGCGGCTCGAGCGCGGTCTACCGCGCGAACAAGGATCACCCCGAGAATCTGCCCCAGGACCAGATTGTGGGCCCGAACTCCTGCACGCCCGGAGCGCCCGTCACGGGCGACGCGGCGCTGTATGTGCGGATCGGTCCGTTCGGGGATGTGTACTTTGGCTAGCGGAGAGGTGTGCACATGACGATGACGACCGAACAGGCGGTGCGGTTCGCCGACGTCTTCGATCGCCTGACCACCAACATCGAGCGCACGCTGCACGGCAAGTCGCACGTGATCCGGCTCGCTCTCACCGCCCTGTTCAGCGAGGGCCACCTGCTGCTCGAAGACGCCCCGGGCACCGGGAAGACCTCGCTCGCCCGCGCTGTGGCCGACAGCGTGCGCGGCACCAGCAGCCGCATCCAGTTCACGCCCGACCTGCTGCCGGGTGACATCACCGGCGTCAGCGTCTACGACCAGAACAGCGGAGCGTTCACCTTCCACCCCGGGCCGATCTTCGCGAACGTGGTGCTCGCCGACGAGATCAACCGGGCGTCGCCGAAGACCCAGTCGGCCCTGCTCGAAGTGATGGAGGAGGGGAGGGTCACGGTCGACGGCCGCGCGCATCCCGTGGGCGAGCCCTTCATGGTGGTCGCCACGCAGAACCCCATCGAGCAGGCCGGCACCTACCGGCTGCCGGAGGCGCAGCTCGACCGCTTCCTCATCAAGACCTCGATCGGCTACCCCGACCACGCCACCACGCTGCGCATCCTCGAGGGAGCGACGCACAAGGCGCACGGCGATCCGCTGCCGCCCATCATCACCGCAGAGGGCGTCACGCTACTGGCCGCCGAGGCCCGCACGGTGCACGTCGACGCCACCATCAACGACTACGTGTCCCGACTCGTGCAGGCCACGCGAGACGCCTCGGAGACCCGTCTCGGCGCCAGCGTGCGGGCCGCGCTGGCGCTCATCCGCACGGCCAAGACCTACGCGGCCTCGGACGGGCGGCATTACGTGGTGCCCGACGACGTCAAGTCGCTCGCCGGCCCCGTACTCGCGCACCGCCTGGTGCTCGATCCGGAGGCCGAGTTCGACGGGGTGACCTCGCTCGGCGTCATCTCGCAGATCCTGCTCGACGTCCCGCCCCCCGGGGACGTCTCGGCCGCATGAGCGGGCGCCGACTCCCGGTCGCGATCGCGTCGAGCGGGTGGGTCGTGATCGGGATGGCCGTCATCGGCCTCGCCTGCGGGATCGCCTTCGGCTGGACCGAGCTCCTGGTTGTCGGCCTTGTGGCGCTCGTCGTCGCCGTGGTCGCGGCGGGATTCCTGGTGGGCCGGTCGAGCGGACGGATCGAGATCGACGTCCTCGACCGCCGGGTGGTCGCCGGTGGGGCGGCCACCGTCGCGGTCCGGGTCACGAACGACTCCGCCCGACGCCGGCGGGCGCACCAGGCGGAATTCCTGGTGGGCGGGCGCACCGAGCTGATCCGCTTGCCGGCTCTAGCGGCGGGGGAATCGCGCGAAGTGCTCGTCTCCGTCCCCACGGTGCGACGCGGCGTGATCACCCTCGGACCGGTGACCATCGTACGGCGCGATCCGATCGGCCTGGCCCGGCGGGAATCCGTGCGCTCGGGCACGGCGGAACTCTACGTGCACCCGACGACGGTGTCGCTCCCGGTGAACACGACCGGCCTGCTGCGCGACCTCGAAGGCATCCCGACCGCCGATCTCACCGACAGCGACATGTCGTTCCACGCGCTCCGTCCCTACGTGCCAGGCGACGACCGCCGGCACATCCATTGGAAGAGCACGGCGAAGACCGGGACATTCCTGGTGCGCCAGTTCGAGCAGACCCGGCGCAGTCATCTGATCGTCCTGCAGTCGCTGAGCGCGGCCGACTACGCCTCGGAGGAGGAGTTCGAGCTGGCCGTCAGCGTGGTCGCGTCGATCGGGGTGCGCGCCGTTGCCGACGGCACCACGGTGTCGGTGTTCGCCGGTGAGGGCACCCGCCGTCGTGCCGAAGGCGGCGCGCGCCTGCGAGTGCGTGCGCCGCGGGAGCTGCTCGACGACCTCAGCGGCATCGAGGAATCAGCGGCGCCGCGGGCGGCGCGCCTGCCCGCCGTGGCGCGAGCGGTGGGCGAGTCGGCGCCGGATGCCTCGGTGGTCTTCCTGGCGTGCGGCTCGACGGTCACCGCTCGCCAGCTGCGGGCGGCCGCCTCGCATTTCGCGACCGGAGTCGAGGTGATCGCGGTGGTCGCCGAGCCGGAGGCCGAGGCGACGCTCGTGCGCATCGACTCCCTCCGCATCACACGGATCGGCTATCTCGACGACCTCGTCCGCACTCTGACCCGGGCGGTGGGCGTGTGACGACGTCGACGGAGCGCGCTCCCATCGCATCGACCTCGCGGATGCCGGCCGGCCGCATCCTCATCGCGGCGCTGGTGTTCGAGGTGCTCACCCTGGTGGCCGCAGCGGCCTGGTGGCCGATCTACGAGTCGCCCTCGTTCGTGCTGCTGGCGCTCGTGACCGTGACCGTCGGCGTCGGGATCGCGGCCGCCGGGGCTCGCTGGTCGTGGCCGAGTCATCTGGTGCTGCTCGCGACGATCCTGGCCTGGCTGCTCCTGGGCGTGCCCCTGGCTGTTCCGGCCAAGGCGCTCTGGGGTGTGCTGCCGACGCCGGGGGGTCTCGCCGACCTGGTGGTCACCACGGCGGCCGGCTGGCGCCAGCTCCTCACCATCGAGCTGCCGGTGGGGAATTACCAGGCCCTGCTGGTGCCGGTGTTCGTCGTCCTCCTCGTCGCCTCGGTGCTCGGCGTCTCGCTGGCCCTCCGCACCTCCCGACCCGCCTTCGCCGTCGTGGTCCCTGCTCTCGCGCTCGTCGCCGGTGTCCTCTTCGGAGGCGCCGTGGCGTTCGCACCCATCGCGGTCGGCGGCCTGTTCGCGGTCGTGGCGGTCGCCTGGCTCGTCCTCTCCCGCGTCCGGGTGCCCGGGCGGGCGGTGGCGGCGGCGGCCGGCGTGGTGGCGGCGGGCGTCGTGGTGGCGGTCGCCGTGACGGTCGCCCTCCCGGCACCCGACCGTGTGGTGGCCCGTGATGCCGTCGAGCAGCCGTTCGACGCTCGCGAGTACCCGAGCCCCCTCTCCGGATTCCGCGCCTTCACGAAGGAACCGCTCGCCGATGCCGTGGTGCTGACCGTCACGGGCGCGGAGCCGGGCGCGAGGATCGTCGTCGCACGGATGAACGACTACGACGGTGTCGTCTTCACCGTCGGGGGAGCGGAGCAGGCGAGAGCACTGTTCTCCCGGGTGCCCGAGCGGCTCGGTGGGCCGGAATCGGATGCTGCCTCCGTCGGCCGGGGGAGCACCGGGTCGACGACCACCGTCGACGTGCAGGTCGGGCGGTACGACTCGGTATGGGTGCCCACCACGGGCGACCCGCTCGCCGTCACCTTCGGCGGGCCGAACGCCGATGCCCTGCAGAACTCCCTGTACTTCAGCGCGGCGCTCTCGACCGTCGCCGATACGGTCGGGCTCCGAGACGGCGACTCGTACCGCCTCACCACACAGGACCCCTCCGGCGTGGTCGGCGGATCTGCGCCCGCCGATCTCGCGGCTCTCACCCCGGGGGGCGCACCGCCCGCGCCGAGCGACGCCGTTCCGGACGCGGTCGCCGTGCGGTCGGCCGAGTGGGCCCCGGCGTCGGCGTCGCCGGGAGAACGGCTGGCCGGCATCGTCGAGGGCCTTCGCGAGGGCTACCTCTCGGGATCCGGCGCCGGAGAGGTCTTCAGCCGATCCGGCCATGGAGCCGACCGCATCCAAGAACTCCTCACCGCGTCGCCGATGCTCGGCGACGACGAGCAGTACGCGGTGGCCGGCGCCTTGCTGGCCGAATCCGTCGGGTTCCCCGCCCGGGTGGCGATGGGCTTCACCGTGCCCGAGACTGCCGCCGCCGGCGCGTCGGCGGACATCCGGGGACAGGATGCGAGCGCCTGGACCGAGGTCTACACCGCCGAAGCGGGCTGGATGCCGCTCGACGTGTCGCCCGACCCGCGACCCATCCCCGACACGGCCCTCGACGACAGCTCGACAGCCGTGCAGCCACCCGACGTGATCCCCCCGGCCGCCGATGACCTCGACGATCCGGTGGAGGCGGCGCCGCTGCAGCAAGACGACGACGAACCCGCCCCCGCCGACGACGTGCTCGGCATCGTGCTGCGGATCGCAGCGATCGCCGGAGTGTCGCTCGCCGTCATCGCCATCCTGCTCGCCCCCTTCCTCGTCGTGCTCGCCCTTAAACGGAGGCGGCGCACCCGCCGGCGCACACAGGGAACGCCTCGGGAACGCGCAGCCGGCGGCTGGGCCGAACTGCTCGACACGGCCCGGGACGTCGCGGAGCCCGCCCCCGCGAACGCGACCCGGCGCGAGGCCGCACGTTCTCTCGGCGGTGATTCCGCCGTGCTGCTCGCGGAGCGGATCGACGGCGCCGTCTACGCGCCTGCCGACCCCGGTGAGCGGGAGATCGCGGAGATCTGGGCCGCCTCCGACACCGAGCGACGGCGACTGCTCCAGTCGCGCGGGCGCCTCCAGCGGCTGCTGGCCCGGCTGTCGACCCGGTCGTTGCGCACGTATCATGGCAAGGGAAAGAAGAGGCGGGACATCCGGTGAAGTGCAGAACGTGCGGCACGACCTTGACCGCGGGGGCTCTGCTCTGCGGCGAGTGCGGCACCTCCGCCATCGCTCCGCGGCCGACTCTCGGCGACACCGAGCGGCACGACCGCCGCGCCCTGCTCGAGGCGATCGCGCGCGAGGCACCCGGACAGGCGGCCACGGCCACCTCGCCGGGGGCACCCGCGGTGCCGGCGATGCCGGCGACACCGCTCGTCGACGACGTGCCGGTCGCCGCGGCGACGGCAGGGCCGATCGAGACGGGCGACGTGCCGGAGCCGGCGGTCGCCCGCAGCGGTCCGTTGTTCAGCCTGGTCTTCAGCACGGGCGAGAGCGTCCGCGTCTCGGGGAGCGGTCTCGTCGGTCGCAACCCGGCCGCGCGGGAGGGCGAATCGTTCGACTATCTGGTGCAGATCGTCGACCCGGAGCGGAGCGTGTCGAAGACCCACTTCGAGTTCGGCGTCGAGGGCGACCGGCTCTGGATCGCGGACCGCGGTTCGGCGAACGGTACCCGCCTCGGGCTCGACCTCGTCGACCCGATCGATCTGGTTCCGGGCGAGCGGATGCGCGTACCGCGGGGCACCCGCATCGGGATCGGCGACCAGTACGTCGACGTGCACTGAGTCCTGCACAAGCGCGCTCCTCGGAGATCCTCTCCACAGATCGGATGCGCGCCGCCGGTGACGCTCGCCTCTCGCGTTGACTGGATGCATGACCCACCAGCCCCGTTCCTACCTCCTCAGCCTCGGACTCACCCGCGCGCGGGAGCCGGTTCCCCTCGAGCTCGACGATCGCGGAGTCGGGCTTCTGCTGGCCGGCGAGCGACTGCCGGTGCTGGCCGTCGCCCGGTCCCTGATGGTGCAACTGGCGTCCCAGAGTGTGGCGCCGGTGCTCCTGCGGGCCGACGACCGCATCACGGTCGGCGGGGTGCCTGTGGTCGCACTGGGCTCGGAGGCGGCCGGGGGCCGCCCGCCGCCGCACGGCGACCTTCCGTGCCTTACTCTCGACGACGTTCCCTGGGCTCTGCTGCACGCTGATTCGACCGTGCGGCTGCGCTGTCAGCTGCTCTCGCGCGCCGAGTTCCCGACGCGACTGGAGGAAGCCGGGATGCGCGGCCGCCGGACTCGGGGTCGGCATGCCCGGGCAGACGAAAACGGAGGTATTTTCGCGTCATCAGCACTGATTTCGTAAAGAGTATGTTTCGATGTGCTGGTTTTCGTCGTGGACGCTGTCGAGAAAGCACCTCGTGTGCCAATATCAGACCTACCATTTTCCGAGCTCCGCAGCACCCGGAAACGTGGCTCGCACCCGACCTGGCACCCAAGAGGAAAGCGTGAAGAGGATGACCTTGAGACCCCCACAAGACCCGATGATCCTGCAGGCGATCCGGCACTCCCAGGCCTTGCAACGCGCACGGGCCCTGTCGCTTTCCCGTCGCGGTTTCCTCGGTGCGGCCGGGTTCGGCGCCACGGCTCTCGCTCTCGCCGCGTGCTCGACCGGTGAGAAGAAGGAACTCACGCCGGCGAAAGACGTCTCGGCCACGGAGAAGACGCTCATCTGGGACAACTGGCCCGCCTACATGGATGAGGACGACGACGGCAACTACCCGACTCTGATGGGGTTCGAAGACGAATCCGGTATCACGGTCACGTACAACGTGGCTGTCGACGACAACAACAGCTATTACGCCAAGGTGAAAGACCAGCTGGCGCTGGGTCAAGACATCGGAGCCGACACGGTGTGCCTGACCGACTGGATGGTGGCCCGCCTGGTGCGCAACGGCTACGTGCAGGAACTCGATCACGCGAAGATCCCGAACATCGCGAACCTGAGCCCGTCGTTCGCGAACCCCGACTTCGACGAGGGTCGCCACCTCTCACTGCCGTGGCAGGGCGGCTTCGCCGGCATCTGCTGGAACAAGGAGAAGGTGCCCGCCGGGCTGAAGAGCGTCGACGACCTCTGGGATTCGGCGCTCAAGGGCCGGGTCGGCGTACTCTCCGAGATGCGCGACACGATGGGCCTCATCATGCTCTCGCAGGGTGTCGACATCACCGGTGAGTGGGGCGACGACGAGTACGCGAACGCGATGGACGTGTTCACCAAGCAGGTCGACGACGGTCAGATCCGCAACATCAAGGGCAACGCCTACCTCAACGACCTGCAGAGCGAGGACACCTTCGCGGCCATCTGCTGGTCGGGCGACATCACCTCGCTCAACGCCCAGGCCGGCGACAAGTGGGAGTTCGCGATCCCGGATGCCGGCGGCACGCTCTGGAACGACACCTTCGTGGTGCCGATGGGGTCGGCCCACAAGGAGAACGCCGAGGCCGTCATGAACTACTACTACGAGCCGGAGGTGGCCGCGGAACTCGCTGCCTGGGTCAACTACGTGACCCCGGTCGTCGGGGCCAAGGAAGCCGCGGTCGCCCTCGACCCCGAGCTCGCGGAGAATCAGCTGATCTTCCCCGACGAGGAGACCCTCTCCACCGTCCACGTCTTCCGCACGCTGACGCCGCAGGAGGAGAACGACTACCAGGCGCAGTTCCAGAAGGTCCTGCTGGGCAGCTGATGGCCATCGCATCCTTCGCCGACAAGGGCGCCGACCTCGAACTGGTCGGCATCACCAAGCGCTTCCCGGGCTTCACCGCCATCGAGGCGCTCGACCTCTCGATCCCCGCCGGATCGTTCTTCGCCCTGCTCGGCCCTTCGGGGTGCGGCAAGACCACCACGCTCCGCCTGGTGGCGGGCCTCGAGGAGCCGACGGCCGGGCGCATCCTCATCGGCGGTAAGGACGTCACATCGACGAAGCCGTTCCAGCGGCCCGTCAACACGGTGTTCCAGTCCTACGCGCTCTTCCCGCACATGACCATCCTCGAGAACGTGGCGTTCGGGCTGCGGCGGCGCAAGGTGGGCGACCCGGTGGTGAAGGCGCACGAGGCGCTGCGACTGGTCGAGCTCGATCACCTGGCCACGAGGCGCCCGGCTCAGCTCTCCGGCGGGCAGCAGCAGCGCGTCGCGCTCGCCCGCGCCATCGTCAACCGCCCGGCGCTGCTGCTGCTCGACGAACCGCTCGGCGCGCTCGACCTGAAGCTGCGGCGTCAGATGCAGCTCGAGTTGAAGACCATCCAGACCGAGGTGGGCCTCACCTTCCTTCATGTCACGCACGACCAGGAAGAGGCCATGACCATGGCCGACACGGTGGCCGTGATGAACAAGGGCCGCATCGAGCAGATGGGTGCTCCGGAGGAGCTCTACGAGCTGCCGCGCACGGCCTTCGTGGCGAACTTCCTCGGTCAGTCGAACCTGTTCACGGGCCAGGTCACCGGAAGTTCGGCCGACGCGATCGTCGTCGACGTCGCCGGGGTGCCCATCACCGTGCCCCGCACCCGCGCCAAGCGGCACGCCGGCGAGGTCACGGTCGGCGTGCGGCCCGAGAAGGTCTCGCTGCTCACCGAAGCCCCTGCCCCCGATCCCGGGCGCAACGTGCTCGGCCCCGGCCGGGTCACGGATGTCTCGTTCAGCGGCGTCAGCACGCAGTACCTCGTGCTGGTCCCCGGCGTCGGCGAACTCACCGTGTTCGCGCAGAACATGGTGTTCGGCCCGGTCGTGCAGGAGGGCGCCGAGGTGTGGCTGTCCTGGAACGCCGACCACGGGTTCGGTCTGGAAGACGACCCGGCCGACGGTCCCCGTTTCGCGCCCGACGACTCGACCGAGTCGATCGCCGTGCAGCGCCGGATCGCGCTCGAAGAAGAGCTGGAACAGGCCTAGGCGGCACCGTGGCGTTCACCGCGTTCTCGTCCCAGGCCGTCGTCGAACAGGCGCCGCGAAAGCGCAGCTTCATCGCGCTCGTGCTCCTCTTGCCGGGCATCCTCTACCTGGTGCTGTTCTTCCTCGCGCCGCTGATCTCGCTCATCATCACCTCGTTCCAGCAGCCGGTGCTCGACGGCGACATCGGTGAGTACACGGCCGGGTTCCAATGGCAGAACTACGCCGATGCCATGGCGGAGTACTGGCCGCTGGTGCTGCGCGCCTTCGGCTACGCCCTCATCGCCACCGTGCTCGCGCTCGTGATCAGCTACCCGATCGCCTACTTCATCGGTGTGAAGGCGCGGCGCTGGCCTCTGTTGCAGAGCCTGATGCTGACCCTCGTCATCGCACCGTTCTTCATCAGCTTCCTGCTGCGCACGCTCGCGTGGAAGCAGATCATGTCGGATGAGGGGCCGATCGTCGTCTTCCTCAAGTCGATCGCCGTGCTCCCCTCCGACGGGCACCTCACCGGCACCGCCTTCTCGGTGATCTTCGGCCTCACCTACAACTTCATCCCGTTCATGACGCTGCCGCTGTACGCGACCCTCGAGCGCCTCGACACCCGGTACATCGAAGCGGGAGCCGATCTCTACGCGAGCCCCTGGACCACCTTCCGCAAGGTCACCATCCCGCTCTCGATGCCGGGCATCGTCTCGGGAACGCTGCTGACCTTCATCCCCGCGGCCGGCGACTACATCAACGCCAGTCGCGACTTCCTGGGCAGTTCGTCCACGGCGATGGTCGGCAACGCGATCGAGGCGAACTTCCTCGTGCTGCAGAACTATCCGATCGCGGCCGCCCTCTCGATCGTGCTGATGGCGGTGATCCTCGTCATCGTCGGGATCTACGTGCGCCGCTCTGGAACGGAGGACCTGATATGACCAGCGCCGTCCCCGCCAAGGCCTTCGAACAGGCGTCGTTCGAGCCCTCGCCCGCGTCGCGCCGGAGGTTCCGGATGCGCGGCATCGGTCTGCCGATCTACACCGTGCTGGCCCTGCTGTTCCTCCTCATCCCGATCGCCTACACCTTCGTGTTCTCGTTCAACGATTCGGGGAAGCTCAACATCGCCTGGCAGGGGTTCACCCTCGACAAGTGGCTCACGGTCTGCAACACCCAGGGGCTCTGCGAGGCGTTCGGCAACAGCATCCTGGTGGGGGTCGTCGCCACCGTGATCGCGACGGCGCTCGGCACCCTGATCGCGATCGCCCTGGTGCGCTACCGGTTCCGCGCCCGCTCGGCGATCAGCCTGCTGCTGTTCCTGCCGATGGCCACGCCCGAGGTGGTGCTCGGTGCCGGTCTCGCTGCCCAGTTCCTCACGATCGGGGCTGAGAAGGGTCTCGTCACCATCATCCTGGCGCACACGATGTTCTGCATCAGTTTCGTCGTGGTGACGGTGAAGGCGCGCGTGGCGAGTCTCGATCCCGCGCTCGAGGAAGCCGGGCGCGATCTCTACGGGTCGCCCACCCAGGTGTTCTGGCGTATCACGTTCCCGTTGCTGCTTCCCGGCATCGCGGCGGCCGCCCTGCTCTCGTTCGCGTTGAGCTTCGACGACTTCATCATCACGAACTTCAACTCGGGTGCCGTCGACACCTTCCCGAAATTCATCTACATCGCGGCCGCCCGCGGCATCCCGGCGCAGGTGAACGTCATCGCGTCCGCTGTCTTCCTGCTGGCGATCATCATCGTGGTGGTGGCCCAGGTGAGTCGCGCGGCACGGGCGAAGAGGCTGGCGCGCCAGGGTTGACGCCTGGGCTATGGGCAAGAACTGAGCGGGCAGAGCGGACGGGGTAGAGCCCACCGGGCGGTGCCGACGGGACGGAGCGCACCCCGCACGTGTTCTGGTCAGAGGTTCGGCGACACCATGACAGCGCCTACCGGTTCGCCGCGGCCCCACACGGTGAGGTCGAGTTCGGAGACCACGTCGGCGACCGCAGCCGGCTCGAGCGCGCTGTGTCGGGCGAGCAGGCTGAGCGCCACGAGCGTGGCCGGGCGCAGGTTCCCGTCGAGGATCTTGAGCGCCACCGTGGTGCCGTCGGGGGCGGCGAGCACCATCACACCGTCGGCGCCGAACTTCGCGAGAACGCCGAGGCGATCGATCACGATGCTGTTCGGGCGCCCAGGGCCCTCCACCGCCCACCCGTTCGCAAGGGCGGCGTCAACGAGCTGCCGAGCTGGTCCCTCCTCCGCGAGCCGCAGCCGGTGGTAGCCGCGTGCCAGCGCGGTCAACGACATCGCGTGCACCGGTGTGCCGCAGCCGTCGACCCCGGTGTGCACCACGGGCTCACCGGTGAGGCGCTCGACCGTGGCGAGGATGCGCTGCTGAAGCGGATGGGCGAGGTCGAGGTAGTCGGTGGTGCTCCAGTCGTTGACAGCGCAGGCGAGCAGCATGGCCGCGTGCTTGCCGGAGCAGGTCATGAAGAGGCGTTCGGGGTGGCCGCCGCTGCGGATCACCTCGGTGCGCGCCGCCGCATCGGCGGGCCAGTCGGCGGGGCAGCCGAGCGCGTCAGGGGTGAGGGCACCGAGTTCCAGGAGGGAACGCACCACGGCGATGTGCGCCGGGGTGGCGGTGTGGCTCGCCATGGACATCGCCGTCTGCACGGAACCGAGCTCGACGCCTGACTCCAGCACGGTGAGAGCTTGGAACGGCTTAAGGCTCGAGCGCGGATAGACCGGACGGTCGGGCGCGCCGATGCTCGCGACGATCTCGCCGCCGGGGGAGAGCACGACCGCCGAGCCCGCGTGCCGTGACTCGACGAAGCCGCTGCGGGTCACGACGGCGAGCTCGACCGACTCGGCGAGTGTCGCCGTGCCGGGCAGGTCCGTGTCGCTCATCGGGCGAGCTGGGCGAACGCCTCGTCGAGTACGCTGAGCGCGTCCTCGAGCAGCTCGTCGGAGATCGCGAGGCTCGGCAGGAAGCGCAGCACGTTTCCGTACGTCCCCGCCGTCAGGATGAGCACCCCGCGCTGCGCGGCGTAGGCGGCGATCGCGCTCACGGCTTCGGCGTGGGGCGTCTTGGTGGTCGATCCGGTGCCCGGCTCGACCAGTTCGATCGCCACCATGGCCCCGATGCCGCGCACGTCGCCGATGATGTCGTACTTCTCCTGCAGCGCCAGCAGGCCCGTCGTGAGAGTCTGCTCGATGCGGGCCGCCTCACCCAGCAGGGCGCCCTTCTCGATCTGCTCGAACACGGCGACCGCGGCCGCCGCCGCGACCGGGTTGCCGCCGAAGGTGCCGCCGAGACCGCCGGGCTGAGCGGCATCCATGATCGTCGCCCGGCCGGTGACGCCGGCGAGGGGCAGGCCGCCGGCGATGCCCTTGGCGGTGAGTACCATGTCGGGCACCAGGCCGAAGTGCGTGCTGGCGAAGTACTCGCCCGTGCGCGCCATGCCGCTCTGGATCTCGTCGGCGATGAACACGACCCCCTGCGCCGTGCACCACTCCTGCAGCGCGGGCAGGTAGCCCTCGGCCGGGACGACGAAGCCGCCCTCGCCCTGGATGGGCTCCACCACGAGGCAGGCGAGGTCGGCGGCGCCGACCGTCTTCTCGAGGTAGTTGATGGTGCGGGCTGCGGCCTCGGCGCCCGACAATCCATCGTGGTAAGGGTACGAGTTCGGGGCGCGGTAGACGTCGCCGGCGAACGGCCCGAAGCCGGTGGAGTAGGGAGCGGCCTTGAAGTTCATGGCCATGGTGAGGTTGGTGCGGCCGTGGTAGGCGTGCTCGAGCACGGCGACGCCCGAACGACCGGTGTACTTGCGAGCGATCTTCACGCCGTTCTCCACGGCTTCCGCACCCGAGTTCACCAGCACGGTGCGCTTCGCGAAGTCGCCGGGGGTGTGCTCGGCGAGCAGCTCGGCGACCCGCACGTACTCCTCGTAGGGCGTGATGGTGAAGAGCGTGTGCACCACGTCCTGCAGCTGCGAGGCCGCGGCGGCGACGACCGCGGTCTCGGTGTGACCGATCGTGGTCACCCCGATGCCGGCGCCGAGGTCGATGAACTGGTTGCCGTCGACGTCGACCAGCACGGCCCCGTGGGCCTTGGCGATGTAGACCGGCAGTGCGCTGGAGACCCCGGGCGGCACGACGGCCAGACGTCGCTCGTGCAGCTCCTGCGACTTCGGGCCGGGGATCGCGGTCACGATCCTCCGCTCCTGGGGAACCGAGTAGACGGGGGCCGCAACCGAGGCGTCGATGGTGTCAGTCATAGTCCGGCCAGTTTAGGCCAGGCATCCGGGGCGCCGGAGATAGCATGGCCAGGTGAATCGTGAGCATCACTACACCGTCGATGTGGCCTGGCGTGGCAATCGCGGCAGCGGCACCAGCGGCTACCGCGATTACGGGCGGCAGAGCCTCGTGACCGCGGAGGGCAAGCATCCGCTCGAGGCCTCGGCCGATCGCACCTTCCACGGCGACGCCGACCGCTGGAACCCCGAGGAGCTGCTGCTCGCCGCCCTCAGCGAATGCCACATGCTGTCGTTCCTGCACGTCGCCGTGCTGCACGGCGTGGTCGTCACCGACTACACGGATGCCGCGGAAGGAGTCATGGAGCAAGAGGGCAACGGGGGCCGCTTCACGAGCGTCACGCTGCATCCCGTGGTCACCGTGACCGAGCCCGTCGATGACGAGCTGCTCGCCGCCATGCACCACGAGGCCAACCAGGTGTGCTTCATCGCCAGCTCGGTGAACTTCCCCGTGCACCACGACCCCCGTGTCCTCGTCACGGGCTGAGCCCTCCGGAGAGCCGGTCGAGCTCTTCCTGATCGGCCGCACCCTGCGCGGCACCCTCGGCGAGGCGTTCCGACGCGACGCGATCGTGCGGTTCGAGGACCTTCACGGCACCGGCAACGGCGAAGCGGATGCGCCACTCCACGCCAGCCTCAGCCGCACCGTCGAGCTCACCGCGGTCGCCATCACCCGTGCCGGCACCGTGCGGGTCGACACCGGTATTGCGGACCCCGTGTTCCGCTCCGCTCCGGCGGCATGGGCGGATGACTCGGACGAGAACGCGGGGGAGCGCACGTTCGCGGTGACGGCCGAGGAGATCGACGGCATCCGTCCGGTCGCGGGCCCGCCCGGCGTCGACCGTTCGCGCCGGGTCGTGGTGCGTGTGCGACCGGACGATCCCGCCGCTCGCCTCGAGTTCCGGGTGCGTCTGGTCATCCCGGAGTAGGGCGAGCGCGAGCGGGTGGGAGGCCTGGCTCCGGGCGGCCGGAGTGCCGAGGCGGGCTCAGCCGTCCATGAGTCCACCGCGCTCGAGTCGGGCGCGGGTCTCGAGCGCCATCACGGCGCTCAGCTGCGTGGACAGGAACGTCACCGGCGGTGCCGGCCGACTCCAGTCGTCGCCTGCCCGCACATCCGGCGACCGACGGATGCCCGACCAGAGCGCATCCGTGCTCGCCCGGACGAACTCCACGAGAACGGGCCGCCCTTCCGATTCCCGAGGCAACCGCGCGATCAACTCGCCGACGTAGCGCACGAATATGCCCTTGAACAGACCGATGTCGCCGCCCCCGCGCTGATCGAGCCGTGAGTTCTCACCTGTGATCACGCCGTTGGGCGCGAGCAGCTGCACGGCCGCCACCGCGGTGCGTTCGGCCCGCGCCAGCGCCTGGTCGCCCGCCAGTGCCCCACCGACCCCCTCCGTACGGTCGGCCGCGCCAGCGCCCGCTTCCGCGCCTGCGGCACGGCCCGCGCCCGCGCCCGCGCCTGCGGCACGGCCCGCTTCCGTGCCCGCGCCTGCGGCACGGCCCGCGCCCCGTTCGCGATCCGTCCACCCCGTCCACCCCGCCATCTCGACGAGCGCCCCCACGTACAGCCCCTGGTTGTAGCTGAAGACCCACGCGGTGTCGATCCGGCCGTCTCCGAGCCGGTTCACCCCGTCGGCCAGGATGCCGGTGGCCGGATCGATGAGCGTCGTCTCGATCCAGTCCACGGCCTCCTGCGCGGCGCGGGCGTGGGCGGCATCGCCCGTCACCGCGAACAGCCGTGCCGAGAGCAGTGCGAAGGCTCCGTTCGTGGGCGCGTTCTCGTAGTCGAGCTGCTGCGCGCGCCACGCGACGGCCGCGCCGTGCCCCGCCGTGCGCCCGGCCCTCCCGATGTGCTCCCACAGCCCGATCGCGTCGTCGAGGAAGCGGCGCTCGCCGGAAGCCGCGTGCAATCGCAGCAATGCGATCGCCATCCAGCCCATGTCGTCGAAGTAGTCGTTGACGAGCGTGCCCCCGTTGCGTCGGCGGACCAGCTCGAGAATCCGTCGCGCACTCCCGAGAGCGTCGGCATGCCCGCTTCGTTCGAACGCGTCCACCCGCACCTCGATCGCGTGGGCGAGCCACCAGTAGTTGAAGGCGAAGGCCTGCCGGAGCCGCCACGGTGCCGTGTTGCGCAGCCCACCGCGCCGGAGGCGGGTGCCGAATTCCGCGGTCAGCGCATCCTGGGCCCGCTCGGCCCGGGTACCCCACGAATCGCCGCCGGCCCCAGGCCCCGCATCCCCCTGACCATCCCGTCGAACCGACACCCGCCCATTCTCCCGCTGTTCGCGGTGAGCGCCCCGATGGGCTTGACTGGGGCCATGGCGAAAAGCGCGACGGCGATGACGAGACAGCAGAAGTTCGTGCTCGCGGTGGCGGTGCTGGCATCGTTCATCTCCTTCCTCGACGCCACCGTCATCAACGTGGCGCTCCCGGCCATCAGCAAGGAGCTCGGCGGCGAACTCGCGTCGCAGCAATGGGTGGTCGACTCCTACCTGCTGACGCTCGGCGCCGTCATCCTCCTCGCCGGATCGCTCTCCGACGTCTACGGCCGCAAGAAGGTGTTGCTGGCCGGTCTGATCGGCTTCGGCGTCGCCTCCCTCGCCTGCGCGTTCGCGCCCACGATCGAGTTCCTCATCGTCGCCCGCGGCGTGCAGGGCATCGCCGGGGCGCTGCTCGTGCCGAGCTCGCTCGCCCTCATCCTTGCGAACTTCAGCGGCATGGGGCAGGGCCGGGCGATCGGCACCTGGACGGCGTTCACGAGCGTCGCGAACATCGCCGGACCGATCCTCGGCGGTGTGCTCGTCGACACCCTCTCGTGGCGCTACGTGTTCGGGATCAACGTGCTCCCGATCGCCGTGACGCTCTTCCTGCTGACGAAACTCGACCACGACCACGCCCGCCTGGAGGGCGCCCGCATCGACTACGTGGGCGCGGTGCTCGGCATCATCGGCCTCGGCCTGCCGGTGTTCGCGCTGATCGAGCAGGCGAACTTCGGCTGGGGCTCGCCCGTCGTCATGGTGCCGATGGTGGTCGGCATCATCGCGCTGGCCGCGTTCGTGCTCTGGGAGCGCCGCACGCCCCATCCCATGCTCCCGCTCGAACTCTTCCGGGTGCGTAACTTCTCGGTGGGGAACGTCTCCACTTTCCTCATCTACGGCGCCCTCTCGCTCGGCTTCTTCAGCGTCGCCGTCTTCCTCCAGCAGGTCGCCGGCTACAGCGCCACGTGGGCAGGCTTCGCGATGGTGCCCACGAGCCTCCTGCTGATCGGCTTCTCGAGCTTCTTCGGCCGCTTGAGCGGGCGGATCGGACCGCGTCTGTTCATGACGATCGGGCCGATCATCGCGGGCACCGGGTTCCTGCTGATGCTCCGCTTCACCGAGCAGGCGCCCTACTTCACCGAGGTGCTCCCCGCCGTGCTGGTGTTCGGGTTCGGGATGGCGCTGACCGTCGCTCCTCTCACCGCAGCCATCCTGGGTGCCATCGATCCGGCCCGGTCCGGCATCGCCTCGGCGGTGAACAACGCGGTCTCCCGGGTGGCCGGTCTCATCGCCGTGGCCCTCGCGAGCCTCATCGCCGGGATGATGGTGCTGGACCTCGTGGGATTCCACCGCGTCGTGCTCGTGACGGCCCTGTTCTTCTTCGCGGGCGGTCTGGTGTCGCTCATCGGCATCCAGAACCCGAAGCACATAAACCGCTCACAGCCCGTGACCAGCTTGCGCCAAGAGGACTGAGCCAGACTGACCCCATCCCCCCGATTTTCACGAAGAGGAATCATGCGCTCACTTCCGGCACTGGCCGCAGCCGCCGTCGCCGCCACCCTTCTGCTCGCGGGGTGCGCCGCGTCGCCCGACCCGTCGGCCACCGGCGCCGCGGGCGACTGCACGCCCGCCGCATCCGGCAGTGCCTCGAACGGTGTGACGGTCACCGGCGACTTCAAGTCGGCGCCGAAGACGGCCTTCACCGGTCCGCTGACGGTCGACACCACCCAGCGCACCGTGGTGAGCGACGGAGACGGTGATGTGGTGCAGAACGGCGACGTCGCCACCATCGACTTCACCATCTACAACGGCACGAGCGGCAAGCAGGTCTTCTCCACGCTCGACGAGGGCGGCACGCAGTTGCAGCTCACGGTCGACGACACGCAGTTCATCCCCGGCATCGTGAACGCGGTCGCCTGCTCGACGGTCGGGTCGCGCGTGGTCGCGGTCATCCCGCCCGCCGAGGGCTTCGGCGACACCGGCAACGACCAGCTCGGCATCGCCGCCACCGACTCCATGGTCATGGTCGCGGATGTCGAGGCGATCGTGCCGATCCGCGCCGACGGCGAAGACCAGCCCGCGCAGGACGGCTTCCCGACCGTCGTGCTCGACGACACCGGGGCGCCCACGGTCACCGTGCCGAAGACCGACCCGCCCACCACCCTCCAGACCGAGGTGCTGAAGAAGGGCGACGGCGCCGTGGTCGCCGACGGTGACAACGTCACCGTGCAGTACCAGGGTCTCGTCTGGGGCACCGGCACGGTCTTCGACCAGAGCTGGGGTCAGGGCGGCCCGCGCACGTTCCCGACGACCGGCGTGGTCAAGGGCTTCGCCGCGGCGATGATCGGCCAGACCGTCGGCTCGCAGGTGCTCGTGGTGATCCCGCCCGACCAGGGCTACGGCAGCGAGGGCAACAGCGCGGCCGGCATCACCGGCACCGACACGCTCGTGTTCGTGATCGACATCCTGGCGTCGGCCTCGGCCCCGCCGGCGGCGACGCCCGACGCGGGCTGAGCCGGGCCGTCCCGGGCCGACCCGGGCCCGTGATGGGATGATGGCGCTATGAGACGCGTCATCATCCTCGGCTCCACCGGTTCCATCGGCGTGCAGGCGCTCGACGTCATCCGCTCGAATCCCGAGCTGTTCGACGTCGTGGGCCTGATCGCGGGGAGCAACCGTGCGGCCCTCGACGCGCAGGCGGCCGAGTTCGCCGTCTCCGACACCGGACTCGGCGCGCTCGAGGCCGAGGCGATGGTGCGCGACATCGAGGCCGACGTGGTGCTGAACGGCATCACCGGGTCGATCGGGCTGGGCCCGACCCTCGCCACCCTCGAGGCTGGGCGCACGCTCGCGCTCGCCAACAAGGAGAGCCTCATCGTGGGCGGCGACCTCGTGCGCGACGCCGCCCGACCGGGGCAGATCGTGCCCGTCGACTCGGAGCACTCCGCCATCGCCCAGGCGCTCCGCTCCGGCACTGCGGGGGAGGTGTCGCGGCTCGTGCTCACCGCCTCCGGGGGTCCGTTCCGCGGCCGCAGCAGGGCGTCGATGAAGGACGTGACACCGCGCGAGGCGCTCGCCCACCCCACCTGGGACATGGGTCTCGTGGTCACCACGAACTCGGCGACACTGGTGAACAAGGGCCTCGAGGTGATCGAGGCGCACCTGCTATTCGACGTGGCCTACGGCGACATCGAGGTGACGGTGCATCCGCAGTCGCTCGTGCACTCCATGGTGGAGTTCACCGACGGATCGACCATCGCGCAGGCCTCACCGCCCGACATGCGGCTGCCGATCTCACTCGGCCTCGACTGGCCGAACCGGGTGTCGGGTGTCGGTACGCCGATCGACTGGACCGCCTCGCACAGCTGGACCTTCGAGCCGCTCGACGAGGAGGCCTTCCCGGCCGTCGAGCTCGCCAAGCAGGTGGGACGCGCCGGCGGCAGCTTCCCCGCCGTCTTCAACGCGGCGAACGAGCAGGCGGTCGCGGCCTTCCACGCCGGACGGATCGGGTTCCTCGACATCGTCGACACCGTCGCCCGGGTCGTGGACGCGCACGAGATGCCCTCCGACGTCGTCACGCGCGAGTCGCTCGCCGAGTCCGAGGAGTGGGCCCGGGCGACGGCCGACGCCTTCATCGCCGCGGTGTGACGCCGGGGCGCGACCGCGGGCATCCGCTCATCTTCCATTCAGGGAACGATCAGCGCTCGCTTCTGCTCCCGGGGTAGTGTCCTCGTGTGGAAACGGTCCTGCAGTTCATTCTCGGCGTGCTCATCATCGCCGTCGGCGTCGCCGTCTCCATCGGATTGCACGAAGTCGGCCACCTGGTGCCCGCGAAGCTCTTCGGCATCAAGGTGACGCAGTACATGATCGGCTTCGGGCCGACCATCTTCTCGCGCACGAAGGGCGAGACGCAGTACGGCGTGAAGGCAGTGCCGCTCGGCGGTTACATCTCGATGGTGGGCATGTTCCCGCCGCGGCGCGAGGGCGAGAAGCCGGTGGCCAACAGCACCGGGTTCTTCCAGTCGATGGTGCAGGATGCCCGCCAGGTCAGCCAGCTCTCCATCGGTCTCGAAGAAGACCGCGCCTTCTATCGCAAACCGGTCTGGCAGCGCATCATCGTGATGCTCGGGGGGCCGTTCATGAACCTCGTGCTCGCCGTGGTGTTCTTCTCGATCGTGCTGGTCGGTTTCGGCACGGTGCAGAGCTCCACCACGGTCGGCAGCGTGTCGGCCTGCGTCCTCCCCGCGACGAGTGACCGGCAGGAGTGCGAGTCGGGCGACCAGCCGTCGCCCGGCGCCGCAGCGGGTCTGCAGCCCGGCGACGAGCTGGTGAGCCTCAACGGCACGCCGATCACGAGCTGGGAGCAGTCGACCGCCATCATCCGCGACTCGGCGGGGGAGACCCTGCCGCTCGTCGTGCTCCGCGACGGCGTCGAAACCACCCTCCGTGTCACCCCGCTGCTGACCCAGCGGTACGTGCTCGACGACAAGGGCCAGGTGGTGGAGAACGCCGACGGCACGAAGCAGACCGAAGACGTCGGCTTCGTGGGCATCGGTGCCGCGTCAGAGCTCGTGCCGCAGCCGATCACCGCGGTGTTCCCCCTGATCGGCGAGAACATCGCCAGCACGGTGGGCATCGTCGCGAATCTGCCGCAGCGCCTCTACGACGTGGCTCAGGCGGCATTCGGTTCGGGCGAGCGCGACGTCAACGGCCCCATCAGCGTCGTCGGCGTGGGCCGGGTGGCGGGCGAGATCGCCTCCATCGACACCATCCCGATCGCCTCGAAGGCCGCGAGCCTGCTCGGCCTGCTGGGGTCGCTCAACATCGCGCTGTTCGTGATCAACCTGGTGCCCCTCACCCCGCTCGACGGCGGGCACGTGGCGGCGGCGGTCTGGGAGGCCATCCGGCGCGGCTTCGCGAAGCTCTTCAAGCGGAAGGACCCGGGGCCGGTGGATGCGGCGAAGCTGATGCCGCTCACCTTCGTGGTGGTCATCCTCTTCGGCGGCATGACCGCGCTGCTGGTCTACGCCGACATCGTGAAGCCCATCAACATCTTCGGGTGATGCCGAGTGCGGGCTGCCCGTTCGGCTCCCGCTGACCCGCCGTTCAGATTGCGGTCCTAGACTGAAATCGTGGCAGCAATCAACTTAGGGATGCCCAAGGCTCCCGAAACCCTGGCCCCGCGGCGCAAGTCCCGCCAGATCAAGGTCGGCAAGGTTCTCGTGGGTGGTGACGCACCCGTGAGCGTGCAGTCGATGACCACGACGCCCACGCCGAACATCAACGCGACGCTGCAGCAGATCGCCGAGCTGACGGCATCCGGATGTGACATCGTGCGTGTGGCGGTCCCGTCGCGCGACGACGCGGAGGCGCTGCCGATCATCGCGAAGAAAAGCCAGATCCCGGTGATCGCCGACATCCACTTCCAGCCGAACTACGTGTTCGCCGCCATCGATGCGGGCTGCGCCGGTGTGCGGGTGAACCCCGGGAACATCCGGAAGTTCGACGACAAGGTCGGCGAGATCGCGGCGGCGGCCAAGGCGGCCGGGGTCTCCATCCGGATCGGCGTCAACGCCGGCTCGCTCGACCCGCGGCTGCTCGAGAAGTACGGCAAGGCGACCCCCGAAGCGCTCGTCGAGAGCGCCGTCTGGGAGGCGTCGCTGTTCGAGGAGCACGACTTCCACGACTTCAAGATCTCGGTGAAGCACAACGACCCCATCGTGATGGTGAAGGCCTACCGCCTGCTCGCCGAGCGCGGGGACTGGCCGCTGCACCTCGGCGTCACCGAGGCCGGCCCGTCGTTCCAGGGCACCATCAAGAGTGCGACCGCGTTCGGCATCCTGCTCTCCGAAGGCATCGGCGACACCATCCGCGTGTCGCTCTCCGCGCCCCCGGCCGAAGAGGTGAAGGTGGGGCTCCAGATCCTGCAGTCGCTGAACCTCCGCGAGCGCAAGCTCGAGATCGTGTCCTGCCCCTCCTGCGGGCGTGCCCAGGTCGACGTCTACACGCTGGCGAACGACGTCACCGACGGGCTCGAGGGCATGACGGTGCCGCTCCGCGTCGCGGTGATGGGATGCGTCGTGAACGGCCCCGGCGAAGCCCGCGAGGCCGACCTCGGGGTCGCCTCGGGCAACGGCAAGGGCCAGATCTTCGTGAAGGGCGAGGTCATCAAGACCGTGCCCGAGTCGGAGATCGTGGCGACCCTCATCGAGGAGGCGAACCGCCTCGCGGCCGAGATGCCGCCGGGCGCCGTCGGGTCTCCCGAGGTCGTCACGGCGTAGGGCACCGGATGCCGCTTCCGTACTACTTCGAGGACTTCTCGACCGGGCAGACCTTCGTCACCCCCGGCAAGACGGTCACCGAGACCGACGTGGTGATGTTCGCCGCCCTCACGAACGACAACAACCAGCTGCACACCGACGTCGAGTTCGCTGCCGGGACGCGGTACGGGCAGCGCCTCGTGCACGGTCTCTACGGCGCGTCGCTCGCGCTGGGACTGATCGCGCGCACGGGCGTGTTCGAGGGCTCGTCGGCGGCGTTGCTCGGCATCGACGACTGGCGCTTCACCGCACCGGTCTTCATCGGCGATACTCTCACCTGCACCGTGGAGATCCTCGGCCTGCGACTCACCTCGTCGGGCAAGACAGGTGTGGTCGAGCGCCGCCTCACCCTGCGCAACCAGCGCTCCGAGATCGTGCAGTCCGGCCGCATGGACATGCTCATGCTCGTGCGCCCGGTCGCGTAGCTCCACCCCACCTCGTCGATCCGTCAGTTGTGGTCGCTTTCGAGCGCTCAAAGCGACCACAACTGACGGATCGACGGCCGGTGTGCTGGATTCAGTGCGGGGTGCGCTCTCGGAGCACGAACGAGAGGGCGAAGCCGACGGCGAGCAGGGCCACGATCAGGGCGAAGACGGTCTGCACGGTGGTGTGGTCGGCGAGGAGACCGAGCAACGGGTTGAGGAAACCGCCGAGCGAGAGCGTGAGGCCGAGGGTCAGGCCGCTCGCCGTGCCGACGCGGTTCGGCAGGTAGGAGTGCGACAGCGTGATCTGCGGCGCGAAGGGCAGGAAGATCGTGAAGCCGACGATGGCGGTCGCCGCCACGACGACGATGGTGTTCGGTGCGAGCACGATCGCGACCGTGCCGAGTGCCGCGGCGATGTAGCCAGTGCGGATGGTGCGCATCCGGCCCCAGCGATCGGCGAGGAACCCGCCGGCGAGGGTGCCCGCGGCGCCGGCGGCCGGGAAGACGGTGAGGGCGATCGAGGCGGTGGCCTCGTCGGAGCCGAACTGCTGGATCTGGAAGAGGGAGATGAAGGAGGAGACGCCGACGTAGGCCACCGACCAGAACGTGAGCACCAGGGTGAGCCAGGCGAAGGCGCGCCAGTCGTCGCGCGGGCTTGGGGCCGTGGTGGGCATGGTGTCGTCGGAGGCCGTGGGGTGGCGCGACTCATCGGCCTTCTCCTGATCCTCCTCCTCGAGCGCGACCTCGATGGCCGGCTCGACGGCAGCGGCGCGCCACGTCTCGTCGTGGGGAGCGGATGCCGGCCCTCGCGGCGCATCCGGAAGCGTCGTGGGGACGGGGCGGGGGCGCATCCGTACCGACCGCATTCGTACCGACCGCATCCGGAGCAGGTAGACGACGATCATGACGACCGCGGGGATGGCGAGCAGGGGAGTGGCGGCGAGCCCGAGCGTGCCGACGGTGAGGATGACGCCCGTGGGTGCGAGTGCGACGCCCACGTTGCCGCCGACCGAGAAGATGCTCATGGAGCGGTTCGATCCGCCGCCGGCTTCGCGGGCGGCCATGGTGGCGGCCGGGTGGTAGGCGGCGATGCCGATGCCGGAGAGGGCGATGACGACCCAGGTGAGCCAGTACGAGCCCGAGACGACGCCGCTGAGGGCGATGCCGGTGGCCGCCACGACCATGCCGGCCAGGATGAGCCAGCGTGAGGCGAAGCGGTCGCTCAGGATGCCGAAGACGGGCTGCGCGACGCTCGAGAGCGAGGTCGCGGCGAGGGTGATGCCGGCCACGGCGGCGTAGTCGTAGCGCTGCTCCAGCACGAGGAAGGGCAGGAGCGCGGCGACGGCGCCGGTGTAGAAGTCGTTGACGGTGTGGGTCGAGACCAGCAGCCAGAGGCCGGGACCGGCGCCCCGGCCCGGGGCCGTGATGGGCGCGTGCGGCATGTGTTCCTTCGTCGTCAGAGCACCGACTGTACACGGGTGACGGCGGGCGGTTCCGGTTCGGCATGCCGTTCACGGGTGGTCGGCGGCACGGGTCGTACAATCCAGGGGTGAGCGCCCAATCCACCCCTGAGCCCGCCCCCGAGCCCGCCGTCACCGCTGCCTCCGCCCCTCTTCCGACTCTCGAGGTCACGATCGACGCCCGCGGGGCGACGGCGCCGAAGCCGGTCAACCTGCCCCTTCGCCAGCGGCCCTTCGACATCGCGTTCGCGGTGATCTTCCTGCTGTTCACGGTCACCAGCGGCATCAGCGACCTCGTGCCCACCATCGGCATCCCGATCACCGCCGACTCGACGAACGGGCTGGCCCAGTCGAACTACTGGTATGGCCACGACGCCGATCCGCTGTTCATCGACCCGCCGATCTGGATGCGCTTCGTCACCGGGCTCTCGGCCTTCGTCTACGGCCCGTTCTACCTGCTGCTGGCGTTCTGCCTGCTCACAGGGCGCAACTGGATCCAGCTGCCGGCCGTCATCTACGCCTCGGCGATCTCGATGATCACGGGCGTCGTGGTCTTCGGCGTCGAGTTCTTCGGCGAACCGGAGTTCCAGACGCAGAACCCGGTGAAGTTTCTGGCCTTCAACCTGCCTTACGTCATCATCCCGATCTTGCTGTTGATCCGGATGCGAAAGCCCTTGCCCTTCACGCGGAAGTGGTGATCGGCTCGGGCCAAAGGCATCTCAGGGGAGGCTGGTGAAGAGGTCGGCGATGCCGGTGAGGATTGACCAGATGGGGCGGCGGGGTTTGCGGATCTGGACCCACGTGGCGCCGTCGAGGCGGTAGCGAGCGCGGCAGGAAGGGCAGGTCCACTTCGCGCCAGGGGAGGCGGTGCCGATGGGGAGAGGGCACGGGTGGTTCGGTCGCTCGAAGAGGCGCATGGGGAAAAAGTAGCGTGGGTTACGTCCGGTTTCGGCGCGTTTTGGCGCGCGTGGGCGGGGCGCATAGCGTCGGAGCGTGAGTAGTGCTGCGCCTTCGAACGACACCATCGTCAACCTGTCGACCGAGAGCCGGCGGTATCCGGCGCCGGCGGAGTTCGCGGCTCGGGCCAACGTCGACGGGAGTCTGTGGGCCGCCGCGGCAGCCGACCCCGTGGAGTTCTGGGCCGAGCAGGCGCGCCGGCTCGACTGGGCGACGCCGTGGCACACGACGCACAGCTGGGCGCCCGCCCGCCCGACCGACGGCGGCAGCGACGCCGAACTCTCCGTGCCCGTCGCCGAGTGGTTCGCCGGTGGCACCCTCAACGTCGCGGTGAACTGCGTCGATCGGCACGTCGACGCCGGCCGCGGCGACAAGATCGCCCTGTACGTCGAGGGCGAGCGCGGCGACCGGCGCGAGATCAGCTACGCCGAACTGCAGCGCGAGGTCGCCAAGGCCGCCAATGCCCTCACCGACCTCGGCATCACGAAGGGGGACCGGGTCGTCATCTACCTCCCGGTGATCGCCGAGACCGTCATCATCACCCTCGCTGTGGCCCGTCTGGGCGCCATCCATTCGCTCGTCTTCGGCGGCTTCTCGGCCGAGGCGCTCAAGTTCCGGGTCGAGGACACCGGCGCGAAGCTGCTCGTCACCACCGACGGACAGTTCCGGCGCGGCCAGGCCGTGCCCGTGAAGCGGAACGCCGACGCGGCCGTGGCCGGCGACAACGCCATCGAGCACGTGCTCGTGGTGCGTCGCACCGGCGACGAGACCCCGGATGTTCCCTGGACAGAAGGCCGCGACCTCTGGTGGCACGACGTCGTCGACACGGCTTCCGACGAGCACACCCCCGAGTACTTCGACGCCGAGACCCCGCTCTTCATCATCTACACCAGCGGCACGACCGGAAAGCCCAAGGGCCTCGTGCACACCTCCGGCGGCTACCTCACCCAGGCATCCTGGACCCACTGGGCCATGTTCGACGTGAAGCCCGACGATGTGCACTGGTGCACCGCCGACCTCGCGTGGGTGACGGCGCACACCTACGAAATCTACGGGCCGCTCAGCAACGGCGTCACGCAGGTCATCTACGAAGGCACCCCGAACAGCCCCCACACCGCGCGGCACTTCGAGATCATCGAGCGCTACGGGGTGACCACGTACTACACGGCGCCGACACTCATCCGCACGCTAATGACGTGGTTCCCGGATGGCGTGCCCGCCGGCTACGACCTGTCGAGCATCCGCCTGCTCGGCACCGTGGGCGAGGCGATCAACCCCGAGGCGTGGGTGTGGTTCCACGAGAACATCGGGGCCGGGCGCGCGCCGATCGTCGACACGTGGTGGCAGTCGGAGACGGGCGCCGCCATCATGGCGCCGCTGCCCGGCGTCACCACGCTGAAGCCGGGCTCCGCCACGCGCGCGCTGCCGGGGCTGCGCACCCTCGTGGTCGACGAGCAGGGTTCCGAGGTGGCGTTCGGCAGCGGGGGATACCTCGTGGTGGCCGGCACCTGGCCCAGCATGGCGCGTACGGTCTGGGGCAACCCGCAGCGCTACCTCGACGCGTACTGGCGCCGGTACGCGTCTCAGGGCTATTTCTTCTCGGGCGACGGTGCCAAGTACGACCTCGACGGAGACATCTGGCTGCTCGGCCGCGTCGACGACGTCATCAATGTCTCGGGTCACCGCCTCTCGACGATCGAGATCGAGTCGGCTCTGGTGTCGCATCCGCTCGTCGGCGAGGCCGGCGTGGTGGGCGTACACGACGACACCACGGGGCAGGGGATCGCGGCGTTCGTCATCCCCGCCGACCGCCGCGCCGCGGAGGGTTCGGCGCTCGCCGCCGACGATGCCGACGGATGGCGCCGAGCGGCCGCCGCGGTCGGGGCCGAGCTGCGCGCACACGTCGCGAAGGAGATCGGTCCGATCGCGAAGCCGCGCGACATCGTGCTCGTGCCCGACCTGCCGAAGACCCGGTCGGGCAAGATCATGCGGCGACTGCTGGGCGACATCGTCGACGGGCGTGCCCTCGGCGACACGACCAGCTTGCAAGACGAGGCCGTGCCGGCGCAGATCCAGGCGATCGTGCGCGGCTGAGCGCCTCGCGTCACGGCTTCCGCGAGTTTCGGGAGGAGCTGCGTGCAACGAGGCCCGTATACGGCCGTCGTGTCACGCAGCTCCTCCCGAAATCGCGATCGGTCGCCGCGCCGGGCGTCGCGGGCAGGGTCTGCTGGCGCGCCGCGGGTCGGTCGTCAGCGCGCGGCGAGACGCGGGGCGGCCGCGAGCAGGGCTTGCGTGTACGGATGCGCGGGGCTGGCGAAAACAGTCGCCGTCTCGCCCTGCTCCACGATCCGGCCGTCCTTCATCACGGCGATCCGGTCGCTCATGTGCTGGACCACACCGAGGTCGTGCGAGATGAACAGGTAACTCAGACCGTGCCGTCGCTGCAGCTCGTCGAAGAGGTCGAGGATCTGTGCCTGGATCGACACGTCGAGCGCCGAGACCGGTTCGTCGCAGATCAGCACGGACGGATCGGCGGCGAGGGCGCGTGCGATCGACACGCGCTGCCGCTGTCCACCAGAGAGTTCGAGCGGGCGGCGTTCGAGCACGGACGAGGCGAGCCCGACGTCGTCGAGCAGGTCGGCGACGGATGCGCGCGGCCTTGCCCACCTGTCGCGCCCGTCGCGCCCGTCGTGCAGCGTCGCGGCCTGAGTGGCGTCGCGCGGGTTCACTGCGCCGGCCTGCCCCCGCGAGGGTCCGGACTCGCCGCGCCGTCCAGCGTCGCCCGCGATCTGCGTGCTCGCCGGCACAGAATCACGGCGACCCGAGCGCGCATCACCGAGGATCTGCCGCACGGTGAGCCGCGGGTCGAAGGAGGAGAGAGCATCCTGGTACACGGCCCCGAGCCGGCTGCGACGCGGACGTCGCAGCCGTTCGGGCAGGGGAGCCCACGCCTCGCCCTCGAGGGTGACCGTGCCGGCGTCGGGCGTGGTGAGTCCCAGTACGATGCGGGCCAGCGTGGTCTTGCCCGAGCCGGACTCGCCGACGAGCCCGAGCGTGGTGCCCCGCTCGAGCACGAGCGAGACGTCGTCGACCGCCACCCGCTCGACCCCGCGCCCCGCGCCCCGGATCGGGAACGCCTTGCGCACCCCGCGCACCTCGAGCACCGGCGTCGGCGTGCGACCGCTCTCCGCGCCTCGTGCCGCCTCCTCATCGTTCCCGCCGCCCCCGAAGAACGCTGCGGGACGACCGGCCGGGCTGGTGGGAGTCGCGGTGGCAGGCGACGCGTCGGCGGTGGCGGGTGTCGTTGTGGTGGCGGCGTCCGCGGCGGTGGTCGGACGCTCCGTGTCCGCGGGCGTCGACGTTGTGGCGGCCGGAGCGACCTGCGAAGCCGTACCGGCCGCGGGCGGCGCGACTTGCGCGACGGCCGCCGCACTGACGCGCTCGCCCGGCGCGCTCAGGCGCACCCCGCGCGGCACGCCCGTGGGCACCGCGCGCAGCAGCGCCCGGGTGTACTCGTGCTGCGGGTCGCGGAGCACCACCTCCGTCGGCCCCGACTCCACCACGCGCCCGCCGCGCATCACGAGCACCTCGTCGGCGATCCGCGACACCACTGCGAGGTCGTGGCTGATGAACAGCAGCGCCGTCCCGCGCGACTTCACCGTCTCGAGCAGCGACAGGATCTGCGCCTGCACCGTCGCGTCGAGTGCCGTGGTGGGTTCGTCGGCGATCAGCACGGGCGGATCGGCCGAGAGTCCCGCCGCGATCAGCGCGCGTTGCCGCAGCCCGCCCGACAGTTCGCCCGAGCGCTGGCCGATGCGCGACGCCGGATCGGACATCCCGACCGACTCCAACAGCTCGAGCACCCGCGCGCGCCGCTGCGCCACGGAAAGCGTCGTGTGGAGCCGAAGCCCGTCGGCGATCTCGCGCCCGATCGGTCGCAGCGGATCGAGCGACACGAGCGCATCCTGCACGATCAGCCCGATCTGCCGCCCCCGGATGCGCCGCCACGCCGCCGCCGAGAGCCCCCGGTCCACGCCGCCGCGGCATCCGCCCAGCACGGATGCGCCGAGCAGGTCGAGTGCCTCGGCCGACTGCCACGACCCGGCGCCGGCCAGTCCCACCAGCGACCGCGCGGTGACACTCTTGCCCGATCCGGATTCGCCCACGATCGCCAGTGCCCGCCCCGCGTGCAACTCGAACGAGACGCCGTCGACGACGGGTGCCGAGTCCCGCCGCCCGAACCCCACGCGCAATTCCCGCACCCGCACCAGCGGCTCGCCGCCGTTATCGGCACCACCCGCACCCGGAATGGATGGAGTTTGCGGCCCGTTTCCCGAAACGACGGAGGCTGAGCCGGTATTTCCGACAATCCTCCATCGATTCTGCACGCCGCGCCCGCTGCCGCGCCCGCCGCCGCGCGCCACGCCCGCCCCGCCGCTGCCGCCGCCGCTCGCCGTGCCCGCCCCGCCGCTGCCGCCGCCGCTCGCCGCGCCTGCACCGCCGGCCGCGTCGCCACGGCCCGCGCCGCCTCCACTCGTCGCGCGTGCGCCGCCCGCGCCGGCTCCACTCGTCGCGCGTGCGCCGCCCGCGTCGCGCGCCGCGCCGCCGCCGCCCACCCCGCTCACGGCAGACTCCGCCGCTGCAGCGCCCGCCCCAGCACCGTCGTCGCCGCAGCACTCAGCACGATCGCGAGCCCGGGGAAGAACGTCATCCACCACGCCGTCGTCACGTAGTTCTTGCCGGCGAACAGCATCGCGCCCCACTCCGCCGCCGGCGGTTCTGCGCCCAGCCCGAGGTATGAGAGCGCCGCCGCCCACACGATCGCCTGCCCCACACCGAGCGTCACGAGCACGAAGACGGGCGCCACCGCGTTCGGCAGGATGTGCCGCGCCAGGATGCGCCCCCGCGACTTCCCCAGCACCACGGCCGCCTCCACATACGCCGACGACGCCACCGCCCGCGTCTGCGACCGGATGATCCGCGCATACCCCGGCGCCGTCGCGAGCCCGACCGCGATGGTCGACGTCACGATCCCCGGCCCGTAGACCGTGATCACGAGCAGCGCCAGCAGCAGCCCCGGAAACGCGAACAGCACCTCGAGGAACCGGCTCACCCCGAAGTCCACCACCCGCCCGCCGAGCGCGGCCGCCGTACCGAGCACGAGAGCGAGCAGGATACCGATGGCCGTCGCCGAGACGCCGATCACCAGCGAGGGTGCCGTCCCGTGCACCACCCGGGTGTACACGTCGCGCCCCGATTCGTCGGTGCCGAACGGATGCCCCCACCCCGGCGCCCGGAACGCGTCACCCGGGTCGATGGCGAGCGGGTCACCGGGCGCCAGCAGCCACGGGAAGAACGCCGCCACGAGCAGCAGCACCAGGAACCCGACCGCGATCCACTGCGCGACCCCGAGCGCCCGGAAGAACCCGCGCACCCCGCGCCGGCGCCCGCCGCGTGCGGTGGCAGCGCCGGTCTGCGCTGCGCGCGACGCGTCGGCGCCGACGCTCCCGCGATCGTGCGGCGTCGCGCTTCCGCCGATCACACTCGTGGGAAGACTCATCCGACCATCACCGCCCGAGAGACCGACGGAGTTCCGACCCGAATCTCCGAAACAACAGAGTCGAAGCCCAACTCCGGCCCCGAACTCCGTCGGTTCGACATCCCCGACACCGGCCGCGCCGGCCTCGGCATCCGCGACACCGGCCGCGCCGGTCCCGGCCACGCCGGTCCGGGCATCCCCGATCTCGGCCGCACCGGTCCAGGCATCCGCGACCCCGACGCCGCCCACGTCGGTCCCGGCATCCGTGACTCCGGCCGCGCCGATGCCGACACCGCCGGTCCCGGCATCCGTGACTCCGGCCGCGCCGATGCCGACACCGCCGGTCCCGCCTTCCGTGACTCCGGTCGCGCCGATCCCGGCACCGCCGGTCCCGCCTTCCGTGACTCCGGTCGCGCCGATCCCGGCACCGCCGGTCCCGCCTTCCGTGACTCCGGCCGCGCCGATCCCGCTACCGCCGGTCCCGGCATCCGCGACCTCGGCCCCGACTGCGCCGCCCACGCTGCCGCGACCACCCTCACGACGCCCTCACCCGCGGGTCGGCGAGTCGGGTCGCGGCATCCGTCGCCACCGTCATCACGACGTACCCGAGCGCCACCACCAGCACGACCCCCACCACCAGCGGCACGTCGCGCAATTGCACGGCGTTCAGCAGCGTGCGCCCGAGCCCTGGCCGCGCGAAGATCGTCTCCACCACCACGGCTCCCGAGATCAACCACCCGAAGGCCCACCCCGAGAGTGCGATGCCCGGGAGCGAGCCGTGCCGCAGCACGTGCCGCCAGCGCACACCGCCCTCGCTCTCCCCACGCGCCCGCGCCGACAGCGTGAACGGCGCGTCGAGCGCATCCAGAACGGATTCGCGCATCACCTGCCCGAGGAACCCCGCCAGCGGCAGCGCCAGCGTCAGCACCGGCAGCACGAGCCCGGCCGGCCCCGCCGTGCTCACCGCCGGGAACCATCGCAGCGTTGTGCTGAACACGAGCACCAGAACGGTCGCCAGCCAGAACTGCGGCACAGCGGCCGCCACGATCTCGAGCGCCGACCCCACGGCGGCGGCGACCCGCCCGCCTCTGGTCGACCACACCGCGAGGCCGAGAGCGATCACCCACGCCACGACCAAAGCGAGCGCGGCCAGGAGCAGCGTGCCGCCGATCTGCGATCCGATCACCGACAGCACCGGCGTCTTCAGCGAGTACGAGGTGCCGAGGTCGCCCGTGGCCAGCCGACCCAGCTGCGCGATGTACTGCACGAACAGCGGCTGATCCAGCCCGTACTCGGCCCGCACCTGGGCGAGCGCCTCGGCGCTGGCCTGCGATCCAGGCCCGCCGAGAATGGCCTGTGCCGGGTCGCCCGGAATGAGCCGCAGCCCGAAGAACGTGAGCGTCGCCGCCGCCCAGAGCACGAAGACGGCCCCGCCCAACCGCAGCAGCAGCCACCGCACCGTCGGCCAGAGTCGACGCCGGTCGGTCGTCGAACCCGATGGAGAAACCGGCTGTTTGTCACGAATGGATGGACCCTCGAGGCGATCGCGCCCGAGAGTCCATCCATTCGCGTCGGCGGCGCCGGCGGCGGCGGCGGAGCCCGCCCCTACTGCTGAACCCACACGTCACCGAAGTACGGGATCTGCAGCGTCGGGAGCAGCGAGAGCCCGTGCACCTTCGTGGAGTAGCCGATCTTCTGCAGGTGGTCGTAGAGCGGCAGCACGTAGGCGCCGTCGGCGAGGATCTTCTGGGCGTCTTCATACAACGAAGCCCGCGTGGCGTCATCCGTCGTCTGGCCGGCCTCGGTCAGCAGCGCGTCGAGCTCCGGGATCGACACGTGCGCGTTGTTCGCGTGGTACCCGCTCGGCGCCGGGATGATGTTCGACGAGTGGTACAGGATGCGCAACACGTCGGGCGAATTCTTCGTGTAGATCGCGCTGGTCACGCCGAAGTCCCATGACCCGAGCGCCGCGTACCACGACGACAGGTCGAGCGGGTGCAGCTCGACGTCGAATCCGACATCCTTCGTCGTGGCCTGGATCTGCTCGAACAACGACTGCTCCGCCGGGATCGACTGGTTGGTGGAGACCGGGAAGTCCACGACGAGTCGCTGTCCGTCCTTCGTGCGGTAGCCCTCGGAGTCGCGGCCGGTCCAGCCCGCCTCGTCGAGCAGCTGGTTCGCGAGGTCGGTGTCGATGGTGAAGTCGTCGGGGAAGGATGCTCCATACGGCGTGCTCGACGACAGCACCGAATAGGAACGCTCGGCCGTGCCGAAGAACAGACTCTCGATCCCCGGGTTCACATCGGCGGAGTGTACGAAGGCCTTGCGCACCCGCTCGTCATCGAACGGCGCGTAGCCCGAGTTGAGCTCCAGCCGGATGGATGCGCCCGGCAGCGCCCCCGTCAGCACGTCGAACTGGTCGCTCGTGGAGGCGGCCACTACGTTGTCGGGCTGCATCTCGTCGATCACGTCGACCTCGCCCGACTGCAGAGCAGCGAAGCGGGTCGCGGAGTCGGGGATGAAGCGCCAGACGATCTTGTCGAGGTAGGCCGACCCGTCGTGCGCGGCGCCCGCCGGTGCCGAGTTGTAGTTCTCGTTGCGCACCAGCGTGATGCTGTCCTGCTTGGTCCAGCTGTCGACGATGAACGGCCCGGTGCCGATCGGCGCCTCGCAGTTCGCCTCGAGGCCACGCGCCAACCCGGCCGGCGACTCCATGGCGAGCCAGGTCTGCGCGAGCGACTCGAGCAGCGCGCTGTCGGGCTCCGAGAGGTGGAAGCGCGCGGTGGTGGGGTCGACGACCTCCACCGACTGCACTTTGCCGAGCGCGAGGATGCCGGTCGACGACGCGGTGGCCGGATCCTGGATCTGCTCGATGTTCGCCTTCACCGCTGCCGCGTCGAACGGGGTGCCGTCGGTGAACTCGACGTCGTCGCGAAGCGTGATGTCCCAGCTCAGGCCGTCGGCGGACGGGGTGCCCGCGGTGGCGAGCCAGGGCACGATCGTGCCGTCGGCATCCTGCGAGAAAAGCGACTCGAGGAAGTTGGTGCCCACGAGGGCCTGCGGCATGTTGCCGCCGTTGTGGGGATCGAGGCAGTCGGGTTCGCCGAAGCCGGTGGCGTAGGTGAGCGTGCCGCCGGCCGCGGGGGTGCTCGTGGCGGGGCCGGCCGCCGGTGCGCACCCGGCCAGCAGAAGAGCGGATGCCGCGGCGACGGCGAGGAGCGAGATGGTGCGTCTGGACACGAAAGGGCCTGTCTGATGTGGAATGGTGGGGGAGCGATCTGCTGTGATCGCCATCCAGTCTAATTCTTGTACTGAATCTATTTATTCCCGGGAGGCGGAGATGGCCGGCAGACCCCGCGCATCGTCGCAACGGATGCTCGAGGAGGCCGCCTCCGAGCTCTTCCTCGAGAACGGCTACGCGAAGACCACGATCGAGCAGATCACGCAGCGCGCCGGCGTGAGCCGCAACACCTTCTTCAACTACTTCACCTCCAAGAGCGAGTTGCTCTGGGTGGAACTCGACGCCAGCCTGCGGGCACTGACCGACGCGCTGGCCGAACGGGCCACCTCCGACGACCCGCTCCGGGCGGTCGAGGAGGCCTTGCTCGTGACCGCGGCCGGCTTCACCGCCGACCGCGCCCCGCTGGTGCTGACGCAGTACGACGTGATGGGCATCGACGCCGAATTGAAGGCGGCCGGTCTCGCGCGAGCCCTCGCCCACGCCGACCTGATCGAGCGCTACCTGTTCTCGCGGCTCTGGGCGGCCAATCCCGAGGCGGCGGAGCGGCCCTTGCAGTCCCGCGCCATCGCACTCGCCGTGATCGGCGCCGCGGCCGCCGCCGTCGGGCGCTGGGCCGCGGACGGGCCCACCCGCGCACCGCTCGTCTCCTACGTCGAGCGCGCCGTGCATCCGGTGCTCCGCGGATTCGGCGAGACCGCCGGACAGGGTGCCCCGGGAATCCGCTAGAATTACCTGCAACATGGCTGTGAACCGGCGATCACCGGGGAGCTTTCGGAAGAACGGTGCGCGAGCACCCGGTAGAACCGAACGGGTCGGGCCCGTCATCGCCTAAGAACAAGCGGTCGGCACCGTGTCAGCGGCGCCGGCAAGCGAGGTGGTACCACGGTGGGGAGCGGAGCTCCGATCCGTCCTCGTGGGCAGAGCAGCATCATCCGCAGTGCAGAAACGCAGTGCGGGTCGTGCAGCACAGATCCGTCCGTCCAGGAGAACCATGTACCCCAAAGATTCCGACGAGTTCAGCGCCGTCGTGCCCTCGCCGAGCTTCCCCGCCGTCGAAGAGGGCGTGCTCGCGTTCTGGAAGGGCGACGACACCTTCCGCGCCAGTATCCAGAACCGCGCGGATGCGCCGGAGTGGGTCTTCTACGACGGCCCGCCCTTCGCGAACGGCCTGCCCCACTACGGGCACCTGCTCACGGGCTACGCCAAAGACCTCTTCCCGCGCTTCCAGACCATGCGCGGCAAGAAGGTGGAGCGCCGCTTCGGCTGGGACACCCACGGCCTGCCCGCCGAGCTCGAGGCGATGAAGCAGCTCGGCATCACCGAGAAGAGCCAGATCGAGGAGATGGGCGTCGAGGTCTTCAACTCGGCCTCCCGCAAGTCGGTGCTGAAGTACACGCACGAGTGGCAGGACTACGTCACCCGCCAGGCCCGCTGGGTCGACTTCGACAACGACTACAAGACGCTCGACATCACCTTCATGGAGAGCGTGATCTGGGCCTTCAAGGAGCTGCACACGAAGGGCCTCGCCTACGAGGGCTACCGTGTGCTGCCCTACTGCTGGAAAGACGAGACCCCGCTCTCGAACCACGAGCTGCGCATGGACGACGACGTCTACAAGATGCGTCAGGACCAGACGGTCACCGTCACCTTCCCGCTGGTCGGCACCCGCGCCGAGTCGCTGGGGCTCACCGGCGTCGAGGCCCTGGCCTGGACGACGACGCCCTGGACCCTGCCGACCAACCTCGCCCTCGCCGTCGGCCCCGACATCCACTATGTCGTGGTGCCGCACGCTCTCGCACCGGGGGAGCGCACCGGGGTGCAGGAGAACCTGCAGGGTCAGGAGTTCCTGCTCGCCCGCGACCTCGTCGGCTCCTACGCCAAAGACCTCGGCTACGAGTCGGCCGCCGACGCCCTCGCCGCTTCCGAGCGCTGGGCAACCGAGCCCGGCACCGGCCGCCGCGTGGCGTACTCCGGCCGCGATCTCGAGGGCGTCGCCTACGACCGCATCTGGGACTACTACGCCGACACCGAGAAGTACGGCACCCAGAACGCCTGGCAGATCCTCGTGGCCGACTACGTCTCCACCGGCGACGGAACGGGCATCGTGCACCAGGCACCCGCCTACGGTGAAGAAGACCAGAAGGCCTGCGAGGCCGCAGGCATCCCGGTCGTCATCTCGGTCGACGACGGCGGCCGCTTCCTCGCCAGCGTTCCGGATGTCGAGGGCCAGCACGTCTTCGACGCCAACAAGCCCCTGACGCAGATGCTGCGCGCCGCCGGCCGTCTCGTTCGCCAGGCCAGCTACGAGCACAGCTACCCGCACTGCTGGCGCTGCCGCAACCCGCTCATTTACAAGGCGGTCTCGAGCTGGTTCGTGCGCGTCACCACCATCCGCGACCGGATGGAGGAGCTCAACCAGCAGATCGAGTGGGTTCCCGAGAACGTCAAGGAGGGCCAATTCGGCAAGTGGCTCTCCGGCGCCCGCGACTGGTCGATCTCGCGCAACCGCTACTGGGGTTCACCGATCCCGGTCTGGAAGAGCGACGACCCCAACTACCCGCGCGTCGACGTCTACGGCTCGCTGGCCGAGCTCGAGGCCGACTTCGGCGCGCTCCCGAAGAACCGCGACGGCCAGACCGACCTGCACCGCCCCTTCATCGACGAGCTCACCCGCCCGAACCCCGACGACCCCACCGGGCGATCCACCATGCGCCGCATCGAGGACGTCTTCGACGTCTGGTTCGACTCGGGATCGATGCCGTTCGCGCAGGTGCACTACCCGTTCGAGAACGAGGACTGGTTCGGCACCCATAGCCCCGCCGACTTCATCGTGGAGTACATCGGGCAGACCCGCGGCTGGTTCTACGTGATGCACGTGCTCTCCACCGCGCTCTTCGACCGGCCCGCGTTCAAGAACGTGATCAGCCACGGCATCGTGCTCGGCAACGACGGGCAGAAGATGTCGAAGTCGCTGCGCAACTACCCCGATGTCTCCGAGGTCTTCGACCGCGACGGCTCGGATGCGATGCGTTGGTTCCTCATGTCGTCGCCCGTTCTGCGTGGCGGCAACCTGATCGTGACCGAGGAGGGCATCCGTCAGGGCGTGCGCGAGCTGCTGCTGCCGCTGTGGAGCACCTATTACTTCTTCACCCTCTACGCCAACTCGGCCGAAGAGGGCGGCTACGAGGCGCAGTGGCGCACCGATTCGACAGACGTGCTCGACCGTTACCTGCTCGCGAAGACGCGTGAGCTCGTGCAGAGCGTGACCGCCGACTTCGAAGCCCTGGATGCGACGCTCGCCGCCGCGAAACTCCGCGACTTCGCCGACGTGCTCACCAACTGGTACGTGCGCCGCTCGCGCGACCGCTTCTGGTCGGGCGACGACCACGACGCCTTTGACACGCTCTACACGGTGCTCGAGACGGTCACCCGTGTCGCGGCCCCGCTCATCCCGCTCGTGGCGGAGTCGATGTGGAAGGGACTCACCGGCGGCCGCAGCGTGCACCTCACCGACTGGCCGAGTGAGAACCGGTTCCCGGCCGACGCCGGTCTCGTGCACACGATGGACACGGTGCGCGCCATCTCGTCGACCGTGCTGTCGCTCCGCAAGGCCAATGGTCTGCGGGTGCGCCTGCCCCTGGCGGGTCTCACGATCGTGACCGACGACGCCGAGGCGCTCGCCCAGTTCGAAGGCATCCTGAAAGACGAGCTCAACGTCAAGAGCGTGACGTTCGTCGACCAGAGCGAGACCACCGCGGCCGAGTTCGGCATCACCTCGCGGCTCACCGTGAACGCCCGCGTCGCCGGGCCTCGCCTCGGCAAGAGCGTGCAGCAGGCCATCCAGGGAGCCCGCAGCGGCCAGTGGTCGGAGGCGAACGGCGTGGTGACTTCCGGGGGCATCGACCTGCTGGAAGGGGAGTACGAGCTGGTGCTGGAAGCGGCGGCTGCGGCATCCGGCGACGGCTCGGCGGAGGAGCACACGAACGCGCTGGCCCTCCTGCCGGGCGGCGGCTTCGTGCTGCTCGACACCACGCTCACCCCTGAGCTCGAGGCCGAGGGTCTGGCCCGCGACGTCATCCGGGCGGTGCAGGATGCCCGCAAGTCGGCCGGATTCGACGTGAGCGACCGCATCGCCCTCGACCTGGTCTTCTTCTCCGACGCGGATGCCGACGCGGTGGGCTCGGCCGTCGCGGGGGCCGGCGGCGCCTCCGTCGACGTGGCCGGGGAGACCCTCGCCACCGACTTCGCGGTGCACTCGCCGCGCGACACCCCGTCGCTCGACGGGTATCGTGATGTCCTCGCCTCGGAATGGCTCGGCACCGTGGCCTCCGCGACACCGGAGCACTTCGCCCGGGTCGCGACGGGCAAGTACGCCAACCAGGATGAGTTCCTCATCGCCGTGAGCCGGAAGTCGGTGACCCAGAATGTCTGATCAGTTCTTCGGTGGAGACTTCGGCCCGCCCGCCGACGACCCGGACGACGAGAACCCCGAGTTCGACGGCGAGCGTGAGGGCGACTTCGAATCGGCCGGCCTGGCGGCGCCCGACGAGTTCGTGGAGGAGGGCGACGCGGTCTACGCCGACCTCCTCGCCCGCCTCGGCGAAGCCGCGCCCCAGCCGCGCCTCTCGGCCACCCGGCGCGCGGTGGAGCTGCTCGGCGATCCGCAGCGGTCGTACCCCGTCATCCACATCACCGGCACCAACGGCAAGACCAGCACCAGCCGCATCATCGAGAGCCTGCTCCGTGCCTCGGGTCTCCGCACGGGCCTGTTCACCAGCCCGCACCTCGAGCGCGTGAACGAGCGCATCATGATCGACGGCGTGCCGATCTCGAACGAGGCGCTGGCCGCCAACTGGCGCGACATCGAGCCGTTCCTCGACCTGGTCGACACCGAGCTCGAGGAGGCGGGCGAACCGCATCTCACCTTCTTCGAGGCGCTCTCCGTGCTCGCCTTCGCCTCCTTCGCCGACGCACCGGTGGATGTCGCAGTGATCGAGGTCGGGATGGGTGGCGAGTGGGATTCCACGAACGTCGCCGACGGGCAGGTGGCCGTGTTCACGCCGATCTCGCTCGACCACACCGCGCGCCTCGGCAACACGGTGGCCGAGATCGCCCGCACCAAGTCGGGCATCATCAAGCCCGCCGCTCAGGTGGTGAGCGCGTCGCAGCCCGCCGAGGCCCTGGCCGAGCTCGAGCGTGCCGCCGAGCTCTCCGAGTCCACCTTCGACGTCGAGGGCGGCCGTTTCGCCCTGCTGGAGTCGACGGTCGCCGTCGGCGGGCAGCTGGTCTCCGTGCGGGGGCTGGCCGGAACGTACCGTGAGATCTTCCTGCCGCTCTACGGCAACCACCAGGGCCACAACGCGGCGGTCGCCGTCGCGGCCGTCGAGTCGTTCATCGGAGGTGGCACCCAAGCCCTCACCGAGGGGGTCGTCACCGAGGGTTTCGCCACCGCCACCTCGCCCGGCCGGCTGCAGCTGGTGGGCACCGAGCCCACGGTGCTCGTGGATGCCGCCCACAACCCCGGCGGCGCCGTGGCACTGGCCGCCGCGCTCGGGGAGTACTTCACCTTCGACAAGGTGGTGGCCGTGATCGCGGTGTTGGCCGACAAGGACGTGGAGGGCATCATCCGTGCCCTCGATCCGGCGGTGACCGACTTCGTGGTCACCTCGTCGTCGTCCGAGCGCGCGATCGATCCCGACGAACTGGCCTCCATCGTGGTGCGCATCGCCGGTGCCGACCGCGTGCTGGTGGAGCCCGATCTCGCGTCCGCCCTCGACCAGGCGCGCGACCTCGCGGGCGAGAGCGAGAAGGGCGCCGTGCTGGTCACCGGGTCGATCACGTTGGTGGGCGAGGTCATCACGATCGCCGCCGCCGAGGACTGGAAATGAGGAGCACCTCGGTTCGCCAGAACCTCGGCGCGATCGTGCTGGGGTTCGAGTCGGTCGTGATGTTCTTCGCGGCCCTGGTGATCTTCGGCCTGAAGGCGCTCCCCGCTCCGCTGGCGCTGGGCGGTGGGGCGGCGCTCTGCGTGCTCCTGCTGGCGAACGCGGCTCTGCTGCGCTTCCCGTGGGGCTACGGCCTGGGCTGGGCGCTGCAGGGTGTCATCGCGCTCGCGTGCATCCTGGTGCCCCTCCTGGCCATCGTGGCCGCGATCTTCATCGGCCTCTGGATCTACTGCATGGTGAAGGGCGCCCAGATCGACCGCGCGAACGCCGCCGCGGCGTCCACCGACCCCGAACCCGACGTCTAGGCTCGCCCGCTAGGGTGTTCTCGGAAAACCCGCGCCGCATCTTGCGGCACCCCCCGGAAGGATCATCGTGACCACGCACGTCGAAGAAACCCTCGTCCTCGTCAAGCCCGACGGAGTCGCCCGCAACCTCACGGGCGAGATCCTGCGCCGCATCGAGGCGAAGGGCTACCAGCTGGTCGACGTCAAGCTCATCGAGCCCGACCGCGAGCTGCTGGCCAAGCACTACGAGGAGCACCAGGGCAAGCCGTTCTACGAGCCGCTGGTGGAGTTCATGGAGTCGGGCCCGATCGTGGCCTTCCGGATCGCCGGCAACCGCGTGATCGAGGGCTTCCGCTCGCTGGCCGGCACCACCGATCCCACCACTGCAGCCCCGGGCACCATCCGCGGCGACCTCGCCCGCGACTGGGGCCTCGCCGTGCAGCAGAACCTCGTGCACGGCAGCGACTCACCCGAGTCGGCAGCGCGCGAGCTCGCGCTCTGGTTCGACTAGAGGCTCTGGATGATCGAGGTGATGGCGTCCAATCGCAATTGCGCCATCACCACGATCACGAGGTAACCGAGCAGCGCCACGATCCACACCCACGGGTACAGCAGCGCGGCGATCTCCCGACTGGCCGCCCCGTTGCCGAAGTTCCCCTCCTTGAGGTTGAACGCGGTGACATAGAGGAACAGGGGGATCATCACGAGCCACACCAGCATGCAGTACGGGCACAGCGTGCCGAGCACGAAGATGGACTGGCCGATCAGCCAGACCACGAAGGCCAGGCCCAGAGCGAAGCCCAGGTTGAACAGCACCCAGAACCACTTGGCGAAGCGTGCGCCGGCGAGGATGGCGACGCCCACGACGATCGGCGCCACGAACGCGGCCACTCCGATGACGGGGTTGGGGAAGCCGAAGAGCGAGCCCTGCCAGCTGGCCATGTTCGGCCCGCAGGTCACCAGCGGCGAGATGTTGCACGTCGGCACGTAGTCCGGGTTGATCAGCGTCTGGATGCGTTCCAGGGTCAGATCGAACGCCGAATACCAGCCCACGACACCCGCCACGATGAGGAAGACGGCAAGACCGATGGGGCGGCGGGAGGGCTCGGTCTGGGCTGGCACGGTCCGATTGTCGCACAGGGCAATCGCGAGCAATCTGGGAATGCATGCGATAATCGGGTGGGAAGTCCACGAACGACGTGGAACTTCTGAAGAAGACTTATCGGGCCCGCTGCGCGCCGCGCGGCATGAGACCCGAACGGATAGAGCGCGAAACCGCGCATTGGTCAACGAGATTGGCGGAGTATTCGCGAACGCGGACTTCGCTCGTGAGAGTACCTGCCGGCAGGCGAAAGCCTCCGGCTGGCAAGGAGTGCACCAGAGATGGTGGAGAAAATTTCAGACAATGACAATGGTTCGAACAACGGAGAGGGAACGGGGCGTCGCAAGTCCCGGCTGTTCGGCTCACGCCGAGCGGTGAAGAAGGCGGATGCTCAGGCATCCGTCGTTCCCGATCCCTCCGCTGTGCTTCCCGCAATCGAGGCGCCTGCGCCCGTCGAGACCGCGCCTGCGCCCGTCGAGACCGCGCCTGCGGTGTCGACCCCCGCGCCTCCGGCCGAGGAGGCCCCTGTGATCGACGACTCCCACGACGACGAGCCCGGTCTCGCGCCCTTCACCGCGGCGACGAACGGCGTCGTCGAGGCGCCCTCCGCCGAGAAGCCGGCCGTGCGTGCCCTCAGCACCACGTCGCTCATCTTCCAGGCTCCGGATCTGCCCGACCTGCCGCCGCTGCCGCCCCGGAACGAGCGCGACGGTCGCGACCCGCGCGATCGCGATCCGCGCGACCGCGACGACCAGCCCACCGACTCCTCCACCGTGCGCCGGCGTTCGCGCCGCCGCACCGGCGAGGAGAACCGCGGGGGAGAAGGCGACCCGGCGAACACCGTGGTCAAGGTGCGCACGCCCCGCGAGCCCGAGCTCATCACCGAGCCGCAGCGCGTCAAGGGCTCCACCCGCCTCGAGGCCAAGAAGCAGCGCCGCCGCGACGGTCGTGACGCCGGACGCCGCCGCCCGGTCATCACGGAGGCCGAGTTCCTCGCCCGCCGCGAAGCCGTCGACCGGGTGATGGTGGTACGCGCCAAGAACAACAAGATCCAGATCGGCGTGCTCGAAGACGGCGTGCTCGTGGAGCACTACGTCGCGAAGGCGCAGGACGCCTCGCTCATCGGCAACGTCTATCTCGGCCGCGTGCAGAACGTGCTGCCCAGCATGGAGGCCGCCTTCGTCGACATCGGGCGCGGCCGCAACGCCGTGCTCTACTCCGGTGAGGTCGACTGGGATGCCGCTGCCGAGAACTCCGAGGGCAAGGGCTCGCAGCCCCGCCGCATCGAGCTCGCCCTGAAGTCGGGCGACACCGTGCTCGTCCAGGTCACCAAAGACCCGGTCGGCCACAAGGGCGCCCGCCTCACCAGCCAGGTCAGCCTGCCGGGCCGTTACCTCGTGTACGTGCCCAACGGCTCGATGAACGGCATCTCGCGCAAGCTCCCCGACACCGAGCGCGCCCGTCTCAAGCGCATCCTCAAGGAGGTGCTGCCCGACAACGTGGGCGTGATCGTGCGCACCGCCGCGGAGGGCGCCACCGAGGAGCAGTTGACGCTCGACGTCACGCGACTCACCAACCAGTGGGCCGACATCAGTGAGCAGGTGCAGAAGCAGCAGGCTCCGCACCTGCTGCACTCCGAGCCCGACCTCCTGATCAAGATCGTCCGCGACGTCTTCAACGAGGACTTCCACAAGCTCGTCATTTCGGGCGACGAGGCACAGGCCACCATCGAGAACTACCTGCGCGCCGTGGCGCCCGACCTGCTCGAGCGGGTCGAGAAGTACGAGGGCGAGCGCGACGCGTTCGACGAGTACCGCATCTCCGAGCAGATCGAGAAGGCGCTCGACCGCAAGGTCTGGCTGCCCTCCGGCGGCTCGCTCGTGATCGACCGCACCGAGGCCATGACCGTCGTCGACGTCAACACAGGCAAGTTCGTGGGCTCCGGCGGCAACCTCGAGGAGACGGTCACCAAGAACAACCTCGAAGCAGCCGAGGAGATCGTTCGTCAGCTGCGTCTGCGCGACATCGGCGGCATCATCGTGGTCGACTTCATCGACATGGTGCTCGAGACCAACCGCGACCTCGTGCTCAGGCGCCTGATCGAGTGCCTCAGCCGCGACCGCACCAAGCACCAGGTGGCCGAGGTCACCTCGCTCGGCCTCGTGCAGATGACCCGCAAGAAGCTGGGCCTCGGTCTCATCGAGTCGTTCAGCGAGCCCTGCGAGGTCTGCGCGGGCCGCGGCATCATCATCCACCACGACCCCGTGGTCAAGCACCGCTCGTCGGGCAACGGGAACGGCAACGGCGGGAACGGCGGCGGCCAGCAGCAGAACTCCGGCGGAGGGCGTCGCGGTCGCGGCGGCAACTCCGGCAACGGGGGCGGCACCACCGGTTCCTCGCACAGCAACGGCAACGGCAACGGCGGTGTGGTGACCCACGCCATCACCGACGACGCCAAGAACGCGCTGGCCCAGATCGCGGCCTCGACGATCGCAGCGGCTCACGCCTCCGAGAAGCCGAGCGAGCCGGTGACGGATGCCTCCACCGAGGCCCCGACGGCCGCTCCGGTGCCCGAGACGGCAGTGGAAGTGCCGACCGAAGCCTCCGAGGCTCCGTCCGGCAGCGACGCGCCGGCCGCGCAGTCGGCTCCCGACGCGGGTCGCGCCGCCAGCTCCTCCTCGCGCCGGCGCAAGTCGCGGCACAGCAAGCCCGACGGTGAGGCCGAGACCGCGTACGAGGCATCCACCGGGCCTGACGTGGACGCTCCTGCGCCCGTGGTCGAGCCCGTGGCGGCCGCTGCGGCGGTGTCGGAGTCCGCGCCCGCGATCGCCATCCTCGACATCCCGGTCAAGAAGGCCGCGCGCCCGCCGCGGGTCGCTCCCCAGGAGGCGACCCAGCTGCTCGACTCGGTACTCGACGCCCTCCCCGAGCCCAAGCAGCCCGGCCAGGGCCGCTCGCGCAGCCGCCGTGTCACCACGGCCGCGGTCTCGGCCCCCGTCGACCCCGCCGAGTAGTCGCACTCATCGACCCGTCACTTCTCGTCGCTATGGCTCCGTCGGAGCGACGAAAAGTGACGGGTCGACGAGCGGGTGGGTCAGTGCGCGGGGCGGTCCTTGCCGCGGACGCGGAGGCCCGAATCGCGCAGGCGCACCACGAGGTCGCGATAGCTCACCGCCTCCGCGCCGGCGGCCACGAGCTCCTCGTAGCGGTCGGCCGGGACGTCGTAGTGGTCGAGGTCGAAGCTGCGCGGCGGGAGTCCGGCGCGGGCCGCGAAAGCGTGCAGTTCGTCGAGCGATTCGTCGCTCACCAGATGACCCCAGATGGTTCCATGGGCCGGCCACATGGGCCGATCGATCAAGACGGTCACGCAGCCGAGTATCCCACTCGCGTCGGTTTGACCGAAATCACTGGATCGAGTAGGCTTGACCGCTGGTGTGCGTAGAGCAATGCTCTCCTGAACGCCATGACTTCCAAGCGTCGCAGATTGCGCTTTTGAGGGCCCCCAAAGAGTTAGGTACGTAAATTGGTTTACGCAGTTGTGCGCGCCGGTGGTCGGCAGGAAAAGGTCGAGGTTGGCACCATCGTCACCCTGGACCGGATCAAGGCCGACAAAGACGGCAACATCGAGCTGGCGGCAGTGCTGCTCGTCGACGGTGAGAAGATCACCTCCGACGCCTCGTCGCTCGCCAAGGTGAAGGTCACGGCCGAGGTCCTCGAAGACCTCCGCGGTCCGAAGATCGTCATCCAGAAGTTCAAGAACAAGACCGGGTACAAGAAGCGCCAGGGCCACCGCCAGGAGCTCACCCGCGTCAAGGTCACCGGAATCAAGTAAGGATCAGGGCTAATGGCACACAAAAAGGGCGCGAGTTCCACTCGCAACGGTCGTGACTCCAACGCACAGCGCCTCGGCGTCAAGCGCTTCGGTGGCCAGGTCGTCGGAGCGGGCGAGATCATCGTCCGCCAGCGCGGCACCCACTTCCACCCCGGCGTGAACGTCGGCCGTGGCGGCGACGACACGCTGTTCGCTCTCGCGGCGGGCTCGGTCGAGTTCGGCGCCAAGGGCGGCCGCAAGGTCGTCAACATCGTCGCCGCAGCCGAGTAGTCCTCGGGAGCAGCAACACGTCAAGGCGGGCGGGCTTCGGCCCGCCTGTCGTGTTTCACCAGCACCATCAATCAACGAACAGGCAGTGAGGGAACCGGAATGGTGACTTTCGTCGACCACGTCACCCTCCACCTCAAGGCGGGCCACGGCGGCAACGGATGCGTTTCCGTGCGCCGCGAGAAGTTCAAGCCCCTCGCCGGCCCCGACGGCGGCAACGGCGGACACGGCGGCGACATCGTGCTGGTCAGCGATCCGCAGACCACGACGCTGCTCGGCTTCCACCGGCATCCGCACCAGTCTTCCGAGAACGGCGGCCCCGGTATGGGCGACCACCGGGCCGGCGGCAACGGCGCCGAGCTCGAGCTGGCGGTTCCCGTCGGCACGGTCGTGAAGGACAGCGACGGCAACGAGCTGATCGACATGTCCGAACCCGGGATGCGCTACGTCGTCGCCGAAGGCGGCCAGGGGGGCCTCGGCAACGCCTCGCTCGCCACCACGAAGCGCAAGGCCCCCGGCTTCGCGCTGCTCGGCACCGAGGGCTGGGAGGGCGACGTCCTCCTCGAACTCAAGACAGTCGCCGACGTCGCGCTCGTGGGCTACCCCTCCGCCGGCAAGTCGAGCCTGGTCGCTGCGATGTCGGCCGCCAAGCCGAAGATCGCCGACTACCCCTTCACGACGCTGCATCCGAACCTCGGCGTGGTCGAGATCGGCAGCACGCGCTACACCATCGCCGATGTCCCCGGCCTCATCGAGGGCGCCAGCGAGGGCAAGGGCCTGGGGCTGGAGTTCCTGCGCCACGTGGAGCGGTGCAGCGCCCTGCTGCACGTGCTCGACTGCGCCACCCTGGAGCCCGGCCGCGACCCCATCAGCGACCTCGACGTCATCCTCGCCGAACTCGCCGCCTATCCGGTGCCGGAGGGCCAGCTGCCGTTGCTCGAGCGCCCCCAGCTCATCGCTCTCAACAAGATCGACGTGCCCGAGGCGCGCGAGCTGGCCGATTTCGTCAAGCCCGAGCTCGAAGCCCGCGGCTACCGCGTGTTCGAGATCTCCACGGCGAGCCACGAGGGTCTGCGTCAGCTCTCCTTCGCGCTGGCGGAGCAGGTCGAAGAGGCGCGCATCGAGGCCGCCGCCGATCCCAAGCCCGCGAAGATCGTCATCCGCCCCCGCGCCGTCGACGACGCCGGATTCGTCATCAAGGTCGAGGGCGGCACGCACGGCAACGTCTACCGCATCATCGGTGCGAAGCCGGAGCGCTGGGTGCAGCAGACCGACTTCACGAACGACGAGGCCGTCGGCTTCCTCGCCGACCGCCTGGCCAAGCTCGGCGTCGAAGACCAGCTGTTCAAGGCCGGCGCCGTGTCCGGTTCCGCCGTGGTCATCGGCCGCGGCAACGGCGTGGTCTTCGACTGGGAGCCCACGCTCACCTCCACGGCCGAACTGGTCACGAGCCCCCGTGGGTCCGACCCGCGCCTCGAAGGCCAGCGTCGCCGCACCAGCAACCAGCGCCGCGAGGGATACTTCGAATTGATGGACGCCAAGGCCGAGGCGCGCGCCGAACTGGTGCGCGAAAAGGAAGCGGGGCTCTGGGCGGACGAGGACGACCTGTGACCCGTCGCCCGGTGCTCACGCGTGCCGGCATCCCGGATGCCCGCCGCGTGGTCGTGAAGGTCGGCTCCTCGTCGATCAGCGGCGAGAACGCCGGGCAGATAGCCCCCCTGGTCGACGCCCTTGCAGCGGCGCACGCCCGCGGCACCGAGATCATCCTCGTCTCCTCGGGCGCCATCGCGACGGGGATGCCGTTCCTGCAGCTCGACGCCCGCCCCAACGACCTCGCCACGCAGCAGGCCGCCGCGGCAGTCGGCCAGAACGTGCTGATCTTCCGCTACCAGAACAGCCTCGACCGCTACGGGATCGTGGCCGGGCAGGTGCTGCTCACCGCCGGCGACCTCGAGAACCCCACGCACCGCTCGAACGCGCAGCGCGCCGTCGATCGCCTGCTCGGTCTGCGCATCCTGCCCATCGTCAACGAGAACGACACGGTGGCAACCCACGAGATCCGCTTCGGCGACAACGACCGGCTCGCCGCGATGGTCTCGGAATTGGTGGGAGCGGATGCGCTCATCCTGCTCTCCGACGTCGACGCGCTCTACACGCGTCCACCGCAGCAGCCGGGCGCCGTGAAGATCACCGAGGTCCCGATCGGCGACGACCTGGCCGGCGTGACCTTCGGTGACGTGAGCTCCTCGGGTGTCGGCACCGGGGGAGCGGCCACGAAGGTCTCAGCCGCCCGTCTCGCCGCCTCCGCGGGCACGGCCGTCCTGGTCACCGCGACCCCGCGCGTCGCGGAAGCCCTCTCCGGCGCCGATCTCGGCACCTTCTTCGAGCCCGCCCCTCTCTGACTCCTCGACCTTCTTGCCCCGTCCGGTCCCAAAATCCAGGATTTGGGACCGGACGGGGCAAGAAGTCTGAGGATCAGGAGACGCTGAGGAGCACGGCCGCGAGGATGGCGAGCGCGACACCGAGGATCTGGATGCGCGACACCCGTTCCCGGAGCACGATCGCGGCCAGGAGCACGGTCGCCAGGGGGTACAGGGCCGAGAGCACCGACACCACCGCGAGGTTGCCGAGGTGGAGCGCGCTCATCAGGAACGCGTTCGCGGCCCCGAGCAGCACGCCGGCGGCCACGGCGGCGAGCCAGGCGGCTCGGCGGGTCGGATGCGGCTGTCGCACGCCGGCCACCGGCTCCGGTTCCGGCTGAGCGGCGAACCACGGGATCTCCCGGCGGAGGAGCCGGAGCACGCCGACCAACCCCGCGAGCACCACAACGCCTCCCGCCATCTCCAGGAACGCCGGCAAGAGGCCCGAGCTGGCCGGCGAGGCGTCGAGAGCGACGACGGATGCCCCGAGCAGCACCCCCGACGCGACGGCCAGCACGGCGCCGGGCAGGGTGACCCGCACCGCGGCATCCACGTGCTGCTGCGAGATGAGGATCGTGGCGACCGCCGCGAGGGCGACCGCGCCCCAGCCGAGCGGGCTGAGGCCCTGCCCGGTCACGAGCGCCGCCGTGACCGGCACGAGAGCCTGGATGAGCGCGACCACGGGGGAGAGCAGGCTCATCGGCCCGATTGCCATCGCGGCGTAGAAGGTGATGAACCCGACCACCGCGAAGAGGGCTGCCGCCGCTCCGGAGATCGTCGCCTCCGTGCTCCACGACCAGCCGCCGAAGACCAGGGCGATGCCGATCACGGCCGTGCCGAAGAGATAGTTCACGAGGGTGGCCGGCAGCACGGCGAGGCGCCGGGCGGCGACCCCGCCGAGGAAGTCGGAGGTGCCGTAGAACAGGCTCGACGCGACGCTGAGGATCACGACGACGATCACGCGGCACCCCTCCCCGGCCGGCGGTGCACGCCCGGCGCGTAGACTTCTGGCATGCCTGAGGTTACCGTCCTGGAGACTGCCACCGCGTCGGGATTCGACGAGAAGCTGGCCGCGGCCCGCGCCGCATCGCTCGTGCTCGCCACCGCGAACACCGACCAGAAGAACCGTGCCCTGGAGGCGATCGCCGCGGCGATCGAGTCCGGCGCCGCGGAGGTCGTGCCGGCGAACGACCTCGATCTGGCCAACGGCCGCGAGAACGGCCTCTCCACCGCCTTGCAGGATCGGCTCCGGCTCGACGCGGCGCGACTGGCCTCGCTCGCCTCGGCCGTGCGCGAGATCATCGCGCTGGTCGATCCCGTCGGCGAGACGGTCCGCGGCCGGAGCCTGCCCAACGGCGTGCGCATCGACCAGGTGCGGGTGCCGTTCGGCGTGGTCGGCGCCATCTACGAGGCGCGCCCCAACGTCACGGTCGACATCGCGGCCCTCGCCATCAAGAGCGGAAACGCCGTGGTGCTGCGTGGAGGCTCGGCGGCCGAGAACACGAACCGCGTGCTCGTGGGGCTCATCCAGGGCGCGCTGGAGTCGGCGGGTCTGCCCGGCGCATCCGTGCAGACCATCGACGAATTCGGGCGCGACGGTGCCAAGCGGCTGATGCAGGCGCGCGGTGCGGTCGACGTGTTGATCCCGCGGGGGAGCGCGCAGCTGATCGACACCGTCGTGACCGAGTCGAAGGTGCCCGTCATCGAGACCGGTGCCGGCGTGGTGCACGTCTTCCTCGACGCCTCGGCGAACGAGCAGTGGGCCGTCGACATCGTGCACAACGCGAAGGTGCAGCGGCCGAGCGTGTGCAATGCCCTCGAGACCTTGCTGGTGCACGAGGATGCCGCGGAGCGCCTCCTCGGCCCGGTGCTGCGCCGTCTCGCCGAGTCGGGCGTCGTCATCCACGCCGACGAGACCACGCGCGCCTTGTTCCCCGATGCCGTCGCCGCCACCGAGGAGGACTGGCAGACCGAGTACATGAGCCTCGACCTCGCGGTGCGGGTCGTGAGCGACATCGACGAGGCGATGGAGCACATCCGTCGCTACTCGACCCACCACACCGAGTCGATCATCACGAACGACCTCGGCAATGCGGAACGGTTCCTCAACGAGGTCGATTCCGCGGTCGTGATGGTGAACGCTTCGACCCGGTTCACCGACGGCGGAGAATTCGGTTTCGGTGCGGAGGTGGGCATCTCCACCCAGAAGCTCCACGCGCGCGGCCCGATGGGGCTGCCGGAGCTGACGAGCACCAAGTGGCTTGTGCGTGGTTCGGGCCAATTCCGCAGTTAGCGGTATCGTAGAGACGTTCGTTCGTTCTACCCCCTGGGAGAAGAGATGTCTGTACTGGTCACCGTGCTCGCTGCTGTCGGTGTGGACGAGCCGGTCCAGCTGCCCTTCCCTCCCATCGTGTTCGGCATCATCGCCGCCGTGGTGTTCGCCGCGCTCGCCTTCGTCACCTGGAGCTACCGTGACGTCGCGAACCGTCACCCGCACAAGTCGGCGAAGTTCGCCCAGACCCACGACGTCCACGGGCACGCCGACCGCACGGGCGCGGATCACTAGACCCGCCGGATGACGATCGATTCGCGCCGTGCCGACGCTCCTCCGGCGGAGCAGCAGCGGCGGCGCCGTATCGGCGTGATGGGCGGCACCTTCGACCCGATCCACCACGGTCACCTCGTGGCCGCGAGCGAGGTCGCGACCTCCTTCGACCTCGACGAGGTGGTGTTCGTGCCCACCGGCAAGCCGTGGCACAAGTCGCCGGTGACGCCCGCCGAGCACCGTTACCTCATGACCGTCATCGCCACCGCGTCGAACCCCCGGTTCACCGTCAGCCGCGTCGACATCGATCGCGGCGGTGTGACCTACACGATCGACACCCTGCGCGATCTGCAGGCGTCGCATCCGGATGCCGACCTCTTCTTCATCTCGGGAGCCGACGCGATCGCGCAGATCCTCAACTGGAAAGACGTCGACGAACTGTGGCGACTCGCCCATTTCGTGGCGGTTTCACGGCCCGGTCACACCTTCGCCATTTCGTCTTTACCGCGCCAGGACGTAAGCTATTTGGAAGTTCCGGCGCTTGCGATATCGTCCACTGACTGTCGCGGCCGGGTTGGCCGGGGTTTTCCGGTGTGGTACTTGGTACCCGACGGTGTCGTTCAGTACATCACCAAGCACCATCTATATCGGAGTGTTGAATGAGTTCGTCCCACGATGAGCAGCCGCTGACACGGCGGCAGCTACGCGAGCTGGAGCGTCAGAAACCGCGCAAGGAGCGCGAGGCCGACGCCAAGGCCGCTGAAGAAGCCGAGGCAGCGCGCAAGGCCCAGGCCGAGCGCGAGGCCGCGGAGGCCGCTGCCGCGGGCGTCGTCGCCGCCGACGGTGCGCCGTCGCGCCGCGAGGTGCGTGACCAGCCTGCCGAGAGCACGCCCGAGCCCGTCTCCGCCGTTCCGGCCGAGACCGCCGCGCAGGGTGAGGACCCCGACACCGAGATCGTGGAAGACACCATCATCCCCGAGATCGTCCACTCCGACGACGACCCGCAGGATGACACGGAGCCCGCGACCGTCGCGCAGCCGATCATCGACGTCGTGCCGATGTCGGAGCCGGTGATCGTGCCGTCGTCCGAGAACGACATGCAGTTCGCCGACGAAGGAGACGACGACGAGGCGCAGCACGCCGAGATCGTCACCGAGACCTCCGACACGGGCGAGACCGTGATCGAGGAGATGGTGATCGACGTGCCGATCGCCGCGACCGTCGACCCGACCGCCGAGGCGGCCGCGCACGTCGAGGCCCAGGAACGTCAGGCCGCTGCGGCCGAGCCGGACCTCGCCCCGATGTTCCAGAAGCCGGCCGATCGCACCCCGGCGTCGAGCGAGGAGCTCCCCTCCTCCTTCGACGACCTGATCTCGTTGCGCAACAACGCGGCCACCAACTCGATCTCCACCACGAGCGCCCTCGTGCTGCCGAACGTGCCGGGTTCCGGCGACGTCGGCACGGCGCTCGATGAGACGGGTGAGGTCATCATCACCGGCTCGATCGACCTGCCGGCCAGTTTCGGGTCCACCGGCGCTCCGGCGTCCGGTCTCGAGTCGAACGACCTCGACACCCTGCTCGAGCGCTCCGAAGGCGAGACCGGCGGTTCCGACGTCGCGCCCGTGAGCGCGAGCCGTGCGATCTCGACGAACACCTCGTCGACCTCGCTCATCGCCCCTCCCAAGCGGGCGCGCGCCAACGCCCCCGTCGTGCTCGCCATCACGGCGGGCGTCCTCGCCGTCGGCGTCGTCAGCCTGCTGCTCGCCGTCTTCGTCTTCCGGGTCTTCTAGGCTGCGGCCTGCCCTCACCGAACAGAAAGTCTTCGTGACTGCTTCAACCCACTCGATCGAACTCGCTCAGCTCGCCGCCTCGGCGGCCGACTCCAAGCAGGCCGCCGACCTCGTCGCCCTCGACGTCTCCGGGCCGCTGCCGCTGGCCGACGTCTTCCTCCTGGCCTCCGGTCGCAACGAGCGCAACGTCGTCGCCATCGCCGAGGAGATCACCGACCGTCTCGCCGAGGCCGGCAGCAAGGTCATCCGGCGCGAAGGCTGGTCGGAGGGGCGCTGGATCCTCCTCGACTTCGGCGACCTGGTCGTGCACGTCTTCCACGAGGAAGACCGCATGTACTACTCGCTGGAGCGCCTCTGGAAGGACTGCCCCGTGGTGCCCCTCCAGGTGACGGCAGCGGATGCGTAGTCCGCGCATCCGGAACCGCTCGTGGTTCCCGAGTGGGCTCGGCATGTAGTAATCTAGACAAGTTGTTTCCGGGGAATACCGGAAGCGACACCCAAGATGTGGCAACACAGATTGGGCCCGTGGCGCAGCTGGTAGCGCACCTGCATGGCATGCAGGGGGTCAGGGGTTCGAATCCCCTCGGGTCCACCGAAGAACGACTACATTGTCTCCCATGAGCCGGAGCGCGAACACCACCGACTGGACCGACGCCAGCGTCGACGACTTCATCGCAGGGCAGCCGAGCGAGCTGGTTCGCGCCGACAGTCGCATCCTGATCGAGCTGATGGCGCGCATCACCGGCCGGCAGCCGCGGATGTGGGGTCCGAGTATCGTCGGGTTCGGCAGCTACCACTACCGTTATGTCAGCGGCCGGGAGGGCGACGCCCCGCTCGCCGCCTTCAGCCCCCGCCGACCCGAGCTGGTGATCTACACGGCACCCGGAGCGCTTGATGCCGACACGATGGCGCGCCTCGGCAAGCACCGCGCCACGAAGGCCTGCGTCTACGTGAAGCGCCTCGACGACATCGATCTCGGTGTCCTCACCACCCTCATCGAGCAGTCGATCTCTCTGGTGGAGAAGACCTACCCGCAGGGGTGATCGTCGGACCTCGCCGGGAACGTCGCGTCGCGTCGACCTCGAGCATCACGACGATGCCCAGTGTCGCGGCGACGATCACGACGAGGGTCACCACGACGCCGAACGACTGCAGCGCGCCGGCGGCCGCGATCGCGACGGACGACGCCAGCAGGATCGCCGACGACGGAACCGACAGCGCCCCGCGGAGCAGGAGAGCCCACACGCCCGCGAAGAAGATCGCGATCGGCAGCGACAGGGTCAGTCCGACCGCGGCAGGACTGAGGAGAGGGCTGCCGACGACGCCGTCGATGGCGACCTCGAAGCCTGCGGATGCCGCTCCCGCTGCCGCGAATACCACGAAATGCCCGTAGCCGAAGAGGAACGACGCTCTCGCCGAGGTCAGGCGGCGGGCGTTCGGAAAGGCGAAGTACGCCCACCACATCCCCGCGACCACGATCAGGCCCGCGACCGCCAAGGCGAGGAGCTCGGGCGTGTGCTCGCCGCTCTGCAGCGCCCGGATGACGGCGGTGGCAGACGCGAGGATGCTCTCACCGAGCAGGATGAGGGTGAACAATCCGTAGCGATCGGCGATGTGATGCGGGTTCGGCCGGGTGGCCGAACGCCGCTCGGCCCAGACCGGGACCAGGACCTCGCAGGCCGCCAGCACGAAGAAGCTCCAGAGTTGCCAGCGCTCGTCGAGCAGGTACACCCGGGCGATCCAGAGGAGCTGGATCGCCGTGATCCCGATCGCGTACCGGGAGGAGATCGCCCGCGTCGCCGGGTCGGAGGCGAACGCCCTCGACCATTGGCCCACCATGGCGAACCGCATGATCACGTATCCCCACACCGCGATGACGGCGTCGCCGTGCAGCATCGCCGACTGGACACCGCTCGCGAGCACGAGGACTCCGCCCATCTGCACCACGGTCAAGAGCCGGTACAGCCAGTCGTCGTTGTCGAAGGCCGAGGCGAACCAGGTGAAATTCATCCACGCCCACCACACGGCGAAGAAGACCACCGCATACGACGTCACCGCTTCGGCCACCCGCCCCTCCGCGAGCAGCACGTACAGGTTCTGGGACGCCTGCGACACCGCGACCACGAAGACGAGGTCGAACAGCAGTTCCAGCGGACTCGCCATCCGGTGTCCGTCTCGCCCGTCTCGCCCGTCGCGTCCGATCATCCGACGAAGACCGAACCGCGACCGGACGGCGTGCCCGCTCTGCTCCGGCATCGTCAGGCCGAGTCCGGCGCGAGCCGCTCAGAGGCGCTGGCCACCGGATGCCTCGATCCGCTGCCCCGTGACCCACTCCATCCGGGGGTCGAGCACGTTCACGGCGATCCTGCGCTCCCCGAGTTGCTTGGCCAGGTAGAGCGTCCACGTCTCGATCGCCGCCTTCACCGCGGCGTACACCGACATCGCCGGGTTCGACGGAATGCGCACCAGTCCCGTGGAGATGTTGAGGATGCGCCCGCCGTCGGCCAGCATCGGGGCGAGTTGTTGCGTGAGCAGAACGACCCCGGTGAAGTGCACCGCCACGATCCGGTCGATCTCGGCCTTCTCGATCGCGCCGAACGGCGTCGAGCCCGCGTAGCCCGCGTTGTTCACGAGGGCATCGAACGAATCCCGTCCCCAGGTCGCGCTCAGCGCACTCGCCAGGCGTTCGGCGAAGGCCGGGAAGGTGTCGACCGCCGTCGTGTCGAGTTCGAGAGCGACGGCGCGACGGCCCCGCGACTCGATCTCGGCGACGACGGATGCCGCGGCATCCGCGTTCGAGTGGAACGTCACCACCGCGTCGGTGCCGGCATCGGCCAGGGCGAGGGCGGCTGCACGACCCAACCCGCGCGAGCCTCCTGTGATCAGGGCGATCCGCTCCTTCGACGTCTCCTTCATGCGCGCTACTTTAGCGACGCAGGCGAGCGGCATCCAGGGTTCGGCGGCTGCTTCCGGGGCGTCAGCGGGCGGCGGCGAGGATGAGGTCGGCGACGTCCTGCGGGTGCGTCACCATCGCGAGGTGGCCGCTGTCGAGTTCGATCGTCTCGGCGGCCATCCGTTCGGCCAGGAAGCGCTCGAGGTCAGGGGCGGTGGTGCGATCGTGGCGGGAGACGGAGTAATAGGTGGGGGCGGGTGCGCCAGGCCGCGACCGTGGTGCGCGAGGCGAAGAGGGTGTCGGAGATCGCGCCCTGCACGGCGTAGAGCACCCGGGCCCGATCGCGGTCGACACCGTTGGCGAAGTCCTCCAGGAAGGCGGTTTCGGAGAGCCGGGCGAACCCGCCGGCGTGCACGAGCCCGGCCGATGCGGGCGGCGTCGGGAACCGGCCAGCCAGGGCCGCGTAGTCCTCGCCGGCATCCGGAGCCCGCGCAGCGATGTACACGAGTGCGGACACGCGGTCGTCGGCGCCGGCCTCGCTGATCACGGTGCCGGCCCAGGAGTGGCCCGCCAGCACGGTCGGCCCCTCGTTCAGCGCGAGGGCGCGACGGGTGGCCGCCACATCGTCGGCGAGGGAGGTGAGCGGATTCTGCACGGCGGTGACCGTCAAGCCGGCGGACTGCAGGATCGGGACGACGTCGGCCCAGGACGAGCCGTCGGCGTACGCTCCGTGCACGAGGACGACGTTGCGGGCGGTGGTCACGGCGAGGCTCGGCTCACACGGCCATGAGTTCGGGAGTGGTCGACCGGAGATCGAGGTGGCCCGTGCCCACCCGGCCGAGCACGGCGTCGAGCGCCCTCGACGAACTGGGGGCTCTCACCACGAACTGGGCGCTGTCGATCTGGATGTTGGTGGTCGGCGCGCCGGGGCGCACATCCGTCCGGGCGATGGTGCGGCCGACCGCTGTGGCGATGTTGTCGTAGAACGCACCGGATTCGAGCGGGACCTCGTTCTCGCTCACGGTGACGGTGGTGCGCGGCGTGGTCGTGGCCGCGATGCCGTTCGAGGATTCCACGGCGATGATCCGCACCACGAAATCGGAGCCGGTGTCGGCGCCGATGGACTCGCTGCGGAAGCCGACGGCCTCGGCGAGTTCGGTGACCCGGCGCACGTCGCGCGCCGATCGGGGAGCATTCCACACCCAGGCGTTGAGCTCGAGCTCGTGCTGCATTCGTGCCTCCTGCGTCGTCGGTCGCGACGTCGCACGATGGCATCGTCGCCTACGACAAGGATTATGACATCAGGGACGCGCCTTTTGCAGGCCTTTCGACAAAAGTGGCCCGTTCGTTACGTTTCGGGGGAGGTTCGGTGTCGGCGCTGTGGTTTACTGGGCCGCATGAGTGGAGTGTTCGGCGGCCAGAGTGCCGCTGCCGCGCCGGCGAGCGGCGCGAGCGGACTCTTCCAGCTCCTCCGTGACGGCCGGCCCCGCACCCGCGCCGAGCTGGCCGCGCAGACCGGTCTCGCCCGGTCCACGATCGCCTCGCGCATCGACGGACTGCTCGCGCTGGGCCTCATCGCTCCCGTCGGCGACGCGATCTCCACCGGCGGCCGTCCGTCGTCGCGCTTCGCCTTCAATCCCACGGCCAGGGTCGTGCTCGCGGCCGACCTCGGCGCGACCCACGCCACCATCGGCATCAGCGACCTCAGTGGCACCATCCAGGCACGCCACAGCGATCCCATCGACATCACCGACGGGCCGGATCGGGTGCTGGGCTGGCTCGCCGATTCGGGGCGGGAGCTCCTGCACTCGGCCGGTCACGACCTGGGCGACCTGGCGGCGATCGGCATCGGCCTCCCGGGGCCCGTCGAGCACGTCTCGGGCCGGCCCACCAATCCTCCGATCATGCCGGGGTGGGACGGCGTCGACGTGCCGGGCCGTCTGCGCGACCGGATCGACGTCCCCGTGCTGGTCGACAACGACGTGAACCTGATGGCGCTCGGCGAGGTGGCATACGCCTGGCCGGGAGTGCAGCACTTCCTCTTCGTGAAGGTGGCAACCGGCATCGGTTCGGGCGTGATCTCGAGCGGCGTGCTGCAGCGGGGAGCGCAGGGCATCGCGGGCGACATCGGGCACGTGCAGGTGCCGCACGGCGCCGACACGCCGTGCCGGTGCGGCAACCGGGGATGCCTCGAGGCTGTCGCGTCGGGGCCGGCGATCGCCGAGACCCTGCGCCGCGCGGGTCTCGACAGCCCGAACGGCGCCGACGTGATCGCGCGCGTACGGGCGGGCGACGTGCAAGCCATCCAGGCGGTACGCCAGGCCGGCCGCGACATCGGTGAAGTCCTCGCAGCCTGCGTCAGCCTCATCAACCCCTCGGTCATCGCGATCGGCGGGTCGATGGCGCAGGCCGGGGAGCACTTGATCGCGGGAGCGCGCGAGGTCGTGTACGCGCGCTCGATGCCGCTCGCGACGGAGCACCTCTCCATCGTGCAGTCCCGGGCGGCCGCGGATGCGGGCCTGATCGGGGCAGGCGTGCTCGCGATCGAGCACGTTCTCTCGCCCGAGCGAATCGACGCCCTGGCGGTTTCGGAGGCCGTCGGCTTCTGAGTGTGATGAGTTACTACCGATCTGAGCGCGACCGCTGCCCTTTAGCGGGTCGGTGCTCCTCAAATCCGTAGGAACTCATCAGCCGCTCAGTGCGAGGGTGTTCCCGAGGTGACGATCACCACCCGGAAACCGCGCGGGCCGACGGCGCGCCAGCCGTGCGCGACTCCTGCCGCGACGGCGAGCGAGTCGCCCGGGCGCAGGGTGTTCACGGTGCCGTCCACCAGGCCGACCTCGAGCGTTCCGCCGAGCAGGTACAGGAACTCGTCCTCCTCGTGGGTGGCGAACTCGGTGAATGCGCGCTCCACGCCGACCATCTCGATGCCGAACAGCCCTCGCGGAAGCTGCGCGAGCTGCCACACGGCGCGGTTGCCGGTGGCCGGCCGTGCGGTCGCGTGCACCACGTCGACGCCGCCGGCTGTGCGTCGATCGGACGGCGGCGTCGCGAGCAAGGCTCCCGACGGCACGCCGAGCGCGCCGGCCAACTTGGCCATCGAGGCGAGGCTCAACCGCGCGTGCCCGCGCTCGACAAGGCTGAGGAACGGCTGCGACATCTCCACGAGACCCGCCAGCTGAACGAGCGTCATCCCGCGTTCCCGACGCAGGCCCCGGATGCGCCCACCCATGGCGACCGCCTCGTCGTCGAGCGGCGCCGTCGAGCGCGTGGATTTCACAACCACGAAACCTCCCGAAATCTGCTGGAAAGATATTTATGACATAAATATCTCATGAACCCCCTCATTCTCGGGATCTTCCAGTACATCGGTCCGAACGGCACGGTCGGCTCGGCCTGGCAGCATCCGCGCGACACCTCCGCCGACTTCACCAAGCTCTCGCACTGGACCGCGCTGGCGAAGAAGTTCGAGGACGCGCGCTTCGACTTCCTCTTCCTCGCCGACAGCTACGGCTTCCCGGCACTCGACGGCGAGCTGCTGCCCGCCGCGGTCCGCGAAGGGCGCGGCATCCCGCACGGCGACCCGATGCCGCTCATCAGTGCTGTCGCCGCCGTCACGGAGAAGCTCGGCTTCATCCTCACCACCTCCACAACGGTGGAGCCGCCGGCGGCGAACGCCCGCCGCTTCGCGACGCTCGACCATTTCACCGACGGGCGGATCGGCTGGAACATCGTCACCGGTTCGTCGGGCGCCACGGCCGCGGCGCTGATGGGCAAGGAGCTCATCGCCCACGACCTCCGCTACGACATGGCCGACGACTACGTCGACGTGAACCTGACCCTCTGGGAAGGGTCGTGGGAGGACGACGCGCTGGTGCGCGACAAGGAGTCCGGTGTCTACGCCGACCCGGAGAAGGTGCACATGGTGCATCACGAGGGTCCCTACTTCCGCACCGACGGCATCCTGAACCTGCCGCCGTCGCCGCAGCGCACTCCGCTGCTGGTGCAGGCCGGAGCCTCGGGCCGCGGTCGGGCGTTCGCCGGGCGCAACGCCGAGGCCGTGTTCGTGGGCGGCGGGGAGCCCGAGACCGTGGCGCGCAACATCGCCGGCATCCGCGAGAGCGCGGTGGCGGCTGGTCGCCCGGCCGACGCGATCAAGATCGTGGTGGGCGCCCTGTTCATCACCGCTCCCACCAGCGAGGAGGCGTGGGCCAAGCACGCCGAGATGCTCGCGATGTCGACGCCCGAGGGGGCGGCGGCGATCTACGCCGGCAACACGGGCGTGGATCTTCTCGCGCTCGATCCCGACAAGCCGATCGCCCAGTCGAAGACCGAGATGGGGCAGTCGAATCTCGAGCGCTACCTCGGCCGCGACGGCAAACCGGCGCCGCTGGTGCGCGACATCCTGGAGAACTTCCGGCGCACGGGCATCAACGGCAGCGTCTTCGTGGGGAGTCCCGCCGAGGTGGTCGACCAGGTGGAGGAGTTCGTGGCGCAGACCGACGCCGACGGGTTCCTCATCCAACCGCACATGACGCCCGACACCTACGACGACTTCATCGAGCTGCTGCTGCCCGAGCTCCGTCGCCGCGGTCTGGCCCGCACCGAGTACGAGGGTGCCACGCTGCGGGAGCGCTTCTTCCCTGATGGCGACGCGCACCTGCCGGCGACGCACCGCGGCCACGCCTTCCGTGCCGGGCGTGCGACCGTCGCCTCAGTCGCCGAGTGACTCGAGCAGGTCGGCGGAGGGGATGAAGAAGGTCGAGCCGGTGACCGCGCGCGAGAAGTCGAGGATGCGGTCGTACGATCCGACCGGGTCGCCGACGAACATGCGCCGCAGCATCTGCTCGATCACCCAGAGCTCGCGGGCGTAGCCGATGAAGTAGGTTCCGAACTCTCCTTCACCGGGACGCCCGAAGGGCATGTTGTCGCGCAGGATGTCGTGTTCCTGCCCGTTCGCGTCGACGATGGTGTTGAGCGACTTGTGCGACTTGCGGTCGTGAGGTCCTTCGTCGAGCTCGACGTTGTCGGCCTTGGTGCGACCGATGATCCGTTCCTGGTCTTCGGTGCTCAGCGCGCCCCAGGCATCGAGGTCGTGCAGATACTTCTGCACCACCACATAGCTGCCGCCGGCGAACTCCTCGTCTTCTTCGCCCACCAGCGACCAGTACGCCATCGAGGAGCCGGTGGGGTTCTCGGTGCCGTCGACGAAGCCGAGCAGGTCGCGCGAGTCGAAGTAGCGGAAGCCCTGCACCTCGTCGACCACGGTGACGTCGTCGCCGAGCTTTCCCAGCAACAGGCGTTCCAGCTCGAACGCGAGGTCGGCGCGTTCGGCGCGGATGTGGAACAGCAGGTCACCCGGCGTCGCCACAGCAGTGTGCACGGGACCGCGCACCTCGAAGAACGGGCGCAGCTGGGCGGGGCGAGAAGGGTGCCCGAAGCGGTCCCACGCGTCGGAGCCGATGCCGACGTTGCAGGAGAGATGGCCGTTCAGGTCGCGGAAGCCGACGGCGCGCACCAGCCCGCCGATGTCGGAGACCACGTCGCGAACACGGTCGGCGACATCCTGCCCCTCGCCGATGGTGACCGTCAGGAAGATCGCCGACGTGGACAGGGGAGCGTTGACGCTCTGCGGCTCGATGGGGGTGCGGTCCCAGGCATCTTCGTGCATGCAGCGATTCTAGGCGTTCGCTGTGAACGATGTATCGGTAACTTGACTCATCCTGATTAGCGATATATCTTTAACACATCGCGTAACACTCGCGACACAGACTCTGACAGAAAGGATGCATCCCATGCGAGGCATTCACACCACACAACCCCTTCACGAACATCACGGCTGGCAGCGCGGACCCCACGGTCACGGAGGCCGCGGCGGTCGGGGCTTCGGCCCCGGCGGCCCCGGATTCGGCGGCTTCGGCCCCGGCTTCGGTCCTCGCGGTCCGCAGCGTGCGAGCCGCGGCGACGTGCGCTCCGCCATCCTCTCCCTCCTCTCCGAGGCACCCTCGAACGGCTACGGCCTGATCAAGGCGATCGCCGAGAAGACCGGGGGAGTGTGGCGCCCGAGCCCCGGCTCGATCTACCCCACCCTCCAGCAGCTCGTCGACGAGGAGCTCATCGTGTCGACCGGAGACGGTCGTCGCACCGAGTTCGAGTTGACGGACGCAGGTAAGGCCTACGTGGCCGAGCACCAGGAGGAGCTCACCAAGGCGTGGGAGGCCACCCCCGGCCAGTCGGCCGCCGACGCGGAGTTCCACGCCGCGGTCGCGAAGCTGATGGGCGTGGTGCAGCAGTTCCGCTTCGCCGCGACCGATGAGCAGCGCGCCCAGGCCACCGAGAAGGTCGACGAGGCTCGACGGGCCCTCTACCTCATCCTCGCCGACTAGTCCCGGCCCGTTCCGTCCGACGTCCATCCCTCCGGGGGTGGACGTTCGGCTTTAACGGGCATTCGGTGCGATGGGTCGCCTCGGTAGCCGACTAAGCACCTCAGGACGGGAATAGGGCATTGTCCCGATGTCGGGCCTGCGCCTTAGAGAGGAATCTCGAACCATCGAGAAACCCCACGGAGGACATCATGTCGATCACCGAGTATTCGTTCAGCTGGCTCAACCAGGCTCACGAGGAGGAGCTCGCGCGGGAACTGGAGTTCCGGCGGGTCGTCGCGGAGCGGATCGAGCAGCAGGTTCCGGCGCCAAGCGTGCCCAAGCGGCTCACCCGCTGGCTTCGACGGATGTCGGTGGCCGGTGGCACGATGTAGGTATGCAGACGACGAGCCCCTTGCTCATCGGCCGCGAGAACGACCTCGACTCCTTACGCACCGCGGTGCGGGAGAGCAGGGCGGGGTCGACTCGCACGGTCGTCGTCAGTGGCGAGGCCGGAATCGGCAAGACCCGCCTCGTCGCAGAGTTCCTGAGCCACGTCCCGGCCGACACCATCGTGCTGCGGGGGCAGTGCATCGACCTCGATCGTGACGCACCGCCCTACGCGCCGATCGTCGCTCCCTTGAGAGCGCTCGTGACCGAGATCGGCGAAGCCGCCGTGCTCGAGGCCACGGGCTCCGCCGCGAGCCTCTCGCGTGATGCGCTGGCCATCCTGCTGCCCGAACTGGGCGAGGCCGACGTGCCGGAGGCCCAACGGCGCGGTGGCCCCGACCGGCTCTACGACGCGGTGGCCACCGTGCTCGAGAACGTGGCGCGCACGCGCCCGCTCGTGCTCGTCATCGAAGACCTGCACTGGGCCGATCAGGCCACGCTCGGTCTCCTCCGCTTCCTCCTGCGGGTGGTGGAGGAGTCGCGCATCCTGTTCGTGCTCACCTTCCGGAGCGACGAGCTGGGCCGCGGGCATCCGTTGCGCGCCTGGCTGCCCGAACTCGACCGCAATCGCCGGGTCTCGCGCCTCGAGCTGCCACGGCTGAACCGCCGCCAGGTGCGTCAGCTGTCGACGGCGCTCCTCGGCACGCCGCTCGACGCCTACGACCTGGGCATCGTGTTCCAGCGCACCGACGGGGTGCCCTTCTTCATCGAGGAGATCCTGGGCTGCGATTTCGAGACCGTCGAGAGCTTCCCCGACACCCTGCGCGACATCCTGCTGGCCCGCTACGAGACCCTCAGCGAGCCCACGCAGCGCATCCTGCGGCTGATCGCGGCCGGCGGCGTGCGGGTGGAGCACGAACTCCTGGCCGACGTGAGCGATGCCACGCCAGAGTCCATCGACGACGCGGCGCGCGAGGCCGTCACGGCGCGGGTGCTGGTGGTCGACGACACGGCCTATTCCTTCCGGCACGCCCTCGTGCGCGAGGCCATCCACGACGAATTGCTGCCGGGCGAGCGGATGCGCTTCCACACCTGCTACGCGCAGGCCCTCGAAGACCGACAGGGTGCGCCGAGCGTCGACTCGACCGCCATCTCCTATCACTGGATGGCGGCGCACAACGTGCGTGCCGCCTTCACCGCCTCGCTCACGGCGATGGCGCAAGCCCGCGCATCCTTCGCCAATTCGACGGCGGCACGGATGGGGGAGCGTGCGATCGAGCTCTGGGAACAGGTGCCCGACGCCGAGACGCTGGCCGACCGCACCCGGGTCGAGCTGCTCGCCGAGACGAGCTACATCCTCCGCAACGCGGGCGAGAGCGAACGGGCGATCGCCCTGATCGACGAGGCCATCGGAGCCTCGTCGCCGTCCGACGCCGACATCTACGCCAAGTTGTTGCGCGACAAGGCGTCGTTCCTCGCCAACATCGGGCACACCGGCTCCATCGAGCTGCTGCGGGAGGCGCTCACCGTGCTCGAGGGCCGGCCCCGCAGCGTGCTCCGTGCCAACGTGCTGGGCGAGCTCTCCGCCCGGCTCATGCTCGAGGCGCTCTTCGACGAAGCGGTGGCCACGGCCGATTCGGCCTACGCCGAAGCGGAGGAGGTCGGTTCCCGACCCCGGATGTCGGTGGCCGCGAACATCCGGGGCATCTCGCGTCTGTCGCTCGGCGAGATCGACGCCGGCCTCGCCGACCTGGCGCTCGCCGGCGAGCTCGCCGAGGGCAACGAGTCGGCCCGACTCCGCTACTGGGTCAACGAATCCGATGCCATGAGCCTGCTCGGCCGGTTCGACGAGGCGATCCGCATCGCCGAGGCCGGGGCCGAGCGTGCCCGTCAGCGCGGCGTGGAACGCACCTCCGGCGCGATGCTGATGCTCAACGTCATCGCCCCGCTGTTCTCGCTCGGCGAGTCGCGCCGGGCCAACGAGATGCTCGACCGGGCGCTCGAACTCGACCCTCCGATCGGTTTCAGCGCGCACCTGCAGCGGATGAAGCTGCAGGCCACGCTCTGGTCGGGCGACACCGCCCTCGCCGAGAAACTGCTGCGCGGCTGGCGAGCCCCGTTGAGTCTGCAGCTGCGCATCGACGCGCAGTCGCGCCTCGGTCTCGGTGCCGTGGCGGGCGAGATCGCGTTGGCCCGCGGCAACGTGGCAGAAGCCTGGCGTGAGGTGAGCGTCATCCTGGCGCCGGAGCACCGCATCTTCCCGGCCCACGACCTGCCCTTGCTCGCGATCTCGGCGCGTGTGCTGGGCTGCGCTCGCGCATCCGGTGTCGATCTGCGGATCGGCGACGACGGAGCCACGTCCGGAGACCGGCGACCGGGCACCGGCAGCGACGCCGACGGCGGCCTCGACGAGATCGAGCGCCGCCTCCGCGACATCCTCGCCCAGGTGGCCGGCTGGCCCACGGCCCAGGCCTATGTGGCTCTGTTCGAGGCCGAATTGGGCGGCCCCGAGCGCGCGGGCAGCGATTGCGCCCTGTGGGCGGCCGCCGTGGACGCGGCGGGTGCGCCGATCGCCCCCGCGCAGCTGGAGCCCTATGCCCGCTATCGTCATGCCGAGGCCCTGGCCGCCGGCGGTGACCGTGCAGGCGCCCGGCTCCGCGCGAACGAGGCACGCCTCGCGGCCGAGCGCATCGACATGGGTCTCATCGTCGACCTGGTCGACGATCTGGAGCGCCGGGTCGGCCTGGTGCGCATCGCCGGCGGCCGCGACAGCGGGGCGGGTGCCACAACCGGCGACGCGATCGCCCCGCCCGCCGTGCGCACGGTCGAAGACGACCTCACGGAGCGCGAGCGCCAGGTACTCGCGCTGATCGCCCAGGGTCTCAGCAACCGCCAGATCGCCGAGCAGCTGTTCATCAGCGCGAAGACGGCGAGCGTGCACGTGTCGAACATCCTGCGCAAGACGAACACCTCCTCCCGCACCGAGGCCGCCTACCTCGCGCGCAGTTTCGAGCCGATCGAAGCCGTCAAGAGCGACGCCTAGTCCGTCTTAGAAGGCGCGCCCGGCACCCGGTGAAGATAGGGCATTCGCCGGATGAGCCCGCCCGGCCTCAGCGAGCAGTGTGTAGTCACACCCACTCACCGGAGGCAGGACATCATGATCGTCTTCAGCATCGCACTCGGCTCACTCGCCCTCTGGGGCGTCGTCGCCGCCGCCCGCGGACTCACCCGCGACGGCTACCACCAGATCCCCACCCGCCCGCGTTAAGCATCCGTTCACCTCGGCGTCGGCCGTCGGTTCGCGAACTGCGCGATACTCCCGAGCGCAAGCGCGTGAAGGAGAACCGATGGCCGACGACGCCACGACCGCCCAGCTCGACCTCAACGACATGCTCGGCTACGTCGTGGTGGACACCGACGACGACGATCCGGTGCTGATCGACCGGCACGGCGCCGTCGTCGACACCTGGCGCGAGGGCTATCCCTACGACGAGCGAATGGACCGCGAGGAGTACGAGTCCACGAAGCGCCTGCTCCAGATCGAGCTGCTGAAGCTCCAGAACTGGATCAAGCTCGAAGGCCGGCGCCTCGTCATCGTGTTCGAGGGCCGCGACGCCGCGGGCAAGGGCGGCACCATCAAGCGGTTCACCGAACACCTCAACCCGCGCGGCGCCCGCGTGGTGGCGCTCGAGAAGCCCACCGAGCGCGAGAGCACCCAGTGGTATTTCCAGCGTTACGTGCAGCACTTCCCGGCCGCGGGCGAGATGGTGATGTTCGACCGCTCCTGGTACAACCGTTCGGGCGTCGAGCGCGTGATGGGATTCTGCACCGACACGCAGTACGAGGAGTTCCTGCAGCAGGCCCCCTCGTTCGAGCGGATGCTCGTGCAGGACGGCATCGACGTGGTGAAGTTCTGGTTCTCGGTCTCCAAGAGCGAGCAGCTCACCCGCTTCGCCATCCGTCAGGTCGACCCGGTGCGGCAGTGGAAGCTCAGCCCGATGGACATCGCGTCGCTCGACAAGTGGGACTCCTACACGGTGGCCAAGGAGACGATGTTCGCCGCCACCGACACCGACCTCGCGCCCTGGACCGTGGTGAAGAGCAACGACAAGAAGCGCGCCCGCCTCGAGGCGATGCGCCACGTGCTGAGCCTCTTCCCGTATGCCGAGCGCGACGCCGAGATCGTGGGTGCGCCCGATCCGCTGATCGTCGGATCGGCGGAGCGGGTCTACGAGAGCGGCGAGAAGGAGTCGGCCAGCGCGTCGAGCACGGCACCGGGCGCCTCGATGTGACCGAAGTGCCCGGCCGCGGCGAGTACCACTGTCGTGGCCTGGGGGATGGTCTCGGCGAGCATCCGGTGGTCGCACGAGGTCACGAACACGTCGTGCTCGCCGCGAACCGAGCGGACCGGGCAGGTGATTCGCCGCCAGTTCTCTTCGGCGTCGTAGTCTCCGGCCTGGCGCGCGGCGATCACGAACGCCTGGGGTCGGACCTCGGCCGCCAGGGCGTCGACGACCGATCCGGGTACGAGCGACGGATGCGCGAACAGCGGTGACACGACGGCGCGCAGCAACCGTATGCGGTTGAATCCGCTGAGCAGCACCGCCGCGGCGCGGCCGAGTGGCGCGAACACCGTCATGACGGCCAGCAGCGCCGAGAACGCGGGGAGCGTGCCGAAGCGGCGGAGCGGATGCGCCGCCGCTTCCATCACGGAGAACGTCGTCGGCGAGACCAGACCCACCGACCGCGTGCGCACGGGTTCGATCGAGGCGAGGTGCAGGGCCACGAAGCCGCCGAGCGAGTGCCCGATCAGGTTCCACTCGAGGTAGCCGAGCGCCCTGACCGCATCCGTCACGGCGCGGGCGTAGGCGTCGATCGTGCGCGAGTCGCGGCCGTTGCGCAGCGGCCGGTCGGGGAGCGGCGCCTCACCCCACCCGGGCAAGTCGATGAGCACGAGATCGGCCGGCGCGTCGCCTCGTGCGCGAGCGGACTCGAGCAGCGGGGTCCAGGTCGACCAGGAGCCGGCGGCCCCGTGCAGCAGCACGGTCGCCGTGGTCCCGGTACGAGCGGGGCTCGTACGCACCAGGAGGGCGCCGAGCCGGGTGGTCACCTGGCGGGTGATGAGGCCGCTCTGCGCCGGGTCGGTGCGGAGCGGGAAGGGGGCGTAGGGATCGGATCGGGAGTCGCGCGGGTCGGCCGTGGGCGCGGCGGAACAGCGAGAGCGTACGGGTGTGCTCATAGACGGTGTTCGGAGCGGTCGCTCCCGTGGATGGGGCAGACCCGGCAGTCGGTTCAGCGGCGGATGGCGAAGCCCATCGACTCGTCACCGAGCGCATCCGGAGCGCCGTCCGACTCGATGTCGGAGGTTTCGAGCGCCGTGACCCGGGCGCCGGGCGGCCCTGAGCGCATCCATTCCACCATCGCGTCGACGGCTCCCGGTTCCCCGTCGACCTCGGCGAACACCGACCCGTCCGGCCGGTTCTGCACGAACCCGCTCACCCCGAGCGCGGTGGCCCGGTCGCGGGCCGCCCAGCGGTACCCGACTCCCTGGACCGAGCCTCGAACCACCACGCGTCGACGCACCATGCTGAAATCCTGCCACGCGAGAGCGACTACCCTCGAAAGACGACCTCGTTCCGTGGGCGCGCCTGCCGCGCGGAGCAGACCAGGAGCAGACGATCGGAGCCCGCGTGCGACGTGCTTTCGGTCTCGTGCGCCTCGCGGTGGCCGTGCTCGGCGCGGTCGCACTGATCTTCGACTTCGACTACGTGCTCGGTTTCAGCACTTTCTCCACCATCAACTACTTCAGCTACTTCACCTTCCAGTCCAATCTGGTGAACGTGATCGTGCTCGGCACCTCGGGTATTTTGCTGCTCCTGGGGCGTCGGGCCGGGCCGTTCCTGGTGAGCGTCCGGGCCCTCGTCACGACCTACGTCATCGTGTCGGGCGTCGTCTTCGGTCTGATCGTGTCGCAGGCCGGCAGCCATCACTACCGCATCGACGTGCCGTGGTCGAGTCAGATCCTGCATTTCTGGATACCGGCCTACGTCCTGCTGGACTGGATCCTCGGGGTCGGGCGTGTGCGCATCCGTTGGCGCACGGTCGGGATCGTGTTGGCCTTTCCCGTGGTCTGGGGCGTTTTCACGCTCATCCGCGGGTCGATCGTGCGGTGGTACCCCTACTTCTTCCTCGACCCCGATCAGGTGAGCGGCCCGGCCGAGTTCGCCCTCTACTGCGGCATCGCGATCGGCTTGTTCGCCGGCATCCAGGCGGGTCTCGTGGCACTCAGCCGCCTGCATCCGCTGCTCCCACTCAGCGAACGAGCCGATGCGCGACTCAGGGCACGACTGTCGGGGTCGGCGAGGGCGTTGCGGTCGAGAGCGTCTCGTCGACGAACGGAACGAGTGTCCGCAGCGCCGCCTCGATGAACTCGTCGTCGCTCTGCTTGAGCGTCACGGGCACGTCCTCCGCCGCGGTGAGGCCTACCAGGATCGGTTGACCGGTCGCCGGCAGCAGGTTGATCCACTCCGCGATCTCGGAGGTCTCGTCGACCACCGAGAGCACCGTGGCCTCGGTCGACCAGAACGGCTCGTCGAACCGGAGCCAGAGCTGTTCGAGGGTGCCCATTCCGAGGGCCTCGATCGACGCCGTCGTGGCCTCGGGCAGGGCAGGTGCGAACTCGATGGTGCCGGATTGCAACACCCCGATCGGCACGGTCACCACCACCCGATCCACCGAGAGCGACTCTCCGGTGCCGAGTCGCAGGCTCACGCCGTCGTCGTCGTAGGCGATCCGGATGACGATGCTCGACAGCAGCACGTCGAGGTCGTCGAGCGCGTCCTCCACCACGGTCTCGAGCCCGCCCACCACGAGCGCGCTGCCGGCGGCGAGGCCGGCGCGGTCGAGGCCGTAGCTGGCCGAGAGACGGAAGGAGTTCGCGCCGTATTCGCTGGCGATCGCGGTTTCGAGGTAGTGGGCGAGCTCATCGCTCGGCGAGACCCCGTCGGGCGACGGGGTGGTGGAGAGAGTCGATGCCCCCGAGGCGGAGAGCGCGCTCGCCAGGGAGTTGTCGGTCGGCTGTGCCCGGGCCCAGTCGACGGCGGTGGTGACGGCATCGGGCCCCACGGTCGAGGGCGGCACGACCACCCCGTCGAGGGTGCGCGTCTCCCGGGTGGCGTCGAGCGAGATGGTGCCGACGGCACTGGCCTGCAGCAGTCGGTCGAGCGTGTCGCCGGCGACGGATGCCGCGCCGAGCTCCACCGGGAAGGGCCAGGCTCCGTCGTCCCGCGTGTCGATCCGGCCACCGACGCGATCGCGGGCCTCCACCACCACCACGTCGAAGCCGGAGTCGGCGAGGGCGCGGGCAGCGGTCGCGCCGGCCAGCCCGGCGCCGATCACGGCGATCCGCTCTTCGGGCCGGGCGAGGGCGGACACGCGCCCGGCGACGGCCGTCCCGGAGGCTTCGGCACCGATCACGGTGCCGGGAACTCGCTCGACGCGGCCTCGCCGGCGAAGAACACCCGATCCGCCACCGTGTCGCGCAGCGTCGCGCGGTCGGCGGGGGTGGCGCCCACCGGGGTCATGCTGAACGACCCGAGCGAATACGGATCGGTGGCCCAGGCGCTGCGCAGGAAGGATGCCGGCCGCGGTACGAGCGAGGGTGGGGTGGGGGTCGTGGTGACGGTCGCCGTCGGCGGGATCGGCTTCGGCGGCGTGCAGGCCGCGAGCGCGGCGAGCGAGGCGACCGAGATCGCCCCAGCCAGGAAGGTCCGTCGCTCGATAGCCATTACCTCCACGTTAGCCAACGATCTGCCGATCTGCCCCGGTGCCGTGCTCCGAACGCTGGAATGATGGGCTGATGATCTCCATCGAGCTCGCCCGCGCCCTCCGCACCGCCGGTCTCCGCTGGCATCCGCGCTCGGGCGACAGCTTCGTCATCGAGACCTCCGAGGCCGGCGGCGACGTGTTCACCGTCGCGGAGATGACCGTCGAGGTGCACGACTTCCCGTCGGGGCAGCTGATCGGGTTCAACGGCACCACCGAGTGGGCCCTCGACTCCGTCGACGTCTCCGACACCCTGTGGCTGCCGCGGGAGGATCAGCTCCGCGAACTCCTCCGCGACGGCTTCCAGTCCCTCACGGTCGACCGCGACGGGGGAGAAGCGCTCTTCGTGGTGGCTGCGGTCATCCGCGGCGTCCGGCGGGGATATGAAGCGCTCACCGCCGCGGACGCCTACGGGGAAGCCGTACTCGACCTCATCGTTCAGAGTCTGGTCACCGAAGACGATTAGCGGTTCGGGAGGGGAGGAATAGGCTTGTCGAATGACTGAAAACGCCGTTCCCACCGTCACGCTGAACAACGGGACCGAGATTCCCCAGCTCGGCTTCGGAGTGTTCCGGGTCGACCCGGACAAGACCAACCGCATCGTGCGCGACGCGCTCGACGTGGGCTACCGTCACCTCGACACCGCGAAGATCTACCAGAACGAAGAAGGCGTGGGGCACGCCGTGCACGAGTCGGGCATCGCCCGCGAAGACCTCTTCATCACCACGAAGCTCTGGAACTCCGACCAGACGAACGCGCAGGAAGCCTTCGAGAAGAGCCTCGCTCGCCTCCGCACCGACTACGTCGACCTCTACCTCATCCATTGGCCGACGCCGGAGAAGGACACCTTCGTCGAGGCGTGGCGCTCGTTGATCGAGATCCAGGAATCCGGCCGCGCGAAGGCGATCGGCGTCTCGAACTTCACGATCGACCACCTCGAGCGCCTGATCGCCGAGACCGGAGTGGTGCCCGCGGTCGACCAGGTCGAGCTGCACGTCGATTTCCAGCAGGCCGAGCTGCGCGCCTTCGCAGCCGAGCAGGGCATCGCCATCGAGGCCTGGGGCCCGCTCGGCCAGGGCAAGATCAACCAGTCCGAGGAACTCGCCGGCATCGCCGCCGCGCACGGCAAGTCGGTGCCGCAGACGATCCTGCGCTGGCACACCCAGATCGGGAACATCGTCATCCCGAAGAGCAACAACAAGGATCGGATGGCGGAGAACTTCGACATCTTCGACTTCGAGCTGAGTTCGGCCGAGATCGCGACCATCGCGACCCTCGACCGCGGCGAAGACGGCCGCAACGGCGGTCACCCGCTCGAGGTCAACTGACCTGAGGCAGCTGCGCGTCGGCCTTCTTCCCCGGGAACCAGGGGATGAGGGCCGACGTGCGCTTCTTGTAGTCGGCGTATTCCGGGTACTTCGACAGCGTGATGCTCTCGGTGAAGACGGTCGAGCCGATGAACAGGAGAGTCAGCAGGACAGCGCCGGCCACGGTCCACTGGAAGACGGTGCCCGCGGCGGTCGCGCCGATGAAGAAGACGACCCACCACTGCGCCTGTTCGAAGAAGAAATTCGGATGGCGGGAGTAGCGGAAGAGCCCGGTCTGCAGGAAGCGCGGTCGCGCATCCCTGCCCGCCGCGGTCTCCCGCTTCTTCCACTGGTGGAAGTTCCACTGCTGCTGGTCGGCCACGGTCTCACCGACGAGGAAGGCCAGGAAGATCACGAACAACAGGGCGTCGAGCAGGCCGAACGGTGTGGCCCGGTGCTCGAACATCATGAACGCCGGCAGCGTGATGAGCAGCAGGATGACGTTCTGGTAGATCGTGATGAAGAAAAGGTTGAAGACCTGGAACTGCCACGGCTTCATCCGTGCCCGCAGAACGGCCCACCGGTAGTCCTCCCCGCCCGGCGCGTAGCCGCCCTTGCGGGAGAAGTTGAAGGTGAGGCGCGCGCCCCACAGGGTGACCGCCACCGCCAGAAGATCGAGTCGCAGGTCGGCGAACCCGGCCGCTCCGGCGAAGATCCAGACGTAGACGATGGGGATGACCGACCAGATCCGGTCGACCCAGGAGTACTCCCGCGTGATCAGGGAGGCGACCCAGACCGCCAGGCAGATCGCAGCGAACACCCAGATCGAAGCAATCAACGGAGCCATGGGAAAAGTGTAGGGCGCGCTCGGCATTCCCAGGGGCAATTCCCGGTTGGCGAGTGGCCGCGATCGGCTACGCTGGTCGAAGCAAGGAGGGCAGCCGGATGACGAACGACGCGAACATCGAACACACGACGAGCATCCCCGTGCCCACCACGACCGGCGACACCACGTTGTCGCTCACCGGTGAGTTCGCGGCGCAGCTCGCCGCCCTCGAGGGCGGCGTCACCAGTGAGGAGCTGGAGTCGATCGCGGCCCTGCCGTCGGGTTCCGCTCTGCTGATCGTGCGGCGCGGACCGAACTCCGGCGCGCGCTTCCTGCTCGACACGAACGTCAGCACCGTGGGCCGTCACCCGAACGCCGACATCTTCCTCGACGACGTGACTGTCTCTCGTCGCCACGCGGAGTTCTCCCGCCACGGGCACACCTTCCAGGTGCGCGACCTCGGTTCGCTGAACGGAACGTACGTCGAGGGTGTGCGCGTCGACGACGCGCTGCTCGACGACGGCGCCGAGGTGCAGATCGGCAAGTTCCGCCTCACGTTCTACCCGTCGCGTATCGACGTGGTCACCGCAGCGGGAGAGTAGTGGCGGCCGCAGTCCAGCCTTCCGAGCGCCGGTCCTCTGAAGGGCGCTCCGCGCGTTCCTCCTCCCCGTCGAGTGCCTCCGCATCCGGTGCCTCGTCGCAGCTCCTCGGCATCGGGCAGGTGCTGTCGAAGCTCACCGCTGAGTTCCCCGACCTCACCCCGTCGAAGTTGCGCTTCCTCGAGGAGCGCGGGCTGGTGCATCCGGCCCGTACCCAGTCGGGCTACCGCAAGTTCTCGCAGAACGACCTGAGTCGGCTGCGCCTCATCCTCACGATGCAGCGCGACTGCTACCTGCCGCTGGCCGTCATCAAGGACTACCTGGCCGACGTCGACGCCGGGCTCAACCCGCCGATGCCCGGTTCGGCCCTCCCAGGCGGCGCGTCGATCCTGCAGACCGGCCGCCGGCTGAGCCGCGACGACCTGACCCGCGAAGCGGGCGCCACGCCGATGCTGGTCCAGGATGCCTTCTCCGCCTCCGTGCTGACCCCGGCCGACTCCTACGGCGAGGATTCGCTCGTGGTGCTGAAGGCTCTCGTCGAGTTGCAGCGCAGCGGAATCGAGCCGCGACACCTGCGCGGGTTCCGTCAAGCCACCGAACGCGAGCTCGGCCTGATCGAGAGCGCCCTGATGCCGGTGGCCCGACGGCGCGACCCTTCGAGCCGCGCCAAGGTCGCCGAATTGGCGATGGAGATCGCCGGTCAGCTCGAGATCGTGAGATCCAGTCTGATCCGCTCGGCGTTGGGTCGCATCGCGCCCTAGCCCGGAACGGCGCGGCCGATCGTCGATAACGATCCGGTCGGCGCGCGACACGCCGCGCGCCGAAGTGGTGATGTCGTTGCCCCGCGGAGTCAGCATCGATAGCGTGGGGTAAGCACAAGACGAGTACCGGATGCCCCGGACGATGGAAGGCGCTGATGAGCGAGTTGATCCAGGACGACGATTCGCGCTACGATCTCGGGCTCCTGTTCACCGATGGTCTTCCCGACCTCGATGACGCGAGCGGATATCGTGGGGCCGTCGCCGCGCGCGCCGCGGGGATCACCTACCGCCAGCTCGACTACTGGGCGCGCACCGCGCTGGTCGAGCCCACCGTGCGCGGAGCAGCCGGTTCGGGGTCGCAGCGTCTCTACGGGTTCCGCGACATCCTCGTCCTGAAGCTCGTGAAGCGCTTGCTCGACACGGGGATCTCGCTGCAGCAGATCCGCACGGCCATCAACCAGCTGCGCGAATCCGGCATCAACGACCTTGCTCAGACCACGCTCATGAGCGACGGCGCGAGCGTCTACCTCTGCACCTCGAACGACGAGGTCATCGACCTCGTGAGCCGCGGGCAGGGTGTGTTCGGCATCGCCGTGGGCAAGGTGCTCCGCGAGGTCGAGAACAGCTTGGTCGAACTCGACTCCGTCGTTCTCGACCCCACGGACGAACTCGCAGCCCGCCGCGCCGCTCGCAAAGCCGTTTAGCCAGCACTAGAGCGTCGTGGTGAGGACTCCGCCGTCGGCTCGGAGGGCCGCGCCGTGCGTGGCCGATGAGACCGGACTGGCCAGGTAGACCGCGAGGTTCGCGATCTCGCTCGGATCGATGAAGCGCTGCAGGAGCGAGGTCTGGTTGCCTCCGATGATCGCGGCCTTCAGGTCGTCGGTCGGCATGCCCTGCGCCTCGGAGATCTGCTCGACGGCCCGCGCGACGCCCTCGGAGTAGGTCGGCCCGCCGAGGATGGTGTTCACCGTCACCTTCGTTCCCCTCGTGAGCTTCGCCAGACCGTTGCTGAGGGCGAGCATCGCGGCCTTGGTCGTGCCGTAGTGCAGCATGTCGGCCGGAACATTCACCGCCGACTCGGTGCCGATGAAGATGATGCGGCCCCAGTTCTCGGACAGCATGCGGGGGAGCGCGTACCGTGCGAGCCGCACGCCGCTCATCACGTTGACGTCGAAGTAACGCTGCCAGTCGTCGTCAGGGATGTCGTCGAAGGCGGCGACCTCGAAGATCCCGACATTGTTCACCAGGATGTCGACCTCGCCTATGCGTTCCAGCAATCGGGCGACTTCGGCAGGCCGGCCGAAGTCGGCAGCGATTCCCGAGACCGCCGCTCCGGGGTTCTCGGCCTTCAGACGTCGTACCGCGCCCTGCACGGTCTCGTCACGGCGCCCATTGACGACGACGGTCGCCCCTTCGGCGAGGAGTGCCTTCGCGACGGCGTAGCCGATACCCTGCGTCGATCCGCTCACGAAGGCGCGTCTTCCACTCAACTCGAGATCCATGTCTCTCCATTCACTTGCTCAGTCACGTGAAACGGTAGCATGATGACTTGCTCAGTCAAGTCACACTGGTAGTCTGGCGGCATGACGGATGACACCGACCGCACGGCTCTCCGGGGCGATGACCTGCAGACCTGGGCCACCCTGGCGACGGTGCTCGAGTGGCTCCCGTCGGCTCTGGACACCCAGCTGCTGCACGACTCGGAGCTCACGCACTTCGAGTACGGCATCCTCTACGCCCTCGCCGACGCGCCGGATCTGACCCTGCGCATGAGCGTGCTCGCCGGCTACGCGAACAGCTCGCTGTCGCGACTCTCCCGTGCCGTCGCACGACTGGAGTCGCGCGGTTGGGTGCGGCGCGCAACCGATCCGTCCGACGGCCGCTACACCTTGGCCACTCTCACGGCGGAGGGTCAGGGGGCGTACGAACGGGCGACGCCGGGCCACGTCGAGACGGTGCACCGCTTGGTGCTCGACCCGCTGACGACCGCACAGAAGAAGCAGCTCCGGGAGATCAGCCGGCGCATCCTCCGGTCGATCCGCGACGACGGGGAGTGGTCGGCGAACTAGGCCTTGGTGACGTCGGCGTATTCGCCCACGCGCCCGGTGCGCATCACGCGCTCGAGCAGCAGGTCGAAGTTGCGCGCCATCTCCTGCGCGCCTTCGCCGGGCCAGACGTGCAGCGGTTTCGCCGCGCCCTGGGCCTGCTGCAGCGAGGTGCGCTCGGGCAGCTGGGGCGAGAGCACCAGCGGGCCGAACATGTCGCGCAGCTCCTTGATGCGGAACTGGTGCTCGAGCGACTGCGACCGCACGCGGTTCACGATGATGCCGAGCGGCTGAAGACGGGGGGAGAGTCCGCGGCGGATCTCCTCGATGGCGCGTAGTGCGCGGTCGGCGGCGGCGACGGAGAAGAGGCCGGGCTCGGTGACCACGGAGACGCGGTCGGATGCCGCCCAGGCGGTGCGCGTGAGCGCGTTCAGAGACGGGGCGCAGTCGATGAGCACGAGATCGTATTCGGTCTCGACGGTGGCCAGGGCCTCCTCGAGCTTCCAGATGTCGCGGATCGAGGGGTGCGGCCCGTCGAAGTTCAGTGCCGAGGGGCTGCCGATGAGCACGTCGATCTTGCCGCCGCGATCCTTCGTCCATCCCGAGGGAGCGATGGCCGCACGAACGACCTTCTCCTTCGGAGACGCGAGCACGTCGGCGACGTTGAGATGACCGGCGACACGGATGTCCATACCGGTCGACACGTCGGACTGCGGATCGAGGTCGACGACGAGGGTACGCAATCCCTTGGCGAACGCAGCGGAGGCGAGCCCGAGCGTCACTGTGGTTTTGCCCACACCTCCCTTGAGGGAAGAGACGCTGAGTACATGCACAATCGACTACGTTACCTTCACTAGGCTTAGAGAACCTAACTGTTCGCTGTACGCGCATGCGCCCGAAAGGTCTCGATGTTCAAGAAGATTCTGGTTGCCAACCGCGGTGAGATCGCGATCCGGGCGTTCCGGGCCGCTTATGAGCTCGGTGCGAAGACGGTCGCGGTGTTCCCTTATGAGGACCGCAACTCGATGCACCGTCTGAAGGCCGATGAGGCGTATCAGATCGGGGAGGTCGGGCATCCGGTGCGCGCCTATCTCGATGTGTCGGAGATCATCCGGGTGGCGAAGGAAGCGGGTGCCGACGCGATCTACCCGGGTTACGGGTTCCTGTCGGAGAACCCGGAGCTCGCGAAGGCGGCGGCGGAGAACGGGATCACGTTCATCGGTCCGGGCGAGCACGTGCTCGAGATGGCGGGCAACAAGGTCACGGCGAAGGAGCACGCGATCGCGGCGGGGGTGCCGGTGCTGAAGTCGACGCCGGCCACGCGCGACATCGAGGAGCTGCTGGCGGGTGCGGAGGAGATCGGGTTCCCGATCTTCGCGAAGGCCGTCGCGGGCGGCGGCGGGCGCGGGATGCGCCGCGTCGAGACCCCGGAAGAGTTGCGCGGCGCCCTCGAGGCGGCGATGCGGGAGGCCGACAGCGCGTTCGGCGACCCGACGATGTTCCTGGAGCAGGCGGTGCTGCGGCCGCGGCACATCGAGGTGCAGATCCTGGCCGACGGTGCGGGGGAGACGCTGCACCTGTTCGAGCGGGACTGCTCGGTGCAGCGCCGCAATCAGAAGGTCGTGGAGATCGCGCCGGCGCCGAACATCAGCGACGAGTTGCGTGAGGCCCTGCACTCCGACGCGATCAAGTTCGCGAAGTCGATCGGCTACGTGAACGCGGGAACGGTGGAGTTCCTGGTCGACACGGTCGGTCCGCGCGCGGGCACCCACGTGTTCATCGAGATGAACCCGCGCATCCAGGTCGAGCACACGGTGACCGAGGAGGTCACGGATGTCGACCTCGTGCAGTCGCAGATGATGATCGCGTCGGGCATGACCTTCGACGAGATCGGCCTGCACCAGGAGGATATCGTGCTGCACGGCGCGGCCCTGCAGTGCCGCATCACCACCGAAGACCCGACGGCCGGCTTCCGGCCCGACACGGGCAAGATCGCCGCCTACCGCTCGCCGGGTGGCGCGGGCGTGCGTCTGGATGGCGGCACCGTCGACGTGGGCGCGCAGATCTCCCCCCACTTCGACTCGATGCTCGCGAAGATGACCTGCCGGGGTCGCGACTTCCCGGCCGCGGTGCGGCGGGCGCGTCGTGCGCTGGCCGAGTTCCGCATCCGCGGTGTGTCCACGAACATCCCGTTCCTGCAGGGCGTGCTCGACGACCCCGACTTCATCGCCGGCGATCTGTCGACGAGCTTCATCGAGGAGCGGCCGCAGCTGCTCGGCGGTCACCAGTCGAAGGACCGCGGCACGAAGATCCTGAACTGGCTCTCGGATGTCACGGTGAACCAGCCGAACGGCCAGCGCGTGGGAACCGTGGAGCCGGCCCACAAGCTGCCCAAGATCGACCTCTCCACGCCGGTGCCCAACGGATCGCGTCAGCGGCTGCTCGAGCTCGGCCCGGCCGGCTTCGCCGCCGACCTCCGCGCGCAGACCGCCCTGGCCGTCACGGAGACGACGATGCGCGACGCGCACCAGTCGCTGCTCGCGACCCGCGTCCGCACCCGCGATCTCGTGGCCGTGGCGCCGTATGTCGCCCGGATGACGCCCGAGCTCCTCTCGGTCGAGGCCTGGGGCGGTGCCACCTACGACGTGGCGCTGCGCTTCCTCGGCGAGGACCCGTGGGAGCGGCTCGCCACGCTGCGTGAGGCGCTGCCGAACGTGGCCATCCAGATGCTGCTCCGCGGTCGCAACACGGTCGGCTACACCCCGTATCCGACCGAGGTGACGGACGCGTTCGTGAAGGAGGCGGCATCCACGGGTGTCGACATCTTCCGCATCTTCGACGCGCTCAACGACGTCGAACAGATGCGCCCGGCGATCGACTCGGTGCTGGCCACCGGCACCACGATCGCGGAGGTGGCGGTGTGCTACACCGGCGACCTGCTCGACCCGGCCGAAGACCTCTACACGCTCGACTACTACCTCAAGCTGGCCGAGCAGATCGTGGCGTCGGGTGCACACATCCTCGCCATCAAGGACATGGCGGGCCTGTTGCGCCCTACGGCCGCTGCGAAGCTCGTGGCGGCGTTCCGGGAGAACTTCGACCTCCCGGTGCACGTGCACACGCACGACACCGTCGGCGGCCAGCTGGCGACGCTCCTGGCCGCATCGCAGGCCGGTGCCGACGCCGTGGATGTCGCATCCGCTCCGATGGCGGGCACCACGTCGCAGCCCAGCGCCTCCGCCCTGGTCGCCGCCCTCGCGCACACGCAGCGCGACACCGGGCTCTCGCTCCAGGCCGTGTCCGACCTCGAGCCCTACTGGGAGGCCGTGCGGCAGGTCTACCGCCCGTTCGAGTCCGGCCTGCCCGGTCCCACCGGTCGCGTCTACCACCACGAGATCCCGGGCGGCCAGCTGTCGAACCTGCGCCAGCAGGCCATCGCGCTCGGCCTCGCCGACGACTTCGAGCTGATCGAAGACCTCTACGCGGCGGCGAACAAGATCCTCGGCCGCATCCCGAAGGTCACCCCGTCGTCGAAGGTGGTCGGCGACCTCGCGTTGCATCTCGCCGCGGTGCGGGCCGATCCGGTCGATTTCGAGCAGAACCCGCAGAAGTACGACATCCCCGACTCCGTGATCGGCTTCATGGCCGGTGAGCTCGGCGAGCTGCCGGGCGGATGGCCGGAGCCGTTCCGCACGAAGGTGCTCGAGGGCAAGAACGTCAAGATCGGCGTCACGCCGATCACCGACGAGGACCGCGAGGCCCTGAACGGCGACGCCCTCGAACGTCGCGCCACCCTGAACCGGCTGCTCTTCCCGGCTCCGACGCGCCAGTTCGAGCAGATGCGCGAACTCTTCGGAGACCTCTCCGTGGTCGACACCGTCGACTACCTCTACGGCCTCACCCAGGGTGTGGAGCACGTGGTCGAGATCGACAAGGGCGTGCGCCTGTTCGTGGGTCTCGAGGCGATCGGCGAGGTCGACGCCAAGGGCATGCGCACGGTCATGACCACGCTGAACGGGCAGCTCCGCCCGGTCAACGTGCGCGACCGCTCGGTGAAGGTCGAGAGCAAGGCGGCGGAGAAGGCCGACGGCTCCAAGCCCGGCCAGGTTCCTGCCCCGTTCTCCGGTGTCGTCACCCTGAAGGTCGAGGAGGGCGCCACCGTCTCCGCGGGCGAGGCCGTCGCCTCGATCGAGGCCATGAAGATGGAGGCCGCGATCACCACGCCGGTCGCCGGTGTCGTGACCCGGCTCGCCATCCCGAAGACCCAGCAGGTGGAGGCCGGCGACCTCATCGTCGTCGTCACTCCCTCCTGATCCTGAACTGAGAGAAGCACCCCTACTGTGACCGTTCGTGAGATCCGTCTCTTCGGCGATCCCGTCTTGAAGACCGTGTCCGATCCGATCGACGAGATCGACGACCGCGTGCGCTCGCTCGTCGCCGACCTCCTCGACAGCGTGCAGGTGCCGGGGCGAGCCGGCGTCGCCGCGTCGCAGATCGGCGTGAACCTGCGGGCGTTCAGCTACAACGTCGACGGCGAGGTCGGGTACATCCTGAACCCCGTGCTGGTCGAGGTGTCGGGGGAGCCCGAGCTGATCGACGAGGGGTGCCTCTCGGTTCCGGACCTCTGGTTCAAGACGTCACGGTATCCGTTCGCCCGTGCCCGCGGCATCGATCTCGACGGCAACGAGATCGAGGTCTCGGGCACCGGCGTACTCGCCCAGGCGCTGCAGCACGAGACCGATCATCTCGACGGCCTGCTCTACCTCGACCGCCTCGACAAGCCCTCCCGGCGCGAGGCCATGCGCCAGGTGCGCGAGTCCTCCTGGTTCTGAGTAGCAAGTACCCATAACCACCGGAGCCGGTTCGCTCTGACGATGGATGGATACCCGTCCTTGCCATCATCAGAAAAGAACCTGTCGTGAAACCCTCCCTCCTTTCCGGCGTCGGTGCGCTCGCACTCGTCGCGCTCGCCGGCTCCCTCCTGGCTGCCAGTCCGGCCTCCGCCATCGAGGTCTACAACCCGGTGTGTCCGCCCGCCAAGGCGGTGCGCGGCATCCCCCTCGCGGCGACGCCGGCCCTCGACCGCTACGACAAGAGCGCTACCGTGTCGATCTCGGCCGGTGTGCTCCCCGCCGGAGTGACCCTGACCGGTGACGTCGCCAAACGGGTGCCGTATCAGTTCGAGGGCACGCCGACGGCAACCGGAACATCGACCTTCACCGTCAAGGCCACGTTCGAAGACCTGCCGGCGAAGACGATCGACTGCACCATGGTCGTGTCGGCCACGCCGGCCGTCAGCCGCATCAAGGGCAGCGACCGGTATGACCAGGCGGTGCAGATCTCCAAGGCGTCGTTTACCGAGGCCGAGACGATCTACGTGGCGAGTGGAGAGAAGTTCGCCGACGCACTCAGCGCCGGATCGGTCGCGGGTGTGCACGGTGCCCCGCTGCTCCTCACGAGCGCCGGTGCTCTGCCCGGCGGCACTCAGGCGGAGATCGTGCGCCTCAAGCCCAAGACGATCGTGGTGGTCGGGGGCGCGGCCTCTGTGGCGGACGGTGTTCTGGCGACGCTGAAGGCAGCCGTGCCCGGCGTCGCGGTGAAGCGGATCGGCGGCGTCGACCGCTACGAGGTGTCGCGCAATCTCATCGGGGATGCCGACGTCGGGGTGCCCGAGTCGAGCTGGGTCTATCTGGCGTCGGGAGCCAACTTCCCGGATGCCTTGGCTGCCTCACCCGCCGCCGTCACAAAGAACGCCCCGGTGCTGCTCGTGAACGGCGCCGAGACGAAGCCCACTGCAGCCGAGACCGCGTTGCTCGATGGGATCGGGGCGTCGAACATCCAGATCGTGGGAGGCACTGCCTCGGTCAGTCAGGCTCTGCAGACCGCGCTCGACACGCCATTCGTGGTCACCCGCGCCAGTGGCGCCGACCGGTTCGAGGCCGCCGTCGCGATCAACCAGGAATTCAGCACGGCGTCCACGATGTACCTCGCCAGCGGTCTCGTGTTCCCTGATGCCCTGAGCGCGGCTCCCGTTGCCGGCGAGGCCGCCGACCCCATCTACCTCGTGCAGCAGAACTGCGTGCCGGCCTCGGTGCTGCAGGAAGTGGTGCGGCTCGAACCCACCGAGATCGTCGTGCTCGGCGGCCTCAACACCCTCGGCGCCGGCGTCGAGCAACTGAAGGCCTGCTGACACAGACCTGATTCGTCGATCCGCCCCACGATCCTCTCGTGGGGCGGATCTTCGTTTTGGGTAGGGATTACTCATAACAGAGGCCATCAGGCGGCTGTGAGTCTGTAGGTACCCCTTCTTCCTGACGAAAGCGGTCTTCATGCGATCCCGATTCCTGTCCCTGGGCGGCGCTGCCGCTGCTTCACTGGTCGTCTCTGCGGCTTTGCTGCTTGCAGCAGCGCCCGCCGCCCAGGCGATTGCGCCCTCGAACCCGGTGTGCCCGCCCACCGTCGCCACCCAGGGAATCTCCCTTCCGAGGACGTTCGCGCTGGACTACAACGATCCTTCCGCTCACGTCGCGATATCGGAGGGATCGCTTCCTGCCGGAGTGGCGCTCACGGGCGACGAGACCGCGCACCTGCGGTTCGCTTACTCGGGCACTCCGACCGCGAGCGGCATCGCGAACTTCACCGTGACCGCGACGATCTCCGGCAATCCCGTGTCGATCGCGTGTTCGATGGCCGTGTTCCCCACGCCCACGACCTCGCGTATCGGAGGCGCCGACCGCTACGCCCAGGCCGATGCCTTGGCGCACGCGTCGTTCCAGACGTCGAACATCGTCTATGTGGCGAGCGGTGAGAAGTTCACGGATGCCCTGAGCGCCGGCTCGGTCGCCGGCTTGCGGAGTTCCGCCCTCCTCTTGACCCCGGCGAACGCGATGACCCCGGGAACGAAGGCCGAAATCACGCGCCTTCAGCCGCACCAGATCGTCGTCGTCGGCGGACCGGCCTCCGTGGCGCCGGCCGTCGAGCAGGGATTGGTGAAGGACTTCCCCGGGGCGACTGTGACGCGCATCGGCGGCGCAGATCGCTATGACGTGTCTCGCTCCCTGTTGTCGAACCCGTCCGTCGGCGCCGGTCACACCGACTGGCTCTCGGTGGCGAACGGGGGCAACTTCCCGGATGCGCTGTCCGCTTCTCCCGCTGCCATCGCCCGCGGCGGTGCCGTCCTCCTCGTCGATGGATCGAAGACCGTGCTGAGCGATTCCGAGAAGCACGTTCTCGACGGCCTCGGCGCGGACCAGGTGAGCATCGCCGGAGGCCCCGCATCGGTGAGCGCGGCGCTTGAGCACGACATCTCCACGCTCTACCCGGTCACCCGCAACGGCGGTGCCGACCGCTTCGACGTCGCGGTGTCGATCAACAATGAGGTGTTCGGAACCGCAGACACGGTCTACCTCGCCAGCGGCAGCACGTTCCCCGACGCGCTCAGCGCGGCACCCGTGGCCGGTGCCGGACACAACCCGGTGTACCTGGCGCACACCGACTGCGTCCCCGGTGCGGTGCTGCAGGAGATCGTGCGCATCCAGCCGTCGAAGATCGTGGTGCTGGGAGGCGCGAACACCCTCACCGCCGCGGTGGAGGCGCTCAAGCCCTGCTGAGCATCCTCCTGAACGAGAAGGGGCCCGCCGCACTGGCGAGCCCCTTCTTCGTGTGTGGTCCGAGTCGGCGAACGGTCAGTGCACCAGGGACTGGCCCTCGGTGGCCGGAGCCGCGTTGTAGATACCCTCGATGGTCGATGCGAAGTCCTTCACGATGACGTTGCGCTTGATGGTGAGCTTCGGCGTGAGGTGCCCGCTCGCCTCCGTGAAGTCGCTGGAGAGCACCACGAACTTGCGGATGGACTCGGCCCGCGAGACCAGCGCGTTCGCGGCATCCACGGCCCGCTGGATCTCGGCGAGCACCGCGGGGTTCTCGGCCGCCTCGGCGAGCGTGAGCGTGGCGGGCTGGCCGTTGTTGCCCAGCCAGACCGGCAACATCTCGGCGTCGAGCGTGATGAGCGCTGCGATGAACGGCTTCTGGTCACCCACGACGACAACCTGACCCACCAGAGGGTTGGCCCGGATCGGGTCTTCGAGCACGGCCGGAGCCACGTTCTTGCCACCGGCGGTGACGATGATCTCCTTCTTGCGGCCGGTGATGGTGAGGAAGCCCTCGTCGTCGAGCGAACCGATGTCGCCGGTCTTGAACCACTCGCCGTCCATCACCTCGGCGGTCGCGGCCTCGTTCTGCCAGTAGCCACCGAAGACGTTGACGCCCTTCACCCAGATCTCGCCGTCTTCGGCGATCTTGATGCCCACACCGGGGAGCGCCGGTCCGACCGTGCCGATCTTGAACTTGTCGGTGAGGTTGACCGTCGCGGGTGCTGTGGTCTCGGTGAGGCCGTAGCCCTCGAGAATCTTCACGCCGAGGCTGCGATAGAAGTGGCCCAGCCGGTGGCCGAGGGGAGCCGAACCCGACACCGCGTACTTCACGTTGCCGCCGAGCGCGGTGCGCAACTTCGAATAGACGAGGCGGTCGAAGAGCGCGAACTTGATCCTGAGCCCGAGGGGCACCTTGCCGGCGTCGAGCGCCTCGGAGTGCTCGACCGCGACCGCCGCGGCCTGGCGGAAGATCTTGCCGCGGCCACCGGTCTCGGCTTTCTGCTCCGACGAGTTGTAGACCTTCTCGAACACCCGAGGAACCGCGAGCAGGAAGGTGGGCTTGAACGACCCCAGCGCCGGCAGCAGCTGCTTCGTGTCGGCCTGGTGGCCCACCTTCACGCCCGCGTGCACGCTCAGCACCGCGATGAACCGCGCGAAGACGTGCGCCGTGGTGATGAACAACAACGTCGAGGCGCCCGGCTGCACGACATCCTTCATGGCGACGGCGGCGTTGCGCGAGAGCTCCACGAAGTTCGAGTGGGTCAGGATGCAGCCCTTCGGCCGCCCGGTGGTGCCCGAGGTGTAGATGAGGGTCGCGAGGTCGGAGCCCTTGGCCAGTGTGCGCCGGCGCTCGAGCTCCTCGTCGGAGACGTCCACGCCCGCGGCGGCGAGCTTGTCGAGGTCGCCCAGATCCACCTGCCACACCTGGGTGACCAGGGGAAGATCGGCGTGCACCTCGTCGAAGCGCGCGAAATGGTCGGCGGTCTCGACGATGACGGCCACCGCACCCGAATCGCTGAGGTTCCACTGCACCTGAGCGGGTGCGGAGGTCTCGTAGACCGGCACCAGCACGGCACCGGCGAACCAGGTGGCGAAGTCGATGAGCGTCCACTCGTAGCGGGTCTTGCACATCAGGCCGATCTTGTCGCCGGGCTGGATGCCGGAACCGATCAGGCCCTTCGCGATGGCACGCACCTGCGCGAGGAACTCGGCGGCGGTGATGTCGCGCCATCCGGAGCCCTCGGGAACCGCGAAGAGCGGTCCGTCGGGGGTGAGGCGGGCCCGCTCGATGAGCAGGTCGCTCGCGTTCGCGTCGGGGTCTGCTGTGACGACGGGGGGAACGTAATACTGGTCCACGGCAACTCCTTTGGTACCGGTCGAGTGCAACTCATCTACACTCTACTTGGTGCATCCGGGGCTTCCCTGGATGCGATGACACCCCGGCGGAAGGAACCACCTCGCATGCGCGCCATCGGAATCGACATCGGTGGCACGAAGATCGCCGGTGCCGTGGTCGACGAACTGGGCACCATCGTGGCGCACGATCGCCGCCCGACCTCCGCGTCGGAGCCTCAGGTGATCGAAGACACGGTGGTCGAGATGGTCAAGCACCTCTCCCAGGGCGAGGAGATCGCCGCCGTCGGCGTGGCTGCGGCCGGGTTCATCGACGCGTCGCAGTCGACCGTCTACTACGCCCCCAACATCAACTGGCGCGAGGAGCCCTTCCGCGAGAAGCTCGAGAAGCGCCTCGACCTGCCGATCATCATCGAGAACGACGCGAACGCCGCGGGCTGGGCCGAGTTCCGCTTCGGTGCCGGGCGTCTGGTCAGCGACATGGTCATCCTCACCATCGGCACCGGCGTCGGCGGAGCGATCGTGAGCGGTGACCGCCTGTTCCGCGGCGGATTCGGCGCCGGTGCCGAACTCGGTCACCTCCGCGTGGTGCCGAACGGCCTGCCCTGCGGCTGCGGCGCCCACGGCTGCATCGAACAGTACGGCTCCGGTCGCGCGCTCCTCCGCATGGCCAACGAGCTCGCCGACGCGGGCGGGATCGGCCAGGTGCTCGCCTCCGTGCGCTCCCGCAACGGTGTGCTGACCGGGCAGGACATCTCGGAGCTGGTCACCATCGGCGACCCGGGCGCCCTTTCGGCGCTCCGCACCCTCGGCACCTGGCTGGGTCAGGCCTGCGCCAGCCTCGCCGCGGTGCTTGACCCGCAACTCTTCGTGATCGGTGGGGGAGTCGCGCAGTCGGGCGACGTGCTGCTCGACCCGATCCGCTCGGCTTTCCTCGAGACGCTCCCCGCCCGGGGCTACCACCCGGAGCCGGAGTTCCGCATCGCCGAGCTCGTCAACGACGCCGGCGTGGTCGGGGCCGCCGATCTCGCCCGCAGCTACGCCGAGACGATCTGAGGCCCGATGTTCTATTTCCTCGCGAAGTACCTCCTGGTCGCCCCGGTGCTCAAGACGTTCTTCCGCCCCTGGGTGATCGGTCTCGAGAACATCCCGGCCAAGGGTGCCGCCATCCTCGCCTCGAACCACCTCTCGTTCAGCGACTCGGTGTTCCTGCCTGTCGTGGTCGACCGGCAGGTCTCCTTCCTGGCCAAGAGCGAGTACTTCACCGGCAAGGGCATCAAGGGATGGCTGGTGCGGCTGTTCTTCATCGCCTCCGGTCAGTTGCCCATCGACCGCTCCGGCGGCAAGGCCTCCGAGGCCTCGCTCAACACCGGGCTCAAGGTGCTGGGTCGCGGCGACCTGCTCGGCATCTACCCGGAGGGCACCCGCAGTCCTGACGCGAAGCTCTACCGGGGCCGCACAGGAGTGGCCCGGATGGTGCTCGAAGCCCACGTTCCGATCATCCCGGTCGCGATGATCGACACCGAGAAGGTGATGCCGATCGGATCGAAGATCCCCAAGATCCGGAGGATTGGCATCATCATCGGCGAGCCGTTAGATTTCTCTAGGTTCGAGGGATTGGAATCCGACCGGTTCATCCTTCGCTCCGTGACCGACGAGATCATGTACGAGCTCCACCGCCTAGGCGGCCAGGAATACGCCGACGTGTATGCGACTTCGGTAAAGGATAAACGCGCGACCGTCGCGCGGCCTGTCTCCAGCAAGTAGAGACACCAAACAGATACGGGAAACGAACCAGTGGTAGATCCAACAGAGCAAATCGTCGAAGCGGATGAATCGGTGATTGCGGGTCTGGACTATTGGCGAACCCTTCCGGTGAAGCAACAGCCGGAGTGGCCCGATCAGAACGCGGTCGAAGCCGTCTCGCGCGACCTCGCCTCCTTCCCTCCGCTGGTGTTCGCCGGTGAGGTCGACAACCTGCGCGACCGCCTCGCCGCGGCCGCCAACGGGCAGGCCTTCCTGCTCCAGGGCGGTGACTGTGCGGAGACCTTCGCGGGCGCCACGGCCGACCAGATCAAGGATCGCGTCAAGACGGTGCTGCAGATGGCCGTCGTGCTGACCTACGGCGCCTCCATGCCCGTCATCAAGATGGGACGGATGGCGGGCCAGTTCGCCAAGCCCCGCTCGAGCGACACGGAGACGCGCGACGGCGTCACCCTGCCGGCCTACCGCGGCGACATCGTGAACGGCTACGACTTCACCCCGGAGTCGCGTACCGCGAACCCGAACCGCATGCTCGACGGCTACCACGTGGCCGCCTCGACCCTGAACCTCATCCGGGCCTTCACGCAGGGCGGCTTCGCCGACCTCCGTCAGGTGCACACCTGGAACAAGGGCTTCACCTCGAACCCGGCGAACGTGCGCTACGAGCAGCTCGCCGGTGAGATCGATCGGGCCGTGAAGTTCATGGTGGCGTGCGGCGCCGACTTCGAGGCGCTGAAGCGCACGGAGTTCTTCGTCAGTCACGAGGCGTTGCTGTTCGACTACGAGCGCCCGATGACGCGGATCGACTCGCGCACCGGCCTGCCCTACAACACCTCGAGCCACTTCGTGTGGATCGGGGAGCGCACGCGCGACCTCGACGGCGCGCACGTCGACTTCCTGTCGCGTGTTCGCAACCCGCTGGGCGTCAAGCTCGGGCCGTCGACGACTCCGGACGACATGCTGCGGCTGATCGACAAGCTCGACCCCGACCGGGAGCCGGGCCGATTGACCTTCATCACCCGGATGGGCGCCGGCAAGATCCGCGACGCTCTTCCGCCGCTCCTGGAGGCCATCAAGGCGTCGGATGCCAAGCCGCTGTGGGTCACCGACCCGATGCACGGCAACGGCCTCACCACGCCGAACGGCTACAAGACCCGTCGTTTCGACGACGTGGTCGACGAGGTCAAGGGCTTCTTCGAGGCGCACCGCGCGGTGGGAACCCACCCGGGCGGCATCCACGTGGAACTCACCGGCGACGACGTGACCGAGTGCCTCGGCGGCTCGGAGCACATCGACGAGGCCACCCTGGCCACCCGCTACGAGTCGCTCTGCGACCCGCGCCTCAACCACATGCAGTCGCTCGAACTGGCGTTCCTCGTGGCCGAGGAGCTCGTCGCGACCAACGGCGGGCGATGACCGCCGTTCCGTAAGAACAGCGGGCGGCCGCCCAAGCAGAAGGCTCCGATCCACGAGGATCGGAGCCTTCTGCCGTTCTACACGAACGAGACGGTGAGGGTGGAGCCCTTGGGCACCATGGTTCCGGGCGAGGGATTCGTGCCGGTCACCCGCACGAGGCCGGGAGCCAGGTCGGCACCGAAGTTGTAGTCGAGCGAGAACCCGGCGTCGAGGAGGGTCTGCTTCGCCTTGTCCCAGGTCTGCCCCACGACATCGGGAACGGCGACGGGGGCCGGGCCGCGCGAGACGTTGAGCGTGACGGAATCGCCGGGAACGACGGGGTCGGTCGAGTAGATCGCCTCGTACACCTGTCCCTCCGGAACGGTGTCGCTGAAGTCCTGCGAGCCCTCGACGCCGGTGAGACCGACGGCGGCCAAGGTCGCCTTCGCCTCGTCGAGGGTCTGGCCGACGACATCCGGCACCGGGCCGGCCGAGACCACGAGCGTGATGGGCTGCTGCTCGCCGTACTCGGCGCCCAGCTGATTGCCGTCGGCGCCGAGGGCGCTCAGCACGATCCCCGCTTCGTTGTCGCCGTTGAACTGCTGCCGCGAGTCGGCCGCGGTGAATCCGGCCTGCTGGATCGCGGCTTTGGCGCTCGCCTCGTCGAGCCCGGCGAGTGCGGGGACCGGAAGCATGGCGGGCCCGCTGGACACCAGCACGGTGACCGCCGAGCCGTTGCGCACCTGGGTGTCGCCGGGCGGATCGGTGCCGATCACGGTGCCGGCGGCGATCGTGGGGTCGGACTGCTGTTGTTGCGTGGCCTCGAGGCCGAGCGCGGTCAGCGTGGCGACCGCGGCATCCGGCTGTTGACCGGCGACCTGGGGGATCGTGGTGAGGGCGCCGGGACCGGCGCCGAAGTACCAGGCGCCACCGCCCAGCGCTGCCGCGACCACAAGCACGAGGGCGAAGATCCAGAATCCGCGCTTGCGGCGCGACGAGGCCTTGCGGGCCAGCTTGTCCTTCGGACCCTGGGGAGGCTTGGGGCCGCCCGGCGTGGTGACCGCGCCGTAGACCGTCGTGGCCGAGGTGGCGTCGTCGGGCGCGATGGTGGGCACGGGATCGGTGCGGCGCCGTGCCTCGAGCACCTGGGTCTGCGCCTGGTCGAGGTCGGCGTCGAAGGTGTCGGGGGGCAGCACCATGGTGCGCTGGGTCATGGTGGAGGAGGGCCGCGCGCTCACGATCTCGATCTCGGCCGTGCGCAGTCGCTCGAGCATGACGCGCGCATCCGACGGCCGCTCGTCGGGTTCTTTCGCCGTAGCCCAGAGCACCAGGTCGTCGAGTTGCTCCGGGACGGCCGGGTTCGCGTGGCTCGGCGTCGGCATCGGGTCGTTGGCGTGCTGGAACGCGATGGCCATCGGCTGCTCGCCGACGTAGGGCTGCGCGCCCACGAGCATCTCGTACATCATGATGCCGGCCGCGTAGATGTCGCTGCGGGCATCCGCCGTTCCCCGGGTGAGCAGCTCGGGGGAGAGGTAGGCGATGGTGCCGAGGAGCGCCTGCCCGGTGGCCGTGTTGGCCGAGACGGCCCGGGCGAGACCGAAGTCGCTGATCTTGATGCGGCCGTCGTCGGCCAGCAAGACGTTCTCGGGCTTGAGGTCGCGGTGCACGATGCCGGCCTTGTGCGCGGCGGCGAGCCCGCCGAGCACCGCATCCATCACGTCGACGGTCTGCTCGGTGGTGAGCCGTTCGCGATCTTTGAGCAGGTCGCGGAGCGTCATGCCCGGGAGGTACTCCATGACGAGGTACGCCATGTCGCTGTCCTGCCCCTGGTCGAAGACGTTCACGACGTTGGGATGTGCGAGCCGAGCGGCCGAGCGCGCCTCCTGCACGAAGCGTTCTTTGAACACCGCGTCGTCGGCCAGATGCCCGTGCATGATCTTGATGGCCACCTGGCGTTCGAGCCGCAGATCGGTGGCGAGATACACGGTGGCCATGCCGCCGCGCGCGATCCGCGAACGCACCTGATAGCGGCCGTCGATGAGACGTCCGATCATGGGGTCAGGTGGTGCGGTGGTCACGCTTCGAGTTTAGGGAGCGCGGTATCCACTTAGCCGCATAGACACCGAGTGGTTGGGGTTCCGACACCCATCTTTATCTTTTCGTGACGAAAGAGAATTGTTGCGTCGACCAGGATGCGTGGCAATCTGTATGCGTGACTGATCTGCCCGCCACCGAGTGGCTGACCGTTCCCGACCTCGTCGAGCTGCTCGGCCTGACCCCCAGCAAGGTGCGGCGACTGATCGAAGACCGTCACCTGGTCGGCACTCGCCGCGACGGTGTGCTCTCGGTGCCGGCGAGCTTCCTCCGCGACGGCGAACCGCTCACCGAACTGCGGGGCACGATCATCCTCCTGACCGACAACCACTACACCGACGACGAGATCGTGGAGTGGCTGCTGAATCCGAACGACCTGCTCGACATCGCGCCGATCGAGGCGCTGCGGGCCGGCCGCAAGGCCGAGGTCCGTCGCGTCGCGCAGGCGCTCGCCTTCTGACGTCTCCGGCCGCGGCCGGAGCTCTCAGGTCTCGCGCTGGGTGATGGTGCGCGCCAGGCTCGCGAGCTCGGCGCGCGCGGTGTCGCCGATCGGCGCCCGTTCGAGTTCGCCGAGCGCGGCGCGCACCCGCTCGCCGATCATCGTCTCCACCTCGGCGACGGCGCCGGTGTCGCGCATGGTCTGCTGCAGCATCCGGATCTGCGCGTCGTCGAGATCGGGATCGCCGAGCAATTCGTCGAAGAGCCGGCGGGCCGAGTTGTCGAGCTTCGCGCGGGTCAGGGAGACCAGGACCGTGCGCTTGCCTTCGCGGAGGTCGTCGCCGCTCGGCTTGCCCGTGCGGGCTGCGTCGCCGAAGACGCCCAGCACGTCGTCGCGCAACTGGAAGGCGATGCCGAGCGGCAGGCCGAAACGGCGGAGGCTCTCGAGCTGCTCGGGGGAGGCGCCGCGGAGCGAGGCGCCGATCTGCAGCGGAGCCTCGACGCTGTACTTCGCCGACTTGTAGACGATGACCCGTTCGGCCCGCTCGAGGGAGCGCTCCGGATCGGTGGTGGCCCACGCTCGCTCCTCGAGGAGGTCGAGGTACTGGCCGAGGGTGACCTCGGTGCGCATGACGTCGACCGCTTCGCGGGCGGCGATCAGCGTCTGCAGGGACGGCGCGGCGAGCACGGCCCGCGAGATGAGCTCGTCGCTCCAGGCGAGCAGCAGGTCGCCGAGCAGGATGGCGCTGCCTTCGCCGAAGCTGCGGCCGGCGCCGCGCCAGTTCTCCTCGTGGTGCAGGGCCTCGAAACGGCGGTGCACGGCGGGCATCCCGCGGCGGGTGTCGGAGTTGTCGATGATGTCGTCGTGCACGAGCGCCGCGGCGTGGAAGAGCTCGAGTCCGGCGCACAGATCGACCAAGGCGTCGAGCTCTGCTTCACCCGGAACGGTGGTCGAGTTGTTGGCCGGGGAGACGGCCCGCCAGCCCCAGTAGCAGAACTGCGCGCGGAACCGCTTTCCGCCGCTGAGAAGATCCCTTGAGAACCGGGCGAACGGGCGGAGCTCCGGGGCGATGCGGACGAGAATGGAATCACGCGATGCGAGAAATTCGTTGATTCGTGCGTCGACGAGTTTGACTAGGCGCGGGCTTTCCATCACTCGCCTAGCCTAGCCAGACCGCGCGCACTACAATCAGCACTACCACGCATCGGTCCCGAGCCTGAGGTGAAATAGGATGCCGCTTTCGGAGCAAGAACAGAGACTCCTCGATGAGATGGAGCGCAGCCTCTACCACAACGACGCCGACTTCGTCTCGGCGGTCGGCGGTGGCCGAGGCCGATTGAACTACGGCGCGCTCGTGCTGGGAATCCTCGTCGGAATCCTCGGCCTGGGCATCGTCATCGGCGGCGTGATCTTCCATCAGCCGTGGATCGGTCTGGTGGGCTTCGTCGCCATGTTCGGCGGCGTGCTGCTGGCCCTCCGCCGCAGCAAGCGCGGGCGAGGCGCTCCCGCTTCCTCCGCCGGCGCATCCGGTGCCGCGCGCCCCTCGGGTTCGTCTTCCGCCTCCAACAAGTCGGGCTTCATGGATCGACTCAATGACCGCTGGGAGCGTCGCGACGACCGCGAGGAGTGACCCCACTTTCCTCCCCCTGAAAGAGACCGGCCTTCGGGCCGGTCTTTTTTGTGCCCATTTTCGCCCTGAACCCTCCCCGGCGGGGCGAGATCACTCCATTTCCCTCCACCACTGAGATCCGCATGTTTTCAGGCCTGTTGTGGTCTCTCGACGCGCCCAAAGCGCATCTTCCGTTGTTTGGTGGTGGGAAGTGGAGTAAAGTGGAGTCGTAGCCCACAATTCTGGCCGGAAGAGTAAGGGGAGGGTGATGTTCCTTGGCACCTATGCCCCCAAGCTCGACGAAAAAGGGCGCATCATCCTGCCGGCGAAGTTCCGCGACGAACTCGCCGGGGGAGTCGTCATGACCCGCGGCCAGGAGAACTGCATCTACGTGTTCTCCACCCGCGAGTTCGAAGAGCTGCACGAGAAGATCCGGCAGGCGCCGGTCACCAGCAAGCAGGCGCGCGACTACCTCCGCGTCTTCCTCTCGGGCGCGAGCGCCGAGACCCCCGACAAGCAGCACCGCGTCACGGTGCCCGCGCCCCTCCGTTCCTACGCCAACCTCGACCGCGACCTCGTCGTGATCGGGGCCGGCAGTCGCGCCGAGATCTGGGACGCCGAGGCCTGGAACACCTACCTCGAGGCTCAGGAAGCCGCTTTCTCCGAGACCGACGAGGAGGTGATCCCGGGCCTGTTCTGAGTCGTCGCCCCTGACTCCCAGCCGTTCATCGCCCTGGCGCACTTCCCCGGTGCCAGGTCGGAATGGATGGGGATCAGGGGTTGCGAAGCAGAATCCGGACAGCGATGGACGAACATCCCACCGATTTCGACGAGATCCACACCTCCGTCATGCTCGAGCGCACCCTCGAGCTGCTCGGGCCGGCCCTCGGTGCGCCCGGCGCGATACTGGTCGACTGCACCCTCGGGCTCGGCGGTCACTCCGAGGCCTTCCTCCGCGCCTTCCCCGGACTCCACCTCGTGGGGCTCGACCGCGACCCCAACGCCCTTCGGCTCGCGGGGGAGCGGCTGGCACCCTTCTCCGACCGCATCGATCTCGTGCACTGCGTCTACGACGAGATCGATGAGGCACTCGAGAGCCTCGGCATCGACGAGGTCGACGGCATCCTCTTCGACCTCGGCATCTCCTCGATGCAGGTCGACCAGGTCGATCGCGGATTCTCCTACTCGAAGGATGCGCCGCTCGACATGCGGATGGACGACACGGCCGAGTTCACGGCCGCCGAGATCATCGCCACCTATTCCGAGGCCGACCTCCGCCGCATCTTCCGCGACTACGGCGAGGAGAAGCTCGCCGACCGCTACGCCCGGCGCATCGTCTCCGAACGGGCGAACGGACCGATCCTGCGCTCGGGTCGTCTGGTCGAGATCATCCAGGCGGCGACGCCCGCGAAGTTCTCCCACTCGGGCCACCCCGCCAAGCGCGTCTTCCAAGCACTGCGCATCGAGGTCAACGCCGAGCTGGCCGTGCTGGAACGCGCCATCCCGCGGGCCATCGACGCCCTCGTCGTCGGTGGGCGGATCGTGGTGCTCGCGTTCCAGTCGCTCGAAGACCGCATCGTGAAGCGCGAGTTCCAGGCCAGGGCGGCATCGACCGCACCGGCCGGGCTCCCCGTCGAACTGCCGCAACACCGTCCCGAACTCAAACTCCTCGTCCGCGGCGCCGAACTCGCCGACGACGAGGAGCGCGCGCGCAACCCGCGTTCCATCCCCGTCCGCCTCCGGGCAGCCGAGAAGATCAGGAGGATCGCATGACGAACCTGGCCGGCGCCTTCATGGCGCGACCGCGCACGAACATGGCCGAACCCGCCCCCACGCCCTACCTCGAGCCGCCGGTCGCGCCGCACATCGAGATCGTGCCGACCCGCACCCAGAAGCGGGCGCGGCCGAAGATCGCCTACGCCGCGGTGGTGGTGACCGGGGTGCTCGCCATCGTCGTGACCCAGCTGCTGCTCTCCATCGGCCTCTCCGACGGTGCGTACGAGATCTCCTCGCTGCAGTCGCAGCAGAAGGAGCTCGACCGCAGCAACCAGGTGCTCTCCGAGCAGTTCGACAAGCTCTCCTCGCCGCAGAACCTCGCGGCGAGCGCCGAGTCCCTCGGCATGGTGACCAACAGTGCGCCGGTCTACCTGCGCCTGTCCGACGGGGCCGTCCTCGGTTCCCCCGTCGCGGCCGCCGGAACTTCGGTCACGGGCGGTCAGGCGCTCGTGCCGAACTCACTCCTGGCCCCGCCGACGGTCGCGGGAGCGACCGCAGCGGATGCCGGAACGGGCGCCGCGAGCGCGCCTCCCGCCCCGGAGACCCAGCCCGACGTACCGTGGCAGGGTGCGCTTCCCTCTCCGACCACGCGGTGACCGCCCCCGCATGATGTACCAGCTGGAGAACTCGTCGTGAACGCAACCGCCAGCCGCAGCACCCGTCGCCGAGCCGCCGTGGCGGTGTTCGCGGTGGTGGCCGTCGTGGCCGTCTTCGTGGTGCGCCTCGTCACCATCCAGGTGGTGCAGGCCGACACGCTGAATGCGGCATCCTTCGACAAACTGTCGGCCCAGACCACCACCTACGGGCTGCGCGGCGACATCGTCGACAACGACGGGACGGTGCTGGCCACCACGGTGCTGCGCTACGACGTCACGGCCTCCCCGAAATCGGTCACCGACTTCGACCGAACGGATGACGCGGGGAAGACCACCACGGTCACCCCCACCCAGGCGGCCGGCGAGATCGCGGCGATCACCGGCCAGACGGCCGACCAGGTCTACGGCATCCTCACCGCCGACCCCTCCTCGAACTTCGCCTACGTGGTGCGCGGGATCGACGTCGACGCGTTCCGCTCCATCCGCGACCTCGGCATCCCGTGGCTCTACTACTCCTCGAACCCGGTGCGCACCTACCCGAACGGCGCCGTCGCCGGCAGCGTGGTGGGCTTCATGGGCGAAGACGAGGCAGGGGAGGCCACCGGCACCGCGGGCGTCGAGCAGATCGACAACCAGTGCCTCACCGGCACCGACGGCGTGCAGACCTACGAACGGGGCGCCGACGGCGTCGCCATCCCGGGCAGCACGGTCACCACCACCGAGGCCAAGCCCGGCGGCACGGCGATGCTCACCATCGACAGCGATCTGCAGTGGTTCTCGCAGCAGGCGCTGGCCGCCCGGGTGCAGGAGACCGGCGCGGCCTGGGGCACCGTCGTGGTGCAGGAGGTCAAAACCGGCAAGCTGCTCGCCGTGGCCGACTACCCGAGCGTCGACCCCAACAACCTCGACGCGACCGCTCCCGAAGACCGCGGCTCGATCGCCTTCCAAGCGCCGTTCGAGCCGGGATCGACCTTCAAGGCGCTCACCGCCGCCTCGGTGCTCGACGCCGGGCTCGCGAACGTCGGCACCCAAGTGGAGGCCCCCTACGTCTACACCGACCCGAACGGCGCGTCGACCCGTGACAGCGAGTTCCACGTCGATCCGCTGCGACTCACCTTCGCCGGCGTCATCCAGGAGTCGTCGAACACCGGAACCGCGATGCTCGGCGAACTCCTCTCCCCGCAGCAGCGCTTCGACTACATGACCAAGTTCCACATCGGTTCCTCGAGCGAGGTGGGCTTCCCGGGCGAGTCCGGCGGCATCCTGCACCCGTGGGACGAGTGGGACGACCAGACCAACCTCACCACCACCTTCGGCCAGGGCCTCGCCACAACGGCCGTGCAGATGGCGAGCGTCTACCAGGCCCTCGGCAACGGCGGGGTGCGCCTTCCCGTGCAGCTGGTCTCCGGATGCCAGCAGCCCGACGGCACCGTGACGCAGGTTCCTGACACCACCGGCGAGCAGGTCGTGTCGCCGCAGGCCGCGACCGACACGATCAACATGCTGGAGACGGTGGCGACCGGCGGATACGCCTCCGCCGACCTGCAGATCCCGGGTTACCGGGTGGCTGCGAAGACCGGAACGGCGCAGATGAGCGACGGGTCGGGAGCCTACGGCGACAGCTACATCACCTCGCTCGCCGGACTCGCTCCGGCCGACGACCCGCAGTACGTCGTTTCGGTGACCATCGCGAAGCCCGTTACCATTGAGAACGGTTTGGCGGCGGCACCGGTCTTCCAGAAGATCATGTCGCAGGTTCTGAAGGAACACCGGGTACTGCCTTCGGGCGTTCCGGGGCCAGACCTTCCCACGACGTATTGAGCACGAGGAGACCAGTGACTGATCGGGGTTCCTCGGCTCTCCGACCGGAGCATCCGATCGCACGGTCGCTCCCGCACCTGGTCGACGACTTCGGTTTCGAGCAGGTCGGCACGCCGGTCTCCGAGACCGTCTCGGGCATCACCATCTCCTCGCGCGACGTCATGCCCGGCGACCTCTACGTGGGGCTGAAGGGGAAGCGGTTCCACGGAGCCGCCTTCGCCGACGCCGCGAAAGAAGCCGGCGCCGTCGCCGTGCTCACCGACCCCGAGGGCGTGGAGCTCGCGGCCGGGTCGGGCCTGCCGATCATCGTCACCCCCGAGCCGCGCCTCGCGCTGGGCGAGCTGGCCGCGTGGATCTACCGCACCCGCGAGGAGCCGCCGACCCTGTTCGGCGTCACCGGCACCAACGGCAAGACCAGCGTGGCCTACCTGCTCGAGGCCATCCTCCGGCAGCTCGGCATCGTCGCCGGGCTCAGCACCACGGCGGAGCGCCGGATCGGCGATGTGACCATCGTCTCGAAGCTCACCACGCCCGAGGCCACCGAGATCCACGCCATGCTGGCCCGGATGCGCGAGGCGCACGTGCGCTCCGTCATCCTCGAGGTCTCGGCCCAGGCCATCACTCAGCACCGCGTCGACGGCATCGTCTTCGACGTCGTGGGGTTCACCAACCTCACGCACGACCACCTCGACGACTACGCGACCATGGACGTCTACTTCGAGGCCAAGCGCGAGCTGTTCCAGCCCGATCGCGCCCGCCGCGGCGTCGTGATCGTCGACGGGCCGTGGGGCGCCCGGCTGGTGGAGGAGTCGCGCATCCCGCTCACCACCATCTCGACCGACCCCGGCTCCGACGCCGAGTGGACCTTGACGATCGACGAGGAGACGGCCGACCGCACGGCCTTCACCCTCCGCGGCCCCGAGCGGCGCGAGCTCTCCACCTCGGTGCCCCTCCTCGGCAGCTACATGGCCGCCAACGCCGCCCTCGCGATCGTGATGCTGGTGGAGTCGGGCTTCGACCTCGGTGCCATCGCCCACGCCCTCAACGAGCCCTCCGAAGACGACGAGGGCCACGAGCGCGGCCTCGAAGAGGGCCGCGTGGCGGGCATCGACGTCTACATCCCGGGTCGCGCCGAGAAGATCTCCGGCGAGCGTGGGCCGATCGTCTACATCGACTACGGCCACAGCCCCGACGCCTTCACGTCGACCCTCGAGTCGATCCGCCGGGTCACCGACGGCCGCATCATCATGCTCTTCGGCGCCGACGGCGATCGCGACCCGTCGAAGCGCGAGGAGATGGGCTCCATCGCGGCACGGCTCGCGGATGCCGTGGTGATCACCGATTTCCACCCGCGCTACGAAGACCCCTCGGCGATCCGCCGGGTGCTCCTCGACGCGGCCCGCGCCGCGGTTCCCGAGCGCGAGATCCACGAGGTCGCCGACCCGCGCGCGGCCTTCCGGAAGGCCCTCTCGATCGCCGGTGACGGCGACGTGATCCTCTATGCCGGACCCGGACACGAGAACTACCACGAGGTCGCGGGGGAGCGGATCCCCTATTCCGCCCGCGACGACGCACGCAACGCGCTGCACGAACACGGATGGCTCTGACACATGCTCGATCTCACTCTGACCGAGATCGCGGAGGCGCTCCAGGGCGAACTCGTGATCACCGATGCCGCGGCGGCCGCCGGGTATTCCCCGGACACGGTCGTGAACGGAACGGTCGACACCGATTCGCGCCTGATCGGCGAGGGTGACGTCTTCGTCGCCAAGCGCGGCGAATTCGACGACGGCCACCGCTTCGTGGGCTCGGCTGTCGAGGCCGGCGCGGCGCTCGTCGTGGTGGAGCACGTCTTCGACCTCGCGGTTCCCCAGGTCGTGGTGACCGACTCCGTGCTGGCGCTCGGGTGTTTCGCGACCGATGTCGTGGCCCGGGTGCGCGCATCCGGAGACCTGCGCGTCGTGGGGATCACCGGATCGAACGGCAAGACCACCACGAAGAACCTCCTGCGCGCCATCCTCGAGCGGGTGGGGGAGACCGTCGCGCCGCGCGACTCCTTCAACAACGAGGTCGGCGCTCCGCTCACCATGCTGAAGCTGACCACCGGAACCCGGTTCCTCGTGGCCGAGATGGGCGCGAGCGGCAAGGGGGAGATCACCCGGCTGATCCGGATGGCGAAGCCCGACGTGGGCGTGGTGCTCACCGTCGGCCTCGCACACGCGGGCGAGTTCGGCGGCATCGAGACCACCCTCGCCACCAAGACCGAGATGGTGCAAGACCTGGAGCCGACGGATGTCGCCGTGCTCAACCTCGACGACTCCCGTGTGGCCGGCATGGCCGAGAAGACTGCCGCGCGGGTGCTCTGGTTCGGGCTCTCCGACTCGGCCGCGGTGCGGGCCAGCGACATCGACGCCACCGCGTCGGGCACCTCCTTCGTGCTGCACCTGCCCGACGGATCGGCGCACACCGTGCGTTTCGCCGTGCTCGGCGAGCACCACGTGATGAACGCACTCGCTGCTGCCGCCGCCGCCCACGTGCTCGGCGTTCCCGCGGTCGACATCGTCGCCGCGCTCGAATCGGTCACCCGCGCCGAGCGCTGGCGCATGGAGGTGATGGGCGGCCGCGACGGCGTGCGCGTGATCAACGACGCCTACAACGCCAGCCCGGATTCGATGGCCGCCGCCCTCAAGACCGTCGCGCTCATCGCGACGCCCGAGCAGCGCACCACCGCCGTGCTGGGCGAGATGAGCGAGCTCGGCTCCTACTCCGTCGAGGAGCACGATCGCATCGGCCGGATGGTGGTGCGGTTCAACATCCACCGCCTGATCGTGGTGGGCGAGGGCGCCCGCGCCATCCACCTCGCCGCGGAGCACGAGGGCTCGTGGGGCGGCGAGGCGATCTTCGTGGAGACCGCCGACGAGGCCTACGCCTTGATCGAGGCCGACACCCGGCCCAACGACCTGATCCTGGTGAAGTCGTCGAACTCGGCCGGACTCCGCTTCCTCGGCGACCGCATCGCGGCGGCCCATTCTCTGGCGGAGGAGACGGCATGATCACCCTGCTCGCCTCCGCCTCGCTGTCGCTGGCGTTCTCGCTCTTCTTGACGCCGGTGTTCATCCGCATCTTCAAGCGCCTCGCCTGGGGCCAGTTCATCAACGTCGACACCCCCGACGCCCACCACGTGAAGCGCGGAACGCCCACGATGGGCGGCATCGTCATCCTGCTCGCCGTGCTGTTCGGCTACTTCGTGTCGGCGTTGCTCACCCAGGAACCGCCCACAGTCTCCGGGCTCCTCGTGCTCTTCCTCATGACCGGGCTCGGCATCGTCGGCTTCATCGACGACTTCATGAAGGTGCACAAGGAGCGCAGTCTCGGCCTGAGCCCGGTGGCGAAGATCGTGGGCCAGGTGATCGTGGGCATCGTCTTCGCGCTGCTCGCGATCCAGTTCCCCAACAAACAGGGGGAGACGCCGGCCTCCACGCAGATCTCCTTCATCCGCGACCTGCCGTTCGACTTCCTCTCCTGGGGCCTGGTGTTCGGCATCATCGCCTTCGTGGTGTGGATCTGCCTCATGGTCATGACCACCTCGAACGCGGTCAACCTCACCGACGGTCTCGACGGTCTCGCGCCGGGGTCGAGCATCCTGGCCATCGGCTCCTTCGTGATCATCGGGTTCTGGCAGTTCAACCAGAGCTGCGCCAGCGTCACCCTCGACACCGACGTGCTCGACAAGTGCTACGACGTGCGCGACCCGCTCGATCTCGCCGTGGTGGCCGCCACCATCGTCGGAGCCCTGATCGGCTTCCTCTGGTGGAACACCAACCCGGCCAAGATCTTCCTCGGCGACACCGGCTCGCTCGCCCTCGGCGGTGCGCTGGCCGCCCTCGCCATCCTCGCCCGCACCGAGCTGCTGCTCATCCTGATCGGCGGCATCTTCGTGATCGTGGCCGGGCAGGTGGCCGTGCAGCTGACCTACTTCAAGCTCACCAAGGGCAAACGCATCTGGCGCGCCAGCCCCCTGCACCACCACTTCGAGATGAAGGGCTGGGCCGAGGTCACCATCGTGGTGCGCTTCTGGATCATCGCGGGGCTGTTCGTGGCCGGCGCGGTGGGCTCGTTCTATCTCGAGTGGCTGTCCCGATGACGGATGCCGCCGCCTCCCGCCCCGAGTCGCTGACCAGCTGGCACGCCGACTGGTCGGGCCTCCGCGTCGCCGTGCTCGGACTCGGCGTCACCGGATTCTCGGTGGCCGACACGCTCACCGAGCTGGGCGCCTCCGTCCTCGTGGTCGCCGCGGGCGCTAAGAAGGAGTACGCGGATCTCGTTCCCGTGATCGGGGCGAAGCTCGTGCTCGCACCGGCCGGGGAGGTTCCCGCCGAGCTCGCCGACTTCGAGCCCGAGCTCGTGGTGGCCTCGCCCGGATACCATCCCGACGACGCGTTGATCGTCTGGGCGCAGGGCGCCGGTACGCCGGTCTGGGGCGACGTGGAGCTGGCCTGGCGCCTGCGCGACAAAGTCGTGCGCCCTGATGGCCGGCCCGCCGACTGGATCGCCGTCACGGGCACGAACGGCAAGACCACCACCGTGCAGCTCACCGCGTCGATGCTGCTCGCGGCGGGCAACCGCGTCGCACCCTGCGGCAACATCGGCATCCCGGTGCTCGACGCCATCCGCGACCCGCAGGGGTTCGACGTGCTCGTGGTGGAGCTCTCCAGCTACCAGCTGCACTCGACCTCGAGCATGTCGCCCTACGCCTCCGTGGTGTTGAACGTGGCCGACGACCACCTCGACTGGCACGGCTCCTTCGAGGCGTATGCGGCGGCGAAAGCCCGCGTCTACACGAACACCCAGGTGGCCTGCGTCTACAACAAGGCCGACGAACGGACGATGCGGATGGTGGAGGACGCCGACGTCGTCGAGGGCGCCCGCGCCATCGGCTTCGGGCTCGGTGTTCCGGGGCCGAGCGACTTCGGCGTGGTCGACGGCATCCTCTGCGACCGCGCCTTCCTCGACGACCGGCGCGACGCGGCCCTCGAGATCGTGACGGTGGACGAACTCCGGATGCGCGGACTCGCCGCCCCGCACACCGTCGCCGACGTGCTCGCCGCCTCCGCCCTCGCGCGCAGCTACGGGGCGCCGATCGAGGCGCTCCGTTCCGCGCTGGCGTCGTTCACCCTCGACCGGCACCGCATCGAGCACGTCGTGACCGCGGGGGGAGTCACCTGGGTCGACGACTCAAAGGCCACGAACCCGCACGCGGCGGCGGCATCGCTGCGCGCCTACCCGTCGATCGTGTGGGTGGTCGGAGGCCTCTTGAAGGGGGTCGACATCGATCCGCTGGTGCAGGCATCCGTCGCCGCCGAAGCCGGCCGAGAGGCCAGTCGGGTGCGCGCCGTCGTGGTGATCGGAGTGGACCGTTCGGAAGTGCTCGCGTCTTTCCAGCGACACGCGCCGGAGCTGCCGCTGTTCGAGGTCGACGACGCAGAGACTAGTGACGTAATGTCCGCAGCGGTCGCCTTGGCGGCCGCCGCGGCCCGGCCCGGAGACGTGGTGCTGCTGGCACCGGCGGCGGCGTCGATGGACCAGTTCGCAGACTATGCCGACCGAGGAACGCGTTTCGCGGAGGCGGTGCGGAAGCACGTGGGAGGTATTGACGGTGACGACACCCTCCCGGACTCTCCCTCGATTCGGCCGTAGGCCCCCTGCGGGCACGCGCCCGGCTGCTCCGTCGAGCGGGCACTCCGCCCGCATCTCGCTCGGCCAGGTGTTCACTGCCGAGTCGAGCAACTACTTCCTGCTGCTCGGCACCACCCTCTTCCTGGTGCTGCTCGGCCTCGTGATGGTGCTGTCGTCGAGCTCGATCGACTCCTTCACCGAGCGTCAGGGCTTCTTCGGCGTGTTCTGGAAGCAGGGTCTCTTCGCGCTGATCGGCATCCCGCTCATGCTCGTGGTGTCGCGCCTGCCGATCCGCTTCTTCAAACGCTGGGCCTGGCTCGCCATCTTCGTGGCGATCGGCGTGCAGCTGCTCGTGTTCACCCCCCTGGGCGACGAGGTGGGCGGCAACCTCAACTGGATCGCCATCGGCAGCTACACCTTCCAGCCCTCCGAGCTCGTGAAGCTCGCGCTGGTGATCTGGATGGGCGCCATCCTGGCCAAGAAGGAGGCGCTGCTCGGCAAGCTCGGGCACGTCGCCATCCCGATCCTCCCGGTCGCGGGCGGCGCGATCCTCCTGGTGCTCCTCGGCGGCGACCTCGGAACCGTGATGATCATGGCCGGCCTCGTGTTCGGGGCGCTCTTCTTCGCCGGCATCAAGCTCCGGATGCTCGTGCTCCCGGTGATCGCGGGCGCCTTGATCGCCGTCGTGGTCGCCTTCTCGAGCGAGAGTCGCACCACCCGCATCCTGTCCTTCTTCAACGGATCGGGCGCCGACTACCAGGGCGCCGACTGGCAGGCGCAGCACGGCGAATGGGCGCTGGCCGGTGGCGGCGTGTTCGGAGTGGGGCTCGGCAACTCCAAGGCCAAGTGGTCGTGGCTGCCGGCGGCCGACAACGACTACATCTTCGCGATCATCGGCGAGGAGCTGGGACTCGTGGGCGCGATCGTGGTGCTGCTGCTGTTCATCGCGCTGGCCATCGCGTTCGTCCGCATCATCCGTTCGTCGAACGACATGTTCTCGAAGGTCGTGACGGGGGCGGTGATGGTGTGGCTGATCGGTCAGGCCTTCGTGAACATCGCCGTGGTGCTCGGGGTCCTTCCGGTGCTCGGCGTGCCCTTGCCCCTGATATCGTCGGGCGGTTCCGCCCTGCTCACCACCCTGGCGGCGATCGGCATCGTTCTCTCCATCGCGCGCGAGAACGCCTTGACGAGCGCCTCCGAGAGCGCGCGGCGACGATGACCCGGTATCTCCTCGCCGGAGGCGGCACCGCGGGCCACGTCAACCCGCTGCTCGCCACGGCCGACGAACTGCGCCGTCGCGATCCCTCCGCCGAGATCGTCGTGCTGGGCACGGCCGAGGGTCTCGAGGCGCGGCTCGTGCCGGCTCGCGGCTACGAACTGGTCACCATCCCGAAGCTGCCGTTCCCGCGGCGCCCGAACGGGGCGGCGGTGCGCTTCCCGGGTGCGTTCCGGCGCACGATCGCGACCGTGACCGACCTCATCCGGTCGCGCGGCATCGACGCGGTCGTCGGGTTCGGAGGCTACGCCTCGGCTCCCGGCTACCTGGCCGCGCGCCGTGCGCGTGTGCCCTTCGTCATCCACGAAGCGAACGCCCGGCCTGGTCTCGCCAACCGTCTCGGCGCGCGCTTCTCACCCTGGGTGGGCGTGAGCTTCGCGGCGACGCCGCTTCCGCACGCCGTCCTCACCGGGATGCCGCTGCGCTCGGAGGTCACGGCTCTGGCCGATCCCTCGGCGCGCGCCGTGGCCGCCTCGGCCGCGCACGAGTTCTTCGGCCTCGACGCCTCGCGACCGACCCTCTTGGTGACCGGCGGGTCGCTCGGTGCGCGCCGCATCAACGCCACCGTGCACGCCTCCGCCCTGGCCGTCCTCCATGCCGGCTGGAACGTGCTGCACATCGCGGGCAACCGCTCCGAGGTCGACGACCCGGAGCTGCCCGGCTACGTCTTCCTGGAGTACTGCGACCGGATGGACCTCGCCCTCGCCGTGGCCGACTTCGCGATCTCACGCGCCGGCGCCTCGACGCTCTGCGAGTTCGCGGTCGTCGGCGTGCCCGGAGTCCTCGTGCCATACCCGGTGGGCAACGGCGAGCAGCGGTACAATGCGCGTGACCTCGTCGACGCGGGCGGCGCCATCCTGGTGACGGATGCCGAGTTCCTTCCGGCCTGGGTGGACCGCGAGGTCGTTCCGCTGCTGGCGGACACCGAGCGCATCGCCGGCATGGCGTCGGCGGCGAAGAGCGTCGGTATCCCGGATGCGGACGCCCGGCTGGTCGCCCTGATCGACCGGGCCCTGAACCAGGGGGCCGCTGCGTGAGCGTAACGTTGTACGGGTCTGTTCGTCCTGGAAAGAGTGTGAACCCGTGATCAAGCCCGACCTCTCGATCGAGATTCCCGACACCCTCGGCGCCGTGCACTTCGTGGGCATCGGCGGTGCGGGCATGAGCGGAATCGCCCGCCTGTTCAAGGCATCCGGTCTCACCGTCACCGGTTCCGACCGCAGCGACTCGAAGACCGCGGCCAAACTGCGCGCCCTCGGCATCCCGGTGACCGTGGGGCACGACGCCGCCAACATCGGCGACGCCGACACCCTCGTGGTGACGAGTGCGCTCTGGGCCGACAACCCCGAGTACCTGGCCGCCCAGGAGCGCGGGCTCACGGTGCTGCACCGGTCGCAGGCGCTCGCCTGGCTGGTGAACAAGCAGCGGCTCATCGCGGTGGCGGGAGCGCACGGCAAGACGACGTCGACCGGCATGATCGTGACCGCGCTGCTCGAACTCGAGCAGGAGCCGTCGTTCGTGAACGGCGGGGTCATCTCCGAGCTCGGCACCAGCTCAGCTCTCGGCGACGGCGAGATCTTCGTGGTGGAGGCCGACGAATCCGACGGCTCGTTCCTCCTCTACGACACGGCGGTGGCGCTGATCACCAACGTCGACCCCGACCACCTCGATCACTACGGCTCGGTGGAAGCGGTGGAGGATGCGTTCGTGCGCTTCGCCGACGCCTCCTCGGAACTCGTGGTCATCTCCTCCGACGACGCCGGAGCGCTGCGGGTGTCGTCGCGCGTGTCGCACCCGCGCGTGCTCACCTTCGGCGAGGCATCCGACGCCGACTTCCGGGTGCACTCCATCGACACCTCGGGCCCTGTGCGGTACGTCATCGATCACGAGGGCGTGAGCTACCCGGGCGTGCTTCGCGTGCCCGGCCACCACAACGCCATCAACGCCGCGGGAGCCGTGGCCGTGCTCGTGGGGCTGGGCTTCGCTCCGGATGCGGCCATCGCCGCCGTGGGCTCGTTCGGGGGCACCGGCCGCCGGTTCGAACTCCACGGCACCGTCGGCGGCGTGAGCGTCTATGACGACTACGCGCACCACCCCACCGAGGTCGACGCGGCGCTCACGGCCGCCCGCACCGTGGTGGGCGAAGGACGCATCATCGCCGTGCACCAGCCGCACCTCTACAGTCGCACCCAGCTGATGGCGGGGGAGTTCGCCGAGACCCTCGAGCGCACCGCCGACTTCACCATCGTGCTCGACGTGTGCGGAGCGCGCGAAGACCCGATCCCGGGGGTGACCGGTGAGACGGTCTCCTCGCGGTTCGCCGATCCGTCGCACGTGACCTACATCGATGACTGGCAGCGCGCCGCCGACTTCATGGCGTCGTACGCCCAGCCCGGGGACTTCGTGATCACCCTGGGTTGCGGCGACGTGAACCTCATCGTGCCGCAGCTGCTCGAGTCGCTCGAGCAGGTCTCGGCCGCGTCGTCCTCCCGTGCGGGTGCGGGAGGAGAGTGAAGCGACCACCGGGAATCACCCCGCCTCCGCCCCCGCCGCCGGTCGATCCTCCGGCTCCCGCGGGTCGTCCGGCGCGCGGTAAGGCCAAGAAGCAGGCACCCGCGTCCCCGGCCACGGAGGGCCGGAGCAAGCCGGCCGGCAGCCGCGCACCCATCGACGTGCGCGACGCGGAGACGGCTCCGATCGATCCGCTGCCCGCGTCGGCGCGCAGCTCGCGCTCCGGGGCGGGTCCCTCCGTCCCACTCGCGTCGCCCCGCGCCACGCAGACCCCGCCTCCGGCCCGTCCGCCCCGGCGCACCGATGCGGCCCCTTGGTGGACGACGCCCGAGCGCGACGCGAACGATCCGACGCCGTCAGCCTCCAGCCCGGCTGACGCGAACCCCACGGTCCCCGTCGGTAAGAAGTCGCGCTCGAAGCCCGATAGGGCGGCGGACGCGAATGCGACGGTCCCGCTCGGCAGGAAGTCGCGCTCGAAGGCCGACAGTCCGACCGGTGCGAGCGCGACGATCCCGTCCGGCACCACCTCGGCCGCACGGACCGAGGACACGGCGCTCACCCGAACCCAGGGGCACAATCGCGCTCAGTCGACACTCCGCACCGCCGTCAAGGAGCGCCGACGCTACGAGAAGGCGGAAGCCCGCCGCTTCACCCAGCGCTCGCGGCGCCGCCGCATGGCCTGGCTCATCTCGGGCGCCTCCGTCGCCGCCCTCGTGGTGGTGGTGCTGCTCGCCGCCTACTCGCCTCTCCTCGCGGTGCGTACGGTGGCGGTCGAGGGCCTCACCCGCCTCGATCCCACGACGGTCACCACCGCCCTCGACGACCAGCTCGGCCGCCCGCTGGCCCTGGTCGACTACGGCGCGATCGAGCGCGATCTCGCCCAGTTCCCCTACATCGAGTCGTACTCGGTCGAGGCGCGACCGCCAGACACCCTCGCGGTGCGGATCGTCGAGCGCCGGCCCGTGGCGCAGGTGCAGAACGACGCCGGGTTCAATCTCATCGACGCCGCCGGGGTGACCGTGCAGCAGTCGCCCGAGCGCATCCCGGGCTTCCCCGTGCTCGACCTCACCGGAACCGAGATCGGCAGCGCGGGCTTCCGTGCGGCGGCCGCCGTGCTGATGTCGTTGCCGGACGCCCTGATCGCCCAGGTCGACCGCATCGCCGGTACAACGCCGGACAGCGTGACGATGGTGTTCACGGGCGCGGGCCAGCGCGTGGTCTGGGGCGATGCCGACGACTCCGCGCTCAAGGCCCGCATCCTGGAGCGGCTGATCGCCACCCAAGACCCGTCGCTGCCGGTGGAGTACGACGTCTCGAGCCCGCAGAGTCCCGTGATCCGCTGATCCGATCGCGACACGCGGCGCGGCGTCGGGGATGGTCCGCGCATCGTCGCCTAGGTTCATTCCTAGGAAATACATACTCGGAATAACTTTAACTTTCAAGTTGAACTTTAAGGTTTCAGCCCCTTGAAGACCAGCGGAGGCCGGACGTGACTTCAAACCAGAACTACCTAGCCGTAATCAAGGTCGTCGGCATCGGCGGCGGCGGCGTGAACGCCGTGAACCGCATGATCGAGCTCGGTCTTCGCGGAGTCGAGTTCATCGCCATCAACACGGATGCCCAGGCGCTGCTGATGAGCGACGCCGACGTCAAACTCGACGTGGGTCGTGAGATCACCCGCGGGCTCGGCGCCGGTGCCGACCCCGAGGTGGGCCGTCGCGCCGCCGAGGACCACGCCGAGGAGATCGAGGAGGCCCTCGCCGGGGCCGACATGGTGTTCGTGACGGCCGGTGAAGGCGGCGGAACCGGTACCGGTGGTGCCCCCGTCGTCGCCCGCATCGCCAAGTCGATCGGCGCCCTCACCATCGGTGTCGTCACCAAGCCCTTCGGCTTCGAGGGCAAGCGTCGCGCGGCCCAGGCCGAAGACGGTGTGGCCACCCTGAAGAACGAGGTCGACACCCTCATCGTGGTGCCGAACGACCGGCTGCTGGAGATCAGCGACCGAGGCATCTCGATGCTCGAGGCCTTCTCCACGGCGGACCAGGTGCTGCTCGCCGGTGTGCAGGGCATCACCGACCTCATCACCACCCCTGGCCTCATCAACCTCGACTTCGCCGACGTCAAGTCGGTCATGCAGGGCGCCGGTTCGGCTCTCATGGGTATCGGCTCGTCGCGAGGCGCGGACCGCGCCATCAAGGCGGCCGAGCTCGCCGTGGCCTCGCCGCTGCTGGAGGCCTCGATCGACGGCGCGCACGGCGTGCTGCTCTCGATCCAGGGTGGCTCGAACCTCGGCATCTTCGAGATCAACGACGCCGCCAAGCTGGTTCAGGATGCCGTGCACCCCGAGGCCAACATCATCTTCGGTGCGGTCATCGACGACACCCTGGGAGACGAGGTGCGGGTGACCGTCATCGCCGCCGGGTTCGACGGCGGAGACCCGAACCCGCAGGTGGCCGGTGACACCCGCCGCGGTGGGTTCGTGGCGGCACCGGAGGAGAACGACCCCTTCGGTCGCGGCGGCACCGCCACGGCGACGCTCCGCCGTGAGCAGAAGGCCGAGCCCGTCGAAGAGGCGGCCGCTCCGCAGCAGCACTGGTCGTCGCCCGCGAGCGACCTCGGGCTCACCGGCACGGTGGCGCTCGACCCCGCCTCCGAAGACGACGACGCCGACCTGGACGTCCCCGACTTCCTGAAGTAGACCGCGCGTGACCGAGCTCCCGGGCGGCGCGTCGCTGGCCGAGCGCCTCTCCGAGGTGACCGGCCGGATCGACGACGCCGCCCGCGAGGCGGGTCGCGATCCGGCCGCCCTCACCACGATCGTGGTGACGAAGTTCCATCCGGCGTCCCTGGTGCGCGAGCTCCACGCGCTCGGGGTGCGCGACTTCGGGGAGAACCGGCACCAGGAGGCGCGCGAGAAGGCGGCCGAGCTGGCCGCTCTCGACCTCCGCTGGCATTTCATCGGGCAATTGCAGACCAAGAAGGCCCGTCAGGTGCGCGAGTACGCCCGCGTCATCCACTCGATCGACCGCGAGCCGCTGGTGGCGGCCCTGGCGGCCGGCGCTCCGCCGATCGACTGCTTCCTGCAGGTCAACCTCACCGACGATCCCGAACGCGGGGGAGCGCAGCCCTCCGAGGTGCCGGCGCTCGCCGACGCGATCGCCGCGGCCGACGGACTGCGACTCCTCGGCGTGATGGGTGTCGCCCCGCTCGGCGAGGAGCCCCGCCCCGCCTTCGCGCGCCTCCGCGAACTCGGTGAGGCCGTGGCGCGCGCCGTGCCCGGTGCGACCGCGATCTCGGCCGGGATGTCGCACGACTTCCGCGAAGCGATCGCCGAAGGCGCGACACACCTCCGCATTGGCACCGCAATCACGGGAAACCGGCCCGAGCGCGCTTAATCTCGGGGTAGGAAAAGTTACCGCTACCGGAGGTTCGCATGGCAAACCCACTGCGCAAGACCATGGTTTACCTGGGTCTCGCCGACGAAGAACTCGAATACGACGAGGCGCCCGCTCAGGCCGCGCCCGTGGCTCCTGTGCCGCATCCGCACCCTCAGGCGACCGTCTCCGCGGCGCCGGTTGCGAACCGCGCGCCGGTCACGCCGCTCCGCAAGACCTCGCACCCGAAGAATGTGGCTCCTGCTGAAATGAATGAGATCCTCACCGTCCACCCCAAGCAGTACAAGGACGCCCAGGTCATCGCCGAAAACTTCCGTGAAGGCATCCCGGTGATCATCAATCTGTCGCAGATGACGGATGCCGATGCGCGCCGCCTGATCGACTTCGCCGGCGGCCTCTCGCAGGGTCTCTACGGCAAGATCGAGCGCGTCACGAGCAAGGTGTTCCTGCTCTCGCCGTCGCACGTCTCCGTCTCCGGAGACGCCGCCGGTGAGGCTCGCGCAGAATCTTCCTTCTTCGTCCAGTCATAATTGCTGAGTGGGTTCACTCGTCACCATCATCGCGACCGTCGTCTATTTCGCGCTGCTGCTGTACTTCTTCCTGATGTGGGGCCGGTTCATCCTGGACCTCGTCCGGACGGTCCGCCGTGACTGGCGGCCGGCCGGGGCCCTCCTGGTGCTGGCCGAGGTGACCTACACGGTCACCGATCCGCCGATCCGGTTCTTCCGTCGCGTCATCCCGCCGCTTCGAGTGGGCGCGATCTCCCTCGATTTCGGGTGGAGCATCGTGATGCTCATCGTCATCATCGCGCTCTCGGTGGCCGGATTCGTGCGCTCCCAATAGGGTGCCCATGTATCCTGAACACAACGGCTCCTCAAACTGATCGTCCCGTTCACGGGATGTTCGTCGGGAATGTTGCTACGGTTAGCAACGCGTTATCACTGTTGTCAAGCAATAAGGGTGGAAAACCATGGCGTTAACTCCGGAAGATGTTGTTAACAAGAGATTTTCTCAGACCAAGTTCCGTGAAGGTTACGACCAGGACGAGGTCGATGACTTCCTCGACGAGGTCGTGGTCGAGCTTCGCCGTCTGACGCAGGAGAACGAGGAGCTGAAGGCTCAGCTCGAGTCCGGGGGAGCCCCCGTGGCCGCCGCCGCGCCGGCCGAGGCCGCCGTGGTCGTCGAAGAGGTCGTCGAGTCCCCCGCGCCCGTCGCCGAGGTTCCGGCGCCCGTCGCCGCCACCACGGGTTCCGACATCGAGGATGAGGCTGGCTCCACCACGAACCTCCTGCAGCTGGCGCGCCGCCTGCACGACGAGCACGTCAAGGAAGGCGCCGACAAGCGCGATGCCCTCATCGCCGAGGGTCACGCCACCGCCGCCCGCATCGTGGCCGAGGCCGAGACGAAGCAGCGCAACGAGCTGGCTCGCCTCAACCAGGAGAAGGCCGGCATCGAGCACCGCATCGACGAGCTGCGCACCTTCGAGAAGGACTACCGTGCGGGTCTGAAGACCTACATCGAAGACCAGCTGAAGGATCTCACCTCCTCGAGCGTCGACAGCGAGAAGAGCCCGTCGTCGAGCTTCAGCGGTTTTGGCGGATAGGGAACGTTCGAGAGTTCGTCCCCGGGTCCTGATCGTCCTGGCGGCCGTCGCAGCAGCGTCGATCGTCCTCGATCAGATCACGAAGCTTCTGGTCGTCCAGAATCTTGAATTGGGTGAGGTCGTCCCCGTCGTGGGCGACCTCATCCAATTTCACTTTGTGAAGAACTCCGGCGCCGCGTTCTCGATCGGAAACGCCTACACCTGGATCTTCTCGATCCTCGCGGCCGCCGTCACCGTCTTCATCGTCTGGTTCGCGCGGCGCATCCGCTCCCTCGCCTGGGCCGTCGTGTTCGGTCTGCTGCTCGGCGGAACGATCGGGAACCTGATCGACCGGCTGTTCAAGGAGCCCGGATTCGGCGTCGGTCACGTGATCGACTTCATCACCATTCCGCTGCTGCCCGCCATCTTCAATCTCGCCGACGTATCGATCACCGCAGCGATGGTGCTGTTCCTCATCCTGACGATCCGCGGCGTCGGCCTCGACGGCACGCGGCACGTGGGTCAGAAGGCCGGCGAGCCCGAGGCGACGGCCGAGGACGCGCCGACGGAACCCACCGACAAGCGCGAGCAGGTCTGATGGAATCGCGCACTCTCCCCGTTCCCGACGGACTCGACGGCGCCCGGGTCGACGCCGGCATCGCCAAGCTGCTCGGATTCTCGCGGACCTTCGCCGCCGAGGTCGTCGACGCCGGGGGAGTGACGGTCGACGGTCGCACGGTCGGTAAGTCGGACAAGCTGCGCCGCGACACCTGGCTCTCGGTCGAGTGGTCGCCGCGGGAGGAACCGCAGATCGTGCCCGTGATCGTGCCCGAACTGACGGTGGTCTACGACGACGACAGCATCATCGTGGTCGACAAGCCCGTGGGCGTCGCCGCGCATCCCTCGGTCGGCTGGGACGGACCGACCGTGCTCGGTGCGCTGGCCGGCGCCGGATACCGCATCGCCACCAGCGGCGCGGCCGAGCGGGCAGGAATCGTGCACCGGTTGGATGCCGGCACCAGCGGCCTCATGGTGGTCGCGAAGTCCGAGGCGGCCTACACCTGGCTGAAGCGCGCCTTCCACGACCGCGAGGTCGACAAGATCTACCACGCACTCGTGCAGGGGCATCCCGACCCGTTCGCGGGCACGATCGACGCTCCCATCGGGCGGCATCCGAAGTCGGACTGGAAGTTCGCGGTCACGGCTGCGGGCAAGCCGTCGGTGACGCACTACGAGACGCTCGAGGCCTTCCGTGCGGCCACATTGCTCGAGATCCACCTCGAGACCGGGCGTACGCACCAGATCCGGGTGCACATGGCGGCCCAGCGGCATCCGTGCTGCGGCGACACGATGTACGGGGCCGACCCCGTGCTGTCGGCTCGGCTCGGCCTCACGCGACAGTGGCTGCACGCGATGCGGCTGGGGTTCGTGCATCCGGAGACGCGTGAATACGTCTCGTTCGAGAGCCATTACCCGGCCGACCTGCAGCACGCGCTCGACGTCGTCGCGGCCGACTGAACCGCTCTGCGTCAGCGCCCGCGCGCTGGCGCGGCCAGGGGGATTGAGCAGACGACCGCGCCGCCCGGCGCGGATCGATCGATCGTCACCGTTCCGTGGTGCCGCCGGGTGATCTCGGCGACGATGGACAGTCCCAGTCCGTAGTGGCGGCTTCCTTCGGCCTCGGATGACCCGGCGGCGCGACCGCTCGCGAAGCGCTCGAACGCGTTCGCGGCGATCTCCGGGCTGAAGCCCGGCCCGTCGTCGGACACCCGCAGGACCGCCCATGTTCCCGCCGTGGTGACGTCGACGTCGACGGTTCCGCGGGCGTGGTCGAGGGCGTTGTTCGCCAGGGCGATCACGAGTCGGAGCAGGGCGGCTCGCGATCCGCTCACCACCACTGGGTCCGCGCCGCCCGAGCGACTCAGAGCGAGGCCTCGCGCGTGGGCGTCGTCGCGGAGGAGCGCGACGGCTTCGTCGGCGACCTCGGCGACGTCGACATCCGTCGGCTCGGCGACGCTTCTCGGATCGGCGGCGATGAGCAGGTCGTCGAGGATCTCGGTGAGGGCTCGGGTGTCGGTCACGATCTCCTCGACCGACGCGGTGACGTCGTCCGGCAGACCGGACCGCCCTCGTCGCTTGAGCAGCTGGGCGCGGGTGCTCAGGAGGGTGAGCGGGGTGCGCAGCTCATGGCTGGCGTCCGCCACGAAACGACGCTGCAACGCGAGCGCCTCGGCGAGCGGGCGAATCGCTCGGCGGGCCATCACATAGGCGGCCACGAAGGCGAGCACGGCCGCCACCCCGGCGGCGATCAGCAGAGCGGTGGCGAGGCGCGTCAGTTCTTCGGCGCTCTCGTGCTCATCGAGAGCGACCTGCACGACACGGTCGTGGTTGCGGTCGCCCGTCGAGGACGTGGTGAGCAGCAGATAACGCCGCCCGTCCACCGTCCGCTCCGACCGCACGTCCCCACCGCCCGCAGCCACCGACTGGAGCGCCGCGGTGTCGAGGAGGTCGTCCGGCATCCCGGGGGCCGTCATCACCTGTCCGCCGTCGTGCGCGTCCACGATCGTGACGAAGGTGCCGTTCGGGGCATCCTGGGCGGAATCGATCTGGGTGGCTGCCACGAGGGCCCGCTCGTTCGATTCGGCCACGCTTTTGGCCACGATGGCGAAGACGATCCCGCCGACGACAGCGAGGAGGATCAGCACGAGAGCGGTGAACTGGGCCGTGAGACGGAGCGCGGCACGGCGGAGGTCGTCGTCCGGGCGGCCACCGGACCGACGCGCAGACGACCGCATGCCACTCATGGCAGCGGTCCGAGTCGGTAGCCGATCCCGCGGACGGTGGTGACCGCCTGCCGGCCGAGCTTCCTGCGCAGGTAGTGCACGTAGGTGTCGACCACTCCGGGGTCGTCGGCATCGGGGAAGACCGTTGCGAGCAGGTCGTCCCGTTCGAAGACCTGGTTCGGGCGCCGCGCGAGACGTTCCAGGAGTTGTGACTCCCGCTCGGAGAGGATGACGTTCTCGCCGGAACGGGTCGTCACCGTACGGCCGGCCGTGTCGAGGCTGCCGTCGGGCAAGGCGAGCACCGGCACCGACGTGCGATGGCGCCGCAGGAGCGCACGGACACGGGCGAGGAGCTCGTCGATGTCGAAGGGCTTGCCGAGGTAGTCCTCGGCCCCACGGTCGAGTCCCTCGACGCGGTCGGCAGGATTGCTGAGCGCCGAGAGCACGAGGGCGGGGGTGAGGATGCCGCGGCTGCGCAGCCGGGCGAGCACGTCCAGACCCTCGATCACCGGAAGGCCCCGGTCGAGCACCAGGAGGTCGAACTCCTGAGTGAGACCCTCGTGCAGGGCCCGCTGACCATCGCGCGCCAGCACCGTGCGGTAGCCCTCGGCCGTGAGCAGCTGGTCGAGCATCTGCGCCAGGCGCGCGTCGTCCTCGACGAGCAGGATGCGCGCACTCTCGGACATGGTCGAAGTATAGGGAGCGCCATCCGGGGTCGCGCTCATGCGGCGGTGAGACGGGCGGACGCCGCGAGGCCCGGTGTCGCCGTGAGCCGACCGAGATCGTCGACCATGAGGGCGTCCACGTCGAATTCGTCGAGCATCGTCTGGCTCCGCGTGGGGCCTCCGGACAGGATCGCGGTGGCCAGCACATCGGCGGTGACGATGTCGTCGGCCAGCACCGACACCTGCCGGAACGCGGGCGCACCGGGAGTACCGATGCGCCAGATGTGTTCTCCACGTTCGGCCGTTCCCGAGGTCGCCAATGCCCGGCGTGTTCCGCTGAATCCGAGCGCGCAGAGCAGAACTGTCCGGTCATCCGGGTCGACGATGCCGACCTGCCAGGGAGCGCCGTCGAACGATCCCTGCGAGAGGATGTCGCCGCCGGCGTTCAGCAGCCAGTCCGTCGCCCCGGCCGAGTCCAGGATGCGCCCGGCGGCCTCGATCGCCTTCGCCTTGACCAGGCCGGACAGATCGACGACTCCGTCGGGACGGTGCGGGGTGAACGATCCGTCCGTGCGACGCATCCACTCGACCGACTCTGCGTAGCCCTCGCGGAGGGGCACGCTCGCTCGGTGCAGCGGTATCTCGCCTCGCGCCACCCGGCTGATCTCCGAGTCGCCGCGGTAGAGGCTGAACCGGTGGTCGAACTCGCGGAAGGCCTCCTCGACCCGGGCGAGCGTTGCGGCCGTCGGCAGGTCGTGCGCGAATCGCAGACTGACGGCCGTGCCCATGGTGTCGAACAGGTGCACGGTCACGGTCAGAGTCCGGCCTGGTCGAGAGCCGACTGCAGGGAGCTCAGGTAGCCGTCGGTCGTGTAAGTGGCGCCGGAGACGCCCTGCACGTTCGCGGACTGCGCGGCGAGCACCTGCTGACGCAGCACGGGAGCGGCGCGGTTGCTGATCGACACCGACCGCGGGTCGCGATCGGTGAGGTGGAGCGCCGTGACATCCGTGATCGCGCCGTCTTGCACGGTGATCTGCACCTGCACGTTGCCGAAACGGGTTTGGACCGAGCTGCCGGTGAAGGTGCCCGAGGTGCCGGTCATGACCGGGGCCGTAGTGTCCGGAGCCGTGGTGGCGGGCGCCGTGGTGTCCGGTGCCGTGGTCGCCGGGGCCGTCGTCTGCGGGCCGGTGGTCGCGGGCGCGGACGGGGTCACCGTCGCGTCCGATCCGGTCGACGTCCCGGCCTGCGTGCCTGACGGGGCCTGAGTGTTGGTGTGCCCTTGCGTGCCGAGTTGCCAGCCGACCGTGATCACGGCCGCCGATGAGAGGATGCCCAGGGCGAGCGCGCGGGCCCTCACCAGTCGAACCTCTCGACGTGGATCTGCTCGTCGGGCAGTCCGGCGGCACGCGCGTCGCGGATGACGAGATCGGCCCAGGACTGCGGCCCGCAGACGTACAGGTCGGAAGCAAGCAGGTCGGGGAACGCGGAGGTGATCGTGACCCCCCGGGCGAGGGCTTCGGCCGACATCCAGGTGGCGAGTCCGCGCGGTCGGGCGCCGAGCATCGTGTAGACCGCGTTGCCGTGCATGCTCGGCAAGGCGCCGATCTCGTTCCAGAGGTAGCCCTGGGCCGGATCGCTGCCTCGCAGGATCACCGTCGCCTCGCCGGGCCGCAGCTCGGAGTGCTCGAGCAGCGACCGGATGGGCGTGATGCCGATCCCCGCGGCGATGACGGCGAGCTTCGGGGCGACCCGGTGCGCGTCGGTGAACACGCCGTACGGGCCTTCGATCGACACCCGCGTGCCGGGACGCACCCGGCCGATCGCGGCGCTGCCCGACCCGAGGTCCCGCACGGTGAGGCGCGCGATCGTCGCCATGGGCACGGCGGAGAAGGAGATCGGATGCGCGTGCCACCAGGTGGAACCGCTCCAGAACCGCCAGATCGCGTACTGCCCGCCATGGGCGTGGAGGCGATCGAGATCGCGGCCGGTGAGATGGAGCGAGACCACTCCGGGGGCGACCTGCTCGACTCCCGCGACCCGGATGCCGTGCCGGGCGCTGCGATAGGCCGGGAGAGCGAAACGGAACAGCGCGATCGCGCCGAAGGCGAGCACATACAGCCCGACCCAGTACACCCGCTGCACGGTGCCGTCGGCCAGCACGCCGCCTGCGCTCAGCTGGTGGGGCACCGCCACGAGCACGGCCGCGTAGCTGAGCAGGTGGATGAGATGCCAGGCCTCGTAGGAGAACCGGCGGCGAACCGCCACCACCGATGTCACGACCACCGCCACCAGTAGTGCCAGCCCGAGGTAGGCGAGACCCATGTCCGGGCCCTGGAACAGGCTGACGGTCTCCGCGACCACGGTGACCCCGTCGGTCAGGGCGTAGCCGATCGTGAGGAGCACACCGTGCGCCAGGATCAGGTAGAGCGCGGGCTTGCCCAGTCGGCGGTGCAGGGCCATGGCGGCGTCCTGCCCGACGACCCGGTCGATCGCGGGGATGCGGGCGGCGAGCACGAGCATCACGAGGATCAGGTCCGTGCCCACGAGGCCGGTCACGATGCCCGCCGCGGTCAGTGCGGAGGCCGCATCGACGATATGGCCGAGGCCGCCATAGGCCAACCAGAGGGCGATGGCCATGGCGGCCGATGCCCAGCAGAGGGCGATCATCAGGTCGGCCGCGCGCATCCGCCGGAGCCGGCGCAGGCGGCGGGCACGGTCGAGGGGATCGCGTTCTCGGCGGCGCCCGGCCAGCGGGGCGGGCGCTGTTCGTATGGTCATCGGGGCTCGATTCGGGTGTCGATCGGGTGTCTACCCTTTCAACGATCGTCCCGAATTCTTCCAGCTTTCTTAGCCTGGCCAGGCATCCGGAAACGCTGTCAGGCGGTGGTGAAGCGCCGGGAGAGGGCGCGGATGCGCTGGGCGATGAGCGTGAAGGCGGAGTCGAATGCCTCGGGCGTTCCGAGCGGCGCCGGGTCGGGGATCGACCAGTGCAGGTCATCGCGGCCGAGCATCCGTTCGTGCGCTCCGTCGCAGACCGTGATGACGAGATCGTGGTCGTCGTGGTGGTCGAGAACCTCGTCGACGTGGAGGGGACGCTTCGCCTTGTCGATGACGAGGCCGTGGCGGGCGGCTGCCTCCACGGCAGCCGGATTGACGCCCGCGCCGGGGTCGACTCCTGCCGAGACGGCCGGGATGTCGCTCGAGTCGCGCCAGATGGCCTCGGCCAGCTGAGATCGGGCCGAGTTCGCCGTGCACACGAAGACCACGCGCTCGGGCACCTCGACGCGGCCCGGTGTGAGGGTGTCGAAGATCTCGGACCGAAGGCCGATGTACGTGCGACGCTTGTCGAACTCGGAGCGGGATCGCGACACGATCCCCGCTTTCTCCAGCACGCGCAGGTGGTGCGCGACGAGGTTGGAGCGCAGCTTCAGGAGCAACTCGATCTCCGATGAGGCGAGGTCTCCGAGTGTCAGGAGGTCGACGATGCGGAGGCGGGTCGGATCGGCGAGCGCGGCGAGGATCGCCACTCGACGTCTCAGTTCGGTCATGATTCCGCACCCATCGAAATTGACTCAATCGCTATTGACTCAATCATGGTAGGCATGTCCTCAGATGGCTCGGTGGGCCGGGTATTTCATCAGAGAACTATCAGCCCCGCGAGCCGGACGAGGCGAAGACGTCGCCTCGGAAGAGAGGAAATCATGGGTATCGGTACAGGGATCGCACTGTTCGTGATCGGAGCCATCCTGGCGTTCGCGGTGAACGTCGACCTCGGCGGAGTCGTGAACCTCTCGCTGATCGGCTACATCCTGATGGGCGCCGGAGTCGTGGTGTTCCTCATCAGCCTGGTCTTCCTGCTCCGCCGTCGCCAGTCGACGGCCACCACGCGGACGGCCGTCGATCCGGCCAGCGGCGAGCAGGTCACGCGCAGCACGCGCGACACGAACGACCCGCTGGTCTGAGCAGCGTGACGTTGCCCGGAGTGATGCCCGAGAGTTCGCCGAACACCGGCGAGCTCCTCGACGCACGCTATCTGCTCGAGTCGCGCATCGGCGTCGGTGGAATGGGAGTGGTGTACCGCGCCGTCGACGAGACGCTCGGCCGCACGGTGGCACTGAAGATGTTCCGCGAGTCGGCCGGCGAGCCCGCCTCGGAGCAAGCGCGCCTGGCCTCGGAGACCCGGCTTCTGGCGTCGCTGAACCACGCGTCGCTCGTGACGCTGTACGACGCCCGGGTCGGCCGGGGCGCGCCCGACTACCTCGTGATGGAGTTCGTCGACGGCCCCACCCTGCGCGAACGGCTGTCGCAGGGTCCGCTCGCCGATGGAGACGTCGCGGCGATGGCTCGCGACCTGGCGGAAGCGCTCCACGTCGTGCACCAGGCGGGGATCGTGCACCGGGACATCAAACCGTCGAACGTGCTGCTGCGCCGGTCGCACGTACCGGGGGAGGAGTACCGGGCAAAGCTCGCGGACTTCGGAATCGCCTACCTCGTCGATTCCACCCGGCTCACCACGCCGGGGACCCTCGTGGGGACAGCGGCGTACCTCAGTCCGGAACAGGTGCGCGGAGCCGAGCCCGCGCCGGCATCCGACATCTACGCGCTCGGTCTCGTGCTGATCGAAGCGCTCACGGGCGCTCGCGCCTTCCCGCAGACCGGGACGCACGAGGCGGCACTCGCGCGGCTGACGCTCGACCCGGCGATCCCCGGGTCGGTCGGGTACGAGTGGAAGTCGCTGCTCACCGCGATGACCGCCCGCGAGCCGGAGCAACGACCCACCGCTCTCGACGTCGTCCTCGCGGCTGCGCGACTCGATGCGCCTGGGCAGGACCCGGCGACCGAAGTGACGGGCACCCTCCTCACGGCGCCGACTCAGGCCCTAGCGGGAAGCGGCGCACAGGACGGGACCGGCACCGCGCCCACCCAGGCTCTGTCCGCACAGGACACGCCAGAAGCCCTTCCCACGGCTCCGACCCGCATCCTCCCGGAGGCGGCGGCTCCGATCGCCGATCCGGAGACCGACTCGGGCCCCATCGTGACAGGGCCACTGCGGATCCGGCGGCGGCTCGCGATCATCGCCGTCGTGGCCGTGATCGTGATCGCCGTGATCGTCGGCGTGCTCATCTGGGCGCTCAGCGCCTCGAGTCCGGCCGCGCAGCCAACGCTACCCACCCTCGACGAGCCGCTGGGCACCCACTTCCAGCAGCTCCTGGATGCGGTGACCCCATGATCCGACACCATCGCGCGATTCTCGCGACCATTCCGCTCGCCATCGTGATCGGCCTGAGCGGATGCGCCGCCGGGGCCACGGCCGACATCGCGTCGGGCACCAGCGAACTCATGCAATCGACCGTCGTCACCGCCGCCGATCAGGCCGCGAGCGGAGATTCCTCCGGGGCACTCGCCACGCTGGACTCGCTGCAGGAACAGCTCGACAAGGCATCGGCTGCGGGGGACGTCTCGACGTCGCGGGTCACCGCGATCCAGGCGGCCATCGATCAGCTCCGATCGGATCTCCAGCCCGCGCCCGCCGTCGAGCCCGCGCCCGAGGAGGCGCCGACGACCGAACCGGCCACGACCGACGACTCCGGCGGCACCGATCCGGTCACCGACACCCCGGCGGTCAGCGACGATCCGGCCACGGACGACTCGGGCAACAGCGGGAAGAACGACAAGCCGGACAAGGCGGACAAGCCGGAGAAACCCGACAAGCCCGACAAGAACAAATAGACGTCCACCCGCAAGGGTGGCGAAAGCGGCCGACGGCCGACATCACCAACAAAGGAGAACCATCGTGAACATCTTGCTCATCGTCATCGCGGTCATCGCGGTCATCCTGTTGTTCACCGGCGGCTTCGTCTCGTCGCTGAACTTCCTGCTCTGGGTCGGCCTGATCCTTCTCGTCCTCGCGGTGATCGTCTTCATCGTGCGGATGCTCACGGGCAACCGTCGCGTTTAGCGGAGGCTCTCCACCGCGCGCCGTGCAGCGGCCCCGATCGCCAGATCGACGGCCTGCTGCACGGTCGCGCGTGCCGTGGACCGGGTGAGGGCTGCGATCGCGATCGCCTCTCCCGAATCCGTCTCCACCACGCCGATCTCATGGCGCAGGGTGAGAAACGTCCCGGTCTTCGACCGCACCGTGAAGGCATCGGCCTGAAGATCGCTCGGCAGCCGGTGGTTCGCGACCTGATGCGACATCAGTCGGCGCAGGGCAGCGGTCGCCCGGGGGCCGGCGATGTCATCGAGCCAGACGCGCTGCAGGAGATCCACCAGTGCTGCGGCGGTCCCCACGTTCGCGTTGGCGGCATCCATCGTCTCGATCGCGTGGTGCTCACCTGGACGATCTCCCCGGATGGCCAGCTCCATGGCGAGCCGGAAATCGTCGCCCGCTGCCCCCGCGGCGCATTCGTACATGCGCTGGAACCGGTGCCGGAAGACGATGTCGTCGCACCCCCAGAACCGTAGACGTTCGTTCACCGTGTCGATGCCCACCAGATCCAGGAGGGCATCGGCGGCCGCGTTGTCGCTGACCGCGAGCATCGACATGAGCAGATCGCCCACGGCGATCGTCGCTGGATGCCGGAACAGCGCCGTGCCGGTGGCGCCGAAGCTGCTGACAGCTGGATCGATGACGAGCGGTGCGGCCTCGTCGATCCGACCGTCGTCGATCAGGGCCAGGATCACAAGGGCGAGCGGCACCTTTGCGACCGATGCCAGCGGAACCGCGGCTGTCTCGTCGAACCCGAACTCCTCGCCCGTTCGGATGTTGCGCGCGAGGAAGTGACCGGAGACGCCGAGCGACCGCCAATCGTCGGCGATCTCGTCGGCCGCGGCCAGCAACTCGGGTGCGGTCGACACCAGGCGAGGCGGTAGCGCGCTCATCGCCAGGCCTCCGCGAGGGCTTCTCGGCCGCGATCGCCGCGCTCGGCCCCTTCGTCGCTCGCCGCCGTGTCGTCGCCGTCGCTCCGGACAGGGCCCGCGTCCAGCACCACTCCGATCAGGGGAGCCAGCCCGGTCACGAGCTCTTCCAGGCGCGCGTTGTTCCGCTGGGTGTCGGATGCCTGCACCCGATAGGTGCGGCGCAGCGACCGGTCGGCGAGGGGCGCCCAGGCCAATCCGTTCCGCCGCGCGAACGGTCGCGAGCACAGCAGGAGCGCATCCGTCGCGAACACCGTGGCGACGGCGTTCGTGGTGGACGTCATGACCTCGACCTGCGACGCGACGAGGCCCGACTGCGCGGCGGACCTGGAGAACGGCTCCCGGAACAGGGGCACATCGTCTTCCGCCGTCACGAGGATGCGCCGTGGCGGCCCTGGATCTCGCCGGCTCCGCCTCAGATCGGTCAGATGCACGGGCCGCTCGCGATCGGTGAGGGCCGTCGCGGACGCGAGACCGAGGGGCACGGAGTAGCCCGCGAGGTCGATCGGCACCCGCACCACCGTGAGCGCGACGGCGGCCTCGAGCACGGCGGCCTCACGCTCGGCGGCGGCGAGGAACTCGACGTGGAGCGGAGTGCCGGCCTCGGCGGCCGCCGCGATCATGCGCGCGATCGAGCGCGGGTCGCTGTCGGGGGGCAGCGCGAGACGAATGCCGTCGAACCCCTGGGCGGCGCGCACGAACGCCTCGAGGCGGTCGGCCCGGGCGAGGAGGTCCCGGGCCGGGCCGAGGAGGTCGGCGCCGAGTGCGGTGAGTGCGATCTGACGCTTCGAACGGTCGAAGAGCTCTCCTCCGATCTCCGTCTCCAGGGCCTTGACCCGACGGCTCAGCAGCGGCTGCCCGATCATCAGCTCCTCGGCGGCGCGCGAGAAGCTGAGCGACTCCGCGACCGCGACGAACGTGCGCAAGTGCAGGAGAGCATCCAGCGACCACATATGCCTATTCTGCATGACTTGAGCAGATATGCGCCTTGGACTTGAGCACGGGCTGATTGGTCGAATGGGCGCATGACGAAACGTCCACTCGGCACAGCCCTCGGCGCCCTCGGTGCCATGATCGGTCTCGGCGTGGTGGCCGGGGTTCTCGTGACCGCGATGATCGCTCCGGCGCTCGCCGTGACGGGCCTGGCCACCAACAATTCGATCGGGATGTTCGAGAACCTGCCGAGCTACGTGAAGCCCGACGCGCTGGCGGAGAAGACGAACATCTACGCGGTCGATGCTGCCTCGAATCCGGTCCTCCTCGCCTCGGTCTTCGAGCAGGACCGGGAGCAGGTCGGGTGGGACCAGATCTCGCAATTCGCGAAGGACGCGGTGGTGGCGACGGAGGATCCGCGCTTCTACTCACACGGGGGCGTCGACATCATGTCGGCCACGCGAGCGGCACTGCAGAACTCGGTCGAGGGCGACGGACCCGGGGCGTCGACGATCTCGATGCAGTACGTCCGCAACATCCTCGTTCAGCGCGCCGGCGCGATCGGCGACGAGGGCGAACGCGCGGCTGCGCTCGACGACGCCACGAAGACGACCGTCGATCGCAAATTGAAGGAGATGCGGCTCGCGATCGGACTCGAGAAGGAGTACTCGAAAGACGACATCCTGCTCGGCTACCTCAACATCGCCTCGTTCGGCGGCCGGGTCTACGGCATCCAATCGGCATCGAAGTACTACTTCGGGGTCGATGCCTCCCGTCTCAGCCTGGCTCAGGCCGCCAGCCTCATCGCGACGGTGAACGAGCCGAACGGGCTGCGCATCGACCTGCCCGAGAACCTCGAGGCCAACAAGGCGCGACGCGACGCCGACGTCCTCGCCGCCATGCTCGACGCCCACGCCATCACGAAGGCCCAGTACGACGAGGCCGTGGCCACGCCGGTGACGCCGACGATCACACCGCCGTCGACCGGATGCCAGACCGCCAACCCGATCGGAGCGGGCTTCTTCTGCGACTACGTCACGAACCTCATGCGCAACGATCCCGCCTTCGGCGCCGACGCGGAGAGCCGGTGGGAGAACGTCACGACCGGCGGCTATCAGATCTATACCTCGCTCGACGTCGATCTGCAGTCGAGCGCCCAGAGCGTCCTGAACGAGTACGTGCCGATGTCGTCCGACGTGCTCGACCTCGGCGCGTCGCTCGTGACCGTGCAGCCCGGAACCGGTCGGGTGCTCGCCATGGCCCAGAACAAGTACTTCAACCAGGATCCCGATGCGGTGGCGCCCGACAACACGGCCATCAACTACGCCACCGATTACGACCTGGGCGGATCGACCGGTTTCCAGGTGGGGTCGACTTACAAGATGTTCGTGCTCGCGGAGTGGCTGAAGGCCGGGCACTCCCTGAACGAGGTGGTGAACGGCAGTCCGCAACGATTCGATCAGGCCGACTTCGCAGACGGCTGCACCGGCGGCTCCAGCGGCTCCTACGCGCCGAGCAACGACGGGGGGGCGAATCCAGGTCGGGTCAGCGTGACCACGGCGGTGCAGGACTCGGTGAACAACGCCTTCGTGGCCATGGCGGAGAAGCTCGACCAGTGTGAGATCCGCAAGACGGCCGAAGCCTTCGGGGTGCACCGGGCCGACGGGAGCCCGCTCACGGAATACGTCGCCGACGTGCTCGGCACCAACGAGCTGGCGCCGCTCACGATGGCGGCCGCGTTCGCCGCGATTGCGAATGGGGGAACCTACTGCTCCCCGCTGGCGATCGACCGGATCGTCGATGCCGACGGGCAGGACCTGCCGGTGCCGTCCGCCACCTGCAGCCGGGCCGTCGAGCCGCCGATCGCCGCGGCGATGGCTTACGCGATGACGCGGGTAGTCACCGCTGGGTCGGGCACGCTCTCGAACCCCGACGACGGTGTGCCGCACATCGGCAAGACCGGCACGACCGACCTGGAGAAGGACACCTGGTTCGTCGGCTCGAGCACGAAGCTGACGGCCGCTGTCTGGGTGGGCAACGTGCAGGGATCGGTGTCCCTACGGCACAACACGATCGCCGGTCGTAACGGCGGCGACCTGCGCCATCACGTGTGGCGCGAGTTCATGACCGTCGCAGACGGGAAGTACGGTGGCGACGAGTTCCCCGAGGCCGACCCCGGCCTGGTGCAGGGGTCGCAGACCCGGGTGCCCGACGTCACCGGCACGACCCTGGCCGAGGCCCGTCAGCGGCTCGCCGCCGCCGGTTTCGACGTGGACGAAGGCGGCGCGACGGATTCGTCGATCGGCGCCGGCCGGATCGCCTCGAGTGTGCCCGCCGCCGGCGAGTCAGCGCCGGCCGGTGCCACGGTCACAGTCGTGGCGAGCAACGGAGCGCTCCGGGTGATGCCCGACGTCATCGGGTCGCCGACCGATCAGGCAGCGGCCACGCTCGCGGCCCTGGGGCTCGGTCCGGTGACCTTCGTCGATGCGGCGGGTGCCGTCGACGCGCGGCCCGGGACGGTGGTGCGGTCCTCGACCGCCGCCGGCAGCGACATCCGACCGGGCGACCGGATCGCGTTGACGGTCGACGCCTCCGCGGTCACGCCGGGGCGGTAGGCGTTTCGCCGGCCGCCGGGTGCGGCACGCCGCCCCAGGTCTGTGCGGTGTGGTGCTCGTGCAGCCGCCGCTCAGCGTGCAGCGCCGGGTAGATACCGAGGAAGACGGCCATCGGGGCGAGCAACCGCACGTCGTGGATGCCGTGGTGCGCATAGGTGCGCTCGAACCGCTCCACGTAGTAGAGGTAGTCCCTCGGCGAGGAATCGAGGCGCCGGGCCGACATCCCCACCACCATCGCGGACACGTAGCCGACCTTCAGGCCCTTGAGTGCCAGGTGCACCGCGAGGTCGATGTCCTCGTGCATGAGGTCTTCGCGGTCGGGACAGACATCGTCGCGCACGGCGAGCCACGCCGCCTTGGTGATGGCCATGTTCGTGCCGAAGAGGAAGACGTATTTGCCGGCCAGTTTCACCTGGATCTTGCGGAACGTGTCGTCGGCGTGATGGCCGAACGCCCGCATCGGCATGTCGTAGTACTCCACCGGACCGCTCGCCGCGACGAACTCGCCCGTGGCGAAAGCCTTCTGCACCTGCTCCACCCAGTCGGGTTCGAGGGCGGAGTCGGCATCGATGCGACCGATCACGGTGCCGGTCGCCGCGTCGAAGCCGGCGTTGCGGGTGGGGGTGATGCCCTGCTCCGCATCCTGTTCGATCAGGCGGATGTTCGCCTCCGGGAACGCGACCTGCATCGCCTCGACCGCCGCGCGGGTGCCGTCGGTCGACTTGTTGTCGACCACGATGATCTCGTGCGCCGGCACGGTCTGTTCGATGGCCGCCACGAGGCAGTGCCGGATGCCGGCCTCCTCGTTGTAGGCCGGGATCACGATCGAGACGGAGGGCAGGTTTTCTGTGGTCACGCGGCAAGTCTGGCAGAGCGGCGGGCGCTCTACCATGGACAAGGATGACTGACACGACTTCTCCCGAGGTGGCTGCCCTCCTCGCGCAGCTGACCGACGCCGAGAAGGTGTCCCTCACGGCCGGAGCGGATGCCTGGAGCACGTCGGCCGTCGAGCGGCTCGGCATCCCGGCCATCCGGCTCGGCGACGGGCCGCACGGGGTGCGGAAGCCGCACGACGGATCGGGCATGTCGATGTTCGACTCGCATCCGGCCACCTGCTTCCCCACGGCCGCGGCCCTCGGTTCGAGCTGGGACCCGGCCCTGGTGCGCCGGGTGGGTGAAGCCCTCGGGCGCGAGGCCGCCGCGCACGGGATCGCCGTGCTGCTCGGTCCCGGGGTGAACCTCAAGCGGACACCGGTGGGCGGCCGAAACTTCGAGTACTTCTCCGAAGATCCGCACCTCTCGTCGCGCCTGGGCGCGGCCTGGGTGAACGGGGTGCAGAGCACCGGAGTGGGCGCCTCGCTCAAGCACTTCGCCGCCAACAACACCGAGCAGCGGCGGTACGGCATCGACGCCGTGGTCGACGAGCGGGCGCTGCGCGAGCTGTATCTCGCCGGCTTCGAATCGATCGTGGTCGAGGAGCGACCGGCGACCGTCATGGCGGCCTACAACAAGCTGAACGGGGAGCACTGCACCGAGAACGCCTGGCTGCTCCGGCAGGTGCTGCGCGAGGAGTGGGGCTTCGAAGGCGTCGTGGTGTCCGACTGGGGTGCCGCGTGGGACCGGACGCTGTCCGTCCCGGCGGGCAACGACCTCGCGATGCCGGGGCTCGGCGCGCGTGATGACCGGTATGTGCTCGACGCGGTGCGGACCGGGGCGCTCTCGCGGGAGGCGCTCGACGACTCGGCCCGGCGCATCCTGGAGTTGGTGGAACGGCACGCCGACGCCGCGACCGCTCCGGTCGACCCGCCCGATCTCGAGGCCCACCACCGGCTGGCCCGGCAGGCGGCGGCCGCCGGAACGGTGCTGCTCAAGAACGACGGCGGGACCCTGCCTCTCCAGGAAGGTGTTCGGATCGGCGTCATCGGCGCCTTCGCATCGGCGCCGAGGTTCCAGGGTGCCGGGAGCTCGCACGTGGTGCCGACGCGGGTCGACACCCTGCTCGCATCGCTGCGCACCGCGCTCGGGACGGACGCAGTGACCTTCGCGCCGGGGTACGACCTCGTGCACGACGAGTCGACGCCGGCTCAGCTCGCCGCGGCCCGGCACGTCGCGGAGGAGGCGGATGTCGCGGTGGTGGTGATCGGTCTGCCCGAGGTCTTCGAGACCGAAGGGGTCGATCGCGCGCACCTGCGCCTTCCGGACTCGCACGATCGGCTCGTCGAAGCGGTGCTCGCGGTCAACCCGAACACCGTCGTGGTGCTGCAGAACGGGTCGCCGGTGGAGCTGCCGTGGCGGCGCGCCGTGCCCGCGATCGTCGAGGGCTACCTGGGCGGACAGGCCTCGGGGAGTGCGATGGCCGAGGTGCTGCTGGGCGTGTCGGAGCCCGGGGGGAGGCTCGCGGAGACCTTCCCGCTCTCGTACGCGTCGCATCCGGTGTCCCGGCTTCCGAACGGGCCGGTGACCGCTGAGTACCGTGAGAGTCTCCACCTCGGCTACCGCTACTTCGACAGTGCGGGCGAGGAGGTGGAGTTCCCCTTCGGTCACGGACTTTCGTACACGAGCTTCGCGTGGTCGGATGTCGCGGTGGCGGTTTCGCCCTCCGGAGACGACGTGACGGTGAACCTGTCGGTCACGAACACGGGCTCGCGGGTGGGGTCGGAGGTCGTGCAGGTGTATGTGCACGACGTCGAGTCGAGCGTGTTCCGTCCGGAGCAGGAGTTGCGCGGGTTCGCGAAGGTGGCGCTCGAACCCGGTGCCTCGGAGGCGGTGAGCATCCGCCTTCCCCAGCGTGCCTTCTCGTTCTGGGACGTGGATTCGCGGTCGTGGGTGCTCGAGTCGGGGCGCTTCGAGATCCGGGTGGCGCGGTCGTCGCGCGATGTCGTGTGGCGGGGAGATGTCGATCTCTCGGGACAGGCGGCGCCGCACGAGCGCGACGAGCCCTCGGCGTACCGGGCTCCTTCGGGGGAACTCGGATTCCCGGTCGCCGATTTCGAGCGTCTGCTCGGACATCCGGTGCCACCGAACGTCGCCCCTCGACCGGGGCGGTTCACTCTCGACACCGCCATCCGTGACATGCAGCAGACCTGGGCGGGACGGGTTCTTCGGCGCTTTCTGGCGCGTCAGGCCGTGAAGACCATCGGTGCCCCCGCGAGTGCGCCGGTGGACGCGGTGGCCGGCGAGGTGGTGGCGCAACTCACGTTCCGGATGTTCCCGACGGTCAGCGAGGCGGCGATCGGTCGCCGGGGGGCGACCCGTCTGCTCTCCGTCGTGAACGGTCTCGCGCGCATCCTCCCGCGTCGCCGGGGCTGACTCCGCTCGGACGCCGCCGGGAGTGCTACTGCTGCGGGGCCGGGAGCGCAACCCCGCGCCGGATGGGGTGGGCCGTGCTCGGATGAGCACATGAGCCACAAGAAGAAGCACTCCGCCCATCACCTGAAGAAGGCGCTCTACGAGAAAGAACTGCGCCGGCTGCAGATCGAACTGGTGAGCATGCAGCAGTGGGTCACCGCGACCGGTGCGCGTGTGCTGGTGATCTTCGAGGGTCGTGACGCCGCCGGCAAGGGAGGTGCGATCAAGCGCGTGATGCAGTACCTCAACCCGCGCAGTGCCCGGGTGGTGGCGTTGCCGCAGCCGAGCGAGCGGGAGAAGGGTCAGTGGTACTTCCAGCGCTACGTCGAGCGACTGCCGACCGCGGGCGAGATCGTGCTGATGGACCGCTCCTGGTACAACCGGGCGGGCGTCGAACGCGTGATGGGCTACTGCACCGACGAGCAGTACGACCGCTTCCTCCAGCAGGTGCCGGTGGTGGAGCGGATGCTCGTCGACGACGGCATGATCGTGCTGAAGTACTGGTACTCCGTCAGCGACACCGAGCAGGAGAAGCGGTTCCGGTCGCGGCTCAACGATCCGATGCGGCGCTGGAAGCTGTCGGAGACCGACCTGCTCTCCATCACGAAGTGGGAGGACTACTCCCGCGCGAAGGACGCGATGTTCGAGGTGACCGACATCGACGAGGCGCCGTGGTGGACGATCGAGAGCGACGACAAGAAGTCTGCGCGGATCAACACCATCAACCACCTGTTGAGTCAGGTGCCGTATGAGCATCTCGATCCGGAGCACGTCGACTTCCCGGATCGTCCGGGAGCGGTCGACGAGCAGCGGCCGCCGCTCGACGGGCACCGATTCGTGCCCGATCACGCGGCGGCGCTCTGAGCCCTTCCGTGCGCACGACCCGGCCGCCGAACGGTCAGCCCTGATTCAGCAGATGGACGAGTCCGGAGGTTCCGGCGATCAGGCCGAAGACGATGAAGAAGGCGCCCGCCAGGGCCACCCACCCAGGAGAGTAGCGGCGAGGAACGGGTGCCTTCGGGTCGATCTCCTTCTCGCTGTTCATCTCGTGTGAGAAGCGGGCGAACGGACGCCGGAAGACGATCAACAGGGTTCCCACGGTGACGCCTGTCGCGAGCATCACGAAGAGCATGAGGGTATCCATCAGTGGCCGGCGGCGTGGCCCGCGTCGGGTTCGGCAGCGGGTGACTCGCGCACGATGCGGGTCTGGCGGCGGACCCGGAGGAAGGTGCGCACGAACTGGATCTCCATCAGCACCGCGACGGCCGTCACCGCCAAGAAGAACGGCTGCGCCTGCACGATGCCGACCACGATGGCGATCACGGCCAGCGCCGCGCACATGACGACATTCACGGCCGAGCCGATGCTGCCCTTCGGACCGATGCGGTGGATCGGCGACTCGGGGCGGGGGCTCACATGTCGATTATCCACGGCTCGTGGGGTGCGCGGTTGGCTGTTTCGAGCGCTTCGGGAGGGGCGGTGTGGCTTGGGTCTGGGCGGGGCCGTTCGGCGGGGGTCGGGGCGGGGGAGGGGCGGGGCTGCGGCGTCAGGGTCTGGCAGCTCTGCCCGTGAACGCCCGCCACACCGGAGCTACCAGACCCTGACGCCGCAGCCCCGCCCCTCGTGGTCGGGGTCGGTGCTGCGCGCGACGACGTGGCCTGATGACTCCTGGATGGGCGCGCGGTGGCGTGGGCCGGTGGCCTTGGGGTGTGTGGTTAGAGGCGGGGCGCGCGGTGGCGTGGGCCGGTGGCCTTGGGGTGTGTGGTTAGAGGCGGGGCGCGCGGTGGTGTGAACCGGTGACCTTGGGGTGTGCGGGTAGAGGCATGGAGGTGCGGTGGTTTGGGTCGGGCGTGCGTTGGCTGGACGTGCAGCCGTGTGGATGGGTGACTCTCGGGCGCGGATGCTGGATGAGCGTGTGGCGGCGTGGGCGGGTGGGCCAGGGGCGCGCGAGTGCGGGTTGGGCTCGGGCGATCATGGTCGGCTTGGCGGAGTCTCGGGGGGCGTTGTGGGCAGCGGTATGTCGTTGCCCAGGTCAGTATTCGGGTGGTGGAGGTGGGGGTGGGTCTGGGGTGGTGGAGTAGTGGATGCCTCGGGGGCTGGTCCAGGTGAGGCCGCGGGTTCCGTCTTGGGTGGGGGTGACGGTCCAGCCGCCTTCGTGTTTGAGGTGGTGGTGGCGGGTGCAGAGGTGGGAGAGGTTATCGGGGGTGGTGGTGCCGCCGTCTGCCCAGGCCTTCGTGTGATCCAACTCGCAGCGGTTGGCGCGGCGTCCGCAGCCGGGGAACCGGCAGGTCTCGTCGAGCAGGGCGAGCGCGGTGCGGAGGACCGGGGATGGGGTGTATCGGTCCCGGCCCGGGCGCGCGGTCGAGGCCGTGTTCGGCAGGTCGGTCGTTCCGGCGGTGCCGGTGTCGGTGTCGGTGTCGCTGATCGGTGTCGGGGCGTCGAGCGCACCAGCAGCATTGTCGAGCGTCGCAGGGGTGTTGAGCTTGGTTGGGGTGTCGAGGGTGGTGGGGGTGTCAGGCGAGGTCGGCGGGTTGAACGGCCGCGGGGGCGTGGCTCCGACGACTCGGGGAGGTACGGGGCCGGCGGTGGGGCGGTGGCGGTGGCGGGTGATGGTGGTCGGTGCGCCGGTATCGGGACTGAGGAGGGCGCGGAGGAAGGTCGGGGCGGTGGCGGCGATCGCTCTTGTGGTGTCGGGGTCGATCGGGCCGTAGCCGTGCAGGGTGCCGGGGTCGTCGGATGCGCGGGCGATGGTGGTGGCGGGGGCGGTGATGAGGATGGTGGGGGTGATGCGAGGGCGGTCGCGGCGGCCGAGGATGAGGTCGGTGAGGGCGTCGCAGCGGCGTTGCGCGTGGGTGCGCGCGTCCGGGTTCCCGGTGGTGCTGGCGTCCGTGTTGGATTCCTCACCCGCGCTCACGCCGACCGCGCTCTGTGTGGTGGCCGCGGCGTGCAAAGCGGCCGCGCGGTGTGAGGTGACCGCGCCCGCGTCCTGGGGTGCGCCGTCTACCGCGGTGGCGTCAGTGTCGTCGGTGGTGACGGCCGAAATGGTCCTGCCACCGTCGGGGGTGGCGCGGTCGGAGCGGGCGAGGCGGTCGATGAGGTCGTCGATCGCGAGGGCGTCGGTGGCGGGGAGGTGGTGGTAGAGGGTGGCCATGCCGTCGGGGTCGGGGTGGAACGCGACGTAGCGTTCCTCCCGCGCTGCCTTGGTGCGGGTGGTGATCGACTCGGGGTGGGTGAGTTCGCGGTGGCGGCGGGCGTGGTCCTCGAAACGGTGCGCGGGCAACGCGACGGCGTGCGGCAACACCTCAATTTCGAAGGTGGGACGGGTTTCTTCGGGGAGGGTGCGGGCGTGGGCGACCATCACTTGGGCGTGCCGGAACGAGATCGTGCCGTGCTCCAGGGCGGTGAGGGTGGCGGGCAGGTGGTCGACGAGGTTCTCGCTGAAGTCGATCAGGATCGTGACCTCGCGTTCGGAACGGTGGGTGGCACACGCGATCTCGGTGGCGAGTTTCCGGCGAGCCCATTCCCGCCCGGTCGCGGTGCCCGCCGACCCGTCCAGCCGCGCCATCCGATCGGACAGCGCGGCGGCTTCGGCGAGGAGACGGGTGCGGCGCGCATCCGACGCGGCGACGACCGCATCCTCCGCCTGGATGCCCCGCACGACTGCGTCGAAACGGGCACCGAGCTCACCCAGACTCTGCGTCTGGCGGGTCGGATCGAACGGCATATCCGGCCCGACCGGGGCACGCGCATCGCCGACGACATCGAACCGATGGCCGTGCGCATCCGGCCCCGGGGCGGGGGCCGGGGTGAAGACAACGGTCGACTGGTTCATGAGAATAAGTCAATCACCAGCCACCGACATTGACGCCGACGCGCCAGCCGAGCCCGCCACTCCCGCCGACCAGCTCAGTACTCGATGCGCCCGAACCGGTCGTGGAACTCGCCCGTCGGACCGTCAGGAGCGACCTGCGCGAGCCGCACCGTGGCATCCGTGCCCTCCATCACCGTCTGGTGACCGCCGTGGTGGTTGAAGTCGGTGGCGGTGTAGCCGGGGTCGCTCACGTTCACCCGGAAGGACGGCAGGTTCTTCGCATACTGCACGGTGAGCGCGATGACGGCTGCCTTCGACGATGCGTACGGGATGGCCGGCACCGGGAACTCGTCTCGTCCCTCGGTGGTGAGGAAGCGCGGCCAGCCGACACCCGACGCCACGTTCACGATCACCGGATGCTCCGAACGGCCGAGCAGCGGGAGTGCCGCCTGCGTGACGCGCACGATCCCGAGCACGTTCGTGTCGAACACGTGAGCCATGGCGTCGACGGAGAGGTCGTCGACCCCGAACGATGTTCCGAGGATGCCCGCGTTGTTCACCAGCACGTCGAGCGACGGCAGGGAGGCCAGCGCGGCATCCACGCTCGCCTGGTCGGTGACGTCGAGCTGCACGACGTGGGCGCCGAACGCGCGGGCGTCGTCACCTTTCGCGGGGTCGCGCATGCCGGCGTAGACGGTGTGGCCGGCGTCGATCAGACGGCGGGCGGTTTCCGAGGCCGAGGCTCTTGTTGGCCCCGGTGATGAGTGTTGTTGTCATGCGTCCAGACTGCGGGTGGTGCCGCGGATCGCCCAGGCATCCGTCGACCGTGGGACCAGCAGTACCACTCTGCACCCAGCACCAGGGAGCAGGATGGAGCCATGAGCGAATTCGCCAGCGTGCTGCGAGCCTGGCGCGATCGTGTCGGCCCCGCGGATGTCGGCATGCCCGCCGGTGCCGGACGTCGCACCACGGGCCTCCGCCGTGAAGAACTCGCCGCGCTGGCCGGGGTGAGCGTCGACTACATCGTGCGGCTCGAACAGGGCCGCGCGACGCATCCGTCTCCTCAGCTGCTCGGTGCCCTGGCGCTCGCGTTGCGTCTCACCGAGGAGGAACGGGATCACCTCTACCGCGTCGCCGGGGTCGCCCCGCCGACTCGCAACGTGGTGCCCCAGCACATCACCCCCGGCGTGCAGCGCATCGTCGACCGCCTCGGCGACGTGCCCATGGCGGTGTTCACGGCGACCTACGACATCCTGCTCTGGAATCCGCTGTGGGCTGCACTGACCGGTGACCCGTCACGCTACGTCGGCATCGAACGCAACCTGGTGTGGCGACACTTCACCTCAGGGCACGACGGGATCGATTTCGACGCCCAGCACGAGGAGGACTTCGCGAGCGACCTCGCGGCCGAGTTGCGCGCTGCGGTGGGACGCTACCCGCGTGACGCGTCGCTCGCCCAGCTCGTGGCCCGGCTGCGGGCCGAGTCGTCCGAGTTCGAGCGTCGCTGGGCCGAGGCGCGGGTGGCCGAGCACCGATCGAGCCGCAAGACCGTCACCGGCACACCCGCCGGGCCGATCACGGTCGACTGCGATGTGCTGACCGTGCCGGGCGGCGATCTGCGCGTCGTGGTCTACACGGTGACGCCGGGCAGCGAGGATGAAGCCAAGCTCGACCTCCTGCGCGTCACCGGCCTGCAGGCGCTCACGACCGTCGAGGGCTGACAGTCACCCCTCGAACTGAACCGTCGCATCGAGCGCCTTCGCCAGCAGTTCCTGCAGGGAGCGGCGCTCTGCGGGGCGTAGGGCCGACACCACGGGTGCGAGCTGGTCGGCCAACTCGGCCGCTATCCGCTTTCCGAGCAGCTGTCCGTCCTCGGTGAGGAAGACCTCGACGGCCCTCTTGTCGGAGCGGTCGGCTGCCCGCCCCACGAGTCCGCGCGTCTCGGCCCGCGCGACCAGCCCGCTCAGGGTCGACTTCTCGAGGCCCAGGTAGGCGGCCAGATCCGTCATCCGCAGGCGACGGTCGCGCAGGATGGCCAGCACGCGCAGCTGGGTCAGTGAGAGGTCGTGCTCGGCGGCGATCTTGGTCATCGCGCCCATCGTGAGGAATGCGGACTGTCCCAGGGCGTCGATCAGGGCGCTCGTGTCATCGGATGGGGCTGGGTCCTGCGCTGTCGATGCCATGGTCGCTCCGATTGCATTAGTTGGTAATACGAACTAGATTGCTTCGTATTACCAACTATAGAAGGAGAATCATGAAAGCCGCCGTCGTCACCCGCTTCGATCAAGCCCCTCGTTTCGAGACGTTCCCCCTGCCCACCGAGATCGGTGCGCACGAGGAGATCGCCACGGTGGTCGCCGCAGGCCTTCATCCGCGTGTGCTGTCACAGGCGGACGGCTCCCACTACACCAGCACCGACGACCTACCCCTCGTGCCGGGAATCGACGGCGTGGCCCGCATGGCCGACGGGACCATGCGGTATTTCGTGCAATCGGATGGCGCGCTGGGCTCGATGGCCGAGCAGACGATCGTCGACCGGCGACGGAGCGTGGTGCTGCCGGCCGACGCCGATCCGATCCGGATCGCGGCCGCGATGAATCCGGCGATGTCGTCGTGGGTGGCCCTCCGGCGGCGCATCGACTTCCGGCCGGGCCAGAGGGTGCTCGTGCTCGGCGCCACCGGCAGCGCCGGCCGACTGGCGATCCAGGTCGCCCGGCATCTCGGTGCCGACCGGGTCACCGCGGTCGGGCGCGGAGCCGAGCGACTCGCCGCCCTCGGCGCCGACGTGACGGTCGCCCTCGACGGAGACGACGACGGTGCGATCGCCGCCGATCTCGCCGAAGCGGGCCGGGATGTCGACGTCGTGCTCGACTATCTCTGGGGCGAACCCACGAGCACGGCACTGCGCGCGATCGTGCCGAAGCGGGCCGATGACGATCAGCCACTGAGCTGGGTCCAGATCGGATCGGTCGCCGGCGCGGATTCAGCGATCCCGTCCGCCGCTCTCCGGGCGACACGGCTGCAGTTGGTGGGCAGTGGTCAGGGCTCGGTGCCGACCCGCGACATCCTCAGCGAGCTCGCGGCGCTGGCGGTGGTCGTCAGCGGTGATGCCTTCTCGCTCGCCGCCCGAGCCGTTCCCCTGGAGCGGGTGGAGGAGGCCTGGGCCGAAGCGCCGACGTCGCGCGACCGGATCGTGCTCGTTCCGTGACGCCTGCGGAGGCCCGTCACTGCCCGACGCGGCCGTCGATGCACTCGCGCAGGAGGTCGGCGTGCCCGCAGTGCCGGGCATACTCCTCGATGCGGTGCACCAGCAGTTCCCGCACGGCGATATCCTCGCGCCCGATCCGTTCCCCGAGGTCCGGATGCTCGGCCAGCAGGACGTCGGTCGCGGCCTGCTCCCGGGCCAGATCGACAGAAGCGGCGTCGACCACGGCCTGGTCGGCGACGGCTCCCTCGAAGTCCTCGTCGTCATCGCCGTAGAGGCGCGGCAGGGGATCGCCGGTCGTGATCCAGTTCTGCCAGTCGCGTTCGACCTCGGCGAGATGCCTCAGCAGACCGAGCAGGGACATGGTCGACGGCGGCACGGATCGCCGGGCCAGCTGCTCGGGATCGAGCCCCTCACACTTCATCCGGAGCGTCAACCGGTAGTCGGCCAGGAAGTCCTGCAGCGTCGCCAGCTCGCCCTCGGGGCTGCTCCCGCCCACGTTGCGCGGATCGTCGTCGGGATTGACCCACATGTCGGGGTAGACGGTCGCCTTGCTCCACCGGGTGGGCCGCTCAGGATCGGATGCGTCGCTCATGTCGGTCATCCTCCTCGGCTCGCCACGCCGGCGCCAGTCCCTGACGAAGCGGGAACGCCCCCGACCTGGCCGCCGCGCGACAGCACTTCCGCCGCTGCCCCCGGGCGGCTACTCTCGCGCCATGACGACACGGCAGGACCTCTACGAACTGGGCACCCGCGAACTCGTGGCGCGGGACCCGGTGATCGCGCACCTCGTGGAACTCACCGGTCCGGTGGCGCTGCCCACGCCGACCGACAGCAACTTCACCGCCCTGGTGCGGGCGATCACCTACCAGCAGCTCGCCGGATCGGCGGCACGGGCCATCTACGGGAGGCTCGTCGCCCTGCTCGAGGGCGACGTCGAGCCCGAGCGCATCCTGCGGTTCTCACCCGACGAGCTCCGCGCCGTCGGGCTCTCCGCCGCGAAGGCCGCCTCCGTGCTCGACCTCTCGGCGAAGGTGGCCGAGGGCACCGTGACGATCGACGACTCTGCGCTCGCAGACCTCAGCGACGAGCAGATCGTGGCCGAGCTCACGGTCGTGCGCGGCATCGGCGAGTGGACGGCCGACATCTTCACGATGATCCACCTCGGGCGCATCGACGTGCTGCCGATCGGCGATCTGGGCGTGCGCAAGGGCTACGGCTCGGCGTGGAAGATTCCGACGCCCACCCCGAAGGAGCTGCTCCAGTTGGGGGAGCGGTTCCGGCCCTATCGCAGCGTGCTCGCCTGGTATTGCTGGCGGGCCGACGAGTTGTCCGGCGGAACCGCTCCCAGCCCCGTCACCGGTGGGGTCTAGTCCTCCGCGTCGGTCTGCGCGTCGAAGGCCAGGATCAGGTGGTCGACGGCGGTGATCAGGCCGTGCAGCGCCTGGCGCTCGACCGAGTTCTCGGGGAGTTTCTGGATGTCGTAGCTGGCCGCGCTGGCGGCTTCCTTCGCCCCGGCGATCGCGGCTTCGAATTCAAAGGTGCTCATCGTCTGTCTCCTGTCGTCGCTCCTGCGTGGAGGTCGTGTGTCCTCTCTATCGTGTCGCGCGGCCCGCCCGCTACCCTGTTCGTGAGATCAGTCGTGGTCGAGGAGGCAGAGCAATGGCAGCACACCGGATCTTCGGGATGAGCTTCGCCAGGATCTATGCGCTCTACCTGGCGAAGGTCGAGCGCAAGCAGCACACTCGGGCCGAACTCGACGAGGTCATCTCCTGGCTCACCGGATACGACGAGCCGGGCCTCGAGAAGGCGGTCGCCGACGAAGTCGACCTCGAGACCTTCTTCGCCGAGGCACCGGCGATGAACCCCAACGCGACCCTCATCACGGGCCTCATCTGCGGGATCCGGGTGGAGGACATCGACGACCCGCTGATGCAGAAGATCCGCTATCTGGACAAGCTCGTCGACGAGGTCGCCCGTGGCAAGAAGATGACCTCGATCCTGCGGGAGCCCACGCCGGCCCGGTAGACGTTCGCGCTCCGGCTGCGGGATGGATGTCGGTGGCTGGACTCATGATGGGGACGTCGGGCGGTTCGGCCCGCTGGAAAGGATCACCATGGAGTTCGCATCCATCCGCATCGTCACCGACGACGTCGACCGACTCGCCCGCTTCTACGAGCTCGTCACGGGCACGACGGCCGTGCGCCCGGCGCCGGTGTTCGCCGAGATCCGCGCGGACGGAGGGGGAGCGGCGCTCGCGATCGGGAGCACGGCCACCGTGGCGATGCTCGGCGATCGGGCTCCTCAGCCGGGCAGCAACGACTCCGTGATCATCGAATTCCAGGTCGACGACGTGGATGCCGAGTTCGCCCGTCTCCGTGATGCGCTCGACGACGTGGTGCTCGAGCCCACCACGATGCCCTGGGGCAACCGCTCCACCCTTTTCCGTGACCCGGACGGCAACCTGGTCAACCTGTTCTCGCGCCCGGCCTCCTGAGCCCGCGCGCCGCTGGGCCCGGGCGGGCCGGGCCCAGGTCTCGTGGCCTCAGGCCCCCGCGCCCCCGTCGACGGGAACGATCGCGCCCGTGACGTACGAAGCGCGATCGCTCAGCAGCCACGCGGCCACCTCGGCGATCTCGCGGGGATCGGCCATACGCCCGAGCGGGATGCTCGCCGAGATCCGCTCGACGACGCCGGGAGTCGCCTTCTCCCACGCGTCGATCATCTCGGTCGCCGTGCCTCCGGGAGTGATGCCGTTCACACGGATGCCGTCCGCCGCCCAGCTCACGGCAGCGGTCTCGGTGATGCTGTTGAGCGCCCGCTTCATCGCACCGTAGGCGGGCAGAGCCGGGTTCGCGCGGCGGCTGCCGATGCTCGACGTGTTGACGATGGCGCCTCCGCCTCCTCGTCGCATGAGTGCGGCTTCGGCCGCCATGGCGGTCCAGTGGGCTCGGAAGTTCACCGCGAACTGGGCGTCGATGTCATCGTCGCTGGTGACATCCAGGGGTCCCGGCTGCTGGATGGCGGCGCCGTTGTTGAAAGCGCCGTCGAGGCGGCCGTGGAGCTCGCCGACGCGGTCGACGGCCGCTGGGATGCTCGCCGGGTCGGCGAGGTCGAGCGTCACCGCGTCGGCCGTGCCTCCACCGGCGCGGATCTCCGAGACGATCCGTTCGAGGACGTCGGTACTGCGCGCGGCCAGCACGACGGAGGCGCCCTCCCGGGCGGCGAGACGGGCCGCGGCCTCGCCGATGCCACGGCTGGCGCCGGTGATGAACACGACCTTGCCGTCGAGCAGGCCGATGGGGGTGGGGGTGGGAACGATGGTGTTTGTCATGCCGCCAGTGTCGGTCGACTGCGGCATCCGGATGCAGGCACTGTCAGTACCACGATCCGTTTGCGGTGAGCGCGCACACTGGAGCCATGGACAAACAGGAACTCGGAGCCTTCCTCCGTACCCGGCGTGAGCGCCTGCGGCCGGAGGACGTCGGGCTGGTGTCGGGCGCACGACGCCGGACGCCGGGCCTCCGGCGCGAGGAGATCGCGGTGCTCGCCCACATCTCCACCGAGTACTACGTGCGGCTCGAGCAGGGTCGCGCGCCGCGACCGTCCGGCGACGTGCTGGCGGGGATCTCGGCGGCATTGCTGCTGACGGACGCGGAGTCGGAGCATCTGCACCTCCTCGCCGGCACGGCGCCGATCCAGACAGGTCTGCACCGGCGGGACGTGCGTCCGAGCATCCTGACCCTCCTCGAGCGGCTGACGCAGACGGCGGGGTTCGTGACGTCGGCGACCTTCGAGGTGCTCGCGTGGAACGATCTGGCGGCGGCTCTGATGGAGGACTTCGGAGCGCTCGCGCCCGCCGATCGCAACCTGGCCCGGAAGGTGTTCCTCGTCTCGGACGGTGACGGTCGGGGCGGGCCGCTCTACGGTATCTCCGACCGCGCCGAGTTCCGGCAGACGGTGGTGATGCGCCTGCGCACGACGATGGCGCGGTATCCGTCCGATCCCGCCGTGATCGGACTCGTCGAGGAGTTGCGTTCGGGCAGCGCCGAGTTCGCCCGCCTCTGGGAGCGGCACGACGTCCAGTCGGTGCCGATGCTCACGAAGACCTTCCGACACCCGGTGGTCGGAGACGTCACGGTCGACTGCGATTCGCTGGCCCTGACCGATCGCGATCAGCACCTCGTGCTGTACTCCGCCCCCCAGGGGTCGCGGGACGCTGAGGCGCTGGCGTTACTGAGCGTGCTCGGAACCGAGGGCATCGACATGGTCCCCGACGCCCGTCGCTGAGCGATGGCACGTCGGGCGGGAACGCGGGAGGGTTCAGGCGGGCTGCCAGAGCTCGATCCGGTTGCCCTCCGGATCGGTCACCCAGCCGAACCGGCCGACGCCGTCCATCTCCTGCGTCTCCTCGGCGACGTCGGCTCCGGCCGCTCGCAACTGGTCGAGCATCGCCGCCAGGTCGCGCACTCGGAAGTTGAGCATGACCTGCTGCTCGCGCCGCCCGAAGTAGTCGCTCTCGGCGTCGAAGGCGGCGAAGACCGTCGGTCCGGCCTCCTGCTGCCACAGGCCCATCTCGTCGGCGTCGAGGCCCAGCTTCTCGCGGTACCAGGCGCTCAGCGCCTCCGGGTCGCGCGCCCGCATGAAGTGCCCGCCGATTCCCACCACACGTTCCATGCCGCAAGGATGCCACAACCGGGGGATCGCCACCACGTGATCTGAGAATTGATCAGCTGCCGGCCAGCAGCCCCAGCTCGCGCAGGCCCTCGGCGGTCTCGACGATCGTGTCCTCGACCGGGCGGGGGCGGAATCCGAGCTCGCGTTTCGCGCGCTCGTTGTGGATGACGAGAGGTGTCGGGTCGTCGCCCGGCGCCTCGACCGTGGGCACCCGGGAGGCGAATGCTCCCAACCGTTCGCGCAGCACGTTCGCGACGCCCAGGAAAGTGGTGGTGGGTCCGTCGGCGAGGGCGAGGTAGCGCTTGCCCGCGGCATCCGGGGTCGTCATCGCGGCGACGTGGAGCTGTGCGACGTCGCGGACGTCGGCGATGCCGAAGAGCTGGCGGGGTGTGGCGGTCATCGTGCCGTCGAGCATCGCCGTGAAGACCTGCAACGACGAGCGGGCAGCTGTGGTGAGCGTGGGGCCGGCGATCCAGGTGGGGTTGATCGCCACGAGTTCCAGGTCGCCTCCGTTGTGCGAGACGAAATCCCAGGCTGCGCGCTCGGCGACCGCCTTGGAGAGGGGATAGGCCGGCAGGCCGGGCGTCTCCGGGTCGGTCCAGTCGCTCTCGTCGTAGTCGCGCACGGGCTTCGGCGAGTAGCCGACCGCCGCGAACGACGACGTGAGCACCACGCGGGGGACCGAGGCGTCGCGCGCGGCGCGGAGCACCCTGAGCGTGCCGTCCCGCGCCGGGACCACGACCTCGTCGGGTTCGGTGCCGAGGATCATCGGCGACGCGACGTGGTAGACGCCCTCCGTGCCGGCGGTCGCGGCGGCCCATCCGTCGTCGTCGAGCAGGCTGGCGGTCACGAGCTCGAGGCCCGCGTCATCCGCTCCGCCCCGGCGAACCGCGGTGCGCACCTCGGCTTCGCGGTCGGGCGATCGCACGGTGCCGCGCACCTCGGTTCCCGAGCGCAGCAGGTCGGCGATGAGGCGGGTGGCGAGGTAGCCGGACGCGCCGGTGACGAGGACGGTCATCGCACGGCCTCCTGCAGTCGCGGCACGATCGCGTTCACGCGGATGCTCGCCTCGGCCTCGCCGGCCGCGTCGCCACGTTCCCGCGCGTCCCACAGCTCGGACTTCGCCTCGAGGTATTCGAGGTGCACGTGCAGCGTCTCGATCTCGCGCTCGACCCGCTCGGCGTGCCGGCGGAGCAGATCCCGCTGTTCCCCGGCCGCCGCGCGGCCCCGCGCACGGTTCGCCTGGTAGGTGCGCATGTCGTCGATGCCGACCCCCATCGAGCGGAGGCAGGCGAGCGCCTGCACGGTGTCCAGGTCGTTCTCCCCGTACCGGCGGTGCCGGCTGCTCGGGTCGCGCGCGATCGGGCCGATGAGCCCGACTTCTTCGTAGTAGCGCAACGTGGGCTCGCTCAGCCCGCTCCGTCGCGACACATCCTGAATGGTCAATATCGTCATACCGGCATCCCAACACACTTCAAGCGCTTGAAGTCAAGCGATCTGCTCCAACCTGAGTTCTGGCTGCAGCGACTACGGAACGAGCACGCTCCGCGGTTGCGACAGCACCCGCGTGGCTTCGACCAGTACCGCCGGGCGGTGCGCTGCTGGCTCCCGCGCCTGAGGCCCTATCGGCCGGCCCGGTGACGTTCGGCGTCGCTCAGAGCGACGCGACGTCGATGAGCACCTTGCCGATCACGGAGTGCTCGACCGCGTCGTGAGCGGCCGCCGTCTCCTCGAGCGGGAAGCGCGTCAGCGGCAGACCCGCGTCAGCCCCGACGGGCAGCGCACCGCCGGCCAGCGCGGCCGTGATGTCCTCGGCGGCCGCCGCCAGCGCATCCGGACCCATCGTGTAGAGCAGCAGGAACTGGTAGCGCACGTTGAGCGCGAAATGCGTGCGCACGTCGAGCGACATCGTCGCGCCGCCGTCGGTGGCATAGACCGCGACCGTGCCGTGGTTCGCGAGCACGGCCGCGTTGAGCTCCGCGTTGCGGGCGGGGGAGACCTCCACCACGAGGTCGACGCCGTCGGGCGCCGCCTCCCGGATGCGCACGGCCACGTCGTCCGTGCGGTAGTTCACGATGACGTCGGCTCCGGCGGATGCCGCGAGGGCTGCCTTCTCGGGTGACGACACCGTCGTGACGACGGTCGCCCCGGCCCAGTGGGCGAGCTGGATGGCCGCGTGCCCGACCGCTCCCGCACCGCCGGCGACCAGCACCGTCCTTCCGCTGAGGGCGCCCGGCGCGAGGCGCGACGGGCCGCCGTCGTGCGCGGTCAACGCCCGGTGCGCCGTCATCGCGGGCACGCCGAGAGACGCCCCGACGTCGAAGGAGACCCCCTCGGGCAGCTTCACCACGCGCGACGCGGGCACCACGGTGTACTCCTGCGCGGTGCCGCTGGTGCGCTGGTACGCGGCGAGGAAGAGCCACACCCGGTCACCGGGCGCCACCGAGGTGACTCCGGGCCCGACCGCGTCGACCACGCCTGCGCCGTCCTGGTTGGTCGACTGCTCCTCGACCTCCGTGCCCGCTCCGCTGCCGGCGCGGTTCTTCCAATCGGTCGGGTTCACCGCCGACACGGCCACCCGAACTAGCACCTCCCCGGCCGCGGGCTCGGGGATCGGCCGCTCCTCGAGCCGCAGGACGTCGGATGGGCCGTTCGAGGTGTAGACGATCGCTCTCATGTCCTCTTCCAACGCCCGCGCACACCGCGGGCATTCCGCATCAGCAGTCGGTGTCGGTCACCGCGACCGTGAGACTCAGCAAGGTGTAGCCCTTGTCGGCGAAGCGCAGCTCAGCGCCGGTGTCGTCGGTCGAGCGGATGCCGGTCCAGCCGCCCTCGAGCGACTCCTCCCCGTCGATCTCGGCGAAGCCGTGCTCGCTCAGCACCGGGTTCGCGACCGCCATCACGTCCTTCCAGGTGCCGGCCGTGTCGGGGAGCGACGGATCACCCCGCTTCGTGCCGATCGCGAGCGAGCACCCGCCGCCGTCACCGTCATCGGTCACTCGCGTCTCGGAGTCGTCGGTCCAGGTGACGGTCGGGTAGGCCTCCGTCAACGCTGTCGCGAGATCGTCGACCACCGGCTGGTAGCGCTCGGTGGCGGCATCCGAGTCCAGCGATGCGGAGGGGGTCGAAGCAGCGCACCCGGCGAGGCCGACCGCCACGCCGAGGAGCAGGGCTGCGGCGACCAGAGCCGGGCGGCCGAGGCGGCGGCCCGAAAGGGTGTGCGTGCGAGTCATGAGTCCTCCGTTGCATCCGCTCTCCAGGCTATCGACCCCGCCGGGCCGGCGCATGGGGAGCTCTCCCCATCGACCGCGGCTCGGATGCTCGCTAGGGTCGCAGCATCCGGTGACGAGAAGGGGGCTGCCGTGGGATCGTTCTTCGGAGCGGATGTCGCAGAACTGCGCGCATTCGCGAAGCTGGCGGATTCGAGTGGCGAGCAACTCGACCACACCGTGTCGACGCTGTCGGGCCTGATCGGCCAGGCGGCCTGGCACGGTCCCGACGGGAGCGAGTTCTCGGGGCTCTGGAACGCGAAGCTCCGGGTCAGCCTGCAGCAGGCGAGCAGCGGATTGAAACAGGTGGCCACGACCGTGCGCGCCAACGCCGACCAGCAGGAGGCGTCGTCGACCGACGACGGAGCTTACGGCGGCGGATCGGGTGCGGGTGCCGGCGGCTCCGACTCCGGCGGCAAGGGCGGCAAGGGTGACAAGCCCGACAACCCCGACGCCCCCGACGACATGGGCCCCTACCAGGATCTCGACGACCCGATCCCGCTCGACGACCCGGCGCTCGACCCCACCAACATGGCGCAGGGCCAGCTCGGCGACTGCTGGTTCCTCGCCGCGGCGGGCGCGGTGGCGGCCGCCGACCCGGAGTGGATCCGGGACCACATGTGGCAGAACCCCGACGGCACCTGGACGGTGAAGATGTACAAAGACGGCGAGCCCGTCTACATCCAGGTCGAGCCGACGGTTCCGGAGAACTCCGTCAAGGACGCCGACGGCGACGACAACTGGCTCTCCGTCTATGAGAAGGCCGCGGCGGAGTACTTCGGCGGCGACTACGAGGACATCGATGGCGGCTGGCCGGATGACGCGTTCGAGGCCATCACGGGCCAGAAGTCGGAGGATCTGGGTGAGTCGAACCTCGACGACATCCGCGACAGCCTGAACGATGGCCCGGTCTCCGTCACGACCGAGGGCGACGACGCCTTCTGGTGGTGGCAGGACGAGGTCGACGACAAGGGCATCGTGCCGAACCACGCCTACATCGTCGACACCGTCGAGAACCACGTGAACCCCGACACGGGCAAGGAGGAGCAGATGATCCACTTGCTGAACCCGTGGGGGCCGAACGGCGGGACCCTGGACGGCGAGCAGAAGTACGGCGACGTGTGGCTGACCGAAGACGAGTACAAGGACAACTTCGACCACGCCTTCAGCGGATCGACGAAGTGAGGATGCGATGACGAGCGACGCCGATACCACGAACGGCCCTGCGACGGTCACCGCCGCCCAGGGCTCCCAGCCCACGATCGCGGGACTGCGCATCGGCGTGGTCGCCGCTGCCACGCGCGACGGGGTGTCCAAGGCGCGGTTGCTGCTGCGCCCGGATTCCGGAGACCGGGCGGTCACGGTCGCGGTGGGCGAGACCGTCGACGTGCCCGGGTTCGGCACCGTCACGCTCGACGCGGTGGAGAACACCGGTCATACGGTCACGGCCGGCAGCGGGTCGGCCGAGCGGCCCCGGGTGCGCCTGACGGTCACCCCGGCCTGACGGTCGCTAGTGGGCTGAACCAGCCGTCCGCGGGCGCTTCACCACACGGGACACCCCGGTCACGATCAGCATGACGATCAGGCCGAGCACCAGCCCGAACACGGCCGACATCGCGGTGTCGACGATCCAGACCACGACCGGCCCGGCCGCCTCGATCGCGTGGGTGATGGCGTGCAGGAGGTCGGAGGGTCCGTGCCAGAACGTCTCGGCCAGGTTCGCGATCACCAGGTGGCCACCCACCCAGAGCATCGCGACCGTGCCGATGACGCTGATGACGCGGAACACGCCGGGCATCGCCGCCACGATCCGCGCCCCGGTGCGGCGAACACCGCGCGCCGGACTCTTCATCAAGCGAAGTCCGACGTCGTCGATCTTCACCAGCAGCGCGACCGCGCCGTAGACGAGGGCCGTCATGCCGAGGGCGATCACCGCGAGGGCGCCGAGCGTCATCCAGACCGTGAATTCGGGATCGAGGCTGTCCAGCGCGATGAGCATGATCTCGGTGCTGAGGATGAGGTCGGTGCGGATGGCGCCGAACACGAGTCGCCGCTCGTCGCGCGGCTCGCCGTCGCTTTCGCCCCCGCCGTGGTGCCCGAACCATTCGGTGACCTTCTCCGCGCCCTCGAAGCACAGGTAGGTTCCGCCGACGATGAGCAGGAACGGCAGCACCCAGGGCGCGAACGCGGAGAGCAGCAGCGCGAGCGGGATGATGATGACGAACTTGTTGAACAGGCTGCCGAGCGAGATGCGCCACACCACGGGCAATTCGCGTGCGGGCGTGAGGCCCTGCACGTACTGCGGTGTGACGGCTGCGTCGTCGATCACGACACCCGCGGTCTTGGCGCTGGCTTTGAGGGCGGCGGTGAGGATGTCATCGACGACGGCGAGCAGGCCGACCGACATGGGCGTCTCCTTGGATGGGGGCGTGGACCTGCCGACGGGGCAGCGGTGACGCTGTCAACAGTAGCGTGAGGATGCCGGCGCCGGAGCGGGCGAGGCGCCTCCTGCGACCTCGGGGCTACGCGCTCCGAGCTGCACGGGCGGCGGACCCCCCTGACCACTCCGCCGCGAGATCGTCGAGCGAGAGCTGCAGGGCACCGGCCAGACGGCAGCCGCGCCGCCCACACCGAGCACACCCCGGCCATCACGCCCGACGGCCCGCTGGTGCGCACGGCCTGAGCGCCCCCGCGCCTGCCCTACCGCAGGATGCCGCGCTGCCGGGCCGCCAAGACGGCGGCCGTGCGCGAGGCGACGCCGAGCTTCGTGAAGATGTGGGCGAGATGAGACTTCACCGTGGTCTCGCTCACGAACAGCTCCGCCGCCACCTCGGTGTTGGTGCGCCCGGCGGCCACGAGCTCGAGCACCTGGATCTCGCGCGAACTCAGACTGACCTGCGGGGCGCGCATCCGGTCCAGCAGCCGCGACGCGATCACGGGAGCGAGCGCGCTCTCCCCGGCGGCGGCGGCCCGCACGGCGGCGATCAGCTCGTGCGGCGGGGCGTCTTTCAAGAGATAGCCGCTCGCGCCGGCCTCGATGGCTCCGAGGATGTCGGCATCGGAGTCGTAATTGGTGAGGACGAGCACGTAGGGTGCCGCGTCGAGCTCCCGGATGCGGCGGGTGGCGTCGACCCCCGTGACCGTGGCCCGGGCGCCGAACTGGAGATCGATCAACACGACGTCGGGGTTCTTCTCCTCGGCGGCGGTCACCGCCTCGTCGGCGGTGGCGGCCTGGGCGACCACGTCGATGTCGCTCTCCAGGTCGAACAAGGCGATGAGGCCGGCCCGCACGATCGGATGGTCGTCGGCGATCACGAGCCGGATCATGCGAGCTGCTCGAGGGGCAGGTCGACCGCCAGGGTGGTTCCCCGGCCGGGTTCGGTGTCGATGTCGAGCACCCCTCCGAGCTGCGTCACGCGTTCGCGAGTGGCCTGGAGACCGAACGAGTCGGACCGCGCGCGCGACGCCTCGTCGGGATCGAATCCCTGCCCGTCATCGGCGATCTCGAAGCGCACCTGGCCGCTGCCGACGGTGAGGGTGATCGTCGCGGTCGTGGCCCGGGCGTGCTGGATGACGTTCGCGATCGCCCCCTGGGCGATGCGCAGCAGGGCGGTCTGCACCTGCATCGGGAGCGCGAACGCGTCGGAGACGCGCACCTCCACCCGGAGACCCCCGCTCGCCCACTGCGTCGCGGCGAGCCGACGCAATGCCGCACCCAACCCGTGGTCGTCGAGATCGGGAGGTGTGAGTTCGCGGATGAAGCGTCGCGCGTCGGCGAGATTCGCGGCGGCGGTCTCCCGGGCGAGCCGGATGTGCTCGACGCCCGGTCGCAGGGGGTCGGCTCGTTCCGCCGCGTAGAGCAGCATCTGGATGCTGGACAAGCCTTGTGCCAGGGTGTCGTGGATCTCGCGAGCCAGGCGCGCCCGTTCGGCGAGCACTCCCGACTCGTGCTCGGTGGCCGCGAGCTGGTCGCGCGTGGCGAGCAACTCCCGCATCAGCGCCTCGCGCTGCTCCGCCTCGCGGGCCAGCGCCTGATAGCCGAGCCCGATCAGCAGCGCGACGCCCGCACCCACCAGGGGCCCCACCACTCCGCCGACGGTCCAGCCGCCGTGCAGGCCGAGCGCAGCGATCGCCACCCCGGTGGCCACCAGGATCGCGGCCGAGCCCCACCACCGCCCGAGCAGATGCAGGTAGAGGAAGAACAGGGGGAACACGAGATAGGCCGCTTCGGGGATCAGCCAGAGCAGGATCACCCACTCGACGCTCAGCACACCCAGCCAGACCAGGCCGGAGGCGCGTCGTCGCGGCCCCGTGCGGCGGGTGACCAGCGCGCCGAGCCCGTAGGTCGCCAGCAGCACCACGGCGAGCCCCACGACCGCGGCGCTCGACTCCGTGGGCGAGAGCACGGCTCGGGCGGCGACCAGGATCGTGAGGGCTGCGAAGAGAACGTGCAATCCGGTGCGCAGCCCCACGAAGACCGGGGTGAGCGCGGTGTGGGCCATGTGTCGAACTCTACGCGCCGGTTCCGGGCTGTCATCGTCCGAAAGAACGACTTCCCGGCCCGTCGTCCGGGTGCCGAACGGTGGTCCCGAGGCCGATGACCCGGGAGGCCGCGACGACGAGTGTGGAGGGTGTCATCGCATCCGATGGCAGGAAAGGAACGCACCATGTTCGTCGCTCTCCGCGACCTGGGCTTCGCGAGGGGCCGGTTCATCCTCATCGGTTCCGTCGTCGCGCTGATCACCGTTCTCGTCGGCTTTCTGAGCGGCCTCACCGGCGGGCTCGCCACGCAGAACATCTCGGCCGTCCTGGCGATCCCGGGCGACCGGATCGTCTTCTCCGCCCCCACCGCGGGGAGTTCGGGCGCGAGTTTCTCTGACTCGACGATCACGGAGCAGCAGGCGGGCGCCTGGGCGTCGACGGATGGCGTCACGGCGGTCGATCCCGTCGGGATCAGCCAGACCCGCGCCGAGGCCGGAGACACGCGGGTGGCCGTCGCGGTCTTCGGCGTGCGACCCGGCTTCGACGGCGTGGCTCCTTCCCGCGACGGACTCCTCGGCCTCTCCGACCCGGCCGCGAAGGATCTCGGTGTGTCCGTCGGCGACGAGGTGACGATCGCCGGCACGGCTTACCGGGTCGAGGCCGTCGGGGGCGACGGGTGGTACAGCCACACGCCCGTCGTGCAGATGACCCTGCACGATTGGCAGGGCCTCGCGGCCAGGACCGGGAACCCTAGCGCTTTCGCCACGGTGCTCTCCGTCTCGGGCGATCCCGACTGGGGCGCGGCCGACACCGCCAATGCAACCCTCTCCGAGAGCCCCATCGGGGCGTTGACCGCGCTCAGCGCCTTCCGCTCCGAGATCGGGTCGCTGCTCCTGATGGTCGTGTTGCTGTTCGGCATCTCCGGCCTGGTCATCGGCGCGTTCTTCACGGTCTGGACCATGCAGCGCCGGGGCGACATCGCCGTCCTCAAAGCCCTCGGCGCGAGCACGCCGTCACTGATCCGCGATGCCCTCGGCCAAGCGCTCGTCGTGCTGCTCGCGGGCGTCGGGGTGGGGCTCCTCCTCGTGACCGCGTTCGGAGCCCTCGCCGGCGCCGCCCTGCCCTTTCTCCTCAGCCCGGTCACCACGGTGCTGCCCGGCGCGATCATGATCGCGCTCGGGCTCGCCGGCGCGGCCTTCGCGCTCCGCTCCGTCACCTCCGCCGACCCCCTCACCGCCCTCGGGAGCAACCGATGATCCACCTCGACGACGTCACCCTCACCTTCCCCGACGGAGACGGCCGAGTCACCGCCGTCGACCACGTCACCCTCACCGCGCACCCGGGAACCGTCACGGGCGTCACCGGGCCCAGCGGGTCGGGCAAGTCGAGCCTGCTCGCCGTGGCCGCCACCCTCATCCGGCCCGATTCCGGGAGGGTGGTGATCGACGGGGTCGACGTCACCCGGCTGAGCGCCACGGAGACGACCGCGTTGCGGCGCGAGAGCATCGGAATCGTCTTCCAGCAGTCGAACCTGATCCCGTCGCTCACGGCGCAGGAGCAACTCGCCGTGATGAACGAGCTCGGCGGCCGGGGCGCTCGCCGGGGGGCGGAGCAGCAGCCACACCCGCCGGGCCGCGGCCGAGCGGGCCGAGGTCCTCCTCGACGCCGTCGGCCTCGGTGGTCACCGTGACCGGCGGCCGCACCAGCTCTCCGGCGGGCAGCGCCAGCGCGTGAACATCGCCCGGGCTCTGATGAACGACCCGAGCGTGCTGCTGGTCGACGAGCCCACCAGCGCCCTCGACCAGGAGCGCGGAGCCGACATCATCGAGCTGATCGTACGGCTCACCGAGGAACAGAACACCTCCACGGTTCTCGTCACACACGATCTCGTGCACCTCCCGCGGATGCACGCGGTCGTGCGGCTGGTCGACGGCCGGCTGGTCGACGGCGAGCGGGTCGACCGGGGTGCGCTCGACACCCTGGCCTGACCGTCTTAGGCGGCGCTGATCCGTGGCGATCGAGCCGACGTAGGGATTTTGCCTGATGTGGGGGTCGCATCCGTCGGTGCACTGTGGAAGAAGAGGGCGGGACATCCGCCCGATCAGGAAGGTTCGCTCATGACCCCGCGCACACCCACCCCGCCCACAGCCACCCCGCCCGCCGAGGTGTCGGCCGAATCGATCGCCGACCTGAAGCGGCGCCTGCGGTCGTTCCGCTCCGTGGAGACGGCCGGTCGGGGATGGGACCGTGGTGTCGACCCGGACTATCTGCGCCGCCTGGTCGACTACTGGGCGACGGACTACGACTGGACCGTACACGAACGGCGCATCCGCGCTCTCGGCTGGCAGACGGCCGGTCGCACCACGCCGATTCGCCTCATGCACCGCTTCGTCTCGGCCGAGGCGCCGACCGTGGTGCTCCTGCACGGCTGGCCCGACTCGGTGCTGCGGTTCGAGCGGGTGCTGCCGTTGCTCGACGACGTCAACCTCGTCGTCCCGGCCCTTCCGGGCTTCCCTTTCGCCCTCCCGGTGCCGGAAGGCGGACTCCCGGCGCACAGGATGGCCGAGGCCGTCGCCGACGCCATGACCGATCTCGGCTACGAGCGGTACGTCGTGTCGGCCGGCGACATCGGGACCGACGTCGCCGAGGCCATCGCCCGCAGCCGACCCGACGCGGTGGCGGCGATGCACCTGGCCGACGTGTCGCAACGGCACGCGCTCGACGACCCTCCGCGCGACCCGTCCGACGCCGAACGCGACTACCTCCGGCGCGTGAGCGACTGGCAGGCGACCGAGGGCGCCTACGCGCACGAGCAGGGCACGAAGCCGCAGACCCTCGCGGTCGGTCTCGGTGATTCGCCGGCCGGCCTGGCAGCCTGGATCCTCGAGAAACTCCGGCGGTGGAGCGACAACGACGGCGATCTCGCCTCGGTCTTCTCGCTCGACGAGGTTCTGACCTGGATCTCGGTCTACTGGTTCGAGGGTTCGATCGGCACCTCGTTCGTGCCCTACGCGGGCGGGGCGCGGTCACTGCAGCGGGTCGAGACGCCTGTCGCGGTCACCCTCTTCCCGAAGGAGCCGGTGAGTCCGAACGAGGAGTTCGCCGCGCGGTATCTCAACGTGCAGAGCTGGCAGGAGTTCGACCACGGCGGCCACTTCTCGGCCTGGGAACGCCCTCACGACTACGTCACCGGAGTGCGGGCCGCCCTGGCCCTGGCTGCCGCGCCCTGAACCTCGGGCCCGGCAGCCAGGACGCGCTAGTTCGTGCGCAGGGCGAGGTACTTCGCGATGAGCGCCTTCGTCGAGGAGTCCTGTGAAGCGAGAGCCGCGGCATCCCCCTCGACCGCGGGCGCGATCTCGAGGGCGAGCTGCTTGCCGAGCTCCACACCCCACTGGTCGAAGGAGTCGATGCCCCAGATGGTGCCCTCGGTGAACACGATGTGCTCGTAGAGCGCGATCAGCTGCCCCACCACGCTCGGGGTGAGCGCGGGCGCGAGGATCGACGTCGTGGGCCGGTTGCCGCTGAACACGCGGGCCGGAACGACCGACTCCGCCGTGCCCTCGGCACGCACCTCGTCGGCCGTCTTGCCGAAGGCCAGCGCCTTCGTCTGCGCGAAGAAGTTCGCCAAGAACAGCGAGTGCACGTCGGCGCCGGGCTGCACGGCCTTGCCGTCGCCCGTCTCGTCCTTCAACGGATGCGCCGGGTTGGCCACCGCGATGAAGTCGGCCGGGATGAGGCGGGTGCCCTGGTGGATGAGCTGGTAGAAGGCGTGCTGGCCGTTCGTGCCGGGCTCGCCCCAGAAGACCTCTCCGGTGTCGGTGACGACGGGCGTGCCGTCCCAGCGCACACTCTTGCCGTTCGACTCCATCGTGAGCTGCTGCAGGTAGGCGGGGAAGCGGTGCAGGTACTGCGCGTAAGGAAGCACCACATGGCTCTGCGCGTCGAGGAAGTTCGTGTACCAGACGTTCAGCAGCCCCATCAGCACGGGCACGTTGCGTTCGAGCGGCGTGGTGCGCATGTGCTCGTCGATGGCGTGGAAGCCGGCGAGGAAGTCGCGGAACCCGTCGGGCCCGATCGCGATGGCGACCGAGGTGCCGATCGCGGAGTCGACCGAATAGCGGCCGCCCACCCAGTCCCAGAACCCGAACGCGTTCTCCGGGTCGATGCCGAACGCGGCCACCTTGTCGAGCGCGGTCGACACGGCCACGAAGTGCTTGGCGACGGCCGCGGTGCGTGCCTCGTCGCTGTCGTCGATGGCCCCGGATGCGCCGAGCCGCTCCCACAGCCACTGCCGCGCCAGGCGCGCGTTGGTGAGCGTCTCGAGCGTGCCGAACGTCTTCGAGGCGACGATGAAGAGCGTGGTCTCGGGGTCGAGGCCGGCCGTCTTCTCGTAGATGTCGGAGGGGTCGATGTTCGAGACGAACCGGGCCTCGAGGCCCTCCTGCACGTACGGCTTCAGCGCTTCGTAGACCATGACCGGACCGAGGTCGGAGCCACCGATGCCGATGTTCACCACCGTCTCGATGCGCTTGCCCGTGACGCCCGTCCACTCGCCGCTCCTCACGCGCTCGGCGAAGGCGTAGACCTTCTCGAGCGTGGCGTGCACCTCGGCGTCGATGTCCGCGCCGTCGACCGTGAAGCCCGCGGGCGGGTCGAGTTCGGCGGCGCCGGCGCTCCCGGGAGCGGGACGGCGGAGCGCCGTGTGCAGCACGGCGCGGTCTTCGGTGACGTTGATGTGCTCGCCCGAGATCATGGCCTGGTAGCGCTCGGCGACGCCGGCATCCTTCGCCAGTTCGAGCAGCTGCGCGAGGATCTCCTCGGTCACGAGGTTCTTGGAGAGGTCGACCGTGAGGTCGCCGGCCTCGAAGGTGTACGTCTCAGCACGATCCGCGTCGGAGGCGAACCAGCCGCGCAGGTCGGGGGCGAACCCGGAGGCGATGCCCTCGAGCTGCTTCCACGCATCGGTTGCGGTCGGGTCGATGGGCGCCGGTTCGGTCATGGCTCTTCTCCTGAGGCTCGTTCGTCGCGGGCAGCGGTCGCCCGTGGGTGCATCACCCTTAACGTAGCGCCACCGGATGACGCGGCGTCATCGCCCTGGGCACCTCACGGTCCGCCGAGCCAATGGTCGATGCGGTGATGGTCGGGGGTGAAGCCATGGCCGACCCCCCAGAGCACCGCCTGCGTGCGGCTGGTTACGTCGATCTTGCGGTACGTGCTGCGGATGTACGTCTTCACCGTGTTCGGGCTGAGGTAGGTGAGGGCGGCGACGTCGGCGTTGCTCTTGCCCTGCGTGATGAGCGCCAGGATCTCCGACTCCCGCTCGGTGAGCCCCTCGTGCCGACCCGGCCAGTCCAGGGCCAAGGCGCTTCGAGCGCGACTCGGGGGAGGGCTGATGACGGTCTCGCCGGTGTGCACGCGTTCGAGGGCGGCCACCAGATCCCTCGCGGGAAGGGTCTTGGAGAGGTACCCGTGCACGCCCTGGCGTTGGGCGCTCTCGACGAGGTCGGGATGGAAGTTCCAGGTGTACACGACGACCCGGCGGGCCCGGGGGTTGCGAACCAGTTCGCCGAGCTCCTCGTGATCGGACTCGGGCTGGGCGAACGAGTCGTACAGCACGATGTCGACCTGGTCGTCGAGTTCGGCGTTGGCGTCGATCTCGCACACCAGGATGCGATCGCGATACCGATCGAACAGATGGGCGAGGCCGGCCAGCACGACGTCGTAATCGTCGACGAGCGCCACCCGGATCGGGCCGTCGTGGGTCGGTGCGCTCATCTTCTGACCGTACACGCCTCGACGGTGGCGAATACCACCCCTGGGGGTGGTTCCGTCCACCTCGAATCGCGGTTCTCTGGGAACAGCCGACCACGGTCAGCTCCGCGGTGCGCACGACGCGCATCCGGAATCCCCTCACAAAGGAGAGCATCATGCTCGGACTCATCATCAGCCTCATCGTCATCGGCCTCATCGCCGGCGCGCTCGCTCGCCTCATCGTTCCGGGGCGTCAGAACATCTCCATCCCCATGACCATCCTGCTCGGCGTCATCGGCTCCTTCGTCGGCGGCTTCCTCGGGTTCCTGATCTTCCAGCACGACCCGATGGACGGCTTCTTCCAGCCGGCCGGCATCATCGGCTCCATCATCGGCGCCATCATCGTGCTGATCATCTGGACCCGTTTCGCCGGTCGTCGCTCGGTTCGCCGCTGACGCCGATCGAGGGGGCAGGATGAAGGCGTGACCTCCACCACTCCTGATCCGTCCGTCACCCCCGATTCCGGCCGACCGGGCACCCCCGAGGTGCTCGTCGTCGGCGCCGGCATCGCCGGGATCGCGTGCGCCCGTGCCTTACGCGAGGCCGGCGTGCCGGTGCGGGTCGTCGATCGCGGTCGGCGACCCGGGGGCCGGATGTCGGGACGCACCCTGCACGGCCGGGTCGTCGACCTGGGTGCCGCCTACTTCACGGTGCCCGACGGCTCCGCTTTCACGGACGTGGTCGCGGGGTGGGAGCGCAGCGGTCTCGCGCGGCCCTGGACCGACACGCTCGCCGTGCTCGGGCCCGGGGAGCGCGCGGCGACCGTCTCCACGACAAGCGGCCCGATGCGGTACGCCGCCCGGCGCGGGTTGCGATCACTGGTCGTCGACCTCGCCGACGGACTCGAGATCGAGCACGAGATCGACGTCACCCACGTCGACGAGGACGGCACCGTGCACGCCTCGGGCGCCGACACGGCGCACTACGACACGGTCGTGCTCGCGATGCCCGAGCCGCAGGCGGCGCGGCTGCTCCCTCCCATCTCACCCCTGCTCGCGCGGCTCGATGCCGCTGCCTGGGAACCGGCGCTCGCCGTGGTGCTCGGGTTCGCCGAACACGTCTGGCCGGCCGATCTCCATGGAGCATTCATCGACGGCTCGCCGACGCTCGCCTTCCTGGCCGACGACGGCGATCGACGCGGTGACGGGGCTCCCGTGCTCGTCGCGCACACCACGGCCGCCTTCGCCGCCCGGCACCTCGACGCACCGGCGGACGCCGTCGACGCGGTGATCGCCGAGGTCGGTGCGCTCCTCGATCTCCGCCCCGCCGCCCGGCCGTCGTGGACGCACGCGCACCGCTGGACGTACGCGCGCTCGGCGACGACGCATCCGGAGCCCTTCGCGGTGCAGGACCACCTCGGCGTGTGCGGCGATGTCTGGGGCGGACGCTCCTCGGTCGCCACCGCGTGGGCCAGTGGCACCGCTCTCGGCCGAGCCCTCGCGGAGCGTCGTTAGCGACGAGCGTCGGCGGCGGCCATCGCCCGCGCGACCGCGGCGATCGAGACGGCGATCTCGTCGGCATCCGTCGACCAGTTGCTGACCGAGACCCGCAGCACGTCGCGGCCGGCCCAGGTCGAGCCCGACATCCAGACCGCTCCGTCGGCGATCAGCGCCTGGGTGACCGCCCGCGTGCGGTCATCGGACCCGAAGGCCAGGGAGATCTGGGTGAACACCACGTCGTTGAGCACCTCGACGCCCGGCAGTTCTGACAGCCCGTCAGCGAGGGTGCGCGCGCTCGCGGCCAGGCGTTCCACCAGCGCGATCGTGCCGCTGCGTCCGAGCGAGCGGAGCGCCGCCCAGACCGGGACGCCCCGGGCGCGTCGCGAGAGCTCCGGCACTTTGTCCATCGGGTCGGGGATGCCGGCGTCGTCGCGGATGAAGTAGCTCGTGTGCGCGGTGAACGCCGCTTGCAGGGCCCCCGGCCTCGCGACCACGGCGACGCCGCAGTCGTAGGGCACGTTGAGTGTCTTGTGCGCATCCGTGGCCCAGGAATCGGCCTCGCCGAGTCCGTCCAGCGCCTCCGCCCAGCGGGGGCTCGCGGCTGCCCAGAGTCCGAAGGCGCCGTCGACGTGCACCCACGCGCCGTGCTCGTGCGCCATCCGGATGCACTCGCGCATCGGGTCGAACGCGCCGGAGTGGAGGTTGCCGGCCTGGAGGGCGACGATCACCGGGCCGTCCACCGACGCCAGGGCCGAGGCGAGCGCGTCGGGCCGGATCCGGCCTTGCTCGTCGGCGGCCACCCGGGTCGGTTCGCCCAGCCCGAGGTACCGCAACGCGAGCTCCACCGAACTGTGCACCTCGGCGCCCACCAGCACGGTCACCCGCGGGGCGCCGGTCAGGCCGTCGCGGTTCACGTTCCACCCCGCCGCTTCCAGCACGGCACCGCGCCCAGAAGCCAGCCCGACGAAGTTCGCCATGGTGCCCCCGGTGGTGAAGCCCACGGCGCTCGACGCCGGAAGGCCCAGGAGGTCGACGATCCAGGCGCCGGCGCGTTCCTCGATGGCGACGGTGGCGGGGGTCGCGAAGCGCAGGCCGTTGTTCTGGTCCCAGGCGCTGACGAGCCAGTCCGAGGCCAGGGCCGCCGGCAGCGTGCCGCCCATCACCCAGCCGAAGAACCGGCCCGAGCCGATCGCCATGAGCCCCGGCTCGGCCAGGCGCGCCAACTCGTCGACGACCTCGGCCGGGTCGGACGGATGCTCTGGCAGATCCCCGGAGAACGCCGACTCGAGCTCGTCGATGCCCTCGCGCGGCTTCACCGGCCTCGTGGGAAGGGAGTCCAGCCACTCGCTCGCGTGCAGCACCGCCCGTGCGAGCGGTGCACGATATTCGTCGGGCGACAACGGCACGCGCCCAGGCTACCGCCGCACCTCACGGCAGCGATAGCGATCGCCGGGGATCAGAGCGCGGTCGCGGCGACGGCGACGAGCGCGAACGCCGCCACGATCATCGCGATCGAACCGGCCGACCGCTTCGCGGCGGCTCGGGCGCGGTAGGCGTCAGCCCCGCTGCTCGATGAGGGTGAGTTGCGTGCCGTCCGGGTCGACGAGGTAGCCCGCTCGCAGCCCCCACTCCTGCATCCGCACCGGGTGCAGTCGAGGCATTCCCGTCGTTCCCTCGCGCACGCCGGAGCCGTGGATGGCGTCGTACAGCGCGTCGACGTCGGCGACGCGCAAGCAGCACATGAAGCTGCTCGAGAGCGGATCGAGGTCGGGTGCCGGGAAGAACTCCAGCTGCAGCGCGCCCCGGGTCAGGATCATCCATCCCTCGTCGCGGAACTGCGTCTCGAAGCCGAAAGCCCGGTAGAAGGCCTCCGTCACGTCGAAGTCGCGCGAGGGCGGGTTCGGCACTGCGCGATCAGTCGGTGCAGTCGTCGTCATGCATCCTCCCTCATGTATCCGGTGGGATGGCCGTCAATAGGCCTGCTGGATGGAGGCCGCCACCTTGCCGACGTCGTCGTTGGCCGCGAACACCCCCTGCACGTCGTCGAAGACGCTGCCGGTCGCGATGATGGTGAAGGCGAAATGCCGGCCGCCCTCGGTCTCGATGTATCCGCCCAGCGCCTTGGCCGGCAGGAAGTACCGGTTGCCGTTGAAGCCGTCGACGGATGCCAGGGTGCCGGTCTTGGCGATCACCTTGCCCGCCGAGGGCGTGCCCGCCTGCACCGTGGCCAGAGAGCCGTCGATGCCGAGACCGGGCAGGGTCGAACGCCATTGCTCGGCATCGGGACGCTTCGCCATGATGGTCTGGAGCTCGACCTCGTTGTCGGCGGTGATCACGTTGCCCGGCAGCCCGGAGCCGTCGATGAGCACGGCCTGGGTCGTGTCGAGTCCGGCCTTGTCCCAGACGACGCCGGCCTGCGCGAGGCCGTCGCCGCAGTCGTTGCTGCCCGCGGCCACGGCGAGTCGGCAGATGAACGTCTGCGCGCCCCGGTTGTAGCTGATCTTCATCGTGTAGGTGGCCTCCTCCAGGAGAGGCAGACTGGTGAGCTCCGCCACCGAGGGCAGGGCGGTGACGGAGGCGGTGTCGGGCAGAGAGCCCTCGGGGTTCACGGCCACGGGATCAGCGGTCACGGTGACGCCGGCTCGCCCGAGCGCCTCGATGAACGCCGTGCGTGCGAAGGTGGCGGGATCGTCGAAGGCGAACACGTTGACCGTGGGGCCGGCGTCGGCAGCGATTTGGCCCGTCAGCTCGATGGTCTTCTGGTCGGCGGACTGGGCGAGGATGCGGGTCGGTTCGCCGGCCGCGACGGTCGTCACCTGGTTGTCGACGGTCCACGGTGCGACCTGGGGGCTCATCGCGGCGGTCGCCGGTTGACCGACGGCGCCGGGGGTGGTGGTGAGGTCGATCACGTTCTGGTTGATGATGATCGGCGTGATCGGCTGGTCGGCGAGCTCGAACGGCTCCCCACAGCCGGTCGTCGACGATCACGTCGCCCGACACGGCGTCGATGCCGGATGCTTTGACCTGCTGCGCGAGCTCGTCGAGACCGGTGAGCGGGTCCTCCGTGGTGAGCGTCGCCCCCGGCACGCCGTTGGCGTCGTTGTGGTCGAGGTTCGTGAAGTCCACGGTGCCGTCGGGTTTCGTGCGTCCACCCATCGTCAGGTCGCCCTGACCCACCAGCACGAGGTCACCGGTGAGCGTGCCGGCAACCACCTGTCCGGTGCTCTTCACAGGCGTCACGATCGTGGAGTCCGGCCCGAACTGCTGCCAGGCGGCCCCGATGCTGTAGGTCTTCACGACGGAGCCGGGCTCGTAGAAGGTGTCGGCGTTCAGGGACACGATCTGTTCGCCGGTGTCGATGTCCCGCACCGAGACGGCCCACTGGCCGTTCGCGTAGGCGGGCTGATTCATCACATCGATCGCCGTCCGGTCGAGTCCGGGCACGCTGGTCAGGGCGCCGTTCGAGGGTGCGGGCGTCGAGGATGGTGCTGCCGTGCAGGCCACCAGGCCGAGGAGGACGACGGTGGCGACCACGCCGACCGAACCGACCCGGGTCGTTGTGCCCAACAGCATCCTTCTGTCTCCTTCGATGTCCTGCGCGATGGCGCGGCCTCGTCGATCGAGGTGCAGCAGCCCACCCCTGCGTCACCATGCTGGCAGAGCACCCGTGCCGGCGGTACGGCGACACGTCCGATCTCCTGTCGCGGAGGCGAGGGCGGCGTCGAGGAATTCTCCGCGTCGGCCCGGTGTTCTCCTCCCTGTGACCGCAACGAATCGCAAGAACATCGGCTTCCTCTCCTTCGGGCACTGGACGCCGTCGCCGCAGTCGAAGACCCGCAGCGCCGCCGACACGCTGCTGCAGTCGATCGATCTCGCGGTCGCGGCCGAGGAGCTCGGTGCCGATGGAGCGTACTTCCGGGTGCACCACTTCGCCCGGCAACTCGGATCGCCGTTCCCGCTGCTCGCCGCCGTCGGCGCACGCACGTCGAGCATCGAGATCGGTACGGGCGTCATCGACATGCGCTACGAGAACCCCTTCTACATGGCGGAGGATGCCGGTGCGGCCGACCTCATCTCGGGCGGCCGCTTGCAGCTGGGCATCAGCCGGGGGTCACCCGAGCAGGTGATCGAGGGCTGGCGCTACTTCGGCTACCGCCCCGGCGAAGGTCAGGATGACGCCGACCTCGCCCGCGAGCACACCCGCGTCTTCCTGGAGCTGCTGAAGGGCGAGGGCTTCGCACAGCCGAACCCGCGACCCATGTTCCCGAACCCCCCGGGTCTCCTGCGCATCGAGCCCTACTCGGAGGGTCTGCGCGAGCGCATCTGGTGGGGCGCCGCATCGAACGCGACGGCGCGCTGGGCGGCAGAGCTCGGCATGAACCTGCAGTCGTCGACCCTGAAGATGGACGAGACGGGCGAACCGTTCCATGTGCAGCAGGCGAAGCAGATCCGCGAATTCCGCGAGGCGTGGGCATCCGCCGGTCACGCGTTCGAGCCGCGGGTGTCGGTCAGCCGAAGCATCTTCGCGATCACCACCGACCAGGATCGCGCCTACTTCGGCGGCGGTGACGACCGAGAAGACCAGATCGGCAACATCGACGCGAACATGCGCGCGATCTTCGGCCGCAGCTACGCCGCGGAGCCGTCGCGTCTCGTCGAGCAACTCGCCGAGGACGAGGCGATCGCCGAAGCCGACACCCTGCTGCTCACCGTTCCGAACCAGCTCGGGGTCGACTACAACGCCCACGTGCTCGACGCCATCCTCACGGAGGTCGCCCCGGCCCTCGGCTGGCGCTGACGCAGGCCGCGGTGGCGCCTACCGGCGAATACTCCGGCGGGCAAACGCGTCGAGCGCTGCGAGCACCTTCGGCGCCGACCACATCCGATTCCTCTTCCTCGAGGTGAGCTCGTCGAGCACCCCGCGCTCGACGAGGAGGTCGAGTGCCGTGAAGAGCGTGGGGTCGGAGGCGCTGATCCGCTCACGCACCAACCGGCTGTTCACGACAGGTTGCTCCAAGACCACAGGGAGGATGCGACGCGCGGCCGAGTCGGAGCGGACGCCGGCGAGCGCATCCTGCCATTCATCGAGGATCGCGGTGATGTCGGCGACGAGCTGCGATCCGTTGGCGATCGCAAGGAATGAGCCCTCGGCGAAGACGTCCACGATCTGTTCGACGTCGCCGCCGCGGTAGCTCGTGAGTGCGCCGAAGTACTCGTCGCGAAGCTGCAGGATGCCCGCCGAGACCGGCACGGTGACCCCCCGTGTGAGGCCATCGCGCCGCAACGCGGCCTGCACGAGCGCGCGACCGGTTCGTCCGTTGCCGTCGGGGAAAGGGTGGATCGTCTCGAACTGAGCGTGGGCCACCGCGATTGCCGCCAAGGGAAGTGGCGCGGGCCGGAGCGAGTACGCGATGAAGTCGTCGATCGCGTCGGATACGCGATCATGGTGAGGCGGCACGAAGTCGGCATTGTGAGGTCCGTAGTTTCCTCCTCCGATCCAGACCTGTTCCGTGCGGAATCGACCTGTGATGTCGGGATCGGAGGACTCGAGCAGCTGACTGTGCATGGCGATGATGCTCTCCGCCGTCAGCTCATCCGATGCGGCGACGGCGGCCTCCAGTGCTCGCACGTTGGCGACGATCAGTGGAGCGTTACCGGAGTCACGCTCCCCGAGCTGGGCTTCGGCGATCGCCTTGGCGCTGCTGCTGAGGTTCTCGATCTCCGAACTCGACGCTGACTCGCTCCGTAACAGGATCGCTGCAAACGGCGCGGTGATGTGCCCCACCGTGTTGTCGAAGCGAATGATGCCCTCTTGGGCCTCGACGACCTTCGCGACCAGGTCATCCGGGAGAGCCAGATCGAGCAACGCGATCGATGGCGTGACGGATGCCCGGTATGGCTGAGCGAGCATCTCGCGCTGGCGCAGAGGCAGGTAGTCAGGGGAGATGCGCGAATTCCAGGGGCGTTCCTCGTAATCAACGGCGGTGCTTCTCGACACGGTCGCAACCTTTACTTACTCGACTCAGTAATTAAGTTTACCGAATAAGGGCAAATAGAGGAATCAGTCATTCTGGGTTGGGGGGCAGAGCCGCCCATCACGCCGCCAGGTGGAACGTTCGCGCGAAGCGTTCGAGGAGGTCGCCTCGGCCGCGGAGGATCTCGACGGCGCCGGTCGTGATCGCGTGGTCGGGGGCGAGCTCGCCGGAGAGGAGCCGGCGGACGCCCGCACCCGCCTCGAAGGCGAAGGCCAGGTCGGCCGGACCGGCGCCGCGCTTCACGTCGAGGGAGGAACCGTCGACCCGGATGAGCAGCTCGGCGGCACCCAGACGCGCCGCGTAGGCGGTCGCCGGGAGCTCGAGGGCCACCTGCGGCCGGAAAGCGGTCCGCAGATCCATCGTCATCGAGTCGGGCGTGATGACCTGCTCGTCGCGGGGATCGTCGAGCGCCTTGAACCCCCACGCCCCGAGCGCGAGCACGACCGGCTCGAGCTCGCGCCCATACGGCGTCAGCTCGTAGACGATGACCCGCGACCGCGGTGCCCGACGGATGACGCCGGCCGCCTGCAGCTCCTTGAGCCGCGCCGCCAGGATGTTGCTCGGGATGCGGGGGAGTCCCGCGGCGAGCTCACCGTAACGGCGCGGCCCGACGAGCAGGTCGCGGATGATCAGCAGTGCCCAGCGCTCGCCCACGAGCTCCAGGGCGCGGGTGATGCCGGAGTACTGCCCGTAGTCGCGCGCAGCCACGGGCGGCGACCTCAGCTCTGCTGGGCGGCGTAGGCCTCGGGGCCCTGCTCGGCGGCGACCGGGTCCATCCAGCCGAACTCGAGGATGTTGCCGTCGGGATCGGTCAGCTGACGCTGATACATGAAGCCGTAGTCGGATGCCGCCTGCGCCTCGGTTCCGCCCGCTGCGAGCCCGGCGGCCACGGCGGTGTCGACGTCGTCGCGGCTGTCGACGAAGATCGCGGTGGCGACCGAGACGTCCTTCGCCGGGTCGCCGATGGGCCGCTCGCTGAAGGTCTGGAAGAAGTCGCGGGTCAGCAGCATGAACGCGCTGTGATCGGGCTCGACGACCACGCAGGCCGCGTTGTGGTCGGTGAACTTCGGGTTCACCGTGAACCCGACGGCCGTGTAGAACGCCTTCGCGCGCTCCAGGTCGGTCACCGGCAGGTTGACGAACATCATGGTGGTCATCGTGGTCTCCCTCGTGTGCATCCCGTGTGGACGACACAACACTTGCAAAAAACAAGTGGCACGTCAAGAGCCGCTTCGTCGAGATCAGTGATGTGCCACGTACGGCACGGGTTCGGGCAGCTTCGCCTCGGCCCGCGCGCGGCGCGCGAGACGCTCGATCGACTTCAGAGCCGCCACGACGTCGACCGGCCGCACCTCGAACGGCATGGCGTGGATGGTCTCCCCGGGCACGGTCGCGAGCTCCGCGACCTGGCCGAGTTCGGCCGAGTCGGCGTCGAGCCCGATCTCCGTGAGGGTGGTCGGCAGCCCGACCCGGGTGGTGAACTCGATGAAGTCGCGGATGTCGGCGGTCGGCGCTCCTTCGAGAACCAGCTGCGTGATCGATCCGATGTTCACCTTCTGCCCGTGCGCCAACCCGTGCGTCTGTGGTGCGGCGGTGAGGCCGTTATGGATCGCGTGCGCCGCCGCGAGACCGCCCGACTCGAAGCCGAGGCCCGAGAGCAGCGTGTTCGCCTCGATGACCTTCTCCACCGCCGGGGTCACGACGTGGTCGCGCACTGCGTCGAGGGCGGGGAGGGCGTTCTCCCAGAGCACGTCCCAGCTCAGGCGCGCGAGCGCCGTGCCCGTCTCGGTGGGGAGGCCCCCGGCCATCGTGTTCGAGTTCGAGCGCGAGGTGGCGCGCGCCTCGAGCCAGGTCGCCAGGGCGTCGCCGACCCCGGCCGCGAGGAACGCCGCCGGGGCGTTGGCCACGAGCTGCGAATCGACGAGCACGAGATCCGGGTTGCGCGGGAAGAACCGGTACTCCTCGAAGGCGCCGTCCTCGGTGTAGATGACGGCCAGCGCGGACGTGGGGGCATCCGTCGATGCGACCGAGGGGACGGTGACCCAGCGGATGCCGGCGAGGAAGCCCGACGACTTCACCGCATCGATCGTGCTGCCCCCGCCGAGAGCCACCACGACGTCTGCACCGGCGTCGGCGATCACGGCGACGAGTCGGTCGATCTCGGCCGCGCTCGGGATGCCGTTGAACTTCTCCCGGCGCACGGGCAGGTCGGCCGCGCGCAAGGACGCCTCCACGTCGTGGCCGACGAAGCCCCACACGACGTCGTCGGCCACCAGCAGCGGGTTCGATCCGATCGGGGCGAGGTACTCGCCCAGTCGGGTGATGGCCCCAGGGCCCTGCACGTAGCGGCCGGGGCTGATGACCGTGCGGATGGGGATGGTGTCGGTGGGCATGTCGTTCTCCTGACGTCGTCGGGTCCGGCCGAGCGGCCCGGGGTGGAACCGAGGGATGGGAAAGAGGGTTACGGGAAGAGGGTTACGGGATGAGGATGGCGCGGCCGCGCACGCGTCCCGCGTCGAGGTCGTCGATGGCCCGTTGGAAGTCGTCGAGCGGATAGGTGACGGTGTGCAGCTTCACGAGTCCACGGGCCGCGAGCACCATCAGCTCGGTGAGGTCGTCGTAACTGCCGACGAGGTTGCCGATGAAGTTGATCTCGTTCGAGATGACGTCGATGGTGGGGATGTCGATGTTCTCGCCGTAGCCGACGACGTAGAAGTCGCCCGCCTGGCGGAGCATCCGCACCCCTTCGGAGGTCGAGCCGCCCTCGCCCACGAAGTCGATCACGGCCTCAGCCCCATCACCGTCAGTGAGTTCGAGCACACGGGTGACGTGTGATCCATCCTCCGACGCGAGCACGGTGTGATCGGCGCCGAGTGAGGCGGCGAGCTCCAGCGCGGCCGGGTTGCGGTCGACCACGATCACCTCGGAGGCGCTGAGCGCCTTCAGCACCTGGATGCCGATGTGGCCGAGACCACCCGCGCCGATGATCACGCAGCGGTCGGCCGGCCGGAGTTTCCGAGCGGCCTTGGCGACGGCGTGGTAGGCGGTGAGCCCGGCGTCGGCGAGAGCCGCGACATCCGCGGGTTCCAGCGAATCGGCGATGCGGACGACGCTGCGGGCGCTGGTCTTGAGGAAATCGGCGTAGCCGCCGTTGGTGTTGATGCCCGGGAACAGGCTCTGCGTGCAGTGCACGTCGTCGCCCGAACGGCAGGCCCGGCACAGTCCGCAGGTGATCAGCGGATGCACGATCACCTTGTCGCCGACGGCCACATTGGTGACGGCGCTGCCGATGGCCTCCACCCACCCCGCGTTCTCGTGACCGATCGTGTACGGAAGTGTCACGCCCGACTTCTGTTCCCATTGCCCCTCGAGGATGTGCAGGTCGGTGCGGCACACGCCGGCGCCCCCCGATCCGCACGATCACGTCGAACGGCCCGGTGATCTCGGGCCGGGGGATCGCGTTCAGTTGGAGATTCTGGTGGTAGCCGACCACCTGAACGGCTCTCATCGTGCTCATGCGTCACTCTTTCCTGTGGTTCGGAGAAGGCTGGACAGGGGGAAGAAGTTCTCCTCGGCACGCGGTGCCTGGTCGGCCTCCGATCCCGGGTAGCGGGTGGCGAGCAGCCCACGGCAGAAGTGTGCGTTGCCGTCGATCGAGATGCGGGTCGATCGCGCTCGCCGCAGGGCGAGGGCGGCGGAAGAGGCGGGATGTGGCGCCCCGTGCTCGTCCACCAGCACTGGCGCGGAGTCGTCGACGCTCAGGCCGATCGTCTCGCGCCGGCGGAGGAGGGCGGCCTTCGCCGCGTCGTCGGGCAGGTCGCCCAGGACCACGGTCGCGACATCCTGTTCCTCGAGGTCGCTGCGGACGCGCAGGAGCGCCGTCAGCGCCCGCTCCATCGCGGCGGTGTGCGCCTTGCGCTGGAAGGTCGTGCGCAGCTCGTCGAGATCGCTCTCGGCCTCGTGACGGAACGTGCCCCGATAGCCCGCATCCGCGGCGAGTCCGCGATTGATGATCTCGGAGTCGTGGTGGTCGTCGAGCTCCACCACCACCCGTCCGGCCTCCGGCATCGCGGTGAGCGCGTCTTTGGCGTCGGAGGCCATCAGGTACGCGAAGTTCGGTGCGCAGAACGAGGTGGGCAGGCGCAGGTGCACCTCGATGCCGTCCTCGGTGAAGGCCACCGAGCGCACGAACCCGAGATCGGTGATCGGCTCGTCGAGCTCGGGGTCGATCACCGCGTCCAGTGCCCGCATCACGTCATCCTCGTTCAGAGCGAGCAGGGCGGTCGCGGCGGCCATCAGACCGCCGCCAGATCGGCCCGCTCCGGCTCGCGGGGGCCGGTCTCGGTCTCGTCGGCATCCGGCAGCTGCAGTTCGGCGGGCACCGGGATGTCGTACATCTTCGCCGCGTTCAGCCCGAGGATCTTGCGCTTCTGATCCATGGTGATCGGCGCGTACTCGGTCATGTCCTCCGGGATCTGGAAGTCGACGAACGCCTCGATCAGCCACCGCGGCGTCCACAGGGCGTAGTCGCTGGAGAACTGGATGCGGTCCTCGCCGATCCAGTAGATGAGCTCGCCGATGATCTGCGCGAAGTACCGCGGGCGGGTGTGGATGAACGGCATCGCGACCGCGAGGCCCCCGTGCACGTTCGGCTCCTGCGTCGCGATCCAGCAGAAGTCCTCAAGGCGCGGCAGGCCGACGTGCTCGACGATGAAGTTGAGGTCGGTGAAGTCGGTGGCCACGTGGTCGACGTCGGCCACGTCGAAGGCGTCGCGGTCGAGTGGTCGGATCGTCGGCCCTTTGTGGATGTGGATGTTGCGGATGCCGAGCTCCTGGCAGGCCTCGAAGTAGCGGTAGGCCCACGGTTCGTCGAGCTTCCACCCGCGGGACTCGCCCAGCCACTCCGCGGTGTAGAGCTTGACGCCCTTGAGGTCGAAGCGTTCCGCGTCGGCCCGAAGCTGGTCGAGGCCGGCTTCCCCGAACCGCGGGTCGAAGTTGTGGTTGTACGTGAGCTTGCCCGGGTTCGCCTGCGTCAATGCCCAGGCCTCCTCGGTCTGCCCGAAGCCGTTGTGATAGAACTCGCCGAGCTTCGCCGGCTGGAAGATCGCGTGGTCGACGTAGCCGTCGGTGAAGAGATCTTTCATGAGGCGCTCGCCGCCCTGGTAGAGATACTCCTCGTACGTCCACTTCTCCGACTCCGGGGAGAGGTTCGCGTGGTAGTCGTAGAAGCAGTCGATGAACTGCTTGCCGTGGATGTTGCGCTGGTTCTCGGGCCGCGCATCCCACAACGCCACGTGGGCGTCGACGATGAAGAAGCTCTCGCCGTCCTTCTGATACATGTCTGCTCCTTTGCTGCATGCCGGGGATTCTGCATCCCTGCCGCAACGGTAATCCGGGCGTGGACGGGTGACTCCGGAACCCCGTCTCAATCTGAGACGCGAACAGGAGACATCCGTCGCCGCCGCGCTTAAGCTGGCTGCTACGGACGAGCGAAGGTGCTGATGGACGTCGAAGACCTGCCCTCTCGGGCCCAGGTGCACGGAGCGCCTGTGGCGGCCATCCCGGCGCGTCTTCTCGCCTCGTGGCAGCGCAGCGAAGGTTACGGAGTCTCGCTGGACGAGGTGCAGCCGGAGTTCTCCGGCACCTATGACGACGAGTCGCTCTTCTACGAGTGCGGGCGCGAGGTACTCGCCGATCTGCACAGCACCCTGGGGTCGGAGCCGGTCGGGCTGATGCTGACCGATGCCGAGGGGCTCGTGCTCAACCGGCTGAGCGGTGATCGCGCCCTCCTCCAGGCGCTCGACCAGGTGCATCTGGCCCCGGGATTCTCCTACTCCGAGCGCCAGGCGGGCACCAACGGTCTGGGACTCGCCCTGGCCGATCGGGTGCCCTCACTGGTGAGGGCCGATGACCATTACTCCCTCAGCCTGTGTGGCTACACCTGCGCCGCCGCCCCCGTATTCGATCCGCTGACAGGGCGGCTGGAGGGAGCGGTCAATTTCACCACCTGGTCGGATGCCCGTTCCGAACTGCTGCTCGCGCTCGCGCAGACGGCGGCGACCTCCACCGCCAACCTGATGTTGGCGCGGTCGCAGGGCCACCGTCCGCGTCGGGCGTCTCGGGGGCAGGTCTTCCGCATCGAGGCGCTCCGGCACGAGCCCGGAGCGGGAGCCGCATCGATGCCGGAGCTCTCGGAGGCGTGGAACGACGCGGTCACTCGAGCGACCGAGGCGCTGCGGGGCGGTCGTGTGGTGGCGGCGGTCGGCGAACGCGGATCGGGGCGATCAACACTTCTTGCACTCGCCGAGCGCCAGGCGCATCCGGACCATCGGCTGCTCGCCGTGCGCGCGCCCGAACCTCACGACGTCGACTCGTGGCTGGCGCTCTGGACGCCCGAACTCGCCCGCTCGCACACGGGCTTCGTCATCTGCGACACCGACGACCTGCCGGCGGCCGCGGCCGAGCGCCTGCAGGTGCTCGTCGAGGCCCGCGGTGCGACGCCGGGTGCGTTCGCGATGTCGGCGGAGGGGTTCGACGCCATCCCGCCGTCGCTGGCCTCGTTGGTCGACACCGTCGTTCAGGTGCCGCCCTTGCGGGAGCGGATGGGCGACATCCTGCCGCTCGCCGACCACCTCGCCCGTCGGGTGCGGGGGAGGAGCGTCGACATCACGCCTGCCGCCGCCCGCGCGCTCACCGACTACACCTGGCCGGGGAACGTGACCGAACTGGCGGTCGTCGTGCGCGAGGCGGCGACCCGGACGGACGCCATCGACGCCCGGCACCTCCCGCCCGAGTTGCTCTCGCGGGCCGAGCACCTGCCGCGCATCAAAGCGTTCGAGCGGGATGAGATCGTTCGCGTGCTCACCCGGCCGGGTGTCACGATCGATGATGCGGTCGACGAGCTCGGGATGAGTCGCGCCACGATCTACCGCAAGCTTGCGCAGTACGGCATCCGCCTGCACCAGCGCTGACGCCGCAGGTCAGCCCGGTGTCGGCGGGGCGGCGCCGTGTCGCTACGCTCAACGGGATGGATGACGTGACCGAGGCCTACTCGCGACGCGCGGCCGAGTACACCGATCTGCTCGGCTCGATGTCCTCGGTGCACGCGTCCGATCGGCAGCTGATCGACAGCTGGCTGGAGACGCTCACCGGCCCCGTGCTCGACGCGGGCTGCGGGCCGGGCCACTGGACGGATCACATCGCCTCCCGTGGATTCGCGGTGCGCGGGATCGATCGCGTTCCCGCTTTCCTCGAGCACGCCCGCTCGAGCTATCCCGGGGTGAGCTTCGGACTCGGCAGCATCGACCGGATCGAGGAGCCCGATGGGTCGATCGGCGGCGTGCTGTCGTGGTATTCGACCATCCACCATCCACCCGCGCGCATCGCGGAGCCGATCGGCGAGTTCGCCCGGGTGCTCCGGCCGGGTGGGGGACTGGTGCTCGGCTACTTCCACGGATCGGCCGTCGAGCGCTTCGACCACGCCGTCGCGCCCGCCTACCGCTGGCCGGCGGGCGAGCTGGAGGAGCTCCTCGTGACGCATGGTTTCGAGGTGCTCGAGTCCCACACCCGGACCGGTGTGGGGCATCGGCCGCTCGGAGCCATCGTCTGCCGCCGCGGGGAGTGAGCGTCGACGCGCCGATCAGGGCGCGAAGCGCCGCGCGGATGCCGACTGCTGGGCGAGACGGCGGAGGCTGAGGAGCAGTGGTTCGACGAGCACGGTGCCGAGGATCACGTACTGGGCGGCGGCCTCGGCCGAATCGGTCGGCACGTCGGCCACCTCGTCGGCTGCCACCCCCATCATCGCCCGCGCGTAGCGCTCGATCACCTCGTCGGAGAGCTCGAAACCGCCGGCCGTGAGCGCCCGCAGGGCCTCCTCCAGCGCCGCGACCGAGTCGGGGGCGCAGGTCGCGGAGTCCCAGCCGAGTCGATCCAGCAGTGCGCGGGCCCGGGCGAGATCGAGCGTCGGGTCGCGGGGCGGTGTCACCGTCTGGTGCGCGATCCCCAGAAGGTCGTATTCGGAGGGCGGATTCTCGATCGCCTGCAGGATGCGTCGGGTGTCGGCGAGGCTCTGGCCTGCCGGGCCCACCAGGGCGCGGATCAAGCGCAGCCGCTCAACGTGGGCTTCACCGTACTGGGCCTGGGTCGCCGAGGTGCGCTGCCCTTCGGGGAGCAACCCTTCCCGCAGGTAGTACTTCACCGTCGCCGTGGGCAGTCCCGCCTCGCGGGCGAGTTCCGACATCCGCATCGCCGCCTCCTTGACATGGATAGTAGCACTACCCATTATTGGATACTGTAGCTATCCAGTTACGACGACCCGACGGCAGGAGCACACCATGGCCACGATCATGAGCAAACGGATGACGCACGACTACTCGGGAGAACTCGTCGTCTTCCTTATCGGGATGCGTGTGAACAAGCCCTGGCGGGTCGACCTCTGGTGGCCGGCGTTCACGGCGATGCCGCGGATGCTGCGCGAGCTCATGAGCGATCCGGATTCGGGACTCATGGGTGTGCGCTTCTCGATGGGCGGGGACGGTCCGGTCATCGTGCAGTACTGGAACTCGCTCGACAAGCTCTACGCCTACGCCTCCGATCGCACCAGCGCCCACCGCCCTGCCTGGGCCGCGTTCAATCGCCACGTGCGCAAGGCCCCGGGTGCTGTGGGCATCTGGCACGAGACCTTCGTGACCGAGCGGGCCGAGACCATGTACGTCGGGATGCCGGTGACGGGGCTGGCCGCGGCCACGAGCGCGGTCGAGGTCGGCAGGCCCCATGACACGGCCGCCGCCCGAGCGCGCGACGGCGAGACCCGCTCCGCCGACCGGCTCGGCTGACGCTCAGCGGCAAATGCGGCGAAGGGCTTGTCCTGGGAATCGTCGAGTCCCTAGGATCTGGCTGACGCGGTGGAGCGGATGTGCAGACGCTCCCGCGTCGCGGGTGCGACCGGGTGGAGGCAGCGATGCCAGGAACTGTCGACGAGCGCGTTCGAGCCTGGGCTGCGGCCGAATGGGCGGCGATCGCCCCCGGATCGGACGTCGTAGCGCTTCCCTCGGTCGCCGACGGCGACCTCGTCGTGCCGGTGACGAGGGCGAGCGATCTCGTCTCGCTCGTCACCGTCTGGCACGGGGTCGAAGCCGTTGACGGGCCGTCCGGCCCCGAGCTGCGGCTGGCGGCGGGAGCGGATGCCGGTGCCGGAGCCGAGGATCCGCCGACCCTGGCGGTGCACTTCCCCTTCCAGCACGCGCACGAGAGCGCACGCTACGAGGCGGCCGGCTCCCCTCAGCCGCCGATGCTGCCCTCGACGAGCGCCGCCGAGCCGGCACCGGATGTCGACGTACCCGACGGGCCGGCGCGCCTCCGGCCGGCGCGCGCCTCCCGCCTCGTCTTCACGCTGCCCGCCGACCTCGTCGTGCCGCTCACCACGGCCGGTGTCCTCGCGCTCCTGCCCACGCTGACGATGCGCGTGCATCCGCTCGCCACGCCCGGCGAGGCCCCCGTGGCCTACCCCGACTTCCCGCCGACGATCATCTGGCCCTGGGTCGTCGTGGACACCGGGATGCGGGCGCGCCTGCGCGACGGCGTCGTCGAACTCGCCGCCACCACCACGACCGAGGATGCCCGGCTCGAGACGCTGTCGGCGGCCGCGACCCGGAGACTGTTCGCGCAGAACCGCGCAGAGGTGCTCGACGCCCTGCAGACGACACCGCTGCAGGCCGCGCGCGGGTTCGCACTCGAGCGAAACCCGGGTTGGTTGCGGCCCTGGATTCCCGGCGGTCGGCTCGTGCCGGGCGAGTGGCTCGGCCCATCGACCTTCAGTCGCCCGCCCGAACCCAGCGAGACCTCGATCGAAGCGCCCTTCCGGCTCGCCGTGTCGCCGGCGGTCGACGGGCGCTGGACCCACGCGTCCCATCCCGTCCGCGCTGACGAGCCGCCCGGGAGAGGCGCACCCGAACTGGTCGAGCTGTGGCACACCCGTCTCGCCCGGGTCGCCGATTCCACGAGCGACGCCGTCGAAGACCCGGACGACCGCCGACGCATCGTGCGCGCCGTCTGGACCCGCGATCGAGACGGACTCCTCGACCAGCAGTGGACCGATCCGAAAGCCGACCAGGCCGGCGGCGCCCTCTTCGACGCCTCGCCGGCCGACGAGAAGCCCTTCCTCGGCAGCCTCAACCGCTCCGACCGCCAGCGGCTCGTGCGGCAGTCGAGCGAGTCGTGGGCCCCGAGCCGGCGCGCGACCCCCATCCCGCCCGTCCCCGTCGCCGCGCGGCGGCTCTGGCTCTCGGCCTACGGCGCGGCGCTCGACCTGCACGGACAGTGGAACACCAAGCCCTACTCCGCCGCCGGCATCGCCTCGATCCTCGCCTGGGACCACGTCGCCACCGGCGGGCGCGACCAGTACGTGCGCGTCGTGTATCCGGGCTACCTCTACCCCTTCGGACACCGGACCGTTCTGGTGAAGGTGACGCAACGCGTCATCCGCCCCTCCGACGACCCGGTGGCCGGCCTCGTGCAGCATCGGTTCCTCGCGGTCACCCAGCCCGTCAACAGCTACGACTCGCACGAGTTCCCGTTCGTCAGCATCCGGCTCTCGCCGGCGATCACCCCCGACCTCGACGAGGGCGCGACCAACGGCGACAAGTTCTGGCCCACGGTGGGCGGCCTGCCCTTCCCCTTCCGCGCCGAAGCGATCGACAAGGCCGGGCGGATCACCCAGCTCGACGTGCCGCTCCTGTGGGTGGCCGAACACGCCTCCGCCGCCGACCAGCAGGCGGCCATCGACGCCGAATACGACGCGAGTCCGCTCCGCGCCGTGCCGGCCCGCGGTCAGCGGATCGCGTTCGCGCCACCGATCCCGCGATCGGGCCCGGTCGCCCCGCCCGACGGCGGCGACCCCGTCGTAGAGACGAACCTGCTGCGCTTCCGGGGCACGGCCGGACTCGGCACCGCCACGCCGCGTGTGAGTTCGGCGGATGTCGTGGTCACCGCCGCGAAGCAGATCGCGGGCGTCGACTCGCTCACCATCGCGTATCACTCGGCCTACCGCACCGAGGGCTTCTCGCCCGCCAACACGGGCAAGGTCTGGGCCATCGCACTGACGCAGGAGCACATCACGAACGTCGACTACGTCGACGTGGTGCTCGACGGCGAGGCGACCCTGCAGGAGGTGCCCGTCCTCTCCTTCGGCGACCCCGACCACAGCAGTGAATCCGGAGGCGGCTTCGTGCAGCCGAGCCAGCCGCTCGCCGGGCTGTCGGCGCTGACGGGCATCGTCGGCGACCCCGACGGAGCGAGGACGCAGCAGTTCGATCCCTCGGCTGCACTCGCCGGAGCCCTGCCGAAGCTCTTCGGGCTCATCCCGCTCGAGGACATCATCGGTCACGACTTCTCCTCGGCGCCCGCGGTCGTGTCGCAGACGATGGATACGCTGCAGAAGCTCGCCGACGACGTGCAGCGCGCGAAGGCCTACGCCGAGCGCGCCGTGCAGCAGGCACAGCAGGAGGTCGCCCGCCTCACGGATGCCGCGCAGTCGCTGATCGACGACGCGAACGCCACGGTGGCCGCCGCGGAGACGCTGGCCACCGACGCCGACGCCCTTGCCACCGCTCTGCCGTACATCGTCGCCGACGCGGTGGGCGACGACGACGCGGCAGCATCGGCCGCCGAGACGCAGCTGCGCGACGGGCTCGCGCGGGTGTCGAACGACATCCGCGCTCTCGGCGCGACGCTGCCCCCGCTGATCCGCCACCAGCTGGCTGACGTGGGTGAGGCGCTCGATCACGCCGCCTCCCTCACCAGCCTCATCGGCGACATCCGCGCCGCCTACCGCGCACTCAGCTCCGGGGAGCTCGCGAAGGCCGAGCTGGTCTACCGCTACGACTGGCAGCCGGAGATCTCCGACTGGCCGGCCGGCAGCCCGGTGTTCGTGCTGGCCGGGCCGAACCGCGGTCGCAACCTCACCCTTTCGGTCACGGGACGGGCGAGCGGCGCCGGCCACGCCTCGGTCGAGATCGTGGCCGAGCTGGTCGACTTCGAGCTGCACCTCATGCCGGGCGCCGACATGGTGGTGGTGCGGTTCGACCGGTTCTCGTTCCACTCCGGGTCGAGCGGCAAGACCGAGGTCGACGTGGTGTTCCGCGACATCGAGTTCGTGGGCATCCTCTCGTTCGTGCAGACGCTGAAAGACCTCATCCCCTTCGACGGGTTCTCCGACCCGCCCTACACCGACATCTCGCCGTCGGAGCTCAAGGCCGGCTTCACCCTGGCCCTGCCCAATCTCGCGGTGGGCATGTTCGCGCTCGCCAACATCTCGCTCGGTGCGTACGTGCGCGTGCCGTTCCTCGGCGAATCGGTGAGCGTCGGATTCGACTTCTGCAGCCGCGAGCGACCGTTCACGCTGACCGTGCTCTGCATCGGAGGCGGCGGATGGTTCGGCCTGCGTCTCTCGCCGAAACGGCTGGAACTGCTCGAACTCGGTCTCGAGGCCGGCGCCTACCTCTCGGTCGACCTCGGTGTCGCCTCCGGGTCGATCTCGGTGGCGATCGGCGTCTACATGAGGCTCGAGGGCGACGCGGGCTCGCTCACCGGGTATTTCCGGATGCGTGGCGAGGTGAACGTGCTCGGCATCGCGTCGGCGTCGCTCGAGCTGTCGATCGTGCTCACCTACGAGTTCTCGACCGGCAAGATGATCGGCTCGGCGACGGTGACGCTCACCATCGAGGTGTTCTGCTTCAGCAAGTCGATCAGCTTCCACGCCGAACGCCGCTTCGCCGGATCGGGTGGCGACCCCAGCTTCCGCGAGATGATCACCGGGCCCGACGGCTCGATGGGCGCCTGGGACGAATACCTCGACGCTTTCGCGGTCGAGTAGCCGAGCCGCCCGAGGAGCGAGGAGCCCGCCGTGCCGTCCGAAACCTTCATCGCCACCGCCCTGCCGCACTCCGCCGCGGACGCGCCGGCATCCGGGTTCCACGTCTCGCTCTTCGTGACTCCGCGCCTCGTTCCGGATGTCGCGGGCGAACCCCTCGGCGACTTCGGCGCGTTCGCGCGCTGGGGCGACCTGCTCGGCGGGGGAGAGATCGCGGTCACGCTCGTCGATCAGGACGGGCCGATCGAGTGCGCGCTGATGCCGAACTGGGACGCGACGCTGTGGGCACGGGTGTTCCCGCCTGACCTGCCGGTGGAGTCGAACGACCCGCCCGACTGGTCGGCGCGCGAGTGGGCGAGCTTTCCGGCAGCGAGCCTCGCGGAGGCGTCGAAGAGCATCGTGGTGGCGTCGACCCTCGCGGGGCCGAGCCTCCCGCCCGCGCCGTCGCGGCATCCGTTGTTCGAGCCCCTGCGCGACGTGCTGCGGCAGCTGGGCGTGCCCTTCGTCGAGGAGTCGGAGTACTCCCGCACCGCCCCGCCCGTGAACGAGCCGGGCATCACGGATGCGCTCGCCCGCCGGCGGGGTGACAACCCGAGCCTCGCCGGGGTGGAGTGGCAGACCGACGAGCAGGGCGGTCCGGTCTACTCCACCGACTGGGTGCACGCGCTGGTCGCCGACGCCTACAAGGCCCGACGCTTCTACGAAGACGACCGGTCACCGGCCGCGGGCGCACCGCCGGAGCCGGAGCCCCTTCCCGTTCCCGGGCCCGAGTTCCATCGCCGGGTGGGGTTCGCGGGAGACCATCCCGAGCTGCTCCGCCGCCTCGGTCTCGTGCTCGACCTGCGCGTCGCCGATCCGGGTCGGCTGACCGGATCGCAGTGGCTCGCCGCCGTGGTGGCCGTGGGTGGCGACGAGAGCCTGTCGCGCTCGCCGCGCACCCTGGTGCGGATGCTCGACGACCGGTCGCTCATCGCCGTTCCCGATCCGGCCCGGTCGGGGGAGTGGAGCGACGGGCGGTCGGCTCTGGGCAACCCGGAGGCGTTCGCGCTGATGACCGTCGATCCCGACGGGTCGGCCCTCAAGACCGAGCGCTTCGTGATGGCGCTGCCTCGCATGGCGCGTCTCGAGCGCAATGGCGACGACGTCACCGCGGCGCCTCCTGCGCTGCGGGCGACCGGATTCGCGGTCGCCCGGCTGCGGCAGGACGACAAGAGCGCCACTCAAGCCGAACGCCAGCGCGCTCTCGCCGCCGATCTCGATGCGAACCCCGACGTGGCGACCGCCCCGACCGTCGGCGCCACCGACGTCACCCGCGGCTACCGCGTCGAGGCGCTCGACCTCACCACCGGGCGCTGGCACTCCCTGCACAGCCGGCGCACGACGCTCCGCCTCGACGACGCGGTCGCCGGAGAGCTGGTGCTCGACGACGTGCCGCTCGAGGGCTTCACGCAGGGCACGGCGGCCCGCCAGAACTCGGATGCGCCGGATGCGACCCTGCACGTGCACGAGACCGTGTTCGGCTGGGACGGCTGGAGTCTCTCCGCGCCTCGCCCCGGGCGTTGGCTGCGCGACGAGTTGAGCCGCGATGCGGACGGCCGCTATACCGTCGACGAGTCCCTCGATGCCTCGACTCCGCCGCCCGCGCAGGCGCCGCCCGACCCGTTCCGCTTCACCCACCGCGTCGAGCCGGGATCGCTGCCGCGGCTGCGGTTCGGTCGCGAGTACGCGTTCCGGGCCTGGGGTGTCGACCTGGCCGGCAACACGCGTGAGCACGTGCTCGACGACTGGAGTGCCGACCCGCGCGGACCGTTCGACCCGGGCATCGCCGACCCGGAGAGCCTCCGGTCGCTCACGCCGCCGGCGCCGTTCCTGCGCTGGGACCCTGTGCCGCCCCCGGCGATCGTTCCCGAGAAGCCCTACACCGAGGGGGAGTCCCTCCGGGTCGTGGTGCTCCGCTCCGCGGTGACGCAGGACCGGGCGACCGGGGAGGTGACCGTGCACGATCCGGTGGTGCCGGCATCCGCTCGCCATCTCGCACCGCCGAAGACCAGCCAATTGCAGTCGGAGCTGCACGCGAAGTTCGACGAGGCGCTCGACACCACCGGCCCCGGCGCGGCGGGCGCACGGGCGCGGATGCTCGCCTGGTCGTTGCGCGAGAGCGGCTCGTTCTTCGACGACGCGGTGGCGGATGCGTCCGACCCCGCGGCCCCGCCGCATCCGCTCGGCTACGTCTCGTTGCACACGGAGCCCGGGGCGCTGCGCGACAAGAACGTGCGTACCACGCTGCCAGGACCGAACGATGTGCTCGCGCCGGGGCAGTACGTGGTGCACGACACCGAGTTCGCCGAGCTGCCGTACCTTCCTGACCCGCTGGCGGCCGGGGTGTCCCTGTCGTTCCCGCCGCGCAGCGATGAGCGGTTCCGGCCGGTGCTGAGTGAGGCTGCCGTCACCGTGCCCTACCTCGGCACCTGGCCGTTCGCGGAGCCCTTCCGCCTCGAACTGGTGGCCGCCGACGAGCTGGCGGGCGGCGTGAGCGAGCCGGGTCAGCTGAATGCCTCCGTCGATGGACGCCGGATCGTCTTCGAGCTGCCCGCCGGGTCGGAGCAGCGCTTCCGCCTCTCGTCGTCGCTCGAGGCGCGCTCGCTCGACCTCCTCGGCGTGTGGAACGCGTTGCCGTCGTCGTTCACCTCGGTGGCGGCGGCCGCGGCTCGCGACGGTGCGCTCTGGGCGCTCACGCCGGCCGAAGAGCTGCGCCTCGTGCACGCGGTGCCGCGCCCGGTCGCCGCTCCCCGCGCCGGCGCCGTGTTCGTGCTGCGCGAGGTCGCAGCGGCCACCGCGACCCTCCGCGGCCCGGTGGTCGTGCACGGGCCGAGCACCGAGTCGCTCACCGCCGAAGCCCGATGGCGCGAGACGGTCGACGACCCGGCCGCCGCCGGGCCGGTATTCCGGTGGATGACCGACATCGGCTTCACCGCGGCCATCGATCCGCGACAATCGGTCGCCGAACTGAACGGACGCATCCTGCCCGGCGGAGCGAACGACGACAGGTGGGCGCTCGCCGAAGCGAACCACCACTTCGCCGACACGAGGTTCCGGCGGGTGACCTACCGGTTGCGCGCAACCACACGGTTCCGCGAGTTCTTCGCCCCCGAGGCGGTCGCACCCGTTCCGTTGCCTCCTCCTCCGGCTCCGGCCGTGGCGGGGGAGATCGGCGCCGCACCGGCCGCGGGCGGCGACCCGGCTGAGCTCCCGGCATCCGATCCCCGGTCCGACGCGGTGTGGCCGCGCGACGACGGCAAGAGCGTGCTGGGCGAGCCGATCGTGCTCGACATCCCGTCGTCGGCCCGACCGCCCGCGCCGGTGGTGCACTCGGTCGTGCCGCTGTTCCGCTGGTTCGACGAGCCGGCCGCCGACCAGCCGTTCGCCCGGCGGCGCGAGCGGCGATCCGGGCTGCGCGTGTACCTCGAGCGACCCTGGTTCGCCACGGGCGAGGGCGAGCTGCTCGCGGTGCTGATGGCAGCGGCGCCGTCGCGACCCTCGGCCGACGACGACGTGGACTGGGTCAGCCAGTGGGGCCGCGACCCGATCTGGGCCGGTCGCACGCTGCCCGCGCGCCGCATCCAGCCCATCACCCTGCAGGCGCCCGACCTCGCTCTCGGCGACTCCGCCGGCGGGCATCCGACCACCGGCCGGCTGCGTCTCGCCCTTCCGTTGTCGACGGATGCCGTGCCCGAACTGGTCTCGGTCGAGGCGGTCGCGTACGCCCCGTCCTTCAATGCGGAGCGCGGCCTGTGGTTCGTCGACATCGCCTTCGAGAAGACGCCCGCGCTCTGGCCGTTCGTGCGGCTCGCGGTGGCGCGGTATCAGCCGGTGAGCCTCGACGGCCTGCATCTGTCGACCGCTGTGCGGGCCGACTTCGCGCAGCTGCCGCCCGAGCGGGTGCTCACGGTGTCGCGCACCGATGAACGCGGCATCCGGGTGCTGGTCTCCGGAGCGGCGGAGCAGTACGACCCGCCCGTGGCGCGGGAGCGCCGGCGCACGATGTCGGCCTCGCTCGAACGCTTCGACCCGGCGATCGGGGGAGACCTGGGCTGGACAACCGTGGCGCACACCGCGATGGGGGAGTGGGGGGCGCGATCCGCCGACCGGCAGCCGCCCGCCGACCTCATCTGGGGCGCAGAACTCACCGCCCCCGAGCCGCTTCCGCTGCGCCGTCCACTCGCCCGCGACGCCGACGACCCCGCGGATGTCGCCGCCCCGCCGGCGTCACCATGGCGGGTCCGGGTGCGCGAATGGGAGGAGTTCGCGGGCGACCCCGAGCTCCCCGCCGACGAAGCCGACTACCCGGCAAACGCCATCTGGGAACGCCGCCTCATCTACACCGACGAGGTGCTCCTGTGACCCGCGCGACGCCTTCACCGACGAGGTGCTCCTGAACGTCATCCGCGACGCCGTCTCTAGCGACCGAACAGTGTGAGATCAGGCACCGGATGGGCGATCCAGTCTCCGCCCGGGCTCAGCCGCAGGGTGTGAGGTCGAACACACTCTGCGTCAGCGAGTTGGGGCCCCCGATCAGAGTCACCGTACGCACCCCTCGGGTGCGCATCGCGTCCAGATCGGCCGCTGGCACGCAATCCGTGTGCACCACGTAGAGCGGCGCACCCACCAGCCCTGCCCACGCCGTGCCCGTCAGGGCATCGGGGAACGTCGAGCCGGTCACCAGGAACGCCCGGTCGACGAAGGCGTACGCCTCGGCGTTGATCGCGGTCGACACCTCGTACCGGTCGGCCCCGCCGACGCGGTGCGTGGGTGCGATCCGACCGACCGCCTGCTCCACTCCCGCCGACACCGAGACCGGACCGCCGGCGATGGTGATCGACTCGGGGTGCAGCGAGCGCAGAGCCCCCGCCGTCGCGTCGTCGATGGTGTCGGCCGATCCGTTCACCAACACGACGGGGGCGCCCAGTTTGCCCGCCGGAGCGCCGGCGCTCAGCGCATCCGCGAAGGTGGCACCCGTGGCGACGTAAGCCGATGCGCTGCCCTCGGGATAGGCGACGGCGAGCAGGTTGCGCGACACCGCGTAGCGGTCGGCCCCCGAGACGCGTTCCGTCGGGGCGATGCCGCCCAACTGCGTGAAGACGGTCGACGGAACGGAGTCCGGGCCGCCGACGACCACGATCCGCCCGGGATTCAGGCGATGCAGTTCGTCTTCCACAGCGGACGGGAGGGATGAACCGGTCGTGAGCAGCAGCGGTCCGCCGTCTTTCGCTGCGGCCGGCCCTGCGCTGAGCGCATCCGAGTAGGTGCTCCCCGTCACGACGTAGGCCACCGGCGCGCCCTGCGGATACGCCCTCTGCGAGACGGCGACCGCCACCGCATAGCGATCCGCGCCGTCGATCCGGTCGACCACGGGCTCACGAGCGAAGAAGGCCGCTGCACTGAAACTGATGCGACTGCCGGGATGTCCTCCGGAGGACTCCGGCTCGGCCGAGACGGTGATCCGCAGGGCCGTGGAGTCGAGAACGTAATCCGGAAGCTCGGCGGGGATGGCCACGTGGAGGCTCGACCCATCAGGGGCGACCTCGGTCGTGAGCGGGATGCTCGACTCCGACGAGGTCTCGACCAGAGCGGCGTCGATGATGGGGGCATCCGGGCCGGCCCAGCTGCCGTCTGGTCCCTTGCTCCAGAATCCGGCGGTCGCCGCCAATGTCAGGTCGGCGCCGGGACCGATGGCTATCGGCGACGGATACGCCGAGACGAAGGTCGCGTAGTCCGAGTACAGCGCGGTGGCGCGCGAGAGATTCGCGTTCGCGATCGTGAGAGGCGGGGTGCCGACCGAGGGCACGCTGAACTCGAGGGACACGGTGAGGTACACGCTGTCGCGGGGAGCGGTCCCCACGCTGCTGATGACGAGTCCGATCGAACTCTGGGGCGGCGAGGACGGAAGAGCGACGTCGAAGGTCCCCGTTCCCGGTGGGAGCGATCCGGTCGCAGTGTCCTGGTAGCCGGTGAGCGTCCAGGTGAAGCCGTCCACCACCAGGCTCGCCGCCTCCTGGGGCAGGGTCACGTGCACGGTCGTGGTGTCGGGGTAGACGATCGGGACGCGCCAGCTGCCGGAGAGAAGGTGGTTCTGTGTGTACACCGTCGCCGTGACCGAGTCAGAGCGGGACACGACGGACGCGGATGCGCTCGCAGGGGCCGCGGACGCCGCGATGCCCGCCGCGCCGATGAGTGTGGCGACCGTCGTCGCCACGAGAAAGGCGCTGAACCGCGCACCAATATGACTCACGTACTTCCCCCAAAGCAGTTCGCCGGAAGGCCGGCAATTCGATCGCAGCCCTTGTCGGCGGCTCGATCAGCGTAGCGCTCGCGAGCGATGTGGCGAACCGGCTCGCGACACGCCGACGCGGGCGCGTGGGCGGCGTTTAGACTTGGTACCCAAGCCGAGATAGCCGGAGAATCAGTGCCCTCGAACGACTCCTTCGTGCACCTGCACGTCCACAGCGAATACTCGATGCTCGACGGCGCGGCCCGCGTGAAACCGCTGATCGAGGCCGCGAAAGAGCAGGGCATGCCGGCCGTCGCGGTCACCGACCACGGCAACGTCTTCGGCGCCTTCGACTTCTGGAAGACCGCCACCGAGGCCGGCATCAAACCGATCATCGGCACCGAGGCCTACCTCACGCCGGGCACCCACCGCGGCGACAAGACGCGCGTGCGCTGGGGCAACGGCGGGGGCGACGACGTGTCCGGCGCCGGTGCCTACACGCACATGACCCTGCTCTCTGAGACCACCGAGGGCATGCACAACCTCTTCCGCCTGAGCAGCAAGGCGAGCATCGAGGGCTACTACTTCAAGCCGCGCATGGACCGCGAGTTGCTCTCCACCTACAGCAACGGCCTCATCGCGACGACGGGCTGCCCGAGCGGCGAGATCCAGACGCGCCTCCGCCTCGGGCAGTACGACGAGGCGGTCAAGGCCGCGGCCGACTTCCGCGACATCTTCGGCAAAGAGAACTTCTTCTGCGAGATCATGGACCACGGTCTCGAGATCGAGCGCCGCATCATGGGCGACCTCATCCGCCTCGCCAAAGAGCTCGACCTCAAGCTCGTCGCCACCAACGACCTCCACTACACGCATGCGCACGACGCGACATCCCACGCCGCCCTGCTCTGCGTGCAGTCGGGCTCGACGCTGAGCGACCCCAACCGCTTCAAATTCGACGCCGACGAGTTCTACCTCAAGAGCGCCCAGGAGATGCGGCAGTTGTTCCGCGACTACCCGGATGCCTGCGACAACACGCTGCTCATCGCCGAGCGGTGCGAGGTCGCCTTCGACACCAGCGCCAACTACATGCCGCGCTACCCCGTTCCGGCGGGGGAGACCGAGGCCACCTGGTTCGAGAAGGAGGTCGAGGCGGGGCTCAAGGAGCGCTACCCGAACGGCGTCTCCCAGGAGGTGCGCGAACGCGCCGACTACGAGGTGGGTGTCATCAAGGGGATGGGCTTCCCCGGCTACTTCCTCGTCGTCGCCGACTTCATCAACTGGTCCAAGCGCAACGGCATCCGAGTCGGACCCGGACGTGGATCGGGCGCCGGGTCGATGGCCGCCTACGCCATGAAGATCACCGACCTCGACCCCCTCGTGCACGGCCTCATCTTCGAGCGCTTCCTCAACCCCGACCGCGTCTCCATGCCCGACTTCGACGTCGACTTCGACGACCGGCGGCGCGGCGAGGTCATCAAGTACGTCACCGAGAAATACGGCGACGAGCGCGTGGCCCAGATCGTGACCTACGGCACCATCAAGGCCAAGCAGGCACTGAAAGACTCGGGCCGCGTGCTCGGCTTCCCCTTCAGCATGGGCGAGAAGCTCACCAAGGCGATGCCGCCGCCCATCATGGGAAAAGACATCCCGCTCTCCGGCATCTTCGACAAGGCTCACCCGCGCTACAAAGAGGCCGTCGACATCCGCACCGTCATCGAGAGCGATCCCGAGGCGCGCACGGTGTTCGACACGGCGCTCGGCATCGAGAACCTCAAGCGCCAGTGGGGCGTGCACGCGGCCGGCGTCATCATGTCGAGCGACCCGCTGATCGACATCATCCCGATCATGAAGCGGGAGCAGGACGGCCAGATCGTCACGCAGTTCGACTACCCGGCGGCCGAGTCGCTCGGGCTCATCAAGATGGACTTCCTGGGGCTGCGCAACCTCACGATCATCGACGACGCGCTCGACAACATCCGCGCCAACCGGGGTGAGAACCTCGTGCTCGAAGACCTCGCGCTCGACGACAAGGCGTCGTACGACCTACTCGCCCGCGGCGACACCCTCGGCGTGTTCCAGCTGGATGGCGGGCCGATGCGCGGTCTCCTCCGCCTGATGAAGCCCGACAACTTCGAAGACATCTCGGCCGTGCTCGCGCTCTACCGCCCGGGCCCCATGGGTGCGGATTCGCACACCAACTACGCCCTGCGCAAGAACGGCATCCAGCCGATCACGCCCATCCACCCCGAGCTCGAAGAGCCGCTGCGCGAGGTGCTCGGCGGCACCTACGGCCTCATCGTCTACCAAGAGCAGGTCATGTCGATCGCGCAGAAACTGGCCGGGTTCACGCTCGCGCAAGCCGATCTGCTGCGCCGCGCGATGGGTAAGAAGAAGAAGAGCGAGCTCGACAAGCAGTACGAGGGCTTCTCGAAGGGCATGCACGACAACGGCTACTCCGAGGCCGCGGTCAAGACGCTGTGGGACATCCTGCTCCCCTTCTCCGACTACGCCTTCAACAAGGCGCACTCCGCCGCCTACGGGGTCATCTCCTACTGGACCGCCTACCTCAAGGCCCACTACCCGGCCGAGTACATGGCGGCGCTGCTGACGAGCGTCGGCGACTCGAAGGACAAGATGGCGCTCTACCTCAGCGAGTGCCGCCGCATGGGCATCAAGGTGCTGCCACCGGATGTGAACGAGTCGATCGGGTTCTTCACCGCCGTCGACACCGACATCCGCTTCGGCATGGGCGCGGTGCGGAACGTCGGGATGAACGTGGTGGAGCTCATCCGCCAGGCCCGCGAGGAGAAGGGCGCCTTCACCTCCTTCGGCGACTTCCTCAAGAAGATCCCGCTCGCGGCCACGAACAAGCGCACCATCGAATCGCTCATCAAGGCCGGCGCCTTCGACTCGCTCGGCTCGACCCGCCGCGCCCTCATCGAGGTGCACGAGGCGATGATCGACAACGCGGTGTCGGAGAAGCGCAACGAGGCCAACGGCCAGGTGGGCTTCGACTTCGACTCGCTGTGGGATGCGCCCGAAGAGGTGCACGAGATCCCCGTGCGCCCCGAGTGGGCCAAGCGCGACAAGCTGGCCTTCGAGCGTGACATGCTCGGGCTCTACGTGTCGGACCATCCGCTCGCCGGTCTCGAGATCCCGCTCGCGAAGGTGGCGTCGACGTCGATCCTCGACCTGCTGGAGAGCGAGCACACCCAAGACGGCGACCAGGTGACGGTGGCGGGCCTCATCACGAGCGTGCAGCACCGCGTGGCGAAGAACTCGGGCAACCAGTACGGCATGATCACCGTCGAGGACTTCAACGGCGAGATCACCGCCATGTTCATGGGCAAGACCTACCAGGAGTTCGGGCCGGCCCTCACCAATGACGCGATCGTGGTGGTGCGGGGGCGCGTGTCGCTCCGCGACGACGGCATGAACCTGCACGCCTTCAGCATGTTCCAGCCCGACCTCGGGCAGGTGGGCACCGCGGGCCCGCTGCAGATCTCGCTGGCCGAGACGCGGGCCACCACCGACACCGTGCAGGCGCTGAACGACGTGCTCATCCGGCATGCCGGCGACACCGAGGTGCGGCTGAAGCTCATCAAGAACGACAACGTGCGCATCTTCGAAGTGCCGTTCGGCGTGAACGTGACGGCCGACCTTTACGGCGAGCTCAAGTCGCTGCTCGGGCCGAACTGCTTGGTGTGATCTCGCCGAAGGCGGCGACCCGGTCGATGCGGCCGCGCACGAAGATGATCGCGACGATGCCGAAGATCATCACGGCATAGTTGGCGAGGTTCGCGATCGGCGCGAGCGGACCAGGGTGCAAGGTGCCGCTCGTGGCATCCACGGCTCCGTTCAGCAGGATGAGGCTCGGGTCGGTCGAGGCGTGCAGCAGGATCGGCCAGATGAGGTTGCCCGTCACCCGCAGCGCGACGTACATCGTCACACCGAAGAGGAAGGTGTAGACGACGGTGAAGGCCACCGCGAACACGCTCTGACCGGTGAGGATGTTGCCCGAGTGCAGCGCTGCGAACAGGAGCGACGAGAGCAGCATCACCGACCGCTCCCCGTATCCGCCGCGCCGCAGCAGGTTCACGGCGAAGCCTCGCGTGAGCACCTCCTCGGCGAACCCGATGCAGAGTCCCGCGACGAGCACGGTCACCGCGGCGCCGGCATCCCAGCCGGCCCAGTCGACGCTCGCGAAACGCAGCAGGTTGAACACGACCACCACCGCGACACCGATCCACATCCACCACGATCCGCGGATCGGCTGGCGCCCGAAGAGCTCCTTCAGCCAGCCCAGAGCAAGGGCGAAGAGCACGAGCAGGATGCCGCCCACGAGGATCGGGGCGGCGAGCACGATGAAGACGCTCAACCCGTCGGCGTAGGGGTTCTTCGCATCGGCGAAGTGCCCGAAGAGAGCGTAGATGACGACGCCGGCCAGCTGGTACAGCCCGTAATACACGGCGACCACGAGCAGCGCCTTCCACCACCCGCCCCGGTTCCAGAACCGGTGCCACGCCGACGTCCGCTCTTCCGCCCTCACCGGTTCCACCGGCATCCCCTTCCCCGGAGCCGTGCCTCGGCCCCCTCATCCACCCTAGGGCGAAGAGGTCGCGCCACCGCTACTCGACGAGGGTCTGCGTGCCGAGCACGACCGCCAGGGCGAGTCGTTCGGCATCCTCGGTGCCCGGTTCGGCCGTGTAGATCATGACCCGCAGGTCGTCGCCGGAGACGACGAGGGTGTCGCAGTCGAGGGTGATGCGGCCGACGGCTGGATGTTCCACCACTTTTCGCCGAGCCGGATCGTGCCGGGGCACGGTGTCGCCCGATTCCCACAAGGTCGCGAACCGCGGGCTCAGGGCGGCGAGTTCGCGGACGAGTCGGTGAAGCGTTCGATCGGAGGGATAGCGTGCCGCGGTCAGCCGCAGCTCGGCCACGAGGCTCGCCTCGAACGCGGCCTTCTCCTCGGCGGTCATCACCGTGCGGGTGCCCGGCCCCACGAGGTTGCGCCAGATGGCGTTGCGTTCGATGCCGCGCGCGCTCGTGCTCACGCCCATCAACGCCTCGTAGGGCGGGTTGGCGACGATCAGCGTCATCGCGGCGTCGTAGACGGCGAGAGGTGTGTTCGAGAAACGGTCGAGCAGGCGCTGCACGCTCGGCGAGATGCGAGTGGGCACGACGTCGAGGCCGGGGGCGGTCTGCCCCGCCAGGCGATAGAAGAGCTCGCGGTCGGCATCGCCCAGCCGGAGCGCGCGGGCGAGCGCCTCCACCACCTGGGCGGACGGCGCGGTCGCGCGACCCTGCTCGAGGCGCGTCAGGTAGTCAGTCGAGATCCCGGCGAGGGCGGCGAGCTCTTCGCGGCGAAGGCCCGTCGCCCGCCGGCGGCCGCCCGTGGACAGGCCGACGGTCGCGGGTGCCACCGCGTCTCGCCGGCGGCGCAGCATCCGGCCGAACTCCCACGATTCCATTCCTCCAGTCTGCGCCCCGGTCGCGCCGTTGTCCTGGGTCTGCCGTTCCTACGACAACGGGACGACTGGCTGACCGACTGCTCGGGATCGAGACTCGAAGCATCGACGACGGGCCGGAGCGGCCCACCAAGGAGCGACCATCATGTCTCAACAGCACGTCCTCGTGACCGGCGGATCGGGTTTCATCGCCGGGCACAGCATCCTGCAGCTCATCGAACAGGGCCACCAGGTGCGCACCACCGTGCGCTCGGCGGCCCGGGAGAGCGCGGTCCGTGCCGTGCTCGAGGATGCCGGTCTGGCGCATCCGGAAGCCCTCGAGTTCGTCACAGCCGACCTCCTGGACGACGATGGCTGGCCCGCAGCCGTCGACGGCGTGGATGTCGTGCTGCACATGGCGTCGCCGGTGCTGCCGGGGCACGTCGAGAACGAAGACGACGTGATCCGGCCCGCCGTCGACGGTGCGCTGCGCGTGCTGCGAGCGGCGCGCGACGCCGGTGTGAAGCGCGTGGTGCTCACGTCGGCGTTCCACGCCGTGAGCTGGGGCTACCCGCCGAGCGACCACGTGTTCACCGAAGACGACTGGACGATCCTCGACGGCCCTGACGTCGACGCCTACGGCAAGAGCAAGACCCTGGCCGAGCGGGCCGCCTGGGAGTTCATCACCGCTGAGGGCGGCCCGATGGAGCTCACCACGTTGCTGCCCGTCGCGGTGATGGGAGCAGAGATCTCCGGCGCGAACCAGATCGTGCAACGGATGCTCGCCGGTGAGTTGCCGGCCTTCCCGCCGCTGTGGATTCCGGTCGTCGACGTGCGCGACGTGGCTGCGGCGCACGTTCTCGCCATGACCGCGACCGGCGTGGCCGGTGAGCGGCTGCTGCTCTCGGACGGGCCCGCGCTGCCGCTCGCGGAGATCGGCGCTCTGCTGCGCGAGCGGCTCGGCGCGGCGGCGGCGGGGGTGCCGACGCACTCGATGCCCGGCGACCCGGGGCGGCCCAAGCTCACGTCGAACCAGAAGGCGCGCCGGGTGCTCGGCTGGGAGCCGCGCCCCGCTGCCGACGCGATCGTGGCGGCGGCCGGGAGCATGATCGCGAAGCACCTCGTCGGAAACTGACCGGATGCCGCGGGAGAGACGAACGTGCGACGAACCGCCGCGAACCACGGTGTGGCGTCGGTAGGCTGGACGGGCCATGATCCAGACCATCGACCTCCGCGGCCGCACCCTGTCCCGTTCCGAGCTCGCCGCCGTCGTGCCGCGTGCCGACACCGACGTGTCGGTGGCTGCCGAGGCCGCCGCCGCGATCGTCGAGGCGGTGCGCACCGACGGGCTCGTCGCCCTGCGCGATCAGGCCGAGCGCTTCGACGGCGTGGTGCCCGAGCACGTGCGCGTGCCCGCCCAGCACATCGCCGAGGCCGTCGCGGGGCTCGATCCCGCGGTGCGGGCCGCGCTCGACGAGGCGATCGTGCGCGTGCGCCAGGCGACGGCGGCCCAGATCCCCGAGGGCCGACTCACGACGCTCGCCGACGGCGCTGTCGTCGAACAGCGCTGGCACCCGGTGCAGCGCGTCGGCCTCTACGTTCCCGGCGGCAAGGCGGTCTACCCGTCCAGCGTCGTGATGAACGTCGTCCCGGCGCAGTCGGCCGGCGTCGGCTCGATCGCCATCAGCTCACCGCCGCAGAAGGACTTCGCGGGCCGCGTGCACCCCACCATCCTGGCCGCTGCCGGTCTTCTCGGCGTCGACGAGGTCTACGCCATCGGGGGAGCGGGTGCGATCGGCGCGCTGGCCTTCGGGGTGCCGGAGATCGGACTCGATCCCGTCGACGTCATCACCGGTCCCGGCAACGTCTTCGTGGCCGCCGCCAAGCGCGTGGTGCGCGGCACCGTCGGCATCGACTCCGAGGCGGGGCCCACCGAGATCCTGATCATCGCGGATGCCGCGGCCGACCCCTCCTTCGTCGCTGCCGACCTGGTGAGCCAGGCCGAGCACGACGAGCTGGCCGCCGCCGTGCTCGTCACCGACTCCGTCGCACTCGCCGAGGCGGTCGTCGCCGAACTCTCCGGCGTCGCGGCCCAGACCAAGCACGCCGAGCGGGTGGCCGTCGCCCTCGACGGGCCGCAGTCGGCCATCGTGCTGGTCGACTCCATCGCCGTGGCCGCCGCGTTCAGCAACGCCTACGGTCCCGAGCACCTCGAGATCCAGACCGCCGACCCGGATGCCACGCTCCGCGACATCCACGACGCCGGCGCAATCTTCCTCGGCGCCTACTCACCGGTCAGCCTCGGCGACTACCTCGCCGGCTCGAACCACGTGCTCCCCACCGGCGGCCAGTCGCGCTTCTCCTCGGGCCTCGGCGCGTACACCTTCCTGCGCCCGCAACAGGTCATCCGCTACGACCGCCCGGCCCTGCGCGTCGTGGCCGACCGGATCGTCGCCCTCTCCACCGCCGAGAACCTCCCGGCCCACGGCGAGGCCGTCACCGCCCGCTTCGCCCGATAGCAGCGCTCGGCACTCGGACGCCGGTCGGAAACCGCACGTCTGACTGACACCGAACCCGCAGAGGCCGCGGTCGCTGCGACGTTTGCGTTTTTCAACAGTCAGGGCTAGAGCAGCGCCCGGTGCACCGACGCCACCGCGCTCGAACCCTCGCCGACCGCGGCCGCGACACGCTTCATCGAGCCACGACGGACGTCGCCCGCCGCGAACACGCGCGGGACCGACGTCTCGAAGGGCAACGGCTCGCGCCCGAGGTTCTGCCAGGCGAGCGACTGCGCGGCGAGGTCGGCTCCGGTGCGCAGGAAGCCGTCGACGTCGCGGTCGAGCGCCGTCAACCACCCCGTGGCGGGATCGGCGCCGATGAAGCAGAACAGACCGCGCGCATCCACCTCTCCCACGCTGTCGATGCGCACCCGCTCGAGCGAATCGCGGCCGTCGAGACCGACCACCCGTGAGCCCGTGTGCACCTGCACCCGCGAGTCCTCCTGGAGCCGGTCGACGAGGTAGGCCGACATCCGGCTCCCGAGGTCGCTACCGCGCACCACCAGATGCACGGGGCATCCGTTCGCCGCGAGATAGAGGGATGCCTGTCCCGCGGAGTTCGCCCCGCCCACCACCACGACGGGGGAGTCGCTCACCTGCCGCAGTTCGAGCTGGGTCGCCGCGTAGTAGATGCCGGTACGCTCGAACTCCTCCCAGCGGTCGAGATTGAGGGTGCGGTAGGCCGCGCCCGCCGTCACGATCGCCGTGCGCGCCCGGATGACCGCGCCGTCGGCCAGCGTCACCTCGAGCACGTCACCGCTGCTGTCGAGCGCCACGGCCTCGCAGGGCGCGTAGACCCGCACGCCGAACTTGAGCGCCTGCAGGCACGCCTGACCGATGAGGTCGCGGCCGCTCACCCCGAAGGGGAAGCCGAGGAAGTTCTCGATGCGCGAGGTCGCCGCCGCCTGCCCGCCGGGCGCGATCGCGTCGACCAGCACCGTGCTGAGACCCTCGGATGCGCCGTAGATCGCTGCAGCGAGACCGGCCGGCCCGCCGCCGATCACCACGAGATCGGCGATCTCGTCGGCCTGTGCCCGATAGCTCAATCCGAGCCGCTCCGAGACGACCCCGGGCGTCGCACGCCTGATCGGCTCGCCTTGGACGAACGCGACCGGCAGGTCGTCCGCACCGATGTCGTGGCCGGTCAGCGCGCCCAGCTCGCCGGGCGGGAGCTCGGCGGCGACGTGGACGAGATCGAGGCGCTCGGCGAAGCGGCGCAGGGCGAGGAAGTCGCGATCGGAACCGCGCCCCACGAACTTGAGGGTGAGCGCGGCCGGTCCGCGCCGGAGGCTCTCACGCCGAGCCCACAGAGCGTGCAGCACGATGTCGCCGAGTTCGTCGTCGTCGTCCATCAGGCTGCGCAATTCGGTGCGCGACACCCGGAGGATGCGCCCGGCCTGGCTCATGCGGGCGGACAGGAAGGCGCCCTGCCCGTTCAGCAGCCCGAGCTCGCCCACGAATGAGCGCGGGCCCATCCGGGCGATGACGCTCTCGTCGACCCAGCCCAACGAATCGCGCACCACCTCCACCTCGCCCGACTCCACGAGGATCAGGTCGTAGTCACGGTCGCCCGAACGGAAGAGGTAGTCGCCCGCGGCGACGTCCTCCTCGGTCCCGAATGCGAGCAGGCGCGTCCACTGCTCATCGGTGAGTCGGGGCTGCTGCACGGGGTCCAGGGCGGCGGGTTCCATGGCTGACATGCTAGCCAGTACCGGAGGTCGGAGGGAGGTTCTCCCACCGACCGCGCGGATGCGGTGAGCCGGTACGATTGAGCTGCCATGTACTGCCCCTATTGCCGCTACCCCGACTCCCGCGTCGTCGACTCGCGCACGACCGACGACGGTCTCGCCATCCGCCGTCGCCGTCAGTGCCCCGATTGCGGCCGCCGATTCAGCACCACCGAGACCGCCTCGCTCAGCGTGATCAAGCGATCCGGCGTGGTCGAGCCGTTCAGCCGCGAGAAGATCGTGTCGGGCGTGCGCAAGGCCTGCCAGGGCCGGCCTGTCACCGACAGCGATCTCGCCGTGCTCGCCCAGCGGGTCGAGGAGACCGTCCGCCTCTCGGGCGCCGCGCAGATCGAGGCCAACGACATCGGCCTGGCCATCCTCCAGCCGCTGCGCGAACTCGACGAGGTGGCCTACCTCCGTTTCGCGAGCGTCTACCAGGGCTTCGATTCGCTCGACGACTTCGAAGCCGCGATCACCCTGCTCAGAGTGGAGCACGACCAGGCCGCCACCGGTGTCACCGCCGACGGCTCCGCCACTCCTGAGTAGCCGTATGTACGAGCTGCTCTTCCGGCACGTGCTGTCGAGGATGGATCCGGAGCGCGCGCATCACCTCGCCTTCGACGTCATCCGCGCCATCCCCTTCCTCAAGCTCGACGGCGTCGTGGCCCGCTTCACGAAGAGCCCCGTCGACCTCTCGGTCCACGCGCTCGGTCTGCACTTCCCGACCCCGTTCGGGCTCGCGGCCGGTTTCGACAAAGACGGCAAGGCCATCCGCGGATTCGGTGCGCTCGGCTTCGGTCACGTCGAGGTGGGCACCATCACGGCACGGCCCCAGCCCGGCAATCCGCGTCCGCGGCTGTTCCGGCTGATCCCGGATCGCGCGGTCGTCAACCGCATGGGCTTCAACAACTCGGGAGCCGCCGCCGCCTCGCTGCGACTGGCGCGCGTGCGCTCGCTCACGCATCCCCGACCCGTCATCGGCGTGAACATCGGCAAGAGCCGCGTGGTGGAGGTGGATGACGCGATCGACGACTACCGGCAGAGCGCCCGTGCCCTGGCCCCGATGGCCGACTACCTCGTGGTGAACGTCAGCTCGCCGAACACGCCGGGGCTCCGTGGGCTCCAGGAGCTCGAGAAGCTCGCGCCTCTGCTCTCCGCCGTGAAGGCCGAGGCGGGCGCGACGCCCCTGCTCGTGAAGATCGCTCCCGATCTCAGCGATGACGAGGTGCTGGCGATCTCGCGGCTCGCGGTCTCGCTGGGGCTCGACGGCATCATCGCCACGAACACCACGATCTCCCGCGAGGGGTTGAAGACCGACCCGGCCGTGATCGAGGCGGCGGGCGCCGGCGGATTGTCGGGCGCCCCGCTCGTGACCCGCTCGCTCGAGGTGCTGAAGCTCATCCGCTCCGTCGTGCCCGCTGAACTCTGCGTCATCTCGGTCGGGGGAGTCGACACCGCCTACGACGTCGACCAGCGCCTGGCCGCGGGCGCGACCCTCGTGCAGGGCTACACGGCGTTCCTCTATCGCGGCCCGCTGTGGGCGCGGAGCATCAACATCGGCCTCGCACGCCTCCGCAAGACGCGCCAAGGGGAGTGAACCCGGCGAACCGGGCGAGGATCAGCTGGGGTACTGGCCGCGCTTGACCTGCGGCTTCGGCAGGCGGAGGCGGCGGAACTGCAGGGCGCGCATCGTGGCGTACCAGCGCACCTTCTCCACCTTGTCGGCGCCGAACTTCTCGCGCATCTTCTTCATCAGACGCATGCCGAGGAAGAGGCTGTCGCCGATGACGATCACGACGAAGGCGTAGAGGCCGAGCATCACGCCGGCCTGCACCTCCGGCATCGGAACGAGGGTGAGAAGGATGACGACGAACATCACCGGGATGAGGAACTCGCCCAGGTTGAAGCGGGCGTCGACGTAGTCGCGCACGTAACGACGCTGCACGCCCTTGTCGCGGGCGGGAAGGTACTTCTCGTCGCCGTTGGCCATGCCCACGCGCGCCTTGTCGCGCAGCTCCTGCTGGCGGCGCTTGTAATCCCGGCTCGCTTCCTTGCGATCGGAGGGAACGAGGGGACGCTTGTTGGCCGCCTCACGCTCCTTGCGGGTGGGGGTCGCGTGACCCTTGCCCGACTGCTCCTCCACAGGAGCCTCGATGGGCGCTTCGGTCGTGCTGGATTTCTTTGCCACGGTGTCCTCGTTCGTTCGTCTCTTAAGATTACCTGCATGACTGACAGCAGTGGCTCCTCGTTCGCCCAGAATCCGCCGGAGGACGCTCTCGAAGCGGCTCTCGCCGAGAGCGTCGAGCTCGGCCTCCCCGCGAGCATCGCCGACCTCAGCGCTCTGGTGCGCATCCCCTCCGTCTCGTGGGCGGCGTTCGATCCCGCCCACGTCGAGGCCAGCGCTGACGCGGTCGCGGAGCTCTTCCGTTCGACGGGCGCGTTCGAGGCGGTCGACGTGCTGCGCGCCTCCACGGAGTCGGGTGAGCTCGGCCAGCCCGCCGTGCTCGCCACGCGGCCGGCGAAGAACGGCAAGCCCACCGTGCTGCTCTACGCGCACCACGACGTGCAGCCTCCCGGGCAGGACGCCGACTGGGATTCGCCGCCCTACGAACCCACCGTGCGGGGCGACCGTCTCTACGGCCGCGGTGCCGCCGACGACAAGGCGGGCGTGGTGTCGCACCTCGCTTCGGTGCGCGCCCTCGCGGCGGTGGCCGGAGCCGACTTCGACCTCGGTCTCGTGGTGTTCATCGAGGGCGAGGAGGAGTTCGGCTCGCGCTCCTTCGCGAACTTCCTCGAGACCAACCGCGATCGGCTGGCCGCCGACGTCATCGTCGTGGCCGATTCCGACAACTGGGACACGGAGACCCCCTCGCTCACCATCAGCCTGCGGGGAAACGTCACCTTCAAGCTCACCGTCTCCACCCTCGCGCACGCCTCGCACTCCGGCATGTTCGGGGGAGCGGTGCCGGATGCGATGCTGGCCACCATCCGCCTGCTCAGTACTTTCCACGACGCCGACGGTTCGGTCGCGGTCGCCGGACTCACCTCGCGCCCGATCACCGCGCCGGAGTACACGGAGGAGACGCTCCGCGCCGAGGCCGGCCTGCTCGACGGCGTGCAGCCGATCGGCACCGGTTCGATCCTGTCGCGGCTGTGGGCCGGGCCGTCGATCACCGTCACCGGCATCGACGCGCCGACCGTGGCCAACGCGTCGAACACCCTCTCGCCGAGCGTCTCCGTGCGGGTGAGCGCCCGGATCGCGCCCGGACAGGAGGCGTCCGACGCCCTGGCCGCGCTCGAGGCGCACATCCGCTCGCACGCGCCGTTCGGGGCGCACGTGGAGATCAGCGATGTCGACACAGGCAACCCGTTCCTCGTCGACACCTCCGGCTGGGCCGTGTCCGCGGCGAAAGACGCGATGCGCGACGCCTGGGGTGCCGAGCCGGTCGAGGCGGGCGTCGGCGGGTCGATCCCGTTCATCGCCGACCTGGTGCGGGTGTTCCCCGAGGCGCAGATCCTCGTCACGGGCGTCGAAGACCCGCACACCCGCGCGCACAGCCCCAACGAGTCGCTCCACCTCGGCGTCTTCAAGCGGGCCATCGGCGCGGAGGCCCTTCTGCTGCTCCGCCTCAACTCCCGGGAATAGATGCGGCGACCGCCCCGTTGCCGGAGTTAGACTTCTTCCATACTTCCGAACGAATGGAGTGCACATGAGTGAGACAACGCTGACCGCCGCGGTCGAAGCGCCGGCGCACAAGGTGGGCATCACCCCCGCTGCGGGCGAGAAGGTGCGCAGCCTCCTCGAGCAGGAGGGTCGCGACGACCTGCGTCTGCGTGTCGCCGTGCAGCCCGGCGGATGCTCGGGGCTCATCTACCAGCTCTACTTCGACGAGCGCATGCTCGACGGAGACGGTGTGGTCGATTTCGACGGCGTCGAGGTCATCGTCGACAAGATGAGCGTCCCCTACCTCGAGGGCGCCACCATCGACTTCGAAGACACGATCCAGAAGCAGGGCTTCACGATCGACAACCCGAACGCCTCCGGAAGCTGCGCGTGTGGAGACTCGTTCCACTGAGTCACGACGCGAATCCGCGGATTCAGGGGCTGTTCCTTCGGGAACGGCCCCTTTTTCGTGCCTGTCGCACGCGCATCCGGTGCGCCTGTGGCAACGGCGGCGACCTCGACCCAGTAGGCTAGGACAAGGTCAAATACACTGTGGTGTAGCTTCCCGAAAGGTCTGTGGTGCGCTCTAACCGACGTCTCCGATGGGCCGCGATTCCAATCGCGGCGCTCCTGTCCGTTGTCTTGGCCGGGTGCACCCAGGAGCAGCTGCAAGGCTGGCTCCCGACTGAACCCGGCACCACCAACAACGTCGACCGGGTGATCGGCCTCTGGGTCACGTCCTGGATCGTGTTGCTCGTGGTCGGTGTCCTCACCTGGGGCCTCACCATCTGGGCCATCGTGGTCTACCGCCGCCGCAAGGGCCAGACCGGCCTCCCGGTGCAGCTGCGCTACAACATGCCGATCGAGATCTTCTACACGATCGTGCCGCTCATCCTCGTGCTCGGCTTCTTCGCCTTCACGGCGCGCGACCAGAGCGCGATCGAGGCGAAGTACGACAGCCCCGACGTGAAGATCCAGGTCTTCGGCAAGCAGTGGGCGTGGGACTTCAACTACGTCGACGAGAACGTCTACTCGCCCGGCGTCCAGGGCCAGGAGAACCCGGATGACGCGAACGGCTCGCTCGTCGAGTCCGAGATCCCGGTGCTCTACCTGCCCGTCGGCAAGAAGGTCGAGATCGAGCTCCAGTCGCGCGACGTCATCCACTCTTTCTGGGTCATCGACTTCCTCTACAAGAAGGACATGCTGCCCGGCAAGACGAACTACATGTACGTCACGCCCGAGCGTGAAGGAACCTTCAGCGGCAAGTGCGCCGAGCTCTGCGGTGAATACCACTCGATGATGCTCTTCAATGTGAAGGTCGTCTCGCAGCAGGAGTACGACGACTACATCCAGTCCTTGAAAGACGCCGGTCAAGAGGGTCAGCTGGGCCCGGAGTACAACCGCAACCAGAACCTCCCGGGCATCGGCACGCCCGCGCACGAAGAAGAGTAGGAGCGCGCCATGACAGCAACAGTGGCGGTATCGCCCGGCACCGCGACCCCGATTCCGACTCCGTCGAAGTCGGTGGGCCGCAAGGGCAACATCTTCATCAAGTGGATCACCTCCACCGACCACAAGACCATCGGGTACATGTACCTGATCGCCTCGTTCCTCTTCTTCTGCCTCGGTGGCGTGATGGCGCTGGTCATCCGCGCCCAGCTGTTCGAGCCGGGTCTCGAGCTCCTGCAGACGAAAGACCAGTACAACCAGCTCTTCACGATGCACGGCACGATCATGCTGCTGATGTTCGCGACGCCGCTGTTCGCCGGCTTCGCCAACGTCATCATGCCGCTGCAGATCGGTGCTCCGGATGTCGCGTTCCCGCGTCTGAACGCGTTCGCGTTCTGGCTGTTCCTGTTCGGTTCGCTGATCGCCGTCTCCGGCTTCCTCACCCCGCAGGGTGCGGCGTCGTTCGGCTGGTTCGCCTACGCGCCCTTGTCGTCGACGACGTTCACGCCGGGTGACGGTGGAAACATGTGGGTGTTCGGTCTCGGGCTCTCGGGCTTCGGCACCATCCTCGGTGCGGTCAACTTCATCACCACGATCATCACGCTGCGTGCCCCGGGCATGACCATGTTCCGCATGCCGATCTTCACCTGGAACATCCTGGTGACATCGATCCTCGTGCTGATGGCCTTCCCGGTCCTGGCCGCCGCGCTCTTCGCCCTCGGTGCCGACCGCGTGTTCGGTGCCCACGTCTACGACGCGGCGAACGGCGGTGTGCTGCTCTGGCAGCATCTGTTCTGGTTCTTCGGGCATCCGGAGGTCTACATCATCGCGCTGCCGTTCTTCGGCATCGTCTCCGAGGTGTTCCCTGTCTTCAGCCGCAAGCCGATCTTCGGCTACAAGACGCTGATCTATGCCACGATCTCCATCGCGGCGCTCTCGGTCACGGTGTGGGCGCACCACATGTACGTCACCGGTTCGGTGCTGCTGCCCTTCTTCGCGCTGATGACAATGCTCATCGCCGTGCCGACGGGTGTGAAGATCTTCAACTGGATCGGCACGATGTGGCGAGGGTCCGTGACCTTCGAGACACCGATGATCTGGGCCATCGGCTTCTTGATCACCTTCACCTTCGGTGGGCTGACCGGCGTCATCCTGGCTTCGCCGCCGCTCGACTTCCACGTCTCCGACACCTACTTCGTGGTGGCGCACTTCCACTACGTGGTGTTCGGAACCGTCGTGTTCGCCATGTTCTCCGGGTTCTACTTCTGGTGGCCGAAGTGGACGGGCAAGATGCTCAACGAGCGCCTCGGGCACTGGCACTTCTGGTTGCTGTTCATCGGCTTCCACACCACGTTCCTGATCCAGCACTGGCTGGGCGTCATCGGTATGCCGCGTCGTTACGCGACCTATCAGCCGGAAGACGGCTTCACCTGGATGAACCAGTTGTCGACGATCGGTGCGTTCATCCTCGCGGCCTCGATGATTCCGTTCTTCCTGAACGTGTACATCACGGCCCGCAAGGCGCCGAAGGTCACCGTGAACGACCCGTGGGGCTACGGCCGCTCGCTCGAGTGGGCCACGTCGTGCCCGCCGCCGCGGCACAACTTCACCTCGATCCCGCGTATCCGTTCGGAGTCGCCCGCGTTCGACCTCAACCACCCGGAGGCCGGCATCCCCGTCGGCGTCGGGCCGGCGAAGGACGCCCCGGATGCCCCCACGTACGACCTCTCGCAGAGCAAGGTGAAGTAAGGCATGAGAGCCAATACCAATCTCTTCTGGATCCTGTTCGCCTTCATGCTGTTGGCCGACGCGGCCTACACCGTGTGGTCGTTGATCTGGTACGAGGGTCAGGTCGAGTGGGTCGGAACGGTCGGTATCGGCCTGGCGGCGATCCTGTCAGCGTTCCTCGCCTTCTACCTGGGTCGTGTGCACAAGGCGCAGGGTGCGGAGCTGCCTGAAGACCTCCTCGACTCGAACATCGACGACGGAGACCCCGAGATGGGCTTCTACAGCCCGTGGAGCTGGTGGCCCATCATCCTGGCCGGTGGCGGCGCCCTCATGGTGCTCGGCCTCGCGGTCGGCTTCTGGATCTCCTTCATCGCCGGAGCCCTGCTCCTCGTCGCGATCGTCGGCTGGGTCTTCGAGTACTACCGCGGCTACTTCGCCCGCTAGTCCTCCGCGCCCTACGTCGAAGGCCCGCCCCTCACCCGGGGCGGGCCTTCGACGTTCCACTTGACCATATAGGGCGCCCGAACCGGATGGACTCTCGCGGCTGGTCGGCCCCCACCGTCCATCCACTCCGCACGCCGGCCCTGATCGTCCATCCACTCCGCACGCCGCGCACTGGTGAAGCAGGAAGGCCCCGTTCACCACGAGTGGTCAACGGGGCCCCAGGTGCTGGCTCTTATGAGCAGAGCGGCAGGTTCTCGAGGTTCGCGTCGAGGCTGTTCGGCCCGCCCAGCAGCACGATGTGCTTCGGGGCCAACCGTCGCACCTGAGCGGCGACCTCGGGCTGCACACAGTTCTTGCGCACCAGGAGGATGGGGGAGCCGTCGATGCCCGCGAGCACTCCGCCGGCGAGGGCGTCGGGGTAGTTGGCGCCGGTGGCGAAGTAGATCGTGTCGACGGGGGCCGTGTAGTTCGCGGCGGTGATGTTGGCTGAGACGACGAAGCGGTCGAAGCCTTCGATGCGCGAGAGTGCCCCGGTCACCGACTTGATGTCAGCTGCTACGGCCGCGGACAGTGTGTCCTCGCCGCCGAAGACGGTGGCACTGGTGACGCCACGCGATGTCAGCAGAGCCTTCTCAACGGCACTGATTGCCGTCGCTTCGCCATTGACGAGCAGAACCGGGGTCTTGATCTTGGCGGCCGCGGGGCTAGCGCTCAGGGCGTCGGGAAACTTCAGCCCGCTGGCCACGGAGATCGAGGTCGACGCCATCGCCCCGAACTTCGGATTGCTGATGAGGTTCCGCGAAACCTCGAAGCGGTCCGCGCCGCCGATGCGCGTCACCTTGGGGTGACTCGACATGGCGTGCAGTTCATCCTCGACCTTCCGGGTCAATGAGTTCTCCCCGCCGACAAGCACCACGTCGGCGGCCTGGAACAGGTTGACGACGTTGTAGGCGTAGTTGGTGAACCCGCTCGAGGTAGCCAGCACCAGCGGTGCATTGTGCTGGGCAGCGATGGCGGACGCGCTGAGCGCATCCGAGTAGTTCTCCCCGCTCGCCACGTAGACAAGCGGTGTCTTGGCCGGCGCAATCAACTGCGCGATGTGCGCGGCGACCTCGTAACGATCGTCACCGTCAATGCGTTCGACGATCGACGTCGACGGCACGATGTCCATGACGCAGGTCTTGTCGCCTGCTCCTCCGACATTGTTGGCGAAGTGGAGATGGAACGCGTAGCTGCCGACTTTCGTGGGAGTACCAGCGATCCGCGGGCTCGAACCACTGGTGTCGTCGATGACAAGGCCATCGGGCAGCGCCCCCGATGTGATTGATGCGTCGAAGCCCGATCCCGACCCACCATCCAGCACTTCGTGGGAGACGACGGTGCCGATCTTCGTGATCTGGGGCGGGCAGATGATGATCCCCGGGCCGGATACGGCCGATGCGGAGAGAGGAGAAGTGAGCGCGGTGCTGAGGGCAACGGCGGCGAGGGACACAGACGCCAAAAGGGTGTTTCGGCGTCTGCTGGAGTTGCTTCGGGTCGGGATCATGAGGAGGCCTTCGAATCGTAGATGGATAGTCCTACGCAAGCCTGTTCGCCTCAAGGCGCCGGGTGTTATGAGCAATTGGTACTCAGGCAACGACGAAGGGCCCGGCGCCGCGAGGTGTGCGGTGCCGGGCCCTGGGTCGGGGGAGGGGGGTCTACTTGAGGCCCGGGCCCTCCTCGAGGGAGTGGTCGGTGCCGTCGCCGTGGAGGCCCTGGGGAGCGTGGCCGTGGCCGTGACCGGCCTCGAGCTCCGTGCGGGATGCCGGGGCGATTCGGTCCTCGAAGAACCACTTCGACATGCGCACCCGGAGGCGGGCACCCGCCGTGATCTTGCCCTGGCTGTTCGGGCGGAGCATGAGCGGCTCGTAGACCTCGTAGTCGAGGAGCTTCCAGCGCTCGTAGTCGTCGACCTGCTCGTGCACCTCGATGTACTCGCCACCGGGCAGACGCACGATGCGACCGGACTCGTAGCCGTGCAGCACGATCTCGCGGTCCTTCTTCATCAGACCGATGCAGACACGCTTCGCGACGAAATAGGCCAGGAACGGACCGAGGATGACCCACGCCTGGATGGCATGCGTCACGCTCTCCAGCGAGAGCTGGAAGTGCGTCGCGATGATGTCGGAGCTGGCCGCGGCCCACAGGCCCGCGTAGAAGGTGACACCCGCCGCGCCGATACCCGTGCGGGTCGGAGCGTTGCGCGGACGGTCGAGGATGTGGTGCTCGCGCTTGTCGCCGGTCACCCAGCCCTCGACGAAGGGATAGATCGCGACGAGGGCGAGAAGCAGCACCAGAGCGACGACGGGCACGATGATGTTGAACGACCAGGTGTGGTCGAGCCAGACGAACTCCCAGCCCGGTGGGATCAGACGCAACGCGCCGTCGGCGAATCCGATGTACCAGTCCGGCTGCGTACCCGCCGAGACGGGAGAGGGGTCGTAGGGACCGTAGTTCCAGATCGGGTTGATCGTGAAGAACGCAGCCATGAGGGCGATGACGCCGAAGACCAGGAAGAAGAATCCACCGGCCTTCGCGGCGTACACGGGGAGGATCGGGTACCCGATGACGTTCTTCTGCGTGCGACCGCCACCGGCGAACTGCGTGTGCTTGTGCACCACGACGAACACCAGGTGCAGCGCGATGAACGCGACCACGAGGGCCGGCAACAACAGGATGTGCAGCGTGTACAGGCGCCCGATGATGGCGGTGCCCGGGAACTCCCCACCGAACAGCAGGAACGAGATCCAGGTGCCGACGAAGGGGATGCCCTTGATCAGGCCGTCGATGATGCGGAGGCCGTTACCGGAGAGCAAGTCGTCAGGGAGGGAGTATCCCGTGAAGCCCTCGGCCATGGCCAGCACGAACAGCGTGAAGCCGATGACCCAGTTGAGCTCGCGCGGCTTGCGGAACGCACCCGTGAAGTAGACGCGGAGCATGTGGATGCCGATGGCCGCGATGAACAGCAGAGCCGCCCAGTGGTGGATCTGGCGCACCAGGAGACCACCGCGGATGTCGAACGAGATCTTCAGCGCCGAGTCCATGGCCGCCGACATCTCCATGCCCTTGAGTGGCGCCCAGGAACCGTTGTAGGTCACCTCGGCCATCGAGGCCTGGAAGAAGAAGGTCAGGAAGGTTCCGGACAGGATGATGACGACGAAGCTGTAGAGCGCCACCTCGCCGAGCATGAACGACCAGTGGTCGGGGAAGATCTTGCGGCCGAACTCCTTGACGACACCGGAGATGCTGGTGCGCTCGTCGATGTAGTTCGCCGCGGCCGCCGTGAAGCCGCCGCTCTTGGCCGGTGCCGGAGTCGCGACCTCGGTCGGGGCATCCGATCTTTCTATCGTGGTCATGAACGCTCCCAGAAACTCGGTCCGACCGGCTCGTTGAAGTCGCTCTGAGCGACCAGGTAGCCCTCGGAGTCGACCTCGATGGGCAGCTGCGGCAGCGGACGCTTGGCCGGGCCGAAGATCACCTGGCACTCGTTCACCACGTCGAAGGTCGACTGGTGGCACGGGCACAGCAGGTGGTGCGTCTGCTGCTCGTAGAGGGCGACGGGGCAGCCGACGTGAGTGCAGATCTTGGAGTACGCGACGATGCCGTCGTACGACCAGCTCTCACGGCCGGGGCTGATGTTGAGGTCGTCGGGGTTGAGGCGCATGAGCAGCACCGCCGCCTTGGCCTTCTGCTCCAGACGATCGGGAGCCTCGTTGAGGCCCTCGGGGATGATGTGGAACACCGAGCCGATGGTGACGTCGGACGCCTTCACCGGGATGCCGGAGGGGTCGAGCGTGAGGCGCGCACCCTTCTTCCACATGGTGTGACTGAGCAGCGTCGCCGGGTCTTCGCTCTGCGGCGCGAGACCGCGGAACAGCACGAGGCCGGGAAGGGGGAAGGCGATCAGCGCACCGATCAGGCTGTTGCGGATGAGGGTGCGACGGCCGAAGCCCGACTCCTTGTCGGCCTCGTCGAAGATCTCGACGGCGCGCGCACGCGTCTCGTCCGATCCCCGGACGGGATGACGGACGTCGATGCCCTCTTTGTCGTACATGATCGCCTTGGCCCAGTGCACGGCGCCGAGACCGATGCCGAACAGCGCCAGGGCGATGCCGATTCCCATGAACAGCGTGTTGAGCCGCACGGAGCCGACGTCGTCGTTCTCGATCGGGAACGCCATGTAGGCCGCGACTGCGAAGACGCTGCCCGCGATCGAGAGGTAGAAGAGCGTGTAGACCGACCGCTGAGCGCGCTTCGCGGCCTGGGGGTCGATGTCGGTGATGCGCTGGCGGTGGGCGGGCTCGCCAGGGTTCGCGACGTCGGACGCAATGACCGCCGTGCTGGTCGAAGCCGTTCGACTCGTCTCGACGGCCGACGAATCGGAAGCGGGGGTCTCTGCCCCGCTCACCTCGTCATGTGCCATTGTTGTCCCTTTCGAGCTGTGCTGGTGTGTGCTGCTGTGCCGGTGTTCACGAGATCCGGACGGCTAATTCGACTTCGCGGTGAGCCAGACCATCAGACCGATGATCGCGCCGAGTCCGAAGATCCAGGCGAAGAGGCCCTCTGCGACCGGCCCGAGCGACCCGAGCTCCACTCCGCCGGGAGACGGGTTGTTCTCGAGGTACTTCAGGTAGGTGATGATGTCGCGCTTGTCTTCGGGCGTCAGGTTGTCGTCGTTGAAGACCGGCATGTTCTGGGGGCCGGTGAGCATGGCCTCGTAGATGTGCGTGGCCGCGACACCGGTGAGCTCCGGGGCGAACTTGCCCTCGGTGAGGGCACCGCCGGCTCCGTGCACGTTGTGGCACATGGCGCAGTTGATGCGGAACAGCTCGCCACCGTTCGTGGCGTCGCCGTCGCCCTGCAGCAGGCTCGGATCGGGGATCGCCGGGCCGGGGGAGATGGAGGCGACGTAGGCCGCGAGAGCCGCGGTCTGCTCGTCGGTGAACTGCGGCGGCTTCTGCATGGCCTGCGGGCCCTGCATCGCCATGGGCATACGGCCCGTTCCCACCTGGAAGTTGACCGCTGCCGCGCCGACGCCGATGAGGCTCGGTCCGTCGGGGGTGCCTTCGAGGCTCATGCCGTGGCAGGTGGCGCAGTTCGCCGCGAAGAGCTTCTGGCCCTCCTCGATCGTCTCCTGGCTGGTGGCGCTCGTGTCGGCCGTGGCGGTGGTCGTGCTGCTGAGGAGCGCGTACCCACCACCCGTGACGACCAGGCCGATAGCAATCAGCAACACAGTCGCCAACGGGTGGCGTCTGTTCGCTTTCCTGCTCTTGCGGGCCATTCTCTCTACTCTCTGTTCGGGACGACGTCGGTGGAACATGACGGATGCGCTACTTCAGCACGTAGATCACGAGGAACAGGCCGATCCAGACCACGTCGACGAAGTGCCAGTAATACGAGACCACGATGATGCTCGTCGCCTCTTTGTGACCGAAGTTCTTGACCGCGAAGACGCGCCCCAGCATGAGGAGCATCGCGATGAGGCCGCCGGTCACGTGCAGGGCGTGGAATCCGGTGGTGAGGTAGAAGGCCGAGCCGTAGGCGCTGCCGTCGATCGTGATGCCCTCGGAGACGAGCGTGGCGTATTCGAGCACCTGTCCGCTGACGAAGATGGCGCCGAAGGCGTAGGCGAGGAACATCCACTCGGTGATTCCCCAGTCGACCGGCTTCCAGCTCGTGCGTTTGGTCTGTCCGCGCTCGGCGGCGAACACCGCGAACTGGCACCAGAACGAGGAGATGACGAGGATGATCGTGTTGACGAGCGCGAACGGCACGTTCAGCGTGTTGGCCTGTTCGGCCCAGGCGCCGGGGTTCGTCGACCGCAGCGTGAAGTAGATCGCGAAGAGGCCCGCGAAGAACATGACCTCGCTGCCCAGCCACACGATGGTACCCACCGCCACGATGTTGGGGCGCTGGACCATGGGGGCACTCTGAGAATGGGTCAATGAGCTGCTCGTCACAGGTCCATTATGTCCGAAATCGTCAGGTGATTTTGCAATTGGGGGACTAGGGCGCGCGGTTCTCGGCGTGTCCCGGCAGGGATACAGGTCGGTGTTCGCCGAGGAGCGCCCAATAAGATCGCTGGTATGGCGCACACGCAATCCTGGCCCGGAATGATCGCTCACCTCCTCGCCGGTGAGGATCTGTCGATCAGCGAGGCGACCTGGTCGATGAACAAGGTCATGGAGGGCGACGTCACCGAGGCCCAGCTGGCCGGATTCCTGGTGGCGCTGCGGGCCAAAGGCGAGACCGTCGACGAGATCGTGGGCTTCCGCGATGCGATCCTGGAGCACTCGCTGCCGCTGGACATCGATCCGCTCGCCCTCGACATCGTCGGTACGGGCGGCGACAGTTTCGGCACGGTGAACGTGTCGACCATGGCGTCGATCGTGGCCTCGGCGAGCGGCGTTCCGGTGATCAAGCACGGCAACAAGGCCGCGAGCTCACTCTCGGGCTCGTCGGACGTGCTTCGGGCGCTCGGCCTCGACATCGACCTCGAGCCGTCGCGCGTGGCCGAGGTGTTCCTGGAGACCGGGATCTCGTTCGCGTTCGCCTCGAAATTCCACCCCGGTTTCAAGAACGCGGGCGTGGTGCGGGCCGATCTCGGCGTGCCGACGGTGTTCAACTTCCTCGGCCCGCTCTGCAACCCCGCTCGCGCCGAAGCCTCCGCCGTCGGAGTGGCTCACCTCGACCGGGTTCCGCTGATCGTGGGGGTGTTCCAGACCCGCGGCGCCACGGCGCTGGTCTTCCGCGGCGACGACGGGCTGGATGAACTGACCACCACCGGCCACAGCCACATCTGGGAGGTGTCGCGGGGATCGGTGAAGGAGCACGACCTCAACCCGCGTGATCTGGGCATCCCACGTGCCTCGATCGAGGACCTCCAGGGCGGCGACGCGGCGCACAACGCCGAGATCGTTCGGCGTGTGATGGGTGGGGAGTCAGGTCCGGTGCGCGACATGGTGGTGCTGAACGCGGCCGCCGGACTCGTGGCGTTCGAGCTGGTGTCCGACCCGTCCGAGGTCGACCGCGGCATCGTGGAGCGCCTGGCCGAGAAGATGGCGATCGCGGCGGCCGCGATCGACTCCGGCGCCGCCTCGAACAAGCTCGACGCCTGGATCGCCGCGACCCAGAAGTAGCCGCGGGGTCACAGCACGTCGGCGTCGACCCAGTCGAGGGTCTTCGTGACCGCCTTCTTCCAGTTGCGGTAGAGGCGGGCGCGCTCCGCTTCGTCCATCTGCGGTTCCCAGCGCGAGTCCTCCTGCCAATTGGCGCGGAGCTCGTCGAGGTTCGCCCAGTAGCCGACCGCGAGGCCCGCCGCGTAGGCGGCTCCGAGCGCTGTGGTCTCGGCCACGACGGGGCGCACGACGGGAACACCGAGGATGTCGGCCTGGAACTGCATGAGCAGGGTGTTGGCGATCATCCCCCCGTCGACCTTCAGCTCGGTCAGCGGCACCCCCGAGTCGGCGTTCACCGCGTCGAGCACCTCCTTCGTCTGGAAGGCGGTCGCTTCGAGAGCGGCCCGCGCGATGTGGCCCTTGTTCACGAAACGGGTGAGGCCGACGAGAGCACCGCGCGCATCCGATCGCCAGTAGGGCGCGAAGAGGCCCGAGAACGCCGGCACGAAGTAGGCGCCGCCGTTGTCGTCGACGGATGCCGCGAGCTCCTCGATCTCGGGAGCGCTCGCGATGAGCCCCAGATTGTCGCGCAGCCACTGCACGAGCGAACCGGTGACCGCGATGGAGCCCTCGAGCGCGTAGTGCGGCGCGTCGTCGCCGAGCTGGTAGCCGAGGGTCGTGAGCAATCCGTTCTTCGAGTGCACGATCTCGGTGCCGGTGTCGAAGATGAGGAAGTTGCCAGTGCCGTAGGTGTTCTTCGCCTCGCCCGCGTCGAAGGCCGCCTGCCCGAATGTCGCCGCCTGCTGGTCGCCGAGGATGCCGGCCACCGGCACCTCGCGCAGCAGCGACGAGGTGTGCACCGTGCCGTAGACCTCCGACGACGACTTGATCGCGGGGAGCATCGAGCGCGGCACGCCGAACACCTCGAGGATGTCGTCACGCCAGGTGAGCGTCGTCAGGTCCATGAAGAGGGTGCGGGAGGCGTTCGTGACATCCGTGATGTGCACGCCGCCGTCGACGCCCCCGGTGAGGTTCCAGGTGATCCAGGAGTCGGTCGTGCCGAAGAGGAGGTCGCCGTTCTCCGCCTTCTCGCGCGCGCCCTCGACGTTCTCGAGGATCCAGACGATCTTGGTGCCGGCGAAGTAGGTCGACAGCGGAAGGCCGACGACATCCTTGAACCGTTCGGGGCCGCCGTCGGCCGCGAACCGGTCGACGATCTCCTGCGTGCGCGTGTCCTGCCAGACGATCGCGTTGTAGACGGGTTCACCGGTGGTCTTGTCCCACACCACCGTGGTCTCGCGCTGATTCGTGATGCCCACGGCCTTCACGTTGTGCCGGGTGATGTTGGCCCGGGAGAGCGCCTGTCCGATGACCTCGCGCGTGTTGTCCCAGATCTCCTTGGGGTCGTGCTCGACCCAGCCCGCCTTCGGGAAGATCTGCCTGTGCTCCAGCTGGCCCTGACTCACGATCGACCCCGCGTGGTCGAAGACGATCGCCCGGGTGCTCGTGGTTCCCTGGTCGATCGCGATGATGTAGTCCGTCATGACACTCCTTCGTAGCGGGACGGCCGTGCGGTGCGAGGGCACAAAAAAGCGGGCCGGTCCACGTCTCTGTGGACCGGCCCGCTGGGTGCTAGGTGAGGAGCGGGAGCAGCACCAGCGCCGACCAGCCGGCGATGAGGCCACCGATGATCGGGCCGACGACCGGAACCCAGGCGTACGACCAGTCCGACGTCCCCTTGCCCCGGATGGGGAGGAAGGCGTGCGCGATGCGAGGCCCGAGGTCACGGGCCGGGTTGATGGCGTAGCCGGTCGGGCCACCGAGGGAGGCGCCGATCGCGATCACGAGCAGCGCCACCGGCAGTGCGCCGAGGGCCGCGAGGCCGCCTTCGCCCTGACGTCCGCCGCCGAAGGCGATCACCACGAACACCAGCACGAAGGTGCCGATGATCTCGGTGACGAGGTTCCAGGCGTACGAACGGATGGCCGGGCCCGTCGAGAACACGCCGAGCTTGGCCGCCGGCTCGGGCTCCTCGTCGAAGTGCTGCTTGTAGGCCAGCCAGACGACGACCGCACCGATGATGGCACCGATCATCTGCGCTCCGATGTAGGCGATGACGGTCACGAAGTTCACGTCGACCGCTGTCGCTTCCGACCCGAACGAGGTCGCTCCGTTCGCCACCAGTCCGAGAGTGACCGCAGGGTTGAGGTGGGCCCCTGACGCGTAGGCGACGATGACACCGGAGAAGACCGCGAGGCCCCACCCGATGGTGACCATCAAGAAACCGCCGTTGAAGCCTTTCGTCCTGATGAGAGCGACGTTGGCGACCACGCCGGTACCGAGGAGGACCAGTAGGGCTGTGCCCACCAGCTCCGAGACGAAATCGATACCAAGATTGTCCACGATGACCTTCCTTCGCACTGTTCGGCCACCCACTGTGACCCCCGGGTGATCGGGTTTGCCCCAACGATATCCCCAGGAAGTTGCCAGGTATATCCCCCAGGCGCCCCGGCGTGGCGCGGATGGGTCTACCGGAGCGCGCGCCGAACGGCGTAGATTTGCACCGGATGGCCCGGTTCGGGCTCCCGTCGCGGGCGACGAACGTCCGATCGAAGGGAAATTTCAATGAAGAAGCTCATCAACGATCCGAAGAACGTGGTCGAAGAGGCCGTCGCCGGATTCGAAGCAGCCCACGGCGATCTGGTCACCGTGTCGCACGACCCGATCTTCATCGCCCGCAAAGACGCCCCCGTGTCGGGCAAGGTGGGCCTGGTCTCCGGCGGTGGCAGTGGCCACGAGCCGCTGCACGGCGGATTCGTCGGCTACGGGATGCTGGATGCCGCCGTCCCCGGCGCCGTGTTCACCTCGCCCACGCCCGACCCGATCCTCGCCGCCACCAAGGCCGTCGACGGGGGAGCCGGCGTCCTCCACATCGTGAAGAACTACACCGGTGACGTGCTGAACTTCGAGACCGCCGCCGACCTCGCCGGTGCCGACGGCATCGAGGTGCGCACGGTGATCGTCGACGACGACGTCGCCGTCAAGGATTCCCTCTACACCGCAGGCCGACGCGGTGTGGCCGGCACCGTCTTCGTGGAGAAGATCGCCGGAGCCGCTGCCGAGCGCGGAGACGACCTGGCCGCGGTGGCCGCCGTCGCCGAGAAGGTGAACGCGAACGTGCGCACGATGGGCGTCGCTCTGACCCCCTGCGTCGTGCCGCACGCCGGCGAGCCGAGCTTCGAGCTGGCCGACGACGAGATCGAGATCGGCATCGGCATCCACGGCGAACCGGGTCGTGAACGGATCAAGCTCGAACCGGCCGACGCGATCGTGGACCGCCTGCTCAGCCCGATCCTGGAGGACCTGCCCTTCGCCTCCGGCGACAAGGTGGCGTTGATGGTCAACGGCATGGGCGGCACCCCGCAGGTGGAGCTCTACATCGTCTACCGGCACGCCGCCCAGGTGCTCGCCGATCGCGGCATCGAGGTGACACGCTCGCTGGTGGGCAACTTCGTCACGTCGCTCGAGATGCAGGGCACCTCGATCAGCGTGCTGAAGCTCGACGACGAGCTCACCGAGCTCTACGACGCACCCGTACAGACGGCAGCCTTGCGCTGGGGAAGGTAGACGAATGAGTTTGGGCATCACCTGGACGACGGACTGGATCAGGCAGAGCGCGCGCGTCGTCTCGGAGCACCGGGTCGAACTGGTCACCCTCGATCGAGCGATCGGCGACGGCGACCACGGCGAGAACCTCGACAGGGGCTACACCGCCGTCATGGCCAAGCTCGACGACCTGCCGCCGGACTCCGCTCCGGGTGATGCCCTCAAGATGGTGGCGACCACGCTGATCTCGACGGTCGGTGGCGCATCCGGACCCTTGCTCGGCACCGCATATCTCAAGGCTGCCGGCGCTGTCGGCGCGGAGAAGGAGCTCGACGGCGCGGCCGTCGTGGCCCTGCTCACGGCCGCGCGCGACGGCATCGTGCTGAGAGGCAAGGCGGAGCCGGGCGACAAGACGATGATCGACGCCTGGACGCCGGCGGTGGAGGCCGCCGGAGCGGCGCTCGCCGCGGGCAAGAGCGAGGCGGAGATCCTGGATGCCGCCGCGACCGCCGCCGAGGCGGGCGCCGTTGCGACCGAGCCGCTCGTGGCCCGCAAGGGTCGGGCGAGCTACCTGGGAGAGCGGGCCATCGGGCACCGCGACCCCGGCGCCCAGTCGTCGTCGCTCATCATCCGTGCGGCGGCCGACGCCGCGAAGGGCGCGTAGCGTGCCGGGCACGCCGGGCCGGGTGGGAGTCGTCTTCGTCTCGCACAGCTCGCTGATCGCCGAAGGCCTGGTGGATCTCGCGCGTCAGATGGCGGAGGGCGCGACCTTGGTCGCGGCCGGCGGCACCGACGAGGGCGGCATCGGCACGAGCTTCGAGAAGGTGAGCGCGGCGATCTCCGAGGCCGATTCCGGGTCGGGCGTCGTGGTGCTCTGCGATCTCGGATCGGCCATCCTCACCGCCGAGACCGCGCTCGACTTCCTCGACGACGAGGTGCGGGCCCGGGTGCGGATCGCGTCGGCGCCGCTCGTGGAGGGCGGCGTCGCGGCGGCGGTGGCCGCGGAGACCGGGGCCGATCTGGCCGGCGTGCTCGCTGCGGCCGAATCGGCGAACGTCGAGAAGGAGGCGGAGAGTGACGTGGCTCAGGGAGAGCCCGACGCGACCGTCTCGGCGGGCCCAGGTGGCGCATCCGGGAACCCGTCTCGAACGGTGACGATCATCAACAAGGACGGCCTGCACGCCCGGCCGGCCGCCGAATTCGTGAAGCTCGCCAACACCTTCCCGGTGAAGGTGACCGTCAACGGCAAAGACGCGAAGAGCCTGCTCGGCATCATGTCGATGGGGCTGGTCAAGGGCTCGACCGTGGAGGTGGCGAGCGAGGACCCGTCGGCCCGGGAGGCCGTGGATGCTCTGGCCGATCTGATCGAGACCGGGTTCGGCGAGGCCTGAGGCGGAGTCTGACGCCGAGTCTGCAGCCTCAGACCACGTCGATCGGCTCCAGCACGAAGACCGGGATCTCGCGATCCGTCTTGCGCTGGTAGTCGGCGTAGTCGGGGTAGGCCTCGACGGCCCGCTCCCACCAGAGCGCCTTCTCGGCGCCCGTGACCTCGCGAGCGAGGTAGTCGCGCTTGACCGGACCATCCTGCAGTTCGACGTGCGGGTTGGCCACGAGGTTGTAGTACCAGACCGGATGCTTCGGAGCGCCGCCGAGGGAGGCCACCACCGCGTACTCCCCGTCGTGCTCGACGCGCATCAGCGGGTTCTTGCGGAGCTTGCCGCTCTTCGCCCCCACCGAGGTGAGGATGATGACCGGCATGCCACGGAGCGTGGTGCCTTTCGTACCGCCCGATCCCTCGTAGGTCTCAAGCTGCCGACGCGCCCAGTCCGACGTTCCGGCTTCGTATTCTCCTGACAACGGCATAGCTCAGAGTACCGCGCGGGTCGCGCCGTCGATCTCGAGGGTCTCGGGCAGGATGTCGCGTTCGATCGTGGTCGCCAGCGGCTTCTCCTTCACGAACACCAGGAGCACCAAGGCCACCAGCACCAGGGGGACGCGGCGCTCCACCATCACGAAGAGCACTTCGGCGACGAGCCTGCCGAGGGTGAGGCTCAGGATGACGGGGGAGTTCCAGTCGTAGATGGTGCCGCCCCGAGTGGTGAGGAGCACGAGTCCGGTGGACGCGACGGCGAGCAGACCCAGCGGACCAGCGACGCTCGACAGCGCGAACACGCCGCCCATGACGCCCATGTACGTGCCGCGCTCGCGGGCGGGCACGACGTCGGCGATGATCGCCTGGGAGAGTCCGCCGCCGCCGAGGCCCGGCACGGCGCGGCCGGCGATCAGCCAGGTCATGTCCTGCGACATCCCCCGTTCACGGAGCCGTAGGAACAACGCGATCGCGCCGATGAACAGGCTCTGACGGCCGATGAGGTCGCCGAGCTTGCCGTACACGGCGGGTGAGGGCTCCCGCGGGCGGTGCACGACGCTTCCGATCCGTGCGAAAATCGAGTCTCGGGGGATGTCGCAATCAGCCGATCGAAAGGGTCGAAAGCCACCATGGCCAGCAGTGCAGGAACGAAATGCCCGGTCTGTGGGAAATCGGTCGCTGTGGGATTGGTGTCGCAGACCCTGATCCAGCACGAGGACAAGACCGGACAGCGCTGCCCGGGCAGCGGGCAGGCACCCGTCGTGTCGGCGGCTCGCGCGGCAGCGGCGACCCGCGCGGCCGGCCGGCCGTCATCGGGCACCTCCACCTCGCGCTCCTCGGGAGCGACGGCCGCGAAGAAGACCAGCCCCGCCACGAAGGGCTCGCTGACGGTTCGCAAGGTCGAGGTCGACCCGGAGGCCTTGCGCGAGCGTCAGGAGCGCGCCGAGCGTCTGCGCCAGGAGCGCGCCGCGGCCGCCCGGGAACGCAACGAGGTCAACGTCTCCTACTTCGACGAGCCCGGGGTCTGAGCGCGCCGGCTCCGATCAGTTGAGCTTCTCGCGCCAGTCCGGCGGCACGGCGCCGTCGGGGCCGGGCGCGGGCTGGCTCTCGGGGTGCGAATCCGGAGCGGCCAGCGCCGGTCCTTCGGCGTAGTCGGCGGTCTCGTAGTCCCAGAACCAGTCCTCGCCGGGTTCGAACGACTGGATGACCGGATGCCCGGTCTCCTCCGCGTGCCGACGCGCGTGCTGGCTGACGGAGGAGTCGCAGCAGCCGATGTGGCCGCATTGGGCGCAGCGGCGCAGGTGGAACCACCAACCGCTGCTCTCGGTGCACTCGACGCAGCCCGTTCCGGACGGCGGGACTTCGGGTCGGATCGCGGTGTCGCTTGCCATGCACCAAGCATCCTCTGCAGCGCTCGGCTGTGCAATTCCTCGAGTTGTGCACATTCGTCGTCGCCTCTGGCACGACGGCTGTTGCTCCGATACCTTCAGAGCCAACCCGCCGTGTCGGGAACGGAGACGAGGGAGATCGGATGAGTGAACTGGCGGGCAAGACCGCTCTCGTCACTGGGGCGAGCAAGGGGATCGGGCTGGCGATCGCGCGCGCGCTCGTCGACGCGGGCGCGGTCGTCGTGGCGGCGTCGCGATCATCGTCCCCCGAGCTCGATGCACTCGTAGCCGGTGGCTCGGCGCGATTCGTCGCGGCCGACCTGTCGTCGGTGGAGGCCCCTGCGGAACTCGCGTCGGCGGCGGGTACGGTCGACATCCTCGTCAACAACGTCGGAGCGGCCACGTCGCGGGTGGGTGGTTTCCTCTCGGTCACCGATGAGCAGTGGCAGAATTCGCTGACGCTCAATCTCCTGGCCGCGGTGCGGATGACGCGGGCGGTTCTGCCGGGCATGCTCGAGGCCGGCCACGGCACGATCGTCACCATCGCGTCGGTGAACGCCCTGCTGCCGGATCCGGCGGTGATCGACTACGGGGCGGGCAAGGCCGGGCTGCTGAATGCGATGAAGTCGCTCTCCAAGGAGTACGGTGGCCGCGGCATCCGGGTGAACTGCGTGAGCCCCGGGCCGGTCGAGACCGATCTGTGGCTGGGCGGCGGGGGAGTCGCCGAGACGGTGTCACGGGCCAGCGGTCTCGCACCGGCCGAAGTGGCGAGCGCGGCGGTCGCCGGCTCCGCGACGCAGCGCTTCACGCATCCGGAGGAGGTGGCCGACCTCGTGGTGTTCCTCGCGGGCGACCGGGCCGCCAACCTCACGGGCGCGAACATCACCATCGACGGGGGATTGGTGCAGGGTCTCTGATGGTGGAGCAGCAGTTCGCGTCCGTCGACGACTACATCGACTCCTTTCCGGACGACGTGCAGCTTGTGCTCTGCGAACTGCGCCGGACGATCCGTTCCGAGGCGCCGGCGGCACGCGAGAGCATCAGCTACCACATGCCGACCTACACGACCGGCGACCGCCCGCTGGTGTTCTTCGCGGGGTGGAAGACGCATGTGGCGCTCTACGCGATTCCCACCTTCGACGGCGACCTCGAAACAGAACTCGCGCCCTACCGCGCCGCCAAAGACACGTTGAAGTTCTCGCTGCGCAAACCCGTGCCCTATCCGCTCGTCAGCCGGGTGGTGCGCGAACTGGTGCAGGGAAGGGGTGGGTCGTGAGCACGTCCGACCTGATAGCGCCGGCCGCCGGCCTGACCGCCGCCGAGGTCGAGTCGCGCACCGCGGAGGGGCGCACCAATGCCTTCGTGCCCGACAGCAGCCGCAGCATCTGGAGCATCCTGCGGGCCAACGTGCTCACGCTCTTCAACGGCATCGTCGTGGCCTGCTTCCTCGTGCTGTTGATCATCGGGCGCTGGCAGGACGCCTTGTTCGGCGTGAGCGCGCTGGCCAACGCGGTCATCGGCACGGTGCAGGAATACCGGGCGAAGCGGGCGCTCGACCGGCTCGCCCTGGTCAACGCCCCGCACGCGCGGGTGCTGCGCGACGGCGAGGAGCAGGACATCGCCATCGGCACAGTGGTCGAGGGCGACGTGGCCGTCCTACGCGCCGGCGACCAGATCCCGGCCGACGGAGCGGTGTTCTCCTCCCTCGGGCTGCAGGTCGATGAATCGATGCTCACCGGGGAATCCGAGCCGGTGGAGAAGACGCCGGGCGACGAGGTGCTCTCCGGGTCGATCGTCGTGGGCGGCGAAGGTCGGGCGGTGGTCGTGCGGGTCGGTGCGGCGTCGTTTGCCAACACGCTGGCGCAGGAGGCGAAGCGGTTCTCGCTCGTCGCCTCCGAGCTGCGGTCGTCGATCAACCGGGTGCTGCGCTGGGTGGCCTGGATCATCGGCCCGGTCTTCCTGCTCGTGCTGAACGCGCAGATGGTGGCCCAGGGCGGCTGGGGTCCGGCGATCGAGAGCGGCACCTGGCGCGATGCGGCGGTCGCCACGATCGCCTCCGTGGTCGCGATGATCCCGCTGGGGCTGGTGCTCATGACGAGCATCACCTTCGCGGTGGGGGCCGTGAAGCTGTCGCGGCAGCAGGTGCTGGTGCAGGAACTGCCGGCGGTGGAAGGGCTCGCCCGCGTCGACCTGATCTGCCTCGACAAGACCGGCACGCTGACGCAGGGCGACATCGTATTCGACGGGGCGCATCCGCTGGTCGAACGGCCGGGATGGGAGGAGGTGCTCGCGTGGTACGGGGTGCAGAACGACGCGAACGCCACCGCGCGGAGCCTCGTGGGATCGTTCACGTTGCAGCCCGCGAGTGCTCCGTCGGGGCGAGTGGCGTTCTCATCGGCCCGCAAGTGGAGCGCCGTGGTGTTCGATGACGGGATGTGGATCCTCGGGGCGCCGGAGATGGTGTTCCCACAGGGGAGCGCCGAGTTGCTGTCGCGCGCCTCGGAGCTGGCGGCGTCGGGCCGCCGCACGCTGGTGCTCGCCCACGGGTCTCCGACCGACGACGAGACGGTGCCGGCTGACGCGGAGGCGGTCGTTCTCCTGACTTTCCGCGAGAACATCCGGCCGGACGCACGGGAGACGCTCGACTACTTCGCCGAGCAGGGCGTCAGTGTGCGCGTGATCTCCGGTGACAACCCGCAGACGGTGGCGGCGATCGCGCGGGACGTCGGTCTCGACGCGCCCTCCGGTTTCGACGCGCGCCACCTGCCCGACGACCAAGGCGGTCTGATCCGGGTGCTCGACGAGAACGTCGTGTTCGGGCGGGTGACGCCCGACCAGAAGAAGCGGATCGTCATCGCGCTCAAGACGGCAGGGCACGTGGTGGCGATGACGGGCGACGGCGTCAACGACGCGCTCGCCATCAAGGAGGCCGACATCGGAGTGGCGATGAACTCAGGGGCGGCGGCCACGAAAGCCGTTGCGCGGCTGGTGCTGCTCGACGGGAAGTTCTCGCACCTGCCCCGGGTGGTGGCGGAGGGGCGGCAGGTCATCGCGAACATCGAGCGGGTGTCGATGCTCTTCCTCACCAAGACGGCCTACGCGACGTTCCTCGCGGTGGTGTTCGGGGCCTTGATGCTGCCGTTCCCGTTCTTGCCCCGGCAGCTCTCCGTCATCGACGGGCTGACCATCGGGTTGCCGGCCTTCTTCCTCGCGCTGCTGCCGAACAAGCAGCGGTACGTTCCGGGGTTCCTGCGGCGGTCGCTGACCTTCGCCGTGCCGGCCGGCGCCGTGGTCACGCTCGGCCTGTCGCTGTACGCGCTCGCCGGATCGGCGTGGAGGATTCCCGAGGCCGAGATCCGCACGGGTGCGACCCTGATCCTCACCATCGTGGGGTTGTGGATCCTCGTGGTGCTGTCACGGCCGGTCACGCGCTTCAAGTCGTTCGTGATCGGAGCGATGATGATCGGGCTGGTGCTGGTGTTCTCGATCCCGCTGGTGCGCGACTTCCTGCAGCTCGTCGATCCGACCTTGCCGACCGCCGTCCTGGTGCTGGTGGTCTCGGCCGGGTCGATCGGGCTGATCGAGATCGTGCGCTTCGTGCACCGGCGCGTGGCGGCTCGGGACTCCCTCCGCGCGACCGAGGAGCGGGCCGCGGCGGTGGCCCGAGCGGAAGACGGCGTGGAGGGTTGAGCGCAGGACCGAGCGCGGGGTTGAGCGGATGGTCGACTGGTCGCGTCTCTCCGTCCGGCCGTGCTCGGCCGATCAGCTGCGGCGGGCGAAGGAGCGCCGGCCGGGGCCGACCCACAGGGGGAGGGCGACGACCACGCAGACGACCGCCTGGCCGATCAGGCTGGAGGGGCCGCTGTCGGGGTCGAGCACGAGGTCGACGATGTCGATGACGAGTCCGAGGAGCAGCAGGATCGTGATCGCGCCGCGCGCGAAGCGGCTGCCCCGTGCGACGCCGGAGGCCAGTGAGACGACAGCCAGCCCGATGATGATCATGGCGGCGCCCAGCACCGTCACCGGGAAGGCCAGACCGTCAGCCTCCGCTTCGGGCAGGTAGCGCACGAAGATCACGCCGATGCCCACCAGCACCTCGACGATCCCGGCGATGTAGATGAGCACGACTGCGAAGGTCACGAGTCCCGGTCGTCGGCGCGGTGCCACGGCATCCATGGGCCGATCATACGGTCCGGACCCTCGGAGAGTCGCGCGCAAAACGGGCGGCCCCTCCGTCGCAATCGCGGGGAGCGGTGCCGAGGCGAAGTGGAGACATCCGTTCTCTGGATGCCTGGCGGAGCTTATTAGAGCATCTTCGTGGGTGCGCGCCGTCAAAGATCGGATGTATAGTGCTGAGACGGCGCGGACGCCGGCATGAAGGAGCAGCAGTGAGCCAGATCGAAACCGTCGAGACCTTCGACGTGCGTTTTCCGACCTCGCGGGATCTCGACGGATCCGACGCAATGAACACCGACCCCGACTACTCGGCGGCGTACGTGGTCATCACCACGTCGGCGGGCGACTCGGGCCATGCTTTCGTGTTCACCATCGGGCGCGGTAACGACATCCAGGCCACCGCGATCCGCTCCATCGGCCGGGTGCTCAAGGGTCGTGACGTCGAGGAACTGCTCGACGACATGGGCGCTACCTGGCAGGAGTTCGTGCACGATTCGCAGACCCGCTGGCTCGGCCCCGAGAAGGGTGTGACCCATATGGCGATCGGTGCCCTGGTGAACGCGCTCTGGGACCTCAAGGCCAAGCGTGCCGGCCTGCCGCTCTGGCAGCTGCTCGCGCAGATGAGCCCCACGGAGCTCGCCGACCTCCTCGACTACCGCTACCTCAGCGACGCGCTGACCCGTGACGATGCGGTGCGCATCCTCGAGGCCGCTGTGCCCGGCCGCGAGGCACGCACCGCCGAACTGCTCGCCGGCGGCTACCCCGCGTACACCACCTCGCCCGGCTGGCTCGGCTACTCCGACGAGAAGCTCGCGCGGCTGTGCCGCGAGGCGATCGCTGACGGCTTCGGGCAGATCAAGCTCAAGGTCGGCGCCGACCTCGACGACGACATCCGGCGCCTCCGGATCGCCCGAGAGGTCTGCGGACCCGACTTCCCGATCGCCATCGACGCCAACCAGCGCTGGGACGTCGATGCCGCAGTGGACTGGATCGAGGCGCTGCGCCCCTTCGACCTCGCCTGGGTGGAGGAGCCGACGAGCCCCGACGACGTCGTGGGCCACAGCACGATCGCGCGGCGGGTGGCGCCGATCCGCATCGCGACGGGCGAGCACGTGGCCAACCGCGTGGTGTTCAAACAACTGCTCCAGCTCGAGGGCGCCGCCGTGGTGCAGATCGACGCGGCGCGCGTCGCAGGCGTCAACGAGAACGTGGCGATCCTGTTGCTCGCGGCGAAGTTCGGGGTGCCGGTGTGCCCGCACGCGGGTGGAGTGGGGCTGTGCGAGGCCGTGCAGCACCTCTCGATGTTCGACTTCGTCGCCGTGACGGGCACCCAGGAGGGACGGATGATCGAATTCGTCGACCACCTGCACGAGCACTTCGTGACGCCGGCGCGAGTCGTCGGCGGGCGATACCAGACGCCGACGGCGCCGGGTGCGGGAACCGAGATGCACCGCGCCTCGATCGAGGCCTTCCTCTTCCCCGACGGGACGGAGTGGGTCGCGCAGGTCGCCGAGGCCGACGCGACGGTGGTGGCGAACGCCTGAGACCGGGCGCGCGATGATGGAGGGGTGAACCCACGTCTCCGAGCCGCCCGCGTGAGGTGCACCTCGTGACGAGCGGCGCGCGACGCATCCCGTCGCCCTATCTCGAGAGCCCGCGGCGGCGGCGCATCGGCGGATTCCTCGCGGCGGCGGCTCCCGATGAGCTCCGCGGATGCTTCGTTCCGCTGCTCGATGGTGGAGCGGCGGCGATCGCGCTGCTGCAGGGCCATCCCGAGGGCTGGTTCGGCCTCAGCAGCCCGAACGCCGACGTGGTGGCGGTGTGGCAGAGCGTGCGCGACGATGTCGACGGCGTGATCGCCGGCATCGAGCTCCTCGCCGCCGGGCACGACACGGCCGCGTTCGCGCGCGTGCGCGATCAGCCGGCCGAGTCGGTGGAACGGATGCCGCCGGCCGAGCGAGCGGCCCGGTTCGTGTATCTGCGCGGCACGGCCCGGCCGGATGCTGCGGGAGAGCTCCTGCAGTCGTTCGCCGAGGCGCAGTACGGACGCGACACGGTCGCGTTCGACGCGACCGGACTCCGCGATCTCGCCGACCTCCTCCGCGCTCGCGACGTGACCGTCTCGGAGCGAGGACTGTTCGGGGTGCTCCCCGAGGTCGGCGAGGACGACCTGGTGGTGCTCGACCCGCCGGCCGCGGGACCGGATGCCCGCGAGCTGCGCAGTTTCGTCGCGGCCGTGGCGGCCAAGGGTGCCGCGGTGCTCGCGCGCGATCTCGGTGACGGGTTCTACGCGGGCTGGCCGGGCCTGGTGCGGACCGCGGCGTCGCCCGGCGACGAACCGGTCTGGGTCAACACGGTGCTGCAGCGTGCTCAGGCGGGCACAGCGCGCCGCGACTGGTGACCGGTCGGGCCGCGGGCATCCGAGCACCCGGCGGCGCGTGAGGACCCCAGACCGCCGGCACTTCAGGCGCGCCGCGCTGCCGCGGGGGTGTCGGCCGGGTCGAACGCTCGGCGTCGGTCAGGGCGCAGCGAGAAGCGGCTCGGAGCGGCGATGCCGTCGACGAGGCCGGCCAACAGTCGTCCGACCGCGGGAGCGAGGCCGGCCCCGGCCGCACCGAAGCCGGCGCCGACGACGACCGGCCCGATCCGGTCGATCACGAAGTCGCCGTGGTGCGCCGACGTGCGCACACGGGAGGTGGGGGTCGGGATGCCGGGGTCGGCGCCCGGCAGCCATTCCCGCGCGTACCGCAGCAGCGCGGCCGCTTCGCGCGACGGGAGAGCGTTCGATCGTGGCGGGCCGTCGGGCGTTGCGCTGTCGCGCCATCCCACCGCCAGCGTGCCCTCGCCGCCGAGAACGGCCGCATCGCCGCGCCAGTACCGCTGTCCGGGAGCCCCAGGATCGGAGAGGTGCAGAACCGCCGGGGCCGGTCCGAGTCCGTTCGGCAGCACGATCGAGGAGTCGCGCGTGGCGGTGATCCGCGGGAGGGTCACGAGCCCGCGCAGCAGTTTCGCCGTCGAGGGGCCGAGGGTCACCACGAGCCTCCGGCAGTCGATCTCCCGCTCGTCGTCGTTCGCGAGGCGCACTTCGAGGCGCGCGAGATCATCGCCCAGGATGCGGATGCGCGTGATGGTCGCGCCGGTCGCGATCTGTGCCCCTTCGTCGGCCGCCGCGGTTCGGAGCGCCGCGATCGCCGAGCCCTCGCGTAGCCGGCCGCCCTGCGGCGCGAACAGAACGCTCGGAGCGAACTGGAACCCCGGCCACCGCGCCTCGGCCTCGGCGGCCGAGAGGATCTCGTGGGCGACCCGGGCGCGGGCGAGCGCCTCCGCCGCCGCGTCGACCCGGGGCGCGTGACCGTGCAGCACCGACCCGGTGCGCTCGAGCACTGCCCCTGTCGCGCCGCTCCCTGCCGACCCGAAGGCCCCCGACGACGCGAGCTCCTCCCACTGCGTGACCGACTCGGCTGCCAGCGCCTGGTAGACCGGATCGACGTAGGCGAGCTCGAACGCGCGGTCGCCGTCCTCGTCGATCCCGGGGAGCGCCTCGACGAGCAGCACGTCGGCGCCGCGTCGGGCGAGCTGCCACGCGGCGGCGGAGCCCGCGGTGCCGCCTCCGGCGACGATCGTGTCCACGAGTTCGGTCACCGGCTGGCCGCCTCCGCGGCGTCGGCGGCGAGCGCATCCGGGCTGCCGGAGCCGCGTCCGCCGACGGCCGCTCCGGGATCCTCCAGCGTCGGCAGCGACCGCACGAGTTCCTGCGTGTAAGGATGCTGCGGCCGGAGGAAGACGTCGTCGGCCGTTCCGCGTTCCACCACCCGCCCGTCCTTCATCACGAGCACGGTGTCGCTCATGTGATGGATCACCCCCAGGTCGTGGGAGATGAAGAGGTAGCTCAAGCCGATCCGGTCTTGCAGTTCCACCAGGAGGTCGAGGATCTGCGCCTGAACCGAGACGTCGAGGGCCGAGACCGCCTCGTCGAGCACGATGATCGAGGGTTCCGTGGCCAGCGCTCGCGCGATCGCGACGCGTTGCCGCTGGCCGCCCGAGAGCTTGAGCGGCAGCCGTGCCAGCACCTGCTCGGAGAGCCCGACCTGGCGGAGCAGATCCCGTGCGCGCTCCAGACGGGCCGCCGCACCGGTGGCGGGCCGATCGGCTTGCGCCACCGCGTCGACGAGGATGCGCTCCACGGTCCAGCGCGGGTCGAAGGAACTGAGGGGGTCCTGGTAGACCACGGCGATGCGGTTGCGCAGGTGCCGCCGCCGCGATTCCTTCACACTCGTCCACTCCTGACCGAGCAGTTTCACCCCGCCTTCGTCGGCACGGGTGAGGGCCAGGGCGATGCGCGCGGTGGTGCTCTTGCCCGATCCGGATTCCCCGACGATGCCGAGGGTCGCACCACGGTCGAGCGTGAACGACACGTGGTCGACCGCAGTGCTCTGCACGCCCCCGGGGCCGCGGAACCGCTTCACCAGGTCGCGCGCCTCGAGCACGGGTCCCGGAGAGGCGTCCAACGGCACCCGGGTGTCGGGCGCCGGCAGCGCGACGTCGAGCGCCGGACCGAGCCGCTCGCCCCGGGTGTGTCCTCCGGGCACGGCGTCGATGAGCGCCTGCGTGTAGTCGTGTGTGGGAGCGGTGAGCACCTGGTGGGCCGAGCCGCTCTCCATCACGGAGCCGCCCTTCATCACGAGGATGTGGTCGGCGAGACGCGCGACCACGGAGAGGTCGTGGCTGATCAGGATCACCGAGACGCCGCGTTCCTTCATGCCCGCGATGAGGTCGAGCACCTGCGCCTGCACCGTGACGTCGAGTGCGGTGGTGGGCTCGTCGGCGATCACGAGTTCCGGCCCGAGCGCGAGCGCCGAAGCGATCAGGGCGCGCTGACGCAGGCCTCCGGAGAGTTCGTCGGGCCGCTGTCGGGCACGCACGGCGGCGTTCGGCACGCCGACCGACTCCAGCAGGTCGACGACCTTGCGCTTCCGCGCCGCCCTCGAGCCCCAGCCGTGCAGCGCCAGTGCCTCCTCGATCTCCTTGCCGACCGGCCGCAGCGGGTCGAGCGACACCAGCGCGTCCTGCAGGATGAATCCCACCCGGCGTCCGCGGATCGAGCGCCACGCCTTCTCCGACACCGTCGTGAGGTCGATGCCGTCGAGTTCGAGTCGCTCGGCGTCGACGACCGCGTTCGCCCCGGTGAGGCCCACGATCGTGCGGGCGGTGACGCTCTTGCCCGATCCGGATTCCCCGACGATCGCGAGGCACTCGCCGGGCTGCAGGGTGAACGAGACATCCGTCACCACCGGCCGGGTCTCGCCGCCGCGGGTGAAGCCCACGTCGAGGTGGTCGACGCGCAGTAAGGGCGCACCGGAGGCGGCGGCAGGAACGGCGGAGCCGGCGGAGCGAGTACCTGTGGTCATTTCTCGTCCTTCTCGAGGATGTTCTGGATGTGCTTGCCGAGCGTGGTCGCGGCCAGGGCCAGCACCACGATCACGAGCCCGGGGAGAACGGTCAGCCAGCCCGCCTGGGTGATGTACTGCTTGCCGGCGTCGAGCAGAGCGCCCCACTCCGGCGACGGCGGAGCGACGCCCAGCCCGAGGAACGACAGGCTCGACGCCCAGACGATCGACTGTCCGACCGAGAGCGCGAAGATCGCCACCAAGGGCCGCAGGGCATTGGGCAGCACATGGTTGCGGAGGATCCACGCCCGGGGATGACCGAGTGCGACCGCCGCCTCGACGTATCCGGAATCCTTGGCCTTGAGGATCTGACCGCGGATGATCCGCGCGTACCCCGGCGCCGTGCCGACACCCACAGCGACGACCTGCGAGAGCGCCGACGGGCCGATCACCGCCACCAGCAGCAGCGCGAGCAGCAGGGTGGGGAAGGCGAACAGCACCTCGATGACGCGGTTCACGGCGGCCGAGGCGAAGCGTCCCGACAGCGCGGCGACCGAACCGAGCACGAGCGCCAACGTCAGGCTGACGGCTGTGGCGCCCACCCCGATCAGCAGCGACTCGCGCGTGCCGTAGATCACCCGGCTGTAGAGGTCGCGCCCGGATTCGTCGGTGCCGAACCAGAACGTGAACGACGGCGGATGCAGGGCGTTCGCGAAGTCCATCGCGTACGGGTCGTGCGTGGCGAGCGCCGCCGGGAAGACGGCGGCCACCACGAAGAACAGCAGCACCGCGATGGAGAGGAAGAAGCCCCAGGGCGTCGCCGCGAGCTTCGCGCTGACGGGCTTGGTGAGCAGCGGCTGGCCCACCGGGGTCAATCGGTCGGTCATGATGTCCTCAACCTCGGGTCGATGATGACGTAGGCGATGTCGACGAGGATGTTCGCGACGACGTAGAGCGCGGCGATCAGGATCACGATGCCGGTGACGACCGGCAGATCCTGCGTGTTCACCGCGGTGACGAGCACCGAACCGATGCCCGAGCGCGTGAAGATCGACTCCACGATCACGGCGCCCGAGATGGTGGCGCCGAGCGCCCATCCGGAAAGGGTGACCGCGGGCAGCACCGAGTGGCGCAGCACGTGCTTGAGCCGCACGCCCCAGTCGCCCATGCCGCGCATCCGGGCCGTGGTGACGAAGGGCTGGTCGAGGGAGCGCTCGAACTCCGCCCGGGTGGCCTGCCCCATGAAGCCGGCGAGCGGGATGGCGAGTGTGAGCGCCGGCAGGAACAGGCCGTTCGCGCTCGTGCCGCTGATCACGGGGAACCAGCCCAGGGTGAGCGCGAACACGAGCAGCAGGATGATGCCGAGCCAATAGTGCGGAAGACCCGCGACCGCGGTGTCGAGCACCGCTCCGACGGAACTCACCTTCGTGCCGCGGCCGGCGGTCAGGGTGACCCAGACCACCATGATCGCCCAGGCCAGCACGATCGCGGTGAGCGTCAGCACGATCGTGGGCCACATCTGCTCCCCGATGATGGCGGCCACCGGCCGGTGCTGCTGGTAGGAGGTGCCGAGGTCGCCGGTGAGGATGCCGCGGAGGTACTCGACGTACTGCACCAGCAATGGGTTCTGCAGGCCGTATTCCTGGTTGATCGCCGCGAGTTCGGCGGGAGTGCGTTCGATGGCCTGACCGGCACGGATGTTGAGGATGATGGTGGCGCGATCGCCCGGGAGGGCGCTCTGCGCCAGGAACGCGGCGGTCGCGGCGCCCCAGAGCACCACGACGGCGCCGGCGAGCTTGCCGGCGATCATCCGCCACGGGAAGCGGCGGGGGGCGCGGGCCCCGCCGCCGGCCGGCCCCGAGGGGACCGGCGCGGCGGGCGGGGTCAGCGTGTCACTTGACGAAGTAGGCGTCATAGAAGACCGGGCCTCCCTGTGCGTTCTCCTGCCACACGTCCTTCAGGTACGGCGACACCGCGAGGGTGCTGAGCCGGTCGTAGAGACCGATGGCGAGGGCGTGATCGGCGATGTACTGCTGGGCCTGCGCGTAGAGCGCGTTGCGGGCATCCGGGTCGGCCGTGGAATTGGCCTGCAGGATGTAGTTCTCCAGCTCCGGGCTGTTGAAGAACGCCGCGTTGTTGTAGTTCGGCAGCTCGGGGGTGCTCTGGGCCCAGTTGATGAGCAGGATGCCGGAGCCGACGCTCGTCCAGTAGCCGGCGCTGATGTCCTTCTCCGAGGGCTTGGAGTAGGCACCGGCGAAGAACTCGCTCTGCGGCACGGGGATCAGCTTCACCTTGAAACCGGTCGCCTTCACCTGCTCCTGCACGCCCTGCAGGATCGAGGCGCCGTCGGCGTTGATGATCGAGCCTGCGCCGTAAGGCAGCACGACCTCGAGCGTCTGGCCGTCCTTGGTGCGGTAACCGTCGGCGTCGCGGCCGGTCCAGCCCGCGGCATCCAGCAGCTCGTTCGCCTTGTCGGCGTCGAAGGAGTAGGTGTCGGCCGCCTCTTGGCTGTAGCCCGGCGTGGTCTGGCTGACGCCGCCGTTGCCCTCGTAGGGGATCACGCCGTGGCCGATGGTCTCCACCAAAGGCTCCCGGTCGAGGCTGTAGGCGAAGGCTTTGCGCACGTTCTCGTCGGTGAAGGGGCCCTCGGCGGTGTTGAAGGTCAGTTGCTGCGGGCGACCGTGGGTGACGTACTTCTCGAGCTGGTAGCCCTGGCCCTCGAGGTTCGACCACTCGATCGCCGGCACGTCGTAGATGACGTTCGTCTCGTCGGCGCGGAGCGAGGCGACCCGGGTGGTGGGATCGGGCACGAACTTCCAGTCGATCTCCTCGACGTAAGCGGGACCGGTGTGCTTCGCGTTGGCGGGCGGCGAGGTGTAGTCGTCGTTCCGGGTGAGCACGATGTCCTGGCCGCGGTTCCACTGCTTCACGACGAAGGCGCCGGAGCCGATCGGGCTGTTGCAGTTGTCCTCGTCGGAGCGTGTCTTCAACGCCTGCTCCGATTGGATGCCGAAGTACCCCTGGGTGAGCGTCTCGGCCAGCAGCGCGTAGGGCTTCTGCAGGTGGATGGCGACCGTGGTGTCGTCGATCGCCTCGGCCGACTGGTAATAGCCCTGCAGCCACACCTTCGCGGTGCTGTTGCCCCCGCCGACCCAGTAGTCGAAGTTGTAGGCGATCGCCTCGGCGTTCACCGGGGTGCCGTCGGTGAACGTGACACCGGGCTTGAGGTGGAAGGTCCAGGTGAGCTGGTCGTCGGACTCCTCCCACGACTCCGCGAGCCAGGGCACGACCTGGGCGTTCTCGTCGAGCGAGACCAGGCTGTCGAGCACCTGGGTGGAGAGGTAGGCCTGCTCGATCCAGCCGCCGAACACGCACGCGGGTTCCTGCTGGTGGCCGTAGACGATGGTGCCGCCCTCGACGCGTGGAGCGTCGGAGGCGGGGCCGGCCGATGCGCCGGCGGAGCATCCGGCGAGCGTCAACGCAGCGGCCGCGGCGAGGGCCACGAAGGGAGCGACTCGGAGTTTTGTGGGCATGGAACGGTTCTCCTGAACGGGAGGTCGGTGGTCGGGGATGCTCAGACGGTAGGGGGATGCGCCGCCCCGCCGATACCCGGCCGCGTCACATGACGACGCCCGGCGTAACTGTTTTGCGCCGTGTTACGCCGGGCTTGCGCGCGCGCGAGCAGCCGCCGAGAGTGGCCCGATGACGAAAGAGCTGCACTTCAACGGGTTCGAGATGAACACGCCGAGCCACATCAATCACGGCCTGTGGCGGCATCCGGAGAACAACCGCCACCGCTACACCGAACTGTCGTACTGGACCGACACGGCCAAGCTGCTCGAGCGGGGGCTCTTCGACGCGATCTTCCTGGCCGACGTGGTGGGAACGTACAACGTCTACGACGGAAGCCGCGATCCCGCGGTCATCCGGGGTGTGCAGACCCCCAACAACGACCCGTTCCTGCTCGTGCCGGCCATGGCGGCGGTGACCGAGAACCTCGGATTCGCCGTGACCTTCACCACCACCTACGAGCAGCCCTTCCCGAACGCCCGCCGCTTCAGCACACTCGACCACCTCACCGGTGGGCGGGTGGCCTGGAACGTCGTCACCGGTTACCTCCCGGATGCGGCCCGCAACTTCGGCCTGAGCGACCAGGTCAAGCACGACGACCGGTACGACCTGGCCGAGGAGTTCCTCGAGGTGTCGTACAAGCTCTGGGAGACGTCGTGGGAGGCCGACGCGGTGGTGCGGGATGCCGCGGCGAACCTCTACACCGATCCGGAGAAGATCCGGCAGATCGACCACGAAGGCCGCTACTTCACCGTCGCGGGTCCTCACCTCTCGGAGCCCTCACTCCAGCGCACGCCCGTGATCTACCAGGCCGGCGCCTCCGATCGCGGCCGGGTGTTCGCGGCGCGGCACGCCGAGGCGATCTTCGTGGGCGCGCGCACCCCGGAGCAGGCGCGCAAGGTCATCGGCGACGTCAAGGAGCTCGCGGTCTCGCTCGGGCGGCGTGAGGACGACATCCGGTTCCTGCTGGGGCTCAACGTCGTGGTGGCCGAGACGGAGGCCGAGGTGAAGAGGAAGCTCGACGACATCCTGTCGTACCGCGACGTGGTGGGGTACCTCGTGCACTTCGGCGGGGGCTCGGGCATCGACCTCTCGAAGCTCGGAGCCGAGGAGTACATCGAGTACAAGGCGCGCGACCACGTGCAGTCGATGGAGTCGGCCTTCGCCGACAAGACCGTGCAGAGCGTGGTCGACTACTACGACGACCCGTTCTCCGACCCGTTCTTCGTGCACGGGACGCCGTCGCAAGTGGCCGATCGGATCGAGGAGCTCGCCGACTCGATCGGTCTCGACGGCTTCAACCTCGTGCAGTACCTCTCGCCCGGCACCTTCGAGGACTTCGTCGAGCTCGTGGTGCCGGAGCTCCAGAAGCGCGGCCGCTACCGCACGGCCTACACGCCGAACGAGACCCTGCGCGAGCGACTCTTCGAGGGCCGCGGCCCGCTCCTCCCGGAGCGCCACCCCGGCGGCGCCCTCCGCGTCGCGCAGGGCGCACGGTTGGCCTAGTCGCGGTGACGCCCGACCGGCAGCTGGTCGTCGTGCATGCCCGCTCTCAGAGCAGACCGAGTTCGCGGGCGCGCAGGATGGCGGCGTCGCGGTCCGGGGCGTCGAGCTTGCGATAGATGTGGGCCATGTGAGTCTTGATGGTGTTGACGGACACGAACAGCCGCGCCGCCAGCTCGGCGTTCGAGTAGCGGCTGGGGAAGTAGGCGAGCAGTTCGTGCTCGCGGTCGGTGAGGGGCACCGCCAATGGCGCGGTCGTGGCCGCGAGCGGCACGGCGTCGCGCGCGTGGGCGAGCTCCGCGGCGACCACCGGCGGCGGGGGACCGATCGCCTCGTCGTCGATGAAGAGGGGACCGAGGATGAGCGTCTTCGCCAGCCGCACCACCCAGAGCAGTTGGGTGCGGTTGTTGAGTGCTGAGAGCGCCTCCGCCTCCCGCATCGCCTCGAGTGCGGCCTCGGTGCGGCCGAGCGCGATGGCCGCGAAGCAGCGGGCGAGGTAGGCGTCGGCCGGAGCCGGATGCCCGAGCAGCCCCACCTCGCGGGCGAGCGCGATCGCCTCGTCGGCCGTCTCGAGTCCCCGGTCGAGAGCGCCCTCCCAGACGTCCACGAGGGCGAGGCTGCCGAGCAGATGGATGCGGTACGCCGAGTATCGTCCGCCCGGCGCGTCCAGTCCCCGCTGCAGCCAGGATCTCGCCTCGGCGAGCCGGCCGAGCAGGAACAGCGATCGCCCACCGGCGGCGAGAACGAACGGCCAGAGGAGTTCGACGCTGGTGAGCCGCAGCAGATCGGGCACCGGCTCACCGTCGTACTCGGTGAGCTGTCGCAGCGCTTCCTCGGCGTCGCTCAGCGAGAGCGCGGGGCCCGGGCGCAATTGCACCCGTCCGCTCAGGTAGCACTGCGCGACGAGCCGCTGGCCCGTGGTGAGTCCCGTATCCGCGCAGAGCTCGCGGAAGATGTCCTCGGCCTGCGCGCCGTGGCCGCTGAGACCGAGCAGGATGCCCCGCAGCAGCTGCGCATCCGGGTTGTCCCGCAGCACGCGTTCCGGAACGGCGTCGAGCCACCGGAGCATCGTGGCGGTCTCTCCGCGCTCGAAGACGTCGGAGCCGCGCGCCAGCAGTACGTCGAGCACCGCGTCCCATCGCTCCGCCTCGAGGAAGTAGCCGATGGCCTTCTCGAAGGAGTCGTGCTCCTGCGACCACTCCGCCGCGCGCAGGAGCATCGTCGACTCCCCGTCCGGATCGTTCACGTGAAGGCGGTAGCGCAACAGTTCACGGAAGAGATGGTGGAAGCGGTACCAACCCGGCCTTCCGGCCACGGGGAGCAGGAACATCGACTGCTCCTGCAGCGACTCGAGCACCTCCGCCGCGCGCGCCTCCCCGGTGCACGCGGCGACCAGATCGGCGTTCATCTCCTTCAGGGCCGAGAGGCGCAGCAGCGTCGCACGGCGTCGCTCGGGCTGAGCGAGCAGCACCTCCTCGCCGAGGTAGTCGGCGATCAGTCGTTCGCTGCCGACGAGCAGGGAGACGAAACCCTCGGGGTCGTCGGTGTCGCGCAGCGTGAGGGCCGCCAGCTGCACACCGGCCGCCCACCCCTCCGTGCGTTCGACCAGCATCGACACGGCATCCGGGCTCAGGGCGCGGCCGCTGATGCGTGCCACCGCCTCCGCGGCATCCGCCTCGTCGAAGGCGAGATTCGACTGCCGCAGTTCGAGGAGGTTGTAACGCAGGCGCAACGGGCCCCAGCCGAGCCGGAAGTCGCGGCGCGACGAGAGCAGCAGGTGGACGTGCTCGGGCAGGAGGTCGACGAGGGTCCACAGGTCGGCGAGCACCTTCTCGTTCGCGAGCAGGTGCAGGTCGTCGAGCACGATCACGCATTCCGGCAGCGCGCGCATCCGCTCGCTCAGGGCATCGACGAACGGCCGGCCCAGCCCTCCGTCGGCGGCCACCACTTTCGCGACGAGGTCGCCGACGCCGGGGGAGAGGGAGCCGAGGGCCGTGGTGAGCCGGCGCGCGAAGTGGGCGGCGTCGACGTCGTCGGGCCCGACGTCGATCCACACGAAGGCGAGTTCGGCATGCTCGGCGGCCCACTGACTGATGAGAACGGACTTGCCGGCCCCCGCCGGGGCGACGAGCAGGGTGGCCGGTCCGGACCGGCCCTCGTCGAGCAGGAGACGCAGGCTCGGTCGGTCGACCGCGTGCCGCGGAGGAACATGCTGTTGTGCCATCGGGCCTCTTTTCCCGCCCCCGAATGCCAGTATGCCAGCGGGGCCGGAAGTCATCCATGGCGGATGACGACCGGCATCTGCGTCAGGCGCACACTCGAAGTCGAGGGAGAGACTCTCCCTCGCCGATGCAGCGGAGGCACGGGTGCACGAGCAGAGCTTCGAGATCGTGGTGCGGGGGCGGTTGAGCCCCGAGCTCGCCGCCACGCTGACCGGCTACGACGTGCTCGTCGACGAGGACTCCTTCACCCACGTCACCGGGGTCGTGGTCGATCAGGCCGCCCTGCACGGACTGCTCTCGATGTTCGGAGCACTGAACATCGACCTCGTGTCGGTCAACCCTGCGGCGGCCGGGTAGTGGTCCTGTGCGGCCGGGCGGCCGCCTTCTGCGCCTTGGCCGTCTTGCGGGCGGTCTTCTCCTCCACGTAGTCGGATTTCAGGATGCCGCGGGTCTCGGCCGTCGGACCCAGCACGGGCCGCCACCATTGGGCATCCGGGTTCGCGTCGATCAGGATCATCTTGCCGAGCAGCGTCAGCGGCACCGCGAGGATCGCCCCGATCGGCCCGATCACCACCGCCCAGAACAGCACCGAGAAGAAGGTGATGGTCTGGCTGAGCGACACCGCCTGCCCCACCACCCGCGGCTGGATGATCGACTGCACCACGGCGTTGATGACGCCGTAGACGATCACGATCGCGATGACCGTCGGCCACCCGCCCACCAGGAAGCCGAAGATGATCGGCGGGATGATGGCGAAGAAGTACCCGATGTTCGGGATGAAGCTCATCAAGAAGGCGAGCAGCCCCCACAGCAGCGCGGCCGGCACCTGCAGGATCACGAGCGCCACCGTGTTCAGCGCTCCCTGCACGATGCCGAGCACGGTGGTGACCACCATGTAGCGCCGCACGTTGGAGGTGTAGGAAGTGATCGCGGTGACGAGCTCGGGCTTGCGGGTTCTCAGCTGACCGAGGATCGTCTTGGCGTAGACCGCGTCCGCGGCCATCAGGATCATCATGGTGAGCACGATCACGAGCGCTCCCGTGATGCCGGCGACGCTGCCGAGCGCGCTGGTCACCGCGGAGACGACGTTCCCCGGGTCGATTCCCTGCACCACGGACTGGATCTGCTGCTGGTCGATGCCGAGCGTCGTCAGCCAGCCCGCGATGGTCTGCCCGATCTGCTGGAACTGCTCGGCGTAGTCGGGCAGCATCGCCACGAATTGCGAGAAGGCGATCAGGATCGTGTAGGTGAATCCCGCCAGCAGCCCGAACACCACCAGGATCACCGCTCCCGTGGCCAGTCCCCGCGGCACCCCGCGCTTCTCCAGGCCGGTTCGCACCGGGCTCGCGCAGATGGTGAGGATCAGGGTCAGCAGCACCGGGGCGAGGATGCCGCGGAGCGAGCTGATGCCGATCGACACCACCACGGCCGAGGCCAGCCCCACCAGGATGATCGCCCCGCGCGGATACGGCGATCGTGACTCGGTGCTGTCGGTCATCGGCGTGCTCCCGCTCGGTTGAGATGTCCTCACGGTAGGCGGGCGGCATCGAGGCTGTCGTCATCCCGTCAGGGTGATGCAGGCCGCACGCGCGGTTCGCTAGGTTCCCCTCATGAGCGACGTCCTGTTCACCAATCTCGTCTGGATCGTGGTCGTCGCGGCCGATCTCGCCATCCGCATCGCCGCCCTCATCATCGTGCCCCGCGGGCGCAAGCCCACCGCCGCCATGGCGTGGTTGCTCGCCATCTTCCTCATCCCCTTCATCGGCATCATCCTCTTCCTCGTGATCGGGCGCACGAAGCTGCCGAAGAAGCGGCTCGCCCTGCAGGAGACGGTCGACGGGATGATCGCCGAGCGGGCCCGCGGGCTCGACCTCACGCCGCGCCGCGGGTTGTGGCCGGTCTGGTTCGACAACCTGGTGATCCAGAACGAGCGACTCACGCGCATCCCGCCGAGCGACGGCAACACCGCGGAACTCTACGGCGACTACGAGGGCTCGATCGCCGCGATGACGGCGGAGATCGACAGGGCCAGCACCTTCGTGCACGTCGAGTACTTCATCGTCTCCTTCGACGCCACCACCAAGGACTTCTTCGGCGCGATGGAGCGCGCCGTGCAGCGCGGCGTCACCGTGCGGCTGCTCGCCGACCACCTCTCCTCGACCCGCGCCGTGCACAGCAAGGAGACCTTCGCCGAACTCGACCGGATCGGGGTGATCTGGTCGTTCATGCTCCCGGTGCGGCCGCTCAAGGGCGAGATCCAGCGACCGGATCTGCGCAACCACCGCAAACTCGTCGTGGTCGACGGACGGGTGGCGTTCATGGGATCGCAGAACCTGATCGACCGCACCTACAACACGCCGAAGAACCTCAAACGCGGCCTCAAGTGGCAGGAGCTGGTGACGCGGCTCACCGGGCCGGTGGTGGCGAGCGTCAACGCGGTCTTCCTCGGCGACTGGTTCACCGAGACCGGAGAACAGATCCTGGAGGAGAACGTGCCGGCGGTCGACCAGCCCCGCGCATCCGGTGCCGACGCCCTGGAGTGCCAGCTGGTGCCGAGCGGGCCCGGCTACGCCTTCGAGAACAACCTGCGGATGTTCCTCGGCCTGATCTACGGCGCCGAGCGCAAGGTGATCATCACGAGTCCGTACTTCGTGCCCGACGAGGCCATGATGTACGCCATCACGGGCGCCTGCCAGCGCGGACTCGAGGTGCAGCTCTTCGTCTCCGAGATCGGCGACCAGGGGCCGGTGTTCCACGCCCAGCGCTCCTACTACGGTGCGCTGCTCGACGTGGGGGTGCGGATCTTCCAGTACCCGGCCCCGTTCATCCTGCACGCGAAGCATCTGTCGATCGACGACGATCTCGCGGTGATCGGATCGAGCAACATGGACATCCGGTCGTTCAACCTCGACCTGGAGATCTCGCTGCTGGTGCGCGGTCGCTCCTTCGTCGACGGGATGCGCGCCGTCGAGCAGCACTACCGCGACATCGGCCGCGAACTCACCCGGGAGGAGTGGGAGCGGGAGCCGCTCAGCCGCACGGTGTTCGACGGGGTCGCACGACTCACCTCCGCTCTGGAGTGAGAGATGGCCGAGGCGATCGGACGATTGCTGCCGCTCGCGGTGGCGTTGGCGATCAGTTCGGTGCCCATCCTCGTCACCGTGCTGATCCTGCTCTCACCCAACGCGCGTCGCTCGGCGTTCCCCTTCCTCATCGGGTTCGTGGTCGGGGTCGCCGGGGTGTTCGCGGGCTGCATCGCGTTGGCGCAGGTGATCCCGGCGCCGGTGGTGCGGCATCCGCAGCAGGCGCTCGGGATCGCGTTGATCGTGATCGGGGTGGCCCTGGTGGTCCTCGCGGTGGTCACCGGAGTGCGATCCCTGCACTCGGAGTCAGCGGGGGTACCGCGCTGGATGAACCTCGTGTCGGGATTCGGGCCGCTGCGCTCGGCGGGACTGGGCCTGCTGCTCTGCTTCCGCCCCAAGTCGATCCTGCTCTGCGCGGCCGCCGGCCTCTCGGTGCGCGGCGAACGGCTCTCGCCGGCCGAACTCGGAGTGCTGGTGCTGGTCTTCACCCTTCTCGCGACGAGCACCGTGATCGCGCCGATCATCGTGGCGGCGGCCTCGCCGCAGCACGCGCAGAGCTGGCTGCGCACGATGCGGCACTGGATCGAGAAGAACAGTTCGACCGTCACGACCCTGATCCTGCTGATCATCGGCGTCGTCGTGGCCGGTGATGGCATCACCCGGCTCTGACCGTTCCGGTGGATCACCCGGTCGGGATGACGACAGCGGATCCGCCCTCCGATTGACTCCCTGCATCGACCCTGGAGGAACGACGAATGACAGCGACAGATCCCGTCGAGATCCGCGAACGGGCGGCTGAGGCCTTCACCTACCTGTACCCGCTCGTCACGATGGACGTCACACGGATGCAGCTCACCGACACCCGTGACCCCGCCGCCATCGGGCGCAGCGCTCCGAACACCTTCTCCCACGTGCAGCAGTTCCCGCCGGCCGACTTCCGGAGCGTCGTGGCGCCGAACTTCGACACGCTGTACAGCGTCGCGTGGCTCGATCTCGAGGACGGCCCGATCGTGCTCGACGTCCCGGACTCCGGCGGCCGGTACTACCTGCTTCCGATGCTCGACATGTGGACCGACGTGTTCGCGGTTCCCGGCAAGCGCACGACGGGCACCAGGACCGGCTCCTTCGTGATCGCAGGACCCGACTGGAGCGGGAGCGTGCCGCCCGGGACGCAGCTCATCAGAGCCACGACCTCCGCGGTGTGGCTGATCGGGCGCACGCAGACGGACGGTCCCGCCGACTACGACGCGGTGCACCGCTTCCAGCGGGGGCTGACGTTGCGCGCGCTCGACGGCGGCGAGCTCTCGCACGACGTCCGGGCATCCGTCGCGCCGCCAGGCCTCGACCTCACCGGCGACCCGCTGCACATCGTGAACGGGCTGCCGGCGATCGACTACTTCGGCTATGCGGCACGGCTCGTGCAGCTCTACCCGCCACATGCCACCGACTTCTCGGTGCTCGCGCGGATCGCCCGCATCGGCTTCGTGCCGGGTGACGACTTCGACGGGTCCGCATTCGACGCCGACGGTCGGGCCGCTCTCGAGGCCGGGAAAGCGGATGCGCTGGCCCGCCAGCTCGCCGAGCTGCCCACGCTGGCCCGGGTGGCGAACGGCTGGTCGATGAACACCGACACCATGGGCGTCTATGGCAACTTCTACACCAAGCGCGCCATCGTGGCGATGGTGGGTCTCGGAGCCAACCCGCCGGAGGACGCCGTGTACCCGATCCTGGTGGCCGACTCCGATGGATCGCCCATCGTGGGCGAGAAGTCCTACGTGCAGCACTTCGAGAAGTCGGAGCTGCCCCCGGTCGGCGCCTTCTGGTCGGTCACCATGTACGACTCCGACAGCTTCCAGGTGGCGAACCCGCTGAACCGCTTCGCGCTCGGGGACCGCGATCCGCTGGTCTACGGCGCCGACGGCTCGCTCGACCTCTACTACGGTCCCACCGATCCCGGCGGCGACCGCACGGCCAATTGGCTGCCCGCGCCGGCCGGACCGCTGCGCATCATCATGCGCTTGTACGAGCCCGCAGCGGCGGTGCTCGACGGCGCTTGGAACCCGCCGGCGCTGAAAGCGGTGGCGCTCTGATGGAGGAACGACGATGACCACGAACACGCTTGTGAGGATCACCCCCGACAACGGCGTGCCGCTCTGGCGCAGCAACGCCGAGCGCATCGACCTCGGCCGTTCCGCTCGGGCGTTCTCGCCGCGGCGCAGCCACGCCACCTGGCGGCCCGCCGAGGACCGCACGGACGTCGTGACGATTCTCGAGAGGCAGGCCGAATCACGGGTGCGTTCGCTCATTCCGGTGCGCTACCAACGCATGCTGAGTTCGCCGTTCGCGTTCTACCGCGGCGGAGCGGCCATCATGGCGGCCGATCTGGCGGCCCTGCCCGACTCGGGCATCGTCACCCAGCTCTGCGGCGATGCGCACCTGGCGAATTTCGGCCTGTTCAAGACCCCCGAGCGCTCGTTGATCTTCGACCTCAACGACTTCGACGAGACCGCGCGGGGGCCGTTCGAATGGGATGTGAAGCGGCTCGCGGCGAGCTTCGAGATCGCGACCCGATACCGGGGATTCCGCGACGCCGACCGGCGGGCGACGGTGCTCGCCGTGGTCGGGGCGTACCGCGGTGCGATCCGGCGCGCCGCCGCCGGGCGGGTGCTCGACAGTTGGTACGAGCGGTTCGACGTGAGCGAGGTGCGTGCCCTCCTGCGTGAAGCCGCGGCGTCGGGCGCCGCGAAGCGCAAGCAGGTGCGTCGCACCGAGTCCACCATCGAGTCGGCGAACGAGCACGACAGCGCCCGGGCGTTCTCGAAGCTGGTGCGGGAGGTCGACGGGCGACTGCGGTTCGTCTCCACGCCGCCGCTGATCGTGCCGGTCGAGGAGCTGCCGCCGGAGGAGGGCGGATTCGGCGACGGCGACCTGATCGACGACCGGGTCGCCATCCCGGCCCTCCTCCGCAGCTACCAGTCCACACTGCTCGACCAGCCGCATCCGCTGCGCGAGTTCAGCTACCACCACCTGGCCCGGAAGGTGGTGGGCGTCGGCAGTGTCGGCACGCGGGCGTGGGTGATCCTCCTCCGCGGAACGGATGCGGACGATCCCTTGCTGCTGCAGGCCAAGCAGGCGCAGCGGTCGGTTCTCGAGCAGGGAACGGAAACGCCCGAGTACGAGAACCACGGCGAACGCGTCGTACGCGGGCAGCGGCTGATGCAGGCCGCGAGCGACTCCTTCCTCGGCTGGCAGCGGGTCGACCGAGCCGACGGGACGTCGCGGGACTACTACATCCGGCAGCTCAGCGACGGGAAGGCCTCGATGGACATGGAGCGTGCCGAGCCCGCCGGCGCCCTGCTCTACGCGCGGCTCTGCGGGGAGACCCTCGCCCGGGCCCATGCCCGCGCCGGTGCGCGTCTGGAGATCAGCGCCTACCTTGGTGCCCGCGACGTGTTCGACCATGCGGTGGCCGAGTTCGCGGAGCACTACGCTGATCAGAACGACGCGGACTACGAGAGCGTGCGGGCCGCGGCCGCGTCGGGGCGGATCGCGGCGGCCCAATAGCGATCCCGGGCCAGCGCGGATCCGGCCAGGGCGGATGGAGTCGAGGCGGGTGGTGTCGGAACGGACCCTGCGTCAGACCCTCGTCACGCCCGAGCTCGTCTCCGGGATCGTCCTCGTCAGCGTCTTCGTCGCCGTCGCCGACCAGAACGACGGCGTGCTCGACGTCTTCGCCATCACCGTGCTCAGCGTGCTCGTGTTCTGGTTCACCGAGGTCTTCGCGCACACCGTGGCCGAGCAGCGCCGCCGCGCCGCCGACGGCTCCGTCGACCTCGACACCTCGCTCCGGATCGCTTTACGGAAATCGCGCGGCTTCCTGTTCGCCGCGATCCTGCCGACGGTCTTCCTCGTACTCGGCCTCTTCGGCGTCAAGGAGGGGGTCGTCGCCTACTGGGCGGCTCTGTGGGTGGGGGTGGCGTCGCTGGCCGTGATCGGCTGGATCGCATTCGAGGGTCGTGGCATCCGCTGGTACTGGCGGGTCGGGGGAGCGCTCGCCACCGCATGCCTCGGACTGCTGGCCGTGCTGCTGAAGATCCTGGTGCACTGACTCCGCGGCTCATCGCGTTACGATCGGCGCATGCGCTTCGGTCTCTTCGTTCCCCAAGGTTGGCGTTTCGATCTGGTGGGCATACCCGCCGAGGAGCACTGGAGCACGATGCGCTCCATCGCCGCGCACGCGGATGCCGGCCCGTGGGAGTCGGTCTGGGTCTACGACCATTTCCACACCACCCCGGTGCCCAGCGAGGAGGCCACGCACGAGGCCTGGACCCTGATGAGCGCGCTCGCGGCATCCACCTCCCGCGTGCGACTCGGGCAGATGTGCACCTGCGCGGGCTACCGCAATCCCGTCTACCTCGCGAAGGTGGCGGCCACGGTCGACGCGATCTCGGGCGGCCGGGTGGAGATGGGCATCGGTGGCGGTTGGTACGAGCACGAGTGGCGGGCCTACGGCTACGGGTTCCCGGAGATCGCCGAGCGGCTCGGCATGCTCGACGAGACCGTGCAGATCTTCCGCGCGGCGTGGACCGACGGGATCGTCTCGCACGAGGGGAAGCACTTCACCGTCGACGGCGCGATCGTGCGGCCGCTGCCCCTGCAAACGGGTGGCATCCCGATCTGGGTCGCCGGCGGCGGCGAGAAGGTGACGCTGCGGATCGCGGCGCAGTACGCCGACTACACGAACTTCGCCGGCACGCCCGAGGAGTTCGACCACAAGAGCGCCGTGCTCCGCGCGCACTGCGAGCGACTCGGCCGCGACTTCGGCGCCATCACGCGCACCACGAACTACGCCGCGGTGGTGGGGGAGACCGAGGCGGAGGTGGAGGATCGCCTGCGGATCATCGAGGAGCGGGTGGCGCCCTACCTCGGGGAGAAGACGACCGCGACGTTCATGCAGGCCTACCGCGGCGCCGGCGCCCTCGGCGTCGGCACGGTCGAGCAGGTCACCGAACGACTCGCCGGCATGGCCGAGCGGGGACTGGACTACAGCATCATCTACGCACCGGAGGCCGCCTACGACCTGTCGGGCATCCGCCTGCTCGAGCAGCGGGTCATCCCCGCCCTCTCCTGACGACTGCGTGACGACCGTGACCACCGACGACCTCCTCGCCGCCTACGACGACCAGCTGCGCACGGACGCGGAGACCCCGAGCGCGATCGCGGTCGCCCGGCTGGGGCCGCTGCGCCTCGTGACCTTCGCGAACGGGCGCGGCTTCGTGACCTATCGCGACCTCGGCGGAGCGGACGCGGCGGAGATCCGTCGGCTCGTGGCGGACGCGTTCGCGCACTACGACGCCGATCCGGAGATCACCCGGGTGGAATGGAAGACCCGCGGGCACGACCACGCGCCGGGACTCCATGACGCGCTGCGGGAAAACGGCTTCGTCGCCGACGAGCCGGAGTCGATCATGATCGGTTCGGCCGCAGCGCTAGCGGTCGACGTCCCGCTCCCTCCCGGCGCGACGCTCCGCCGCGTGACGGAGGAAGCCGACGTGCGCGCGATGAGCGCCATGCAGGACGAGGTCTTCGGCGACGAGCCCTCCGACGAGATGGCCGACGCCCTGCTGCGCCGGCTCGGCTTCGACGACGGCATGGAGCTCTGGGTGGTCGAGGCGGAGGGCCGGATGGTCTCGGCGGGCCGCCTCGAACCGGTGGCCGGAACCTCGTTCGCCGGCATCTGGGGCGGGGCGACCCGCGAGGAATGGCGGGGACGCGGCCTGTACCGCGCACTGACCGCGACCCGCGCCCGGTCGGCGATCGCGGCCGGCAAATCGCTCATCCACAGCGACTCGACGGAGTACTCGCGGCCGATCCTCGAGCGGTCGGGGGTTCGTGAAGGTCTCGACCACGACGCCTTATCGGTGGCGGCGCCCGTAGCGCTCCGCCCGCCGGTGCTCGGCAGACAGGAGGATGTCCCGGGCACGGGCCGCGGGCCCGGGACATCCGTTCGGTGGCGGGTGGGACCAGCCGATGTCTGCTTGGCGCATATCCGGAGACCGCCTGAAACCCGGTGTTCCCGCTCTTACCTCTCGGCAGACCGGAGGGCCGTGATGTGCTGCTCGGCCCTCACGAACTCCGACCGGGCAGCCCCGCCGCCTGTGACGAGGTCGGCCTATCAGCTCTGATCGGTGGGCCGGATGAGGATCTCGTTCACCGCGACGTGTGCCGGCTGTCCGACCGCGTAGAGCACGGCGGCCGCGATGTCGGCGGGCTGGAGTGTGCGCATCTGTGTCGCCAGCTGCGCCGCCATCGCCCGCGACCCCTGATCGGAGATGTGGTCGATCAGCTCGGTCGAGGTGAATCCGGGCTCCACCACGACCACCCGCACACCCCGCGTCGTGACCTCTTGGCGGAGCGACTCGGAGAAGGCGTTCACGCCGAACTTCGTGGCCGCGTAGACACCGGCGCCCGCGTTGGCGATGCGCCCGGAGGTCGAGGAGAGCTGCACGACCGTGCCCTTGCTCTCGAGCAGGTGGGGGAGCGCGGCGTGGGTGGCGTACATCGTGCCCAGGAGGTTGGTGCCCACCATCCGTTCCCACTCCGTGGTGTCGGCGCCCTCGATCAGGCCGTTGAGCATGACGCCGGCGTTGTTCACGAGCACATCGAGGCGGCCGAACCGTTCGACGGTCGCCGCCACGGCCGCGCGAACGGATGGCTGGTCGGAGACGTCGAGCTCGAGCGGCAGCACCTCGCCCTCCGCGCGCTCGGCCACGGTCGCGAGCCGGTCGAGCCGGCGCGCACCGGCGGCGACCTTCGCGCCGGCCGCGGAGAGCGCGAGCGCCACGGCTTCCCCGATCCCGGATGACGCGCCCGTCACGAGTGCGACCTTCCCGCTCAGCGTCTGGCTGGTGTTCGACATGTCCGTCACTATTTCGATCTCCTTGAGTTCCGGGTCCGTAATCGGACCACTCGGTCACTTTGATCGTATCGGCCGCGAGACAGTAATCGGACCACGTGGTCAGGTTATGCTTGAGCCATGAGCGAACGCGTTCCCGCCACCATCCCCCAGCAGGAACCGCTGCTGCGCGTCGACGCCCGGCGCAACCGCGAGCGGTTGGTCGCGGCGGCCCGTGACCTGCTGGCGCGCGAGGGCACGGAGGTGTCGATCGCCGACATCGCTGCGCAGGCAGGTGTGGGCAAAGGGACCGTCTTCCGGCACTACGCTTCGAAGGATGCGCTGGTCGCCGAGGTGGTGTGCGAGGTACTCGAGGCCCTGCTCTCGCGCGGTCGCGAACTCGCGAGCACTCTCCCACCCGCCGACGCGTTGCGGGCGTTCATGACCGAGGCCGTCCACCGACAGGCCGACGACCGCGCGTTCTGCGAGGTCGTGGCGGGGGCCTCCGCCGGCAACGAGCGGGTGCAGGAGTCCATCCGGCGCTTGCACGAGCTCGTCGACGAGCTCACCGCGCACGCGCGGGAGGCCGGCGCGATCCGCGCCGACGTCACGGGAGACGACATCGCGCTCCTGGTGAGCGGCATCTACCAGACGGCCGCCCCACTCGCCCGGACCGACCCCGGTCTCTGGCGGCGCTACCTCGCGCTGACGCTCGACGGCCTGCTGCCGCGACACGCGCATCCGCTGCCGCATCCCTCACCCCGGCTGGCGGCCCGGGTCTCCTAGCGATCGACGCCCGGGGCGTGCTCCACGACGTCGCGGCCGCCCACGATCTCGTCGTCGGGCAACGCCTCGGCGAGGCGCGCCAGGTCAGCGGCGTCGAGGCGGAGCCCCGCGGCGGCGGCGTTCTCCTCGAGCCGGCGGCGGCTCCGGGTTCCCGGAATGGGCACCACACCCTGAGCCATCAGCCAGGCCAGGGCGATCTGGGCGTTCGACACGCCCTTCTCCGCGGCGATGGCGTTCACCCGATCGACCAGCGCCAGGTTCGCCGCGATGGCGTCGGGCTGGAACCGCGGCAGGCCCCGCCGGGCGTCGTCGAGATCGAGGTCGTCGACCGAACGGATGTCGCCCGTCAAGAAGCCCCGGCCGAGCGGAGAGAACGCCACGAAGCCGATGCCGAGTTCGTCGGTGGTCGCCTTCTCCTCGTTGTGGAGCACGTCGCGGGCGAAGAGCGAGAACTCCGATTGCACGGCGGCCAGCGGATGCACGGCGTGCGCCCGGCGGATCGTCGCGGCGGAGGCCTCCGAGAGCCCGATGTGACGCACCTTGCCTTCGGCGACCAACTCGGCCATGGCGCCCACGCTCTCCTCGACGGGCACAGCCGGATCGACGCGGTGCAGGTAGTAGAGGTCGATCACGTCGGTGCCGAGGTGGCGGAGCGAGCGCTCGGCGGCTTTGCGGATGTAGGCCGGCGTGCCGTTGCGGCCGTGCACGGTGCCGTCGTCGTCGGTCTCGGAGGAGGCCTTCGTGGCCAAGGTCACCTGGTCGCGGCGATCGCCCAGGGCACGGGCGATGAGCTTCTCGTTGAGGAAGGGGCCGTAGGCCTCCGCCGTGTCGATGAAGGTCACGCCGAGGTCGACGGCGTGGCGCAGCGTGGCGATCGACTCGGTTTCGTCGCTCGCGCCGTAGAAGGCGCTCATGCCCATGGCGCCGAGGCCGATGGCCGAGACGCTGAGGCCGTCGCCGAGAGGCGCGGTGGAAACGGGTGGGGTGAAGGTGGTCACGGGAGCTCCTGGGAGGTCGGGGTCGGGAGGGATGTCGCGGTCTGGTCGTCGGAGGCGACGACCGCCTGGTAGGCCGCGATCTTCTTGTCGAGGGCAGCCAGGTGTGCCTGGGTGCGGACCAGCTCCGCGAGCACCCGGTCGCGATGGCTCTCCAGCACGATCAGCCGTTCGGCTTCGGTCCCGGCCGCGCGGCTGAGCTCGGCCATCCGGCGCACGTCGGTGATGCTCATGCCGGTCTCGCGGAGCATGATCAGGCCCGCGATCCAGTCGAGATCGGTGCGGGTGTAGCGGCGGCGGCCGCCGGGGTCGCGCGGCGTCGGGTCGAGCATCAGTCCGGCGCGTTCGTAGTAGCGCAGCGTGTCGATGCTCAACCCGGTCGCCCGGGCGACGTCACCGATCGACAGTCCGTCGTCGGGCACCGCCACGTCGAGTGTGGGAAGGGTTACGGGAGGCATGCCTCCATCCTGCGACCTGGAGTGCGCTCCAGGTCAAGCGGTGGAGGAGTTCTCAGTCCTCGATGACGCGGCAGTGCGTCGTGAGCTGGCCGATGCCGTCGATCCAGATCGTGACGGTGGAATGGTTCTTGAGGAAGATCTGCGGCTTGCGCGAGTAGCCGGCGCCGGCCGGCGAGCCGGTCGAGATCAGCGTGCCGGGCAGCAGTGTGGTCGATTGCGAGAGCACACTGATCAGCTTCGCGACGCTGTGGATCATCTCGCTGGTCGACGAGTCCTGCACCGTGCGCCCGTCGAGCACGGTGCCCAGCCTCAGATCCTGCGGGTCGGGCACCTCGTCGGCGGTGACCACGACAGGTCCGACCGGGGTGAACCCGTCGAAGCTCTTGCAGCGGATCCACTGGGCCTCGCTGAACTGCACGTTGCGGGCCGTGATGTCGTTCACGATCGTGTAGCCGAACACGTGGTCCAGCGCATCCGCGACGCTCACGTCTTTGGCCGGCTTGCCGATGATGACCCCGAGCTCGGCCTCGTAGTCCACCTCGGAGCTGAGCGACTGGGGCCAGCTCGTGGTCCCTTCGTGCGGCGCGAGCGAGCTCGGCCAGAAAGCGAACACGGTCGGCGCGGCCGCCATGTCGAGGTTCAGTTCGGAGGCGTGCGCGCCGTAGTTCAGCCCGATCGCGATGATCGCGGGCGGGCGGGAGACCGCGGGTGCGTGCTCGAAGTCGGAGAGGTCGAGTGCGTCGTGCCAGTCGTGGTCCGCTGCGGCGGCCCGGAGGCGGTGGAGCTCGGCGTCGCCGCGCTCGATCAGGTCTTGGAGGTCGCGGGGCGGGTCGTCGACCACCGCTCCGACCGGGAGTACCCGGTGCCCGTCGACGAGATAGAAACCCGCCGTTTCCCTTCCGGCTGCGGAACGGGGGGACAGGTGTGCGAATCTCACTCCTCCAGGCTATCGGGCGCGACCGGCGTACAGATGTCGTGCCCGCACAAGCCGCAGTCCACTACGCTGTCGAGTACTGCCAAGGTGAGGATTGCTCTTGACGATTTTCGACCCCCGAACCTCGAACGCCGCGGGGCCGGTCAGCCGGCCCGACGTCGCTCTGCCGCCGCTGCCCGAGATCGCACCGGGTCCGCCGGCGCGCCGGACGAGCACGGGCACGCTGGTGCTGGCGATCGTCGGCATCATCGTGCTCGGATTCGTGTTCCTCGCGGTGGTCGGGTACCTCGTGCTCGGACTCGGTCCGGCGGCCTTCGTCATCTGCGCGATCCTGGCTCTGGTGCCGCTCGCGGTCGTGCTCACCGCGATCACCATCATCGACCGGTGGGAACCGGAGCCGCGGCCCGCACTCTGGTTCGCCTTCCTCTGGGGTGCTGCGGCATCCGTCGCCATCGCCCTGGTCGTCGATTTCGGGGTGCAGGTCGCCGTCGCGGTCGCGAGCGACGGTCACAACACCACGAGCGAGCTCTGGGGATCGGTGATCCAGGCACCCGTCGTCGAGGAGGGCGCGAAGGCCGTGGGGGTGCTGATCCTCCTGCTGTTCTTCCGCAAACAGTTCGACGGGCCGGTCGACGGACTGGTCTACGGCGCCACGGTGGCCGCCGGTTTCGCGTTCACCGAGAACATCCTCTACTTCGGTCAGGCGCTGATCGAGTCGGGCGGCGTGGGCCTCGGCTTCACCTTCGTGCTGCGCGGCATCATGTCGCCGTTCGCGCACGTCATGTTCACGGCCTGCACCGGTGTCGCCCTCGGGTTCGCCGCTCGTCGCAAGGGCTGGCTGAAGGGCGTCGGCATCTTCCTCGTCGGACTCGTGCTCGCCATGGCGCTGCACGCCCTCTGGAACGGCTCGTCGTTCCTGGTGGAGGGCCTCGACGGCTTCTTCCTCATCTACTTCGTCGTGCAGGTGCCCCTGTTCGCGCTGGCGGTGGTGTTCGTCGTGCTGCTGCGGAAGTCGGAGGCCAAGCTCACCCGAGCGAGACTCTCGGAGTACGCGGCGGCCGGCTGGTTCAGCCCCGCCGAGGTCGACATGCTGTCCTCCGGCGCGGGCCGTCGACAGGCCCGGCGTTGGGCCCGCACGCTCCCGGGCGGCAACGGGCCCGCCGCCCTGAAGTCGTTCATCCGCCACGCCACGCGCCTGGCGTTCGTGCGGCAGCGCCTGCTGGTCGACCGTGCGAACATCGCACCGAAGCACGACGAGGCCGAGCTGCTCGACGCGATCCTGGGCGACCGGGTCGCGCTGGCCGCCGCCTCCGCCGGCCACACCGTGTGACGAGCGGATGCCCGCGCGCGCTTTGACCTGACCCCGACGGTGGGATTGGATGGACCCATGACAGATCCCATCGGCACCAAGCCCGAAATCGAATTCCCCGAGGGCCCGGCCCCCACCACTCTCGAGATCGTCGACATCGTCGAGGGCACCGGCGCCGAGGCGACCCCCGGCGCCACCGTCGAGGTGCATTACCTCGGCGTGGAGTACGACACCGGCGAGGAGTTCGACTCCTCCTGGAACCGCGGCGAGACCATCACTTTCCCGCTGAACGGCCTGATCGCCGGGTGGCAGGAAGGCATTCCCGGCATGAAGGCCGGCGGTCGTCGCAAGCTCACCATCCCGCCCCACCTCGCCTACGGGCCCGAGGGCAGCGGCCACTTCCTCGCCGGCAAGACGTTGATCTTCGTGATCGATTTGGTCGAGGTCCCGTAGTCGCGCTCCGCTGAACGTCGAACACCGAACACTGAACACCCCGGATTTCACCGTCCGGAAACCTCGCCTCGGCATCCTCCCGGCAATCCGCGCGTAGAATAGCGTGCTGGATTCTGGGAGGTGCCGTGGCGGAGGAAGAACTGGCGCGCGAGCGCGATTACGTTGCGGGACTCTATGCGCGACTCGACCGTCTACGGGCCGAGGCGGAAGAGGAATTGACCGTGGTGCGCCGCGAGAACGTGGGTGGCAACCACCAGAGCCGCTCCGAGCGCGACGCCTTCGCCCGGGCCTATGAGGACCGCATCCATCAGCTCCGCGAGGTCGGCGAGCGACTCGCCTTCGGCCGCCTCGAACTGATCGACCCGGATGACGACGGATCGCGACTGCGCTACATCGGCCGCATCGGGCTGCGCGACGAGAACCTCGAGCCGCTGCTGCTCGACTGGCGCGCCCCTCAGGCCCGCGCCTTCTACCAGGCCACCGCCGCCACACCGCTGGGCGCCCGGGCCCGTCGGCATCTGACCACCCGCGGGCGCGAGGTCGTGCGCATCGAGGACGAGGTCTTCGACTCCACCCTGCTCGACGAGGAAGGCACGCAGCTGCAGGGCGAGGGCGCCCTGCTCGCCGCTCTCTCCGCGCAGCGCACGGGGCAGATGCACGACATCGTGTCCACCATCCAGGCCGAGCAGGATCGCGTCATCCGTTCCGAACTCGGCGGCGTGCTCGTGGTGCAGGGCGGCCCCGGCACCGGAAAGACCGCCGTGGCACTGCACCGCGCCGCCTACCTGCTCTACACCTACCGCGAACGTCTCGGCTCGAGCGGCGTGCTCGTCGTGGGCCCGAGCCCCGCCTTCCTCCAGTACATCAATGCGGTGCTGCCGAGCCTCGGCGAGACCGGCGTGGTGCTCTCGAGCCTCGGCCAGCTCTACCCCGGGGTCGACGCCCTCGAGGAGGACGCGCCGGCGGTCGCCGCCCTGAAGGGATCGGCCGAGATGGCCGCGCTCGTGCGCCGGGCCGTGCGGTCGCGGCAGCGGGTGCCCGAAGAGGCCATCGCGCTCGAGATCAACGGTGAGAAGCTGGTGCTCGAGCCCTCGCTCATCGCCGAGGCCATGGCCAAGGCGCGCGAATCCGGAAAGCCGTACAACGAGGGTCGCGTGCAGTTCGTCAAGAACGTGCTCGCGCAGCTCACCCGGCAACTGGCCGAGCAGCTGCGGCGTCGGGGCAGCACGGTCGACGACGCCGATCTCGCCTACCTGCGGGAGGACATCCGCACGGCCTACGACGTGCGCGTCGCCCTGAACACCGCCTGGCTGCCGTTGACGCCCGAGAAACTGGTCGAAGACCTGTACGCGCGACCGCAGTGGCTCGCGTCCATCACGGGGCACTGGTCGAAGGCCAAGCGCGAACTCCTGCGGCGGGAGCGCGGGACCGCGTTCACGGTGTCCGACGTCCCGCTTCTCGACGAAGCGGCCGAGCTGCTGGGCGAGTACGACCCGGGCAACGCCGCGGCGCGCCGGGCCGAGAAGGCGCAGCGCAAGCGCGACCTCGAGAACGCGAAGAATGCCATCCGCAACATGGATGTCGCCGGCATCGTCTCGGCCGAGGCCGTGGTGGCCGGGTTCGAGGAGTCGACGGTGCGGCTCACCACGGCGGAGCGCGCGGCATCCGACCGCTCGTGGACCTACGGGCACATCGTGGTCGACGAAGCCCAGGAGCTCTCGCCGATGCAGTGGCGGGTGCTGCTCCGCAAGTCGCCGCTGCGGTCGTTCACGATCGTGGGGGATGTCGCTCAGGCCAGTTCGGCGGCCTCCTCGACGAGCTGGTCGTCGACGCTGCAGCCCTTGATCGGCGAGAACTGGCGTCTCGAGGAGCTCACGGTGAATTACCGCACGCCCTCGCAGATCGTGGACGCGGCGGAGCGCGTGGCGCACGCCAGCGGCCTCACCGTCACGCGCTCCACGTCGGTGCGCACGACCGAATGGCCGGTGACGGCACGGGCGAGCGAGTCGGAGGCGGCCCTCCTGGCCGATGCGGCCGCCGAAGCCCAGGTCTCGGCCGAGGCCGGTGGCACCGTGGCGGTGATCGCTCCGGTGTCGCTCATCCCGTCCTTGACGCCGGTGCTCTCGGATGCCTTCGGTTCGGCCTTCGGTGTCGGCGTCGCCGGCCTGTCGCGCACTGTGGCTCTGCTCGAGCCGGCCGAGGCGAAGGGCCTCGAGTTCGACTCGGTCGTCGTGGTCTCGCCGGCCGGCATCGTGGCGGAGAACACGCGCGGGGCCTCGGCGCTCTACGTGGCGATGACGCGCCCGACCCAGCGGCTGACGCTGCTGCTCGCACCGGGCGAGGAGCCCCCGGCGGGACTCTGACGGCTTCGGGTCGCTACGGCTTCGGGTCGCTACGGCTTCGGGTCGAACGCGTCGTAGGCGCGGAACGAGTGCACCAGGCGCAGGATGAGCGTCGCCGCCACCACGATCACGAAGCCGCCGAGCAGCGGTGGGAACCAGAGTGCGGCGAACACGGAGAGGGCTCCCACGTAGAGGTCGCCGATCCGTGGTCCGCCCGTGACGACCACCGTGAACACGCCCTGCAGCCGGCCGCGCATGTTGTCGGGCACCGCGGTCTGCAGCATCGTGCCGCGGAAGATGGCGCTCACCTCGTCGGATGCGCCGGCGCCGATCAGTGCGAGCGCAGCCAGCACCAGGGCGGGCCGGTTCACGTCGTCGAGCTCCTGTGAGACAGGGGAGCCCGCAGCGGAGGCGACGAGCACGACCACTCCGAAGAGCGCCACGAAAGCGCCGTACACCTGCACCGCGTGGGCGATCGCCCGGCCCTGCATCCGCACGTGTCCGAGTCGCCCGGAGAAGATCCCGGTGAGGGTCGATCCGATCGCGTACGCGGCGGTGAGGAGGCCCACCGTCACGGGGCCGCCACCCAGCACGAGTACCCCGATCGCCGGAAAGAGGACGCGCGGTTGTCCGAACGTCATGGCGAAGATGTCGATCAGGAACGACGCCCGGATGTTCGGGGCGCGCTTCAGGAACGCGAACCCGTACCGCAGCGAGGCGAGGCCCGGGCGCTGGACTTCCCCCTCGGGCAGGATGCGCGGAAGACTCGCGATCCCGAGGAAGGCGGCGACGAAGAGCACGACGTCGACGGAATAGGTCCAGCCGAAGCCGACGGTCGCGACGAGGACGCCCGCCAGGGCCGGTCCGACGGTCACCATGAAGCCGAACGTGATGCCGTTCAGGGCCGCGGCGGCGGGGAGGAGTTCGCGGGGGAGCAGGCGGGGGAAGATCGCGGAGCGGGTGGTCGTGATGACGGTCGCTGCCACGGCGTTCAACGTGGAGAGGGCGTAGAGGGCCGCGACGCTGTCCGCGCCGGTCCAGGCCAGGATCGCGATCGCCGCGGTCGACGACCAGGCCACGATCGCCGCGATCAGAGCGACGGCGCGCCGGTCGAAGGCATCCGCGAGCATCCCGCCGTAGAGGCCGAACACGATCATCGGAACCAGTGCGAACAGCGCCACGCCCGCGACGGCCAACGTCGACCCGGTGAGGCGGTAGATGTCGAGGCCCACCGCCACGATGGTCATCTGGCTGCCGATGCCGGAGATGGCCTGCCCGGCCCAGAGGCGCGCGAACGCGGGACTCGCGCGCAGCGGGGTGAGGTCGGCGAAGGGGTTGCGGCGGCGGGCCGGTTCGGCGGCGTCGGCCTCCGGGACCGGCGTGGGATCGGGTTCGGGGCGGCTGCTCACTCGCCGGCGGGGGCGGGCGCAGACGCCTTCTGCACGAGGTCGGCGTGGTGGATGGCGGCGACGTCGGGGTGCGCGCGCAACCGGCTCTTCAGCACGTTCTCGCCGTAGGTGGTGAAGACCGGGTTGTCGGGATCGGCGGTGATGCCGGTCGCCTCCGCGGCCAGTTCGGCGGGCAGCGGGAGCACCGGGATCGTCGCATCCAGCGCCGGGCTGTAGAAGAACGGGATGGAGATGCGGTCGTCGCCGATGCGCGGCGAGATGACGCGGTGCACCGTGGCCTTGAGGTAGCCGTTGGTGGCGACCTCGAGCAGCTCTCCGATGTTCACGACGAAGGCTCCCGGAATCGGGGGAGCATCGATCCACTCGCCGTCCTTCTCCACCTGGAGTCCGCCCTTGCCCGGCTCCACCAGGAGCAGGGTCAGCACGCCCGAGTCCTTGTGGGCGCCGACGCCCTGCTTCGGCTCGGGGTCGCTCTTGCCGGGATAGCGCACGATCTTGATCAGGGTGGAGGGCCGCTCGGCGAAGGCGGCGTCGAAGACGTGTTCGTCGGCGCCGAGCGACAGCGCCCATTCGCGCAGGAGCGTGAGGCTCACGCGGGTGAGCTCGTCGTACCACTCGGACACGACCTCTTGCAGCTCAGGCAAAGCGGATGGCCACTGGTTCGGGCCTTCGAGGCGCATGTAGTCGGGGGTGTCCGGGGTGATCTCGACCGGTTCGCGCTCGGTGCCGATGTCGATCTGCTCGCGCCAGTCGACCTTGCCCTGGGTCAGCTCGCCGCCCACTCGCGTGTATCCGCGGAAATGCGGGCTCTTCAGGTTCTCGATCGCCATCTTGTCGGCCTCGGGGAGGTCGAAGAAGCGGCGTGCGGTCACCATGACGCGGTCGATCAGGTCGTGCGGCACGCCGTGGCCCACGAGATAGAAGAAGCCGTAATCGTGGGTGGCCTCGCGGAGCTCGGTGCGGAAGGCGTCGGCCTCCGCGTCGCCCTGGCTGAGGCGGGAGAAGTCGAGCACGGGAAGGGTGGCCGTGCTGAGGGTGTTCTGAGTCATGAAGTAATTCCGTTCCGTCAACGACCAACGCGATACCACTATGGAGTGTTCCCACTCCGGAGTCGATTCGGCGGCCCGAATGTTACGAGCACGTTTCTGGTAGGATCTACAGGTTGCCGTGAAGACGGCCGCGGATAAAGAGAGCCACAGCATCCGGCTGACTGGCACCGCGCAACGAGAGAAAGGGGATCCCATCTATGGCACTCGAAGCAGACGTCAAGAAGGCGATCATCGAAGAGTACGCGACCCACCCCGGTGACACCGGATCCCCCGAAGTTCAGGTTGCGATCCTGACCAAGCGGATCAAGGATCTCACCGAGCACCTCAAGGAGCACAAGCACGACCACCACTCGCGTCGTGGTCTGCTGCTGCTCGTGGGGCAGCGCCGCCGCCTGCTGGGTTACCTGCAGGACATCGACATCGACCGCTACCGTTCGCTCATCGAGCGACTCGGTCTGCGTCGCTAGTCGACCGGCACTTCGCGCCTCACGATCTACTTCAGAAGGCCGTCACCCTGCGGGGTGGCGGCCTTCGTCGTTCCGCCTCACGTCTTGGCCTGCCCATCACCCCACCCCTTCGTCGGGCCCCGCCGCGGCGGCCGGTACGAAGATCGGTCGCGCTGAACTCCGTCTGGATGCAGACGGTCTCGTGACGTAGTGCCTTCCCGTGGGCGAGCTCCATTCCAGCGTTCGTCCCGGGCGTGCGACCACCCTCCAGCCGCTCGAATCGTGTTTCAGGTGATGGTGCTTCGGACAGAGGTGGTGCAGATTGGCGCGCCCGGTCTCGCCACCGTGTGCCCAGTCGGTGGTGTGATCGACCTCGCACGATTCGGCGCGCCGGTTGCAGTTCGGGAACCGGCAGGTCTCGTCGTCGAGTAGCAACGCGAGACGCAGGTCGGGCGGAGGCCGGTATCGAGTCCGCCCGACCGAGAGCGTCTCTCCGGTCTCGGGGTGCGTGAGGATGCGGACGAAACTCGGTGCTCGCGCCGCGAGCCGGCGAGCCGTGTCGATGTCGATCGGCCCGAAGCCGTGCAGTTCCGCCTGACCGCCGTCGTGCCCGAGCAGAGACAGCGCGGGCACCGTCACGATCACCGTCGGCACGACGCCAAGGCACTCGTCATCGATGGTGAACGCGCCGTAGTCGGCCCCGAGCGACTCATCCTCGCCAGCCCGTGTGTCGACCGGTGGATCGTCCCCCTCCGAGTGGTCGGCAACGGCGACCGTGTCGTCGGCTGCGACAGGCGGCGGGGAACCGGCTGTCCGTGCGGCACCCCGACCGAGCAGGAGAGTCGTGAGCGCATCGGCGCGGAGCTGCGCATGCGTGCGTGATTCCGTCGCCGTGTGCGCCGCGCGGGCCATGCGGCTCAAGCGGGTGTCGATCGCCACAGCGGCCACGGCCGGGAGGTGACAGGTCAGCCAGGCCATGCCGTCGGCATCCGGCGTGAGCACCACGTCACGGTCGGCGGTCGCGGCTCGAGTACGCACCTCGATCGATTCGGGGTGGAGCCGCTCGCGTTCACGACGTGCGATGCGTTCGAAACGGGCGGCTGTCGTGGCTTCCGCTTCCGGCAGGAGCGCGAGTTCGAACGAGCCGCGCGCTTCACGCGGAATCGGGGACGCAGCCTCCACCATCTTCTGAGCGTGACGGTAGCTGATGGCACCGCTCGACAGCGCCTCGAGAGTGGCCGGAAGCGTGTGTACGAGGGTCTCGGCGTCGTTCAGAAGACGGATCACCGTCCCTTCCGGAACGCGGATGGCGCACGAGATCTCCGCGACGAGCGAGCGCATCGCCAGCCCATGCGCATCCGACCGCGACTCGGCCAGCCGCAACCTCGTCGCCTCCGCCAGCAGCACGGCAGTGCGCGCTGAAGACGCCGCCCGGATCGCCTCCTCGGCGACCAATTCGTCGAGGATGGCGTCGATCCGCATCCCACTCTCATTCATGAGATTAATTCAATCACCACCCTCCGACACTGGGCTCGGAGTGACTTCGCAGGGCCGGCTGAACCGCGGCCGAAGGATGCGCCTTGCTCGTCCATGGGGGCAATCTGAATGCGGCGATCAAGGCGAAGCCAGCCCTAAATCTGTGGTGGGAATAACTTCGACCTCCGGTTGTTGTAGTCAATGTTCATGCAAACGCATTGAATTGAAAACTTCAGCAGAGAGACGCAGCGAGGTCGACATGCAGTTCGGAATCTTCACCGTCGGGGACGTCACCACCGACCCGACGAACAACACCACCCCCCACCGAGAACGAGCGCATCAAGGCCATCCTGACCATCGCGCAGAAGGCCGAAGAGGTCGGCCTCGACGTCTTCGCCCTCGGCGAGCACCACAACGAGCCGTTCGTCCCGTCGAGCCCCACGACGATGCTCGGCTACGTCGCGGCCAAGACGGACAAGCTCCTCCTCTCCACCGCCACCACGCTGATCACCACGAACGACCCGGTGAAGATCGCCGAGGACTACGCGATGCTCCAGCACGTCGCCGACGGCCGCGTCGACCTCATGATGGGTCGCGGCAACACCGGCCCCGTCTACCCGTGGTTCGGCAAGGACATCCGTCAGGGCATCCCGCTCGCCATCGAGAACTACGCGCTGCTCCGTCGCCTGTGGGATGAGGACGTGGTCGACTGGGAGGGCCAGTTCCGCACCCCGCTCCAGGGCTTCACGAGCACCCCGCGCCCGCTCGACGGCGTCGCGCCGTTCGTCTGGCACGGCAGCATCCGCAGCCCTGAGATCGCCGAGCAGGCGGCCTACTACGGCGACGGATTCTTCGCGAACCACATCTTCTGGCCCAAGGAGCACTTCCAGCGCCTGATCAACTACTACCGCCAGCGCTTCGAGCACTACGGTCACGGCAAGGCCGACCAGGCCTTCGTCGGCCTCGGCGGTCAGGTCTTCATGGCCAAGAACTCGCAGGACGCGGTGAACCAGTTCCGCCCGTACTTCGACAACGCGCCCGTCTACGGACACGGCCCGAGCCTTGAGGACTTCACCGAGCAGACCCCGCTCACCGTCGGCAGCCCGCAGCAGGTGATCGACCGCACGCTCACCTTCCGGGAGACCTTCGGCGACTACCAGCGCCAGCTGTTCCTCATGGACCACGCCGGCCTGCCCCTCAAGACCGTGCTCGAGCAGCTTGACCTGCTCGGCGAGCTCGTGGTACCGGTGCTCCGCAAGGAGCTCGACGCCAAGCGCCCGGCGCACGTGCCGGACGGCCCCACCCACCAGAGCGAGATCGAGCGGATGGCCGCCCGCGAGGCCGCCCGTCAGCTCGCCGACGTCGACGGCCAGTCCGCCGTCGCCGCCGAAGCGGTCCGCGCGGAGGGCACCTCCACCCACACCGGCGCCGCCTTCGGCATCAAGGGAGCCTAGTCATGACCGACATCACCGAGAACACCACCCAGGGCGCGACCGCCCCGAAGCAGCTCGTCGCCATCTCCTCGGGCCTCAGCCAGCCGTCATCCACCCGACTGCTGACTGACCGGCTCGCGGATGCGACGGTCGCCGATCTCCGCGACCGCGGCGTCGACGTGGAGCTGCGCACCATCGAGCTCCGCGACATCGCGCAGGACATCACGAACAACCTGGTGACCGGATTCCCGAGCACCAAGCTACAGAGCGCCCTCGACGCGGTCGCCGGCGCCGACGGTCTGATCGCGGTGACGCCGATCTTCACCGCCAGCTACAGCGGCCTGTTCAAGTCGTTCTTCGACGTGATCGACAACACCGCCCTCACGGGCCTGCCGACACTGATCGCCGCCACCGGCGGAACCCCGCGCCACTCGCTGGCGCTCGAGCACGCCGTGCGACCGCTGTTCAGCTACCTGCGTGCGCCGGTCATGCCCACGAGCGTCTACGCCTCCTCGGAGGACTGGGGGAGCGGGGCGGATGGCGTCGCCTCCCTGCCCGATCGCATCCACCGCGCCGCGAGCGAACTCGCCGACGCGGTGCAGCGATCCGACCGCTCCAGCCGGGTCGTCGACCCCTTCGCGCTGGACGCTTCGTTCAGCCCGGTCGGCGGTTACGGAGCGCAGTAGCCCCGACGGATGCGAGGCGGATGCGGGCGACCGGCCCGACCGGAACCGGCCTCGCATCCGACATTGCTGAGTTAGGCCCATGCAGGCACATGATCGTGCTTACATGGGCCTATGGCAGTGAGCGTGCGAACCATCCAGACCGCGGTTCCGGCAACGGTGCTGACCCAGCACCTGGTGCGTGACGTCTTCGCCGCCCAGGAGGGATTGTCCCGCCTCGGCCAGCGCCTCGTGACGGCCTCCTTCGACGGCTCCGCCATCGAGACCCGGTACTCGGTGATCGACGAGCTGACCCTCGACCGGCAGTTCGAGCATCCGCAGTTTTTCGACCTGGCCTCCGGAGCCCTGCTCGCACCGTCGACCCGGGTGCGCAACGAGCTCTACATCGAGCGCGCATCGCTGCTCTACACCGAGGCCGCCCGCAAGGCGCTCGACGCGGTGCCGGGCCTCTGCCCCGCCGACATCACCCATGTCGTCACCGTCTCGTGCACCGGCTTCTTCGCCCCCGGCCCCGATTACGTGCTCGTGCGCGAGCTCGGCCTGGCCCCCGGCACCCTGCGCTACCACGTGGGCTTCATGGGCTGCTACGCCGCCTTCCCCGCGCTCCGGATGGCCAAGTCGTTCTGCGAAGCCGATCCGGATGCCGTCGTGCTCGTCGTCAGCGCCGAGCTCTGCACCCTGCACGTGCGCTCGTCGAACGAGCCCGACCAGATCGTGGCCTCGTCGGTGTTCGCCGACGGCGCCGCCGCGGCGATCGTCACGGCGCGGGAGCTGCCGGCCGGCCCTGACGACGGATTCGCACTCGACCTCGACTTCTTCGAGAGCGTGCTCACCCCCGTGGGCGAACAGGACATGGCGTGGAAGATCGGCGATGAGGGCTTCGAGATGATCCTCAGCTCCTACGTGCCGAAGATCATCGACGAGCACATCACGGGCGCCCTCGCGCCGCTGCTCGCACGCGACGCGTCGCTCGGCGGCGCGCCCGCCACCGACATCGCGCACTGGGCGGTGCACCCCGGCGGCCGCAGCATCCTCGACAAGGTGGAGGCGAAGCTCGGACTCTCCGAGGAGCAGATGACCGCGTCGCGCGAGATCCTGCACGACTACGGCAACATGTCGAGCGCCACGATCCTGTTCGTGCTGAAGGCCATCCTGGAATCCGCGACGCCACCGAAAGAGGGTGACCGCGTCTGCGCGATGGCGTTCGGGCCCGGACTCACGGTCGAGACGGGCCTGATGACCGTGCGATCGGTCGCCCCGACGGCGTCCGTTGAAGACGTCGCAGCGCCGGCCGCCGTGCCGGGCGACTCGGCACCGACCGTGGAGCGGGTGGCCGCGATGCCGAGAGTCCTCGCCGAGGTGTCGGAGGCGTAGTCGTGGCCCGATCGACACTCCGCCGTCGCGCCGTCGACGCGCGCGAGCTGATGGACGACCCGGACTGCGACCCGGTGCTGCTGGCCCGGACCTACGAGCAGTTCCGATTGGTGAACTCGATCGTCTCGGGATGGCACGGAACCTATCGCGACCGCATCCGCCCTCTGCTCTCGCCGGTGCTCCCGTCGACCCTGCTCGACATCGGCTGCGGCGGCGGCGACATCACCCGCGCTCTGGCGCACTGGGCCGCCACGGACGGCCTGCAGTTGCAGGTCACCGGAATCGACCCTGACCCGCGCGCCCTCGACTTCGCCAGCCGCACCCCGAATCCCGACGGCGTACGCTTCCTGCTCACCGAGAGCAGTGAGCTGGTGGATGCCGCCCAGCGCTTCGACTTCGTGATCTCGAACCATGTGCTCCACCACCTGACCTCGGAGCAGTTCACCGACCTGCTGATCGACAGCGAACTGCTCTGCCGGGGGCTCGCGCTGCACAGTGACATCCGCCGCAGCGCCGTCGCCTACGGCGTGTTCTCGGCGGGGACGCTGCCGTTCTTCCATCGCTCGTTCATCCGCGAAGACGGCCTGACCTCCATCCGCCGCAGTTACACCACGGCGGAGCTCCGGATCGCTGCCCGCCGTGGCTGGACCGTCGAGGCCCAGGCTCCGTTCCGCAATCTGCTGAGCTACGCCGCCAGTGCCGCCGCCAGGAGCGGGGGACCAGAGCCGGATGCATGACGTCGCCGTGGTGGGTGCGGGGCCGGCCGGGCTCTTCCTGGCCGCCGCACTCGCCCAGCGCGGCATCGACGTCGTGGCGCTGGAGCGGCGCGGCGGCCCGCGACTGCACTCGCGCGCCATCGGCATCCACCCGCCCTCGCTCGCGGCCCTGGACCGACTGGGTGCGCTCGAGGAAGTGCGGGCGGCGGGGGTGCGCATCGACCGCGGCATCCTGCGCATCCGCGGCGAGGTCGTGGCCGAGCTCGACTTCGGCGGTGTGCCCGAGCCCTTCCCCTTCGTGGTGTCGTTGCCGCAGGTGGCGACCGAGCGCATCCTGAGGACGCAGCTGGCCACGCGAGCGCCGGATGCGCTGCGAGGCGGGGTGCAGGTCGAGCGGTTCCAGCGGCACGCGGGCGGCGTCGCGGTGCTCGGGCGCACAGCACGGGGCGACGACCTGCGGATCGACGCGCGGTTCGTCGTGGGAGCGGACGGGCCGCTCAGTCTGGTGCGGGCGGCGACGCGCATCCGCGACACCGTCTACCCGTACCCCTACCGTTACGTGATGGGCGACGTGATCGACGAGACCTCCGAGGGCCCGGTGGCGGTGCTGCACCTGCATCCCAAGGGCATCGTGGAGTCGTTCCCGCTGCCGGGCGGACGGCGTCGCTGGGTGACGCACCTGCCCGCGCCCACGGTGTCGCCGGACAGTGGCCCGCCGGATTCAGGGGAGACGAATGATCCGGCGGTGGCGGCCGAGCTCTCCCGGCTCATCCTGGAGCGCACGGGCATCACGACCGACCCGCGCAGCTCCACCATGACCAGTGTCTTCGGCGTGCGCCGCCGCACGGTGCCGAGCATGGGCGACGGCCGGATGCTGCTGATCGGCGACGCCGCGCACGAGGTCAGCCCCATCGGCGGGCAGGGCATGAACCTCGGCTGGCTCGACGGGGAGGCGCTGGCCGACCTGATGCCCGAACTGCTCACGGCCTCACGGAGCAGCCGCGCGCGAGCTTCCGGGCTGTTGCGGGACTTCGAGCGCACCCGACTGCGCTCGGCGGCCCGTGCCTCGCGCACGGCCGAGTTCAACATGCTCATGGGCCGGCCGACCACCGCTGTCGGCTTCGCGGCCCGCCGCCTCGTCGTTCGCGCCGCCTCGGCACCGGCCCTGCACGACCGCCTGGCCCGCGCCTTCACGATGCACGCGCTCTGAGCCGGCGGCCGCCACGGCAGAATGGACTCATGAACCTCACGCGCCGATGGAAGCCGTTCTGGCGCTGGGAGGCCTTCCTCTTCGCGATGGTGCTCGCGCTGGCGATCGCTGCGAACTTCGTGACCTGTGCCGACTGGCCGGTCGTCGGCCCGATCCTGGCGGTCGTGCTGCTCATGCTCGCCGTCGTGATCGCCGTGCTCCTGGTGCTGCCGCTGTTCCGTCGCAACGGCCGCGACAGCGAGAACACCCGCAAGAGTCTCGAGGGCGTCGAACTGCTCGAGATCGAGCCGACCACGACCCTCCGGGTGGCCGAATCCGAGCGTCGGCAGAATGCGATCGACGCGGCGGCGGCCAAGACCAGCGGCCCGATGACCGCGGTGCTCACACCGGATGCGAGTCGCTGGCTCGGCCGCGAGTTGCGGGTGGCCGTCGATCTCATCGGCGGCGACGGCCAGATCTACCGCGCCGGCTTCGTGCCCCGCGAGGTCGATCTCGAGCTGGGAGCCGGACTCCGCGCCCTCGCGACGCGCCGGACGGCGGTCGTCGTGCCGGTCACGATCAACGGATCGCGCCGCCCGTTCACGGTCGATTTCGGTCTCGGCCCCCTCCCGGACTGAGTGCCCGCTGCACGCGCGGCGAGCGTTCCTCGGTTCTCCGCCTCTCGCCTGGTAGGATGAAGAGGTTGAGAGCAGGCTGGCAGGAAGCTGGTCCTCGGTGGTGGATTTCCGAATCCCGCGTTTCTGGAGAGCGTGGGCGTCGGAGGTTTTCTACTGGTGGCCAGTATGTGTTCATTCACAGCGTCGCCCTCCGACACATGTCACGGCTCGTTTCGCCTGCCGTCATGCCTGCTCCCACGCGAGGAGTCGCACGCCCACACGGGGCCGCGACGCTAAACAAAGGAGACAGACCTCTTGGAAGGTCCTGAAATCAAATTCGCCGAAGCCGTTCTCGACAACGGCAAGTACGGCACCCGCACGGTTCGCTTCGAGACCGGCCGCCTCGCGCAGCAGGCCCAGGGCGCCGTCGCCGCTTACCTCGACGAAGAGACCATGCTTCTCTCCGCCACGAGCGTGAGCAAGCACCCGAAAGACAACTTCGACTTCTTCCCGCTGACGATCGACGTCGAAGAGCGTTCCTACGCCGCCGGCAAGATCCCCGGTTCGTTCTTCCGCCGCGAGGGTCGCCCCTCGACCGAGGCCATCCTGGTCTGCCGTCTGATCGACCGCCCGCTGCGTCCGTCGTTCGTCAACGGCCTCCGCAACGAGGTCCAGGTCGTCATCACCGTCCTGAGCATCGCTCCCGACGAGTTCTACGACTCGCTGGCGATCAACGCGGCATCCGCCTCGTCGCAGATCTCGGGCATCCCGTTCTCGGGCCCGATCGGCGGTGTGCGCCTCGCGCTCATGCCCGGATACGGCACCGAGCCCGACCAGTGGATCGCGTTCCCGAAGTACTCGCAGCTCGAGGAGGCCGTGTTCGACCTCGTCGTGGCCGGCCGTGTCGTCACCAACAAAGACGGCAGCCAGGATGTCGCGATCATGATGGTCGAGGCCGAGGCCACCGAGAACAGCTGGAACCTCATCAAGGGCGGCGCCACCAAGCCGAGCGAGTCCGTCGTGGCCGAGGGCCTCGAGGCCGCCAAGCCCTTCATCAAGCAGCTCGTCGAGGCGCAGGCCTCGATGGCTCAGCAGGCCAACAAGGCGGTGCAGGAGTACCCCGTGTTCCTGCCCTACACGCAGGCCGGTTACGACGCCGTCGCGGCTCTCGCCTACGACGAGCTGGTGGGCATCTACCAGATCGCCGACAAGATCGAGCGCCAGAACGCCGACGACGCGCTGAAAGACCGCGTCAAGGCCGCCATCGCCGCGAAGGTCGAAGCGGGCGAGCTCGACGCCGACATCCTGCCCACCGTCTCGGCCGCCTACAAGTCGGTCACCAAGGTGGTCGTCCGCGGTCGCATCCTGAAGGACGGCGTGCGCATCGACGGTCGTGGGCTCGCGGACATCCGCCCGCTCGACGCCGAGGTCGCGGTCATCCCGCGCGTGCACGGTTCGGCGATCTTCCAGCGCGGAGAGACCCAGATCCTGGGTGTCACCACGCTGAACATGCTCAAGATGGAGCAGCAGATCGACTCGCTGAGCCCGATCACGAAGAAGCGCTACCTGCACCACTACAACTTCCCGCCCTACTCGACCGGTGAGACCGGCCGCGTGGGTTCGCCGAAGCGTCGCGAGATCGGGCACGGCTTCCTCGCCGAGCGCGCTCTCGTGCCGGTGCTGCCGAGCCGCGAGGAGTTCCCCTACGCGATCCGTCAGGTGTCGGAGGCCCTCGGGTCCAACGGCTCCACCTCGATGGGTTCCGTCTGCGCCAGCACCCTGTCGCTCCTCAACGCCGGTGTGCCGCTGCGCGCCCCGGTCGCGGGCATCGCGATGGGCCTGGTGTCCGACGAGGTCGACGGCGAGACGCGCTACGCGGCTCTCACCGACATCCTCGGCGCCGAAGACGCCCTCGGTGACATGGACTTCAAGGTGGCCGGTACCTCCGAGTTCATCACCGCGATCCAGCTCGACACGAAGCTCGACGGCATCCCGACCTCGGTTCTGGACGGCGCTCTCAAGCAGGCCAAGGCCGCTCGCGACGCGATCCTCAACGTGATCAACGCCGCGATCGACGCTCCCGACGAGATGGCTCCGACCGCGCCCCGCGTGATCTCGGTGCAGATCCCCGTCGACAAGATCGGCGAGCTGATCGGCCCGAAGGGCAAGACGATCAACGCCATCCAGGACGAGACCGGCGCCGACATCTCGATCGAGGAAGACGGCACCGTGTACATCGGCGCCGTCGACGGCCCCTCGGCCGAGGCTGCCCGCCAGCAGGTCAACGCCATCGCGAACCCGCAGAACCCGGAGATCGGCGAGCAGTTCCTCGGAACCGTCGTCAAGCTCGCGACGTTCGGCGCGTTCATCTCCCTGCTCCCGGGCAAGGACGGCCTGCTGCACATCTCCGAGGTGCGCAAGCTCGCCGGTGGCAAGCGTGTCGAGAACGTCGAAGACGTGCTGGGCGTCGGCCAGAAGATCCTCGTGGAGATCACGAAGATCGACGACCGCGGAAAGCTGTCGCTCGCCCCGGTTCTCGCCGAGGCCGCCGACACCGAGGGTTCCGCCGCGCACAGCGAGGGCCCCACGGAGCCGGCCGAAGGCTAGTCTCCCTGCTCCACCTCACGACGCCCGTCCTGGCAATCCGCCGGGGCGGGCGTCGTGCTTCCCAAGCTAAGCTGGCACAGATGATGAACAGCGCCGTCCCACTCCCTCTCGACCTTCCGGAACTCTCGATCGGCACTGCAGCCGAAGGGCTGGTGCGGCGCACGATCCTGCCGAGCGGGGTGCGCATTCTCACCGAACACATCCCGGGCAGCCGCAGTGCCACGATCGGCTACTGGGTGGCCGCCGGGTCGCGCGACGAACTGGGCGCCGTGGCCGGCATCCCGTCCCGCTTCGGATCGACGCACTTCCTCGAGCACCTGCTCTTCAAGGGCACGCCGAGCCGCACCGCGCTCGACATCGCCATCTCCTTCGACTCGGTCGGCGGCGAGCACAACGCCGTGACCGCCAAGGAGTACACCTGCTATTACGCGAAGGTGCGCGACGCCGACCTGCCGATGGCGGTGACGGTGATCGCCGACATGCTGACCTCCTCACTGCTGGACCACGGCGAGTTCGAGACCGAACGCGGCGTCATCCTCGAAGAGCTGGCGATGGCCGAAGACGACCCGTCGGATCTCGTGGGCGAGCGGCTCTTCGAGGCCGTGCTGGGCGAGCATCCGCTCGGCCGTCCGGTCGGCGGCACACCGGAGACCATCCGCGCCGTCACCCGCGACGCCGTGTGGGAGCACTACGCCGCCTCCTACCGCCCCAACGACCTCGTGGTCTCCGCCGCCGGAGCCGTCGACCACGACGAGATCGTGGCGGCAGTGACGGCGGCTCTGGATGCCTCGGGCTGGGACCTGTCGGTGCTCGCCGCACCCCGAGCCCGGCGCTCGGCCGTCGCGGCAGCCCTCTCTCCGGGTCGCCCGGTCAGCGTCGTCAACAAGCCCACCGAGCAGGCTAGCGTCATGGTCGGAATGCCCGGCCTCGTGGCCACCGACGAGCGTCGCACCACCATGGCGGTGCTGAACTCCGCCTTCGGCGGCGGGATGTCGTCGCGCCTGTTCCAGGAGGTGCGCGAGAAGCGGGGCCTCGCCTACTCCGTCTACTCCTACGCGCCGAGCTACTCGGATGCCGGTGTCTTCACCATGTACGCCGGCTGCACGCCCGAGCGCTCGGGCACCGTCAGCGAGCTCATGCTGAGCGAGTTGCACCGCCTCGCGTCCGAGGGCATCACGGCCGACGAACTCGACCGCGCCCACGGCCAACTCTCCGGCTCCGCCGCGCTCGCCCTCGAAGACTCCGACACGCGGATGTCGCGCCTCGGCCGCTCCGAACTCACCATGGGGGAGTTCGTCGACCTCGACGAGAGCGTGCGGCGCCTCATGGCCGTGACGCGCGACGACGTACAGGAACTCGCGCAGGAGCTGGCCGCGCATCCGGTGAGCATCGCGGCGGTGGGTCCGATCGACGACGACGCCTTCCGTCAGGTGGTGAGCACCTGATGGCGCACACCCTCTACCTCGTGCGGCACGGCGAGCAGCTCGACGCCGAACACGGCGTCGACGACGGACCGCTTTCCCCACGCGGACAGCGCCAGGCGCGCCTGATCGCCGACCGTCTGGGCGGAGTGCCGTTCGACAACGTCTGGCACTCGCCGCTGCAGCGCGCCGAGCAGACCGCGCTCATCATGAGCGAGCACCTCCCGGCGCTCGACCCGAAGCCGAGCGCCTTGCTGTTCGACTGCGTGCCGACGGGGTATTCGCCCCAGATGCCGCACAACTTCGAGCCCTTCTTCAACTCCGTCACCGAAGACGAGGTGGAGGCGGGGCGCGCCCAGATGGCCGACGCGGTCGCCGAGTTCCTGACGCCCTCGCGCGCCACCACGCACGACCTGCTGATCACGCACAACTTCGTGATCGCGTGGTTCGTTCGGGAGGCGATGGATGCCCCGGAGTGGCGCTGGGCGGGCCTCAACCAGGCGCACGCCGGCCTCACGATCATCCGTTACAAGGCCGGTCGCCTCCCCGAACTCGTTGCCTACAACGACCTCGGCCACCTCCCCGTCGAGCTCCGCACCGGCGTAAACGACCCTCAGCCGTACTAGAACCTCGCCGCGACATTCGGCACGCGATCGCGGGCCGCGGGCCGCGCTCGGCGCGGGAAGTGGCGAGGCGGTACCCCGTATCCCCGTCTCAGAACTTCAGAGCAGCTTGCGGTACCACCGAGTCGCATTGGGGTTGGTGTTGTACGCGGGGATCTGCTCGTAGCCGAGGCGGGTGTAGAGGCGGGCCGCGCCGTCGAGGGTGTCGTGGGTGTCGAGGACGAGTTCGGTGGCGCCGAAGGCGCGTGCCCGATGCTCCAGCTCGTCCATCAGCGCGCCGGCCCAGCCACGGCCCCGCGCGGCGGGGGAGAGCCAGACGTGCTTGACCTCGAAGCGCACCACGCCCGCATCCGCGTCGGCGAGCATCCGGATGCCGCCGCAGCCCACCGGCACGCCCTCGTCGTCGTCGACCACCAGGAACACTCCGTTCACGCCGTCGAAGTCGACGGGCGACGGGTACGAAACCGTATAGGGCCCACCGTCGGAGGGGAAGGCCGCCGCACGGAACGCGAAGTAGTCGTCGAGCAGGGCCCGTTCGGGGCCGGCCGTCACGTCGCCGGGTCGGATGCGCATGCCTCCACCCTACGAGGGTGCGGCGGGAGGGCGGGCGTCGCGGTCGGCGGCCCCGGGTAGATTGGTGACTATGACTACGAAGGTTGCCGTCGTCGGCGCGACAGGGAAGATGGGCCGACTGATCTCCGGCCTCGTGGAGGAGTCGCCCGAGTTCGAACTCGTCGCGTCGCTGGACTCGCGCAGCCCGCTCGACGACATGCTGGTGGCCGACCTCGTGGTCGATGTGACGATCCCCGGGGTCACCCAGAAGGTCGTCGAGTTCGCCGTGGCGAACGGCAAGAACGTGCTCATCGGCACCTCCGGCTGGTCGGCCGACCGCATCGCTGCTCTCCGCCGCAACCTCGGCGACGAACCCGCCACGGGCATCGTCGTGATCCCGAACTTCTCGCTCGGCTCGGTGCTGGCCACCTCCTTCGCGGCGATGGCGTCGCGCTACTTCGACTCGATCGAGATCATCGAGACGCACGCCTCCACCAAGGTCGACTCGCCCTCGGGCACCGCCGTGCGCACCGCCGAGCTGATGGGCGCCGCGCGCGCCGCCCTCGGCCCGGTCGCCGCTCCGCACACCGATCAGCGCGCACGCGGACAGCAGGTGGCGAGCATCCCCATCCACAGCCTGCGACTCAACGGCATCGTCGCGAAGCAGGACGTCGTGTTCGGCGGCACCGGCGAGGTGCTCACCATCACCCATGAGACCATCTCGCCGAGCGCCTACAGGGCCGGCATCGCCGTGGCGCTCACGGCGGCCGCGACCGCCCGCGGCGTGATCGTGGGCCTGGATCAGCTGATCGGCCTCGGCGGTCAGGCCGCGGCGACGGGGCAGGATGCCGCGTCGACCCCCACCGACCCCGACCCCGAGAACGTCTCCGGCCAGGCGGCCACCGCCACGAGCGTGCATCCGTGAAGAACCGCTTCGCCGCGCTGCTGATGGCGCTGCTGCTCGCCGTCTACATCGTGCTCGTCGGTGTGCGTGCGGTTCAGTTCGTGCTGACCGGGGTGCCGATCGCCGTCGCGATCGGGGTGGTGCTCATCATCCTTCCGATCGTCGGCGCCTGGGCATTGGTGCGCGAGCTGATGTTCGGGATGCGCACCCAGCGCCTGGTCGAGCAGCTCGAGCGTGAGGGCGAACTGCCGGTCGACGATCTGCCGAAGAGGGCGAGCGGGAGGCCGTTGCGTGCCGCCGCCGACGAGGAGTTCCCGGTGTACCGCGACGCCGTCGAGGCCGACGAGACCGACTGGCGGGCCTGGTTCCGTCTGGGGCTCGCCTACGACGCGAGCGGCGACCGTCGTCGCGCCCGCGGAGCGCTCCGCACCGCGATCGCCCTGGAGCGCGAGGCGCGCCACCGGGGCTAGACAGCCGCCAAAGCCTTTTCCAGCGTCTCGTCGCGGAAGGTGAAGCCGTCGGCCGCGAGCTTCTGGCTCGAGACGTCCTGGTCGGCGAGCAGCAGATCTTTGCCGGCGTCGGCCAGGGCCGTGCGCAGCGCCCAAGCGGGAGCGCGAAGCCAATAGGGCCGGTGCAGCTGCTCGGCCAGTTCACGCACCACGAGACCGGCGGGGGCCGGCTCCGGACCTGTGAGGTTCACGGGGCCGTCGAGCGAGGAGTCGAGGAGGTGCCGGATGGCGGCCGCCTCGTCGTACAGGCTGATCCACGGCCACACCTGCTCACCCGAGCCGAGAGGCCCGGCGAGTCCGGCCTTGGCCATCAGCCGCAACGGCTTGAGGGCGCCGCCGCCGGCCCCGACCACCAGTCCGGTGCGGATCGTGACGACGCGCGTGCGGGCCGCTGCGGGCGCTGCCGCTCGCTCCCAGGCATCCGCGACCTTGGCGAGGAAGCCGTCGCCGGCGGGCGCGCTCTCGGTGAGCAACTCACCCGGCCGGTCGCCGTAGAAGCCCACGGCGGAGCCGCTGATGAAGACGTCGGGCGGTGATTCGGACCGCAGGATCGCGTCGGCCAGGGTCGACGTGGCCTGGAGGCGCGACTGCAGGATCTCCCGCTTGTACGACAGCGTCCAGGGCAGGCGAGCGATCGAGGCGCCCGAGAGGTTGACCACGGCATCCACGCCGTCGATGATGCCGGTCTTGATCCACCGTGCCTCCGGATCCCAGGTGCGCTCCGTCGCGGTGCGCGCGGGACGGCGCACGAGGATGAGCACGGTGTGTCCGTCGGCGCGCAGTTGCTCGGCCAGCTCGGTTCCGATGAAGCCGGAACCGCCGGCGATCAGCACGGTGCGCGGCTCGGTCATCGACCCGTCCCCGCTCCCGTGTGAACCCCCGGCGCGAGCACTACGCGAGGCTCGCTTCGAGGGTGATCGGGATGCCGGCCAGAGCCCGCGAGATGGGGCAGCCGGCCTTCGCCTCCTCGGCGATGCGCTGGAAGTCGGCTTCCGAGATACCGGGGACCACGGCGCTCACCAGGAGGTGGCTGCCGGTGACGCCTTCCGCGGGGTCGAAGGTGACGGCCGCCGTGGTCTGCAGCGACTCCGGGGTGGTGCCGAAACGGGTGAGCGCGTTCGCGAAGGCCATGGAGAAGCAGGAGGCGTGAGCTGCTCCGAGCAGTTCTTCGGGCGTCGTGACGCTGCCCTCGCCCTCGGACCGCGCCTTCCAGTTGACGGCGAAGCTGCCCGCCTTCGACGAATCGAGGGTGGTCGTTCCCGACCCGGTGAGCAGATCTCCTCGCCATACGGTCGTGGACTCGCTGGTGACAGTCATGGGCATACCTCTCCGTCGGTGCCTCCAGACTATTCGGCTTTGACCGGAATCGTCAGGCCCGCATCAGGTGCGGCGCGAAACCGGGCGCGCCCGCACCAGCAGGAGATAGAGCTGGCACCCGATGCAATAGCCGAAGACCGAGTTGAGAAAGGCGGCGACGAAGGCGAGCGAGGCGAAGATCGTGACGGCGTAGGGAACGCCGAGCGCTCCGAGCACCAGGCCCGCGAGCGTCACGACGAATCCGACGAGCTGGGCGAAGGTCGGCGGCTTCGGATCCTCGAGTTCGGCCGGGGGAGCGAGTCGGGGCCGCACCAGCGTGCGGAACAGCCAGCCGAACGGGTGCCGCTTGACGCCGGCGGTCGCGCCCCAGAGGAAGAGGGCGCTGAGGACGGCGAGCAGGAGGAAAGCGGGGGAGAGGATGCGCGCCGACAGTTCGGTCTGCGGATCGGTGGGGAACGCGAAGCTCAGCACGATCGTGACGAGCAGCAGCACGGCGGTGATGCCGGCGGTGAACCGCGGGGCGCGGGGGTCGATCATGCGAGCTCCTTCAATCGGGTCTCCACCACGGCGCGGCGCACCGCGCCGCCGATGCGCGTGCGCACCACCCCGTCGCGGTCGAGGATGAGGGTGGTGGGGGTCTGCAGGATGGTGAACTCCCGCACGAGGTCGGGTCGGTGGGTCACGTCGACGTCGAGGTAGGAGACGCCGCTCGTGCGGGTGGAGATGTCCGACAGCACACGGCGGGTGGCGGGGCAGCTCGAGCAGAACTCGGTGGAGAACTGCACGAGGGTGGCCCGCTCGCCGAAGCGCACCGGCGCATCGGGGGCGTCGAGGAGTCCGGGTGCCACGGCCGGCTGTGCCGCCACGGCGCGAGCGGCGCCCTGCCGCGACTTCCACCCGAAGCCCACGAGAGTGCTCAGGGCGACGAGGCCGAGGAGGAACGCGAGGACGACGAGAGGGTTCATGGTGATCGCAGCGTAGGCCGAGTCGACCCGTCGCATCCGTAGATGACGAATGTTACGGAACGTCGACCCGTCGGCGGCCCGGCTATCGTGAACAGGTGACCGAGATCGAATTCCGAAGCGATGTGACCGTCGAGCTGGTGCGCTCGAGTGCCCACGACTCCGACGTGCTGTTCGCGGCCCGGGTGTCGACCCAGGGCGAACAGACCCTGGAGGCGGCGGAAGCGGGGGCGGAAGCCGACCCGAAACGCGACCGCGGCCTCATCAACTACCTGATGCGCGACCGGCACGGATCGCCCTTCGAGCACAACTCGATGACCTTCTACGTGCAGGCGCCGATCTTCGTGTTCCGCGAGTTCATGCGGCACCGGATCGCGAGCTACAACGAGGAGTCGGGTCGCTACCGGCAGCTGCGCCCGGTGTTCTATGTACCCGGTCCGTCGCGCAACCTCGTACAGGTGGGAAAGCCCGGCGCCTACGACTTCCTGCCCGGCACGCCGGCGCAGACGTCGCTGGTGGCAGCGGAGGTGCAGGCGGCGAGCACGGCCGCCTTCGAGGCGTACGAACGGATGCTCGACGCCGGCGTCGCCCGCGAGGTCGCCCGGATCGTGCTTCCGCTGAACATCTACTCCTCGATGTACGTCACGATGAACGCCCGCTCGCTGATGAACTTCCTGTCGCTGCGCACGAAGCGGGCGGACACGCACTTCCCGAGCTTCCCGCAGCGCGAGATCGAGATGGTCGCCGAGAAGATGGAGTCTCTCTGGGCCGGGCTCATGCCGCTCACCTCGTCGGCCTTCGACGCGAACGGTCGCGTCGCCCCCTAGTCGCGCGTGCTAATCTTTCACTGTGTTCGGCCTGCTCCTCCTTAGCTGCCGCGACGAGTCCTAGTTCTCAGGCCTCCCTCGTCGCGGAGTTCGTCGTTGGCTGACAACCACTTCTTGCAGAGGGAACACACACCATGAAGAACAATCAGGCCGCTTCGGCCATGCCGATCCACAAGTATCGGCCGTATCACGAGCAGATCGCCGTCGACCTGCCCGACCGCACCTGGCCCGCGAAGCGCATCGAGATCGCCCCGCGCTGGTGCGCCGTCGACCTGCGCGACGGCAATCAGGCGCTCATCGACCCGATGAGCCCCGAGCGCAAGCGCATCATGTTCGACCTGCTCGTGCGCATGGGCTACAAGGAGATCGAGGTCGGCTTCCCGAGCGCCTCGCAGACCGACTTCGACTTCGTGCGCTCGCTGATCGAGGAGAACGCGATCCCGGATGACGTCACCATCCAGGTGCTGACCCAGGCCCGCGAGCACCTCATCCGCCGCACCTACGAGTCGATCGCCGGCGCCAAGCAGGCCATCGTGCACCTCTACAACTCCACGAGCATCCTGCAGCGCGACGTCGTGTTCCGCACCGACAAGCAGGGCATCATCGACATCGCCCTCGAGGGCGCGCGTCTGTGCCGGCAGTTCGAGAAGACGATCCCCGAGACCACCGTCTACTACGAGTACTCGCCCGAGAGCTACACCGGCACCGAGCTGGAGTTCGCGGTCGACATCTGCAACCAGGTGCTGGAGATCTTCGAGCCGACGCCCGAACGCAAGGTCATCATCAACCTGCCTTCGACGGTCGAGATGGCGACGCCCAACGTCTACGCCGACTCGATCGAGTGGATGGGCCGGCACCTGAACCACCGCGAGAACGTCATCATCTCGCTCCACCCGCACAACGACCGCGGCACCGCCGTGGCGGCCGCCGAGCTCGGCTATCTGGCCGGCGCCGACCGCATCGAGGGGTGCCTCTTCGGCAACGGTGAGCGCACCGGCAACGTCGACCTGGTGGCGCTGGGCATCAACCTGTTCACCCAGGGCATCGACCCGCAGATCGACTTCAGCGACCTCGACGAGGTGCGCCGCACGGCCGAGTACTGCAATCAGCTGAAGGTGCACGAGCGCAGCCCGTGGGCCGGTGATCTGGTCTACACGGCGTTCAGCGGCTCGCACCAGGACGCCATCAAGAAGGGCTTCGAGGCCATGGAGGCCGACGCGGCCGCCCAGGGCAAGAGCGTCGACGAGCTGGTCTGGGCCGTGCCCTACCTGCCGATCGATCCCAAAGACCTGGGGCGCTCGTACGAGGCGGTCATCCGCGTCAACTCGCAGTCGGGCAAGGGCGGCGTCGCCTACCTGCTGAAGACCGATCACGCGCTCGACCTGCCGCGCAAGCTGCAGATCGAGTTCTCCGGCGTCGTGCAGGCGAAGACGGATGCCGAGGGCGGCGAGGTCACGAGCGACGAGATCTGGTCGATCTTCAACGACGAGTACCTGCCCGCTCCGGCCGATCACGCCGAGGACAAGTGGGGCCGCTTCGAGCTCACCCGCACGCGCACTGCGAGCGACCTGAGCGGCTCGGTTTCGCTCGAGGTGGAGCTGCGGGTCGGCGAGGACGTGATCGAGACGAGCGCCACGGGCAACGGACCGATTGCCGCGTTCCTCAACGTGATGAGCGAGCAGGGCATCGAGATCAAGCTCTACGACTACGTCGAGCACGCGCTGAGCGCCTCGGGCGACGCGCTCGCGGCGGCCTATGTGGAGCTGCAGGTCGACGGCACGCGCCTGTGGGGAGTCGGCATCGACGCCGACATCTCGACGGCGTCGCTGAAGGCCGTGGTCTCCGCCGTCAACCGCGCCATCCGGGTGCGTGACGCCGACCGCGAGCTCGCCGCCGTCTAGACCTGGCGACCGTCCCGGAGCTGGATGACACGGTCGGCACGCGCCGCGAGCGCGGGGTCGTGCGTCGCCACCACGGCGGCGACCCCGCGTCGGTGCACCAGGTCGACGATGAGATCCATCACGATCTGCGCGTTCTGACTGTCCAGTTGTCCGGTGGGCTCGTCGGCGAGGAGCAGGCGCGGGTTCGCCACGAGCGCCCGCGCGATGCCCACCCGCTGCTGCTGCCCACCGGACAGCTCCTCGGGGAGCTGGTCGGCGTGATCCGCGAGACCGACCGTGCGGAGGGCTTCGCGCACCCGCTCGTCACGCTCGGCGGCATCCGTTCGGCGCAAGCGCAGCGGGACCTCGACGTTCTCGGCCGCCGTCAGGACGTCGAGCAGACCGAAGCCCTGGAACACGAAGCCGAGCGCGTCGCGCCGGAGGCTCGCGAGCTCGTCGGGCGGGAGGTCGGCGACATCCACGCCGTCGATCTCGATCGAGCCCGCGGTGGGCCGGTCGAGGGTGCCGACGACGTTGAGCAGTGTCGTCTTGCCCGCGCCGGACGGCCCGCGCACCACCACGAGCTCGCCCGGCGCGACATCGAACGAGACGTCGTCGCAGGCGCGCACCTCGCCGGCGGGCGTCGCGAACACCCGGGTGACCCCGCGTGCCCGGAGAGCGGGCAGGGTGGCGGGACCGGCCGCCGGGGTGGGCGATCCAGGCGCTGTCGACTCGGTCACGGGGTCTCCTCCTGCGGGCTGACGGTCTGCTCCGGCGGGCCGGCGTGGCGCGCGCGACGGCGCGGAGGGTCGGCGGACGGCGCCTCGGAAGTCGGCGGACGGCGAGGCGGGGTCGCGGAGTCGCCGGGCCAGACGCCGACGTGGTCGGGCTCGAGAGCCAGGCGCACCCGGTCGCGGAGGCCGAGTTCGGTGGTGAAGTTCTCCGGCAGCTGGAGCCGGCCCACGCGGTCGAGCACGGCGAACTCCTCGGCGACGGCGTGTTCCGAGCCGTCGTCGGCGATGCGGGTACTCCGCAGCACCTCGGTCGACGTGCGGCCGTCGCGGATCTGCACCGTGCGCCGCACATGCGACGAGACCGACGGATCGTGCGTGACGATCAGTGTGGTGACGCCGCGCGATTCGTTCACCGCGCGCAGGGCTTCGAGCACGTCGACGCTCGAGGCCTCATCGAGCTCGCCGGTCGGCTCGTCCGCCAGCAGCACGCGGGGCTCGTTGGCGATGGCGACCGCGATGGCCACCCGCTGCTGCTGCCCGCCCGACAGCTGATCCGGTCGTCGGTCGCGGATGTCGCCGAGCTCGAGCAGCTCCACGAGCTCATCGGTGCGTCGGCGCCGGTCACGAGACCGCCCGCTGCGCGCGATCGCGGTGACCGCCTCGATGTTCTCGGCCGCCGTCAGGTAGGGCAGGAGGTTCTTCGAGGTCTGCTGCCAGACGAATCCGACGCTGCCGCGCTGGAACCGCACCCGCTCCCGGCTGCCCATGCTGAGCAGGTCGTGACCGGCGACGCGGGCCGATCCGGCGGTCGGTGTGTCGAGTCCCGACAGGATGGAGAGCAGCGTCGACTTGCCCGAGCCGGAGGCTCCGATCACGGCGACGATCTCGCCCGGCTGCACGCGCAGGTTGAGGCCCTGCAGGGCCTGGACCTCGACACCGCGGGTGCTGAAGATGCGCACCAGATCGACGCACAGGATGTGCGGGTCGACGGATGCGGGGCTCTCGACGGTCATCTGATCATCCTTCCTCACCGAGTGTGTCCGAGGCTGACGGCCGCCGTCGGCGGCCGGGGGTGAACGCGCTGACCAGCACCGACGCCGCGGCGACCACCAGGAATCCGGCCACCGCTCCCGCAGCGGTCACCGGATCGATCACGACCGCGGGCCGCTCGAGCCCACCCGTGAACGCCGTGAGATCGGCGAGAGTGAGCACCACGGCCGACGCGGCCGCCCCCCGCGACGATCCCGCCCAGCGTCGCGATCAGGATCGTCGGCGCCATCTCCCACACGGCGAGGGCGCGGTTCTGGCGCGCATCCGCACCGAGGGCGGAGGTCAGGGCCACCAGGCGGGCATGCGCGCCCCGTCCGAGCGCGAGCGTCATCACGACCGCGCCGAGGCAGAGCAGCAGGGCGAACCCGATCGCGAGGAAGAGCGCGGTCTGAAGGGTGCCGATACGCGGATTCTCCGTGGTGGAGCGCGCGATGCCCTGCGCAGTGGTCACCTCGGTGCCGGTCTCGATCGCGTCGTCGACCACCGCCTGCGCAGCCTCCGCCACCACGGCCGGATCGGCGCCGTCCGCCACGCGCACCAGCAGGCGCTCGACCGACGTGATGTCACCGACCACCGACGGCCCGTTCTCGCGATCGACGAGCAGCCACGAGGTCGCGGTGGTGAACGGCAACGCCGAGGTCGGCGACGTCGCGAGAACATCGAGCGGATGCCCGTTCACCCGCGGTTCGGCGCCCTCGAGATCCGCGACCGCGGGGGCTGAGGCGAACACCGGGATGACGGAATCCTTGCCGTCGCCGGTGTCGGCGGTGAGGCCGGCCGGAACGGCGATCGCGCCGGGGCGCCCGCGCTGCACCTCGGCGAGCCGTTCCGTGTCGACCACCACGGCCCGGATCCGGGTGCGCGAACCGCCGACGATCACCACGATGGGCTGGTCGGCGAACACCCCCGCGGTGGCCTCCACGCCGGGCACCTCGGCGACCTCGTCGAGCACGGACTCGGGGATGCCCTGTCCGCGGATGGAGATGTCCGCCCCGAGGTCGGCCACGGCCGCCGAGTCGATACCCGATCGCACGGTGCTGAGGAAGACGGTCGAGAACAGGGCGATGCCCACGCCGATCACCACGGCGAACACGAGCACCGTCCCACCCGGCGGCCGCCGACGGGCCCGGGTCGCGCCCACGAACGCGACCATGCCGACTCGCGAACGTGTCCGCCTGGCCGCGCGCCCGAGGATCGAGGGGTACGCCCGCACCGTCACCGCACACGCCGTCAGGGCGATGAGCAGCGGTGCCGCGGCCGCCACCGGGTCGATCGACCGATCGGATGCCGCACCGGTGCCTCCGGCTGCGAGCACCACGATCGACGCCGCGGTCGCAAGCACGATGACCCCGTCGACGATCCAGCGGAGGCGTCGCGCGGCGGGCCGGGCCGCCTCTGCTGCCGCCGAGGCGACGGCTCGGGCGCCCACGGCACCGCCGGCTCCGCTCGTCCCGCCCTGCAGCACCAGCACGGCCACCGGCACCGCTGCCAGGAAGAAGCCGATGCCGATCACCGTGAGCATGCCGGCTGCGGGGGGAGTGCCCGATCCCACGAGGGCGGAGGCGACGAGGAGTCCGGCCGTCGTGCCGACCAGCGCACCGGTCAGGCCGATGGCCGCGCCTTCGAGGGCGAGAAGACCGCGGAGCTGGGCGGGTGAGGCCCCTCGCGCCCTGAGGAGCGCGAGGGTTCCGCCGCGGCGGCGCAGGAGCAAGGAGGCGCCGAGCAGCACGACTCCGGCGAGCACCCCGATCGGGCCGCTGACGGCCATCGCGACCACTTCGTTCGTCGCCGCGTTCCGTGCGAGCGAGTCGTCGATCAGGGTGGGCAGTCGCGAACTGAAGGCGAGCGAGGTCACGGCCGGCTCGAACGAGGACGACGGATCGGCCGGGTTCGCGGGCGCGGCATCGGTTCCGCTTGCCGCGAGCGCGTGCGGAGCGCTCATGAACTCGCGCAGCTGCCGGTTCACGACCGGTGCCGTCGACACGGCCAGCGCATCCGGCACGGCCGGGAGCCACACCTGGGTCTGCTCGTGCACGGGAAGGGCGGCCGCGGCGGGCCAGGTGGCGGGGTCCACGAACGCCTGGGCGACCACGGAGGTGCCGCCCGACCCGTCGGGCACCAAGCCGGGCTCCACCACGGTCGGGACGTGGAGCCAGTAGGGGTCGTCGGCATCGACCGGTCGGATGATGCCGGTGGGCACCACGGGCTGCGTGTGTCCGTCGCCGAAGACGACCTGCCGGGTCTCACCGACCGCCCACTGCAGCGCCTCGCTGACCGGCTGTGAGATCACCACCTCGATCGGAGCGCCGCTGAGCAGGAACTCGTCGCCGGCACGGGGCCAAGCACCCGACACCAGGTCGACCCGGTCCCGGTAGCGTGGGTCGACCTGCAACCCGAGCTGGGCCTGTCGGGTCGGCGCCGCTCCTGGAAGCTCCGTGAGGGGGATGCGGTCGCTCGCGACCGTGACGACCGGGTCGCGGAGCACCGACCCGAGCGGCTCGGGGAGATCGGCGCGAAGTCGACTCAGAGCATCCTGTTGCGCACCCCAGACCGCGTCGACCTCGGGCGCCAGGCCGGTGGATGCCGCTCCGCCGGCGGACGCTCCGATGGCCGGGCCGCCCGTCGCCTGCGCGACGACGTCGGCTTGGTCGGGGGGCGCATCCGTCGTGACGTCGTAGCGGAGTGCCGCTGTCGCCGAGTGAGCGAGCAGATCGGGTGCGGCCGCGGCCAGCCCGGCGGTCAGGGCTACCACCACGGTCAACGCGATGGTGGCGGCGGGGCCGGCGAGGATCGAGCGGCGGAGGAGGCCCGCAAAGCCGAGCGGTCTCGTACGGGCGGCTGCCGCCCGGCGGGCGGTGGACACGCGGCGGGCGCTCATCTCGACCTCCGCACCCGTGACCCGTAGGCGCCGACGATGACAGCGGCACCCACCGTCAAGGCGCTCAGGGCGATCGCCGCCTCCACCAGGTCGAACCCGCAGACCGGGCCCGCGGCATCCGCGCCGGGAACCGACGCCCGAGCGAACACGCCCGCGAACGCGGCCGCCACCACGGCGCCGGCGATGACCCCCGCGACCAGGCCGTAGACGATCGCCGCCCCCGCTTCGCCGCGTCGTTCGGCGACGTCGTCGCGCCGGAGGCTGCCGAGGGCGCCGAGCACCGCGGATTCGTCGCGACGGGCACGGAGCAGAGCGGCCGTCACGGCGACGAGGCACACCAGGGCGATGGCGATGCCGCCGGCCACCCCGGCACGCACCGCGGCGACCGCGGGCTCGAAGACCGGCGCGGCCGACGCGTTCGCCCGTGTCGTGACGGTGACCGCCGTGTCGGAGGCCGTCGCGATGGCCGTCGCCGTCCCCTCCGGATCGGATGTCGCGACCCAGACCTCTCCGGGAAGCGGAACGGCGCCGCCCGCCCGCAGGATGCCCTGCACGAGCGCCGCGGAGTCGGCGAAGGCGACGAGTTCGCGGCCGGAGCCCGGAACGACGTCGACGGTCCCCGCCACCACGACATCGACCGGGCGGCCCGTCGAGGGGACGAGCGTCAGCTCGGCGCCGACCCCCGATCCCAATCGGTCGGCGAGAGCCGAGGTGAAGAGCACCGGCACGCGCTGCTGAGCGGCAGGAGCGAGGATGCGCCCGCGAGGCGTCTGCCGCGTCACGGCCACCGACGCGGCATCCGCCACCCCCGCGGTCGCCAGGTCGAGCGGAACCGACCGGCCGTCGGCGTCCGCGACCGCCGCGCTGTCGAGGACGAGGGTGGACCGGGAGCCTTCGGCCGAGCCGACCCGGGCGACGTCGAGTCCGAGCAAGGTGACGTCGCCGGGCGCGGCAGGGAGAGGGCCCGTGAAGGTCGCGCCCGTCGCGGTGCTCGCCGCGTCGAGCTCGCCCAGGGAGACCTCCGACACCGAGCCGTCCGCACCGGCGAGCCAGGCCGCGACGGTGACCGTTCCGGCCGTGTCGGTGAGGGGCGCATCATCCGAGCCGGTCAGGGTCAGGCTGAGGGACAGGGAGGTCGAGCCGGCGGGGATGACGCCGAGGCCCGGAGGGGTTCCTTCCGGCGGGGTGAGCTCTCCGGCCTGCTGCGCGAGCTGGGTCCCGGGCACCAGCTGTGGCACGATCGCCGCGGGGAGCCCGAGAAGGCCGATGTCGTCCGTGCCGAGGGTCGCGATCGTCGAGAGTGCCGTGGCGGCGGCGGATGCCCCGGGTGCGTCCACCGCGACCGCCGCGGAGACGCGCGGGCCGTCGAGATCGACGTTGGCGGGCACCGCGAAGCGGGCGCGCGCGTCGGCGCCCGTCTCCAGGGCCGCGGTGCGCTGATCGGCCTGCTGGAGCGAGCCGGAGACGGCGGCCGCGAACACCGCCCCGCCCGCGGCCAGAGCGGTCACGAGTACCGCGACGGTGAAGAGTGAGGCGCGCCGGGTGAGCGTGCGCACCGCCAGCATCCGGGCGAGCGAGCGTCCGCGCGCCGCCCCGGCGCCGAGAAGCCGGGTGATCGGTGCGATGCCGGCCACCGCGAAGACGCCGAGCGCCAGCAATCCGATCCCCGGAGCCAGCACGGCGAGCGGATTCACCTCGGTGCCTCCTCCGCCCGCACCTGTCGTCAGCAGGGGAGAGCCGGCGGCGAGGAGCTGCCAGCCGGCCAGTGCCGCGAGGGCCGAGGCGAAGAGCGCCGCGATCAGCACGGGTGCACGCGACGAGACGGCGGAGCGGGCGGAGCGGCCCGCCGCCCAGGCGGAGGCGCCGCTGCGGGCGGCGGCCACGAGCAGGGTCGCCACGACGGCGGACACGATGATCGGAGCGCTCCCCGCGACCGCTCCGGCGCGGTCCGCGGAGCCGCCGTCACCTTCGCCCCCGGCGAGCACCCAGCCGGCGGCTGCGCCCACCCCGCCGCCGACGAAGGCCGCGACGATCGCGACCACCACCGCTTCCGCGGCCCCCCAGAGGGTCAGTTGCGTCACGGATGCTCCGCGTGCGCGCAGCAGATGGGTGTCGGCCGAGCGGGCCCCGGCGAGCAGCGTGGTGAGCTGGAGCACGGCGATGAGCGCGAGGGTGGCGACGAGGACCGCCGGGACGAGGGTCACGGCCCGCGCGGCGGACGCGGCCTGCGAGAGGCGCGCGGTCTCGGCGTGCAATCCGCCCTCGACCGTCACGGACTGCGCACCGAAGACGTCGGCCCGGGCGAGCAGTTCGGCGAGGGCTCCGTCGCGTGAGGCCGCCTCGACCACCGCCCAGCTCGTCGGGGTGAGGGCGGCGGCATCCGGTTCGATCACCCACCGCGTGGTCGCCGCGGCGACCACCGCCGGGAGGTCGCCCTCGGTCACCAGCAAGGGACCGACCGCGCCGCCCACCTGCCCGGAGGCGATGGCAGGATCGGCGAACCAGCGGGCGGCCGTCGGGTCGTCGGCGCGCCAGAGCGCCGTCACGACGAAGGTGCTGCGGCCGCCATCCGGGCCCACGAGGATGCGGTCGCCCGCGTGCAGGCCGAGCGCCGCAGCGGCACGCTCCTCCAGGGCCGCCTCGCCCGGCGCCGACGGCCGCGTGCCGTCCACGATCGTGATGCCGGAATCGGTCCGGTCGTCGGCTTGCAGCACGAGGGAGGGAAGGGGAGCGCCGTCGATCCCCGTGCCGGACGGTACCCCGTTCGCGTCGAGGACCTGCACCGGCACCGGAGCGGTGCGCACGGTGCGCCACGCCGTCAGCGGCACCCCGGGGAACGCGTCGTCGACCACGGCGCGGGTCGCGGCATCCTGAGCCCCGGCGGTCGCGGGATCGAATGCGCTCGACACGCGAAGCGCCGCGTCCGTCGCCGGGGCCTCGGCGAGCGTCGCACGCATGGCCTGAAGGGTGGATGCCGCCAGGAAGGAATTCGCGCCGGCGAGAAGTGCCACGGAGACCAGCACCACGGCCCCCAGCGCCAGCAGGAAGGAGGCTCCGGCCCGGGAGCGACGCAACGGCAGTGGCACCCGAAAGAGGGTATACCGCGAATGTGTCGGGTGTGTTGCGGCACACTACGCTGGCCCTATGTTCTGGCATGCATTGGGGGAGGTCGTCCCTCTCGCGTTCGCGGTGATCATCTCCCCGATGCCCCTGGTGGCGGTGATCACGCTGCTGCTCGGCCCGCGGGGCCGCCGCAATGCCGTCGCCTTTACGCTGGCTTTCGCCGTGTCGTTCTTCGTCCTGACGCTGGCGCTCTCGTCGGGGTCGAAGGGCACGACGGAGAACGATTCGTTCTTCGCGCAGGTGTTCCACATCGTGATCGGATTCGCCTTCGCCGCCCTGTTCTTCTACCTCGCCTTCCGCAGCTGGCAGAAGCGCCCGAAGAAGGACCAGAAGCCCGCGGAACCGAAGTGGCTCGCCGCCATGGACTCCTTCGGCCCGGCGAAATCGGCCGGTCTCGGACTCCTGCTGGGCGTGGCGAACATCAAGAACGTGCCGATCGCCATCGCGGCGGGTTCGGTGATCGGATCGGTCGACATGGCGTGGTCTCTGGTGTTCCTCTGCAGTGCCGTGTTCGCGGTGGTCTCCAGCCTCGGGCTGATCCTGCTCACGGTCGTCGGAGGCTCCACGTCACCCCGCATCGCCGCGGGACTGGCCTCGGCCAAGTCCGGGCTGATCCGGCACAACGCCATCATCCTGGCCGTGCTCTTCGTGCTGCTCGGCGCCCTCCAGCTCGGGCGGGCCTTCGAGGCGTTCTGATCCCGGTCCTGGCCCCGGGTCGCTCGGCCTTCCGTCAGTGGCGCGGGGGATACTGGACAGGTGCCCGTTTACCGAGATGAAGCCGTCGTGCTGCGCACCCACAAGCTGGGTGAGGCCGACCGCATCGTCACGATGCTCACCCGGCAGCACGGCAAGGTGCGCGCCGTGGCCCGCGGGGTGCGGCGCACCGCGTCGAAGTTCGGCGCCCGGCTCGAGCCCTTCATGGTGGCCGACGTGCAGTTCTACGAGGGGCGCACTCTCGACACCATCACCCAGGCGGTGACCATCGGGTCGTACGGCGCCGAGATCACGGCCGACTACGCCAGCTACACGGCCGCGAGCGCGATGGTGGAGACGGCTGACAAGCTCACCGAGGAGGAGCCGTCGCTGCAGCAGTACCTGCTGCTCGTCGGCGCCCTGCGCTCGTTGGCGCGGGGCGAGCACGGGCCCACCATGACCCTCGACTCCTACCTGCTGCGTGCCCTCTCGATGGCCGGCTGGGCGCCGAGCTTCCACGACTGCGCGGTCACCGGCGAGGCCGGACCGCATTCGGCCTTCGTGGTGCAGCTCGGTGGCGTGGTGAGCGACGAGGTGGCTCCGCCCGGCACACCCCGGCTCGACCCGGGCACCCTCGGCCTCCTCGGCGCGCTGCTCACGGGCGATTGGGCGACGGCCGACGCCTCGGAGTCCGGCACCCGCTCACGGGCGAGCGGTATCGTGGCGGCGTACACCCAATGGCACCTGGAACGCGGGCTCCGATCGCTCGAGCACGTCGAACGGTCGCAGACGAAGAAGGTCCAACCGCAGTGAGTCCCGTTCGCAAGACCTCCCCGCTGGCCGAGCCGTTCCGGCCGCTGGACTGGACGGGCCTCCATCCGCCGTCGATCCCCGCAGCCGCCGTGCCGAAACACGTGGCGATCGTGATGGACGGCAACGGGCGCTGGGCCAACCAGCGCGGGCTCACGCGCATCGAGGGGCATCGCGCAGGGGAGGCGGCGCTGCTCGACGTGGTGGCCGGCGCCATCCAGATCGGCGTGAAGCACGTGTCGGTCTACGCGTTCTCCACCGAGAACTGGAAGCGGTCGCCCGAGGAGGTGCGCTTTCTCATGGGCTTCAACCGCGAGGTACTGCACCGCCGGCGCGACCAGCTGAACGAGTGGGGGGTGCGCATCCGGTGGGCCGGTCGTAAGCCCCGGCTCTGGGCATCCGTCATCAAGGAACTGCAATTCGCCGAGCGACTCACGGCGGCGAATTCGACGCTGACCCTCACGATGTGCGTCAACTACGGCGGCCGCAACGAGATCACGGATGCGGTCCGGTCGATCGCCGACGAGGTGGCAGCCGGACGGATCCGCCCGTCGGCCGTCTCGGAGAAGCTCATCCAGAAGCACCTGTACGTGCCCGAGCTGCCCGACGTCGACCTCTTCGTGCGGTCGTCGGGGGAGCAGCGCACCTCCAACTTCCTGCCCTGGCAGTCGGCCTACGCCGAGATGGTCTTCCTCGACCGGCTCTGGCCCGACTTCACCCGGGTCGACCTGTGGCAGGCGATCGAGCACTACGCCGGGCGCAACCGGCGATTCGGCGGAGCGGTCGATGCGCCGGCGCCGACCGACGACGACATCGGCGAGTGAACGCGGAATTCGCGGAATGAGATCGCGGATGCGCGGGTTGGCTCTTGTGTGACTGACGCCATCAAGATCGACATCTGGTCCGACATCGCCTGCCCCTGGTGCTACATCGGCAAGCGCAAACTCGAATACGGCATCGCCGAGTACGAGGGCGACGAGGGCGCCGTGCCCGTCGAGATCGAGTACCACAGCTTCGAGCTCTCGCCTGACACGCCCGTGGACTTCCACGGCTCGCACGAGGAGTTCCTAGCCACGAAGGGCTTCCCGCCCGAGCAGATCGGGCCGATGCTCGAGCGCGTCACCGGGATCGCCGCCTCGGTGGGGCTCGACTACGACTACGACAACCTCAAGCACGCGAACACCGTGCTCGCTCACCAGCTCATCCACTACGCCAAGGCGCGTGGGGTACAGCTCGAGGCGAAGGAGCGCCTGTTGAAGGCCTACTTCGTGGAGGGACGACAGGTCGGCACCATCGACGGTCTCGCCGACCTCGCCGTCGAGCTCGGGTTCGACCGTGACGACGTGGTGCGTTCGCTGAGCTCGAACGAGTACCTGGCCGACGTGCGGGCCGACCAGCAGACCGCGATCGCGTACGGCATCCAGGGCGTCCCGTTCTTCGTGATCGAGGGCAAGTACGGCGTCTCGGGCGCGCAGGACCCGGCCACCTTCGCCCAGGTGCTCCGCCAGGTCACCGAGGAGAAGACGGAGGTCGGCGCGTGACCGGGGAGTCCGAGGCCATGGAGCAGCCTGCCAGCAGCGCCCAGCCCGTGCAGATCCTGCCGCGCATGCCGCTCACGCTCACCCTCGTCGGCGACGCGGGCGCCACCTGCGAGGGCGACGCCTGCGCGATCTGACCCGCGCGATCGTGTCGACCCGTCAGTTTGTGCCGCTCTGAACGTCGGAGAGCGGCATCAACTGACGGGTGGAACTCAGTCGCGGGGCGGAAGCGGGTCGGAGATGTCGGCGACCACGGCGTCCAGGCCCGTGGCGAGGGAGTCGGCGTCGACGAACGCGCTGTGCCCGTGCGCTCCGGCGCCCATCGCCACGCGCTTGCCGGCGAAGGAGGCGTCGAGGTAGACCGGCCAGGCGGTGGTCGAGCCGAGCGGGGTGATCGTGCCGCGCTCGTAGCCGGTGGCCTCGAGCGCGACATCCTGATGCGGCATCGAGAGCTTGTTGACGCCGACCAGCGTGCGGAGCTTCGGCCAGCTGATCTGGCGGTCACCGGGGATGAGGGCGAACAGGAAGTCGCCGTCGTGCCGCTTCACCACGAGGCTCTTCATGATGTCGCCGGGAGCGAGGCCGAGCAGGGCGGCGGCGCTCTCCAGGGAGTCGGCAGCCGGCCGCTCCACGATCTCCACCGGGATGCCCCGGGCCTCGGCGTCCTGCTGCACTCGGTCGATGCCTGTCTTCTCACTCACAATCACGTTCAACAGCCCGGTTGTCCACAGGATTCCCGTTCCCGACACAGCCCCGGCCTCCGTCTGGGAGAATTGACCACGATGACCACTCCAACACTCACCGCCCCCGTGCTCGACGGCGACGGCCACCCGTCGGCCGCCGCCGCCGAGAAGCTCGCCATCGGCCCCATCCGCCTCGACGTGCCGGTCGTGCTCGCCCCCATGGCGGGCATCACGAACACGGCCTTCCGGCGGCTCTGCCGCGAGTTCGGCGCCGGGCTGTACGTCAGCGAGATGATCACGAGTCGTGCCCTGGTCGAGCGCACGCCCGAGACGATGCGGTTGATCACGCACCACCCCTCCGAGACGCCGCGCTCCATCCAGCTCTACGGGGTCGACCCGGCCACCATGGCCGAGGCGGCGCGCATTCTGGTGGACGAGGACCGCACCGACCACATCGACATGAACTTCGGCTGCCCCGTGCCCAAGGTCACCCGAAAGGGCGGGGGAGCGGCGCTGCCGTGGAAGCTCGATCTCTTCCGCGAGATCGTGGAGTCGGTGGTCGACGCGGCCGGAGACATCCCCGTCACCGTGAAGATGCGCAAGGGCATCGACACCGACCACCTCACCTACCTCGAGGCGGCCCGCGCCGCCGAAGGCGCCGGCGTGAAGGCCATTGCGCTGCACGCGCGCACCGCGGCCGACTTCTACAGCGGGCAGGCCGACTGGTCAGCCATCGCGCGCCTCAAAGAGACGGTCACGAGCATCCCGGTGCTCGGCAACGGTGACATCTGGTCGGGCGAAGACGCGCTTCGCATGGTCGACGAGACCGGATGCGACGGCGTCGTCGTCGGCCGGGGGTGCCTCGGGCGGCCGTGGCTCTTCGGCGATCTCGCGGCGGCGTTCCGGGTGCGGGCCGGCGAGCTCACGGCGGAGAAGGCGGAGGCCCTGCGGGCGGCGCCGTCGCTCGGCGACGTGGCGCGCACACTGCGCAGGCACACCGAGCTGCTCGTGGAGTTCTTCGGCGACGAAGATCGGGCGTGCCGCGACATCCGCAAGCACATCGCCTGGTATCTCAAGGGCTACCCCGCAGGCCACGAGGTGCGTGCGGCGCTCAGCACGGTCACGAGCCTGGAGCGGATGGACGAGATCCTCGCCACGCTCGACTGGTCGGAGCCCTACCCGGGCGCCGACGCCGAGGGTCCGCGCGGTCGCGCCGGCAGCCCGAAGAATCCGGCCCTGCCCGACGGCTGGCTGAAGTCGCGCTCGCTCGAGCGCGCCGGGCGGGTCGATCTCGCTGAAGCGGAACTGAGTCACAGTGGTGGCTGAGCCCCTGCACAACCTGTCGACCGCCACGCCCACCAAGGGCTACTCCGAGGCCGACGCCGAGAGGTTCCAGCCCGAGGAGCACTACACGCGCCGCAGCGACTTCGCGCGCGACCGGGCGCGCATCCTGCACTCCTCGTCGCTGCGTCGCCTCGCGGCCAAGACCCAGGTGCTGAGCCCGGCCGTGGTGGCCGACTTCGCACGCAACCGCCTCACGCACTCCCTCGAGGTGGCCCAGGTGGGCCGTGAGCTCGCCAACAGCCTCGACCTCGACCCCGACGTGGTCGACAGCGCGTGCCTGGCGCACGACCTCGGGCATCCGCCGTTCGGCCACAACGGGGAGCGGGCGCTGAACGACTGGGCTCGCGACATCGGGGGCTTCGAGGGCAACGCGCAGAGCCTGCGCATCCTCACCCGGCTCGAGCCGAAGGTGTTCGACGAGCAGGGGCGCAGTGTCGGCCTGAACCTCACCCGGGCGAGCCTCGATGCGAGCTGCAAATATCCGTGGACGGTTTCCGAACCGGTTCCGGATGCCAGCGGCCGGCTGAAATACGGCGTCTACGACGACGACGCCCCGGTCTTCGACTGGCTGCGCCAGGGCGCTGCTCCCCGCAAGCTCTGCGTCGAGGCGCAGGTGATGGATCTGTCCGACGACATCGCCTACTCGGTGCACGACTTCGAAGACGCCGTGCTGAACGGCTACATCGACGTCTCGGTGCTCGGGGCGCGAGCTGACCACGCGGCACTCATCCGCAGCATCCACTCCCGCACCGGCGGAGCGTTCGGACTTGACGACCTCACCGAGGCCTTCGAACGACTCGACTCCCTGCAGGTCTGGCTCTCGGAGTGGGATGACTCGCGCCAGGCCCACGCGAAGCTCAAGAACCTCACCAGTCAGTTGATCGGCCGATTCGCGGGCGCCGCCACACGCGCCACGCGGGAGTCGTTCCCGGCCACCAGCATCACGCGCTACGGCGCCGACGTGGTGGTGCCGCCCTGGGTCGAGGCCGAGATCGCCACGCTGAAAGGCATCGTGTCGGTGTTCGTGATGAGCAACGACGCCCGGCAGCCCATCTACTCGAAGCAGCGCACGCTCCTGCTCGAACTGGCCGACGCGCTCTGGGAGTCCGACGGCCGGGCGCTCGACACCGCGTTCGCCGACGACTGGCGCCACGCCGCAGGCGACCGGGAGCGCAAGCGCATCGTCGTCGACCAGGTGGCCAGCCTCACCGACCAGACCGCCGAGGCGTGGCACGCCCGGCTGGTCGATGTCCACGCCTCCGGCCCCCGTGTCGGTAGCCGGAACGTATCCTAGAGACATGGCAGGGCTGATACGTCGGAGCGACATCGACGAAGTCCGCTCCCGCATCAACATCGCCGACGTGGTGGGTGACTACGTCACCCTGAAGAGCGCGGGCTCCGGGTCGATGAAGGGGCTGTGTCCCTTCCACGACGAGCGGTCGCCCAGCTTCCACGTGCGTCCGCAGGTGGGCTTCTATCACTGCTTCGGCTGCGGTGAGGGCGGCGACGTCTACAAGTTCCTGCAGCAGGTGGACCACGTGACCTTCGCCGAGGCGGTGGAGCGCCTCGCCGCCAAGATCGGCTACCAGCTGCATTACGAAGACGGCGGAGCGGCCGTCGACCAGGGCAACCGCGCGCGCCTCCTGGCGGCGAACGAGGCGGCACGGGAGTATTTCGCTGAGCAGCTCACCATGCCGGGCGCCGACACGGCGCGGGCCTTCCTCGGTGAGCGCGGCTTTGACGCTTCCGTCGCCGCGCACTTCGGCGTCGGCTACGCGCCGCAGGGCTGGGACAACCTGGGCAAGCACCTCAAGGGGCGGGGCTTCACCGAGAAGGAGCTGAGCGAAGCCGGACTGCTGAGTTCGGGCGACCGCGGCACGTACGACCGCTTCCGCGGCCGGCTGATCTGGCCCATCCGCGATCAGACGGGCCAGACCGTGGGCTTCGGCGCCCGCCGCCTGTTCGACGACGACAAGGGCCCGAAATACCTGAACACGCCCGAGACGCTGGTGTACCACAAGGCCCAGGTGCTCTACGGGCTCGACCTCGCCAAGCGCGACATCGCCCGCAGCCGCCAGGTCGTGGTGGTGGAGGGATACACCGACGTGATGGCGTGCCACCTCGCCGGGGTCACCACCGCGGTGGCCACCTGCGGCACCTCCTTCGGCGTCGACCACATCAAGATCATGAGGAGGGTGCTCTCCGACGACAGCGCCGGCCTCGGTGAGGTCATCTTCACCTTCGACCCGGATGCGGCGGGTCAGAAGGCCGCTCTGCGCGCCTTCAGTGAGGAGCAGCGCTTCGCCGCTCAGACCTACGTTGCCGTCGGCGCCGACGGTCTCGACCCCTGCGACCTCCGTCTCGCGAAGGGCGACGACGCGGTGCGCCGGATGGTCAAGGGCAAGAAGCCGATGTTCGAGTTCGTGATCAAGCAGAAGCTCTCGGCCTACGACCTCGAGACCGTGGAGGGCCGCGTCGCGGCGTTGCGGGATGCCGCGCCCATCGTGGCCGACATCCGGGACTCCGCTCTGCGACCCGCCTACACCCGTCAGCTGGCCAAGATGCTCGCGATGGAGCTCGACGACGTACAGCGCGCAGTGGAGGGCAGCGCCTCGCGCAGTCGCGGGGCCTCCGGGAACGAACGGGGAGGTGCCGAGCGCGGCTACGGGGAGCGACCGGTTCGCGAGCTGGCCGGCGCTCCCGGCGGATCGGGCTACGGCGGCTCGGGCCCGAACGCTCCGGGCCCCGGTGGTTCGGGCGGCCCTGGCGCGTCCGGCGCGCCCGGCACGATCGTCATCGGCGACCGTCCTGCCCGGGTCGACCCGGCCGGCGATCCGCTCGTCGCTTCCGTCACCTCGCTGCAGGAGGCGCCGCTCGTGCGCCCCAGCGTCACGCTCACCCAGCTGCCGAGCACCACGGCGGCGCGAACCGAGCGCGACGCGCTGATGGCGATGCTGCAGGCACCGACGGTCGTCGGTCAGGATCTGCTGCTGCAGGCCAGCGCCTGCGGGTTCAGCAACGCGCCGCTGGCGGCGATCCGGGATGCCATCGGCCGCAACGTCGACTCCTTCGAGCGTCGGGACTGGGTCACCGTGATCCAGGCCGACGTGCCGGAGGAGTACCGCCGGCTGGTCGAGGAGCTCGCGGTGGCCCCTCTTCCGGAGCGCCCGGATCGCGAGCCGCAGATCTATCTGCGCCGCATCACGCGCGATCTCATCCAGCGACACCTGCTGCGCCGCAAAGAAGACGTGAAGGGGCGGCTGCAGCGCACCGACGCCGTCGAGAACCCCGAGCTCTATCGCGAGATCCAGCGCGAACTCGTGCAACTCGAGGCCGACCGGCGGGCCTTGCAAGCCGACTAGGGGTATGCCGAATAGGCTCGAATCCCATGGCTGACCGATACGTACTCACCGCCTCCGACGTCACCATCGAATACCCGGCCCACAGCGTGAGCTCGGCGTTCACGGCGGTGAAGGGCTTCACTCTCGCGATCGAACCGGGCGAGATCGTGGGCCTCGTCGGCTCCAGCGGCTCGGGCAAGTCGACCCTGGCCCAGGTGGCGTCCGGCCAGGCCGCCGTCCGCGGCTCGAAGGACAACTCACCCCGCATCATCGGCGGCAGCCTCGACGTGCTGGGCTTCCAGATGCGCGGCCTCAAGCGGGCGAACCTCAACAAGCTCACCCTGGGCGTCGGCTACGTGGCGCAGGACGCCGGGTCGAACCTCACCTCGAACATGACGGTGGCCGAGTTGGTGGCCGAGCCCCTCTTCCTCCGCGACAAGCGCTACGACCGTCACGAGGCGGGCCTGAAAGCGGCGACGCTGGTGGATGCCCTGCTCCTGCCCGTCGGGTCGATGCTGAAGCAGCCCCACGAGCTCTCCAGCGGCCAGCGACAGCGCGTGGCGATCGCGCGTGGTCTGATCCTCGACCCGGTGCTCCTGATCGCCGACGAGCCCACAGCCGGCGTCGACGTCTCGGTGCGCGGAGCCGTCGTCGACGTCATCGCCGGGCTGCAGCGTTCGCGGGGAGCCAGCGCCCTCATCGTCAGTCACGACCTGGATGCCCTCCGCCGCTCCGTCGACCGGATCGCCGTCATCCACGAGGGCGTGGTGGTGGGGCTCGGCGCGATCGACGAGGTGCTCGCCGACCCGCGCCACCCCTACGTCGCCGGGCTCGCCCGCGAGACCTACAGCGGCGACATCGACGACGACTTCGACGAGGACGAGGACGAAGACGAAGAGGGCTACGACGACGAGGACGACAGCGGACCACGCGGCGAGGGCGCCGCGCCGGCCGACGAGGAGCACCCCTGATGCCCCGCCCCACCTACACGAGCCGCCACCGCGAAGTGCTGGCGGTGCCCGCGGAGCCTCTCCCCGCCGCTGAACGGCCGAAGCCCGGTCCGGTCGCGGTGCTGCCAGTCGCGGAGCCGATCTTCGTGCAGGCGATCGAGGACGCCGGCGGCACGGTCGAGCCCCTGGGCGCCGACACGCGCGGGATCGTCTGGCTGACGTCCGACGGTGCCGACGACTTCGCGCGCGCCCTCGAGGCGAACCCGCAAGTGCAGTGGGTGCAGCTCCCGTGGGCGGGCGTGGACGCCTTCGCCGACGTGATCCGCACGCACGACCGCCCCGACCTCGTCTGGACCAGCGCCAAGGGCGCCTTCGCCCAGCCCGTGGCCGAGCACGCCCTGATGCTGACCCTGGCGCTCCTCCGCGACCTGCCCGACCGCATCCACGCCACCACCTGGGGCGAGAAGACGGGTTGGTCGCTGTACGGACTCCACGTCGTCGTCATCGGCGCCGGCGGCATTGCGCTCGAGCTGTTGCGCTTGTTGGAGCCCTTCGGTGTGGAGTCGACCGTGGTGCGCCGCTCCGACCGGGCCGTGGCCGCGGCGGGTCGCACCGTGACGACCGACCGCCTCGACGAGGTGCTCGCGGAGGCCGACGTCGTGGTGGTGGCCGCGGCCCTCACCACGGGCACCGAGAAGCTGCTCGGAGCCGCCCAGTTCGAACGGATGAAGCGCACGGCCTACCTCGTGAACATCGCCCGCGGAGGTCTGGTCGACACGGATGCCCTGGTCGCCGCGCTGGCCGCCGGAGAGATCGCCGGCGCCGGGCTCGACGTGACCGATCCGGAGCCGCTGCACGACGGACATCCGCTCTGGTCGGAACCGCACGCGATCATCACGCCGCACACCGCGGACACGCCCGAGATGACGGCTCCGCTGCTCGCCGCGCGGGTGCGGCACAACGTACGCGCCCTGCTCGGCGACGGTGACTTCGCCGGCCGGGTCGACCCCGCGGCGGGATACTGAGTGGTCAAAACCGCCGCCGAATCAGTGATATTGTATTGAAGCTGTTTCAGCGACATTCCTCGATAGCTCAATTGGCAGAGCAGCCGGCTGTTAACCGGCAGGTTCTTGGTTCGAGTCCAAGTCGGGGAGCGAAGGCCTCGCGGCTCCACCCGCGGGGCCTTTCTTCTTGCCCAGGCGCAGAAGCAGACTTCTTGCCCGGGCGCGAGATCAGCCGGCGACGCGATGGCGTACGGCAGGCGCGGTCGCGGGGGCGGGCGAGCGGCCCGCGGCGGGCTGCATCGGCGTTTTCTCGCTCGCCGTGCCCACTTCGATCTCCGTGACGGCGACCCGCGTCAGCGGGCCGATCAGCAGCAGCTCCACTCCGCCTTTGTGGAGGAGCGGCACCAGCTCGGTGTCGCCGCGCTCGGCGGTGTCGCGAGCGTGCGCGATGAAGATGTCGGTCATCGTGGTCGTGGCGAAGAAGCTGCGTCCACTGTGGTGGATCACGCGACTGTACTCGTGTTCAATCGGCATCGACCGCCTACTTTCCCTGTTCCCCGAGATCGAATGTACGCCGACCGGATCGTCGTGAAAAGGGGGTTGTTTTCCCAGTTTCAGATGGGCTCTGCCATCATCGGATGATGCCCCGCGCGTCCTCGAGAACCCCTGACGAGACGGCTGCCATCCGGGCCGCCCTGGCCGTCGGGTTGGCCACGGCCGCCTACGGCATCTCCTTCGGAGCCCTCGCCACGCTCTCCGGCCTCGACATCTGGCAGACCTGTTTCCTCAGCCTCGTCATGTTCACCGGCGGCTCGCAATTCGCCCTCATCGGCGTGCTGGCCTCCGGAGGTCTGGCGGCCGGCCCCGCGGCCGTCACGAGCGCGGCCCTCCTCGGCACGCGCAACGTCTTCTACTCGATCCGGATGTCGCCCGTCATCGGCCCAGGCTTCTTCAAGCGGGCCGCCGCCGCCCAGCTGACGATCGACGAGTCGGTCGCCGTCTCCACGGCCCAGCGCACCCCGGCGGCGCAACGGGTGGGATTCTGGGCCACCGGCATCCTGATCTACCTCGGTTGGAACCTCACCACCCTCGTCGGCGCGCTCATCGGCGACCTCCTGGGTGACGTCAGCGCCTACGGCTTGGATGCGGCGGCCGCGGCCGCCTTCCTCGGCCTGCTCTGGCCCCGGCTCAAAGAGCGGCAGACGCAGGCCGTCGCGGTGGGCGCCGCCTTCGTCGCGGCGCTGCTCACACCGTTCCTCACCCCCGGCCTGCCGGTGCTGGTGGCGGCCGTCGTCGCCATCGTGGTCGGCGGGTTCAATTTGCTGGGCCGCACGAGCGCAGCGCGGTCGGGAGAGGATGCCGCGTGAGCAGCTGGAACATCGTCATCCTGGCCTCGATCATCTGCCTGGCCCTCAAGGTGGCGGGCTACCTCATCCCGCCACGCGCCTTCGAGCATCCGACCGTCGCCCGCATCGCGAACCTCATGACCGTCGCCCTGCTGGCCGCGCTGATCGCCGTGCAGACGCTCGGGGCGGGAGAGTCCATCCAGGTGGATGCCCGACTGCCGGCCGTTCTCGTCGCGGCGGGTCTCTACGCACTCCGCGTGCCGTTCGTCGTCGTGGTGATCGCGGCGGCGGCGGTGGCCGCCCTCATCCGCCTGCTCACCTAGCCGTCGGAGGCTGCGGCATCCGGATGACGGATGAGGATGCCGCGGCTAGGCGTCGAGGTCGTCGACCCCGGGCAGCCACGCGTTGCCCTCCACGCCCCAGCCCTTCTTGCGGGTGACCTTCGTCACGGCTTTGGCGTAGGCCTTGTCGAGCCGGTCGATGTAGAGCACGCCGTCGAGGTGGTCGAACTCGTGCTGGAAGATGCGGGCCAGCCATCCGCTCGCCTCGATCTGGTAGGCGGAGCCGTCGAGATCGGTGGCCCGCAGGATCGTCGCCGCACCGCGCACCAGCGGGAAGCGCGGACCGGGGAAGGAGAGGCAGCCCTCCGACTCGGTGTCGGGGTCGGCGGGCTCGATCGAGGTGGGGGTGATGAAGAGCTCGGGGTTGATCGCGACCCCGCGGTACGGCACGTCCTGATCGTCGGTCCAGCTGTAGACGAACAGCCGCAGCGGCACGCCCACCTGCGGTCCGGCGAGGCCGACACCGGGAGCGGCATCCATCGTCTCGAACATGTCGGCGACCAGGCGACGCAGCTCGTCGTCGATCGTGGTGACCGGGGAGGCGGGGGAGTGCAGAACAGGATCTCCGGAGATCCGAATCGGGAGAACGGCCATTCGCTAAGCCTAACGGCGGGGCTTCCGGGGTACTGTCGATGAGTGCCTCCTGAACTGTTCGAGCTCAGCGACCAGATCGCGCTCGACCCGAAGCAGTTCATCGGCATCCCGATCGCCCTCGTCGGCGCGATCTTCCTCAGCCTGGGCGCGCAGTTCCAGCACCGTGGTGTCACCAAAGTCGAGGCGAACACCCACGACGCCGACAAGGGGCTGAGTGTCCGCCAGCTGATGGCGTTGCTCAGCCGGCCGTCGTGGGTCATCGGCACCCTGATGCTCGGGCTCGCCATCGTCTTCCAGCTCACCAGCCTCGGCTTCTCGCCGATCATCGTGGTGCAGCCGCTCGGCGCGGTGGCGCTCGTGATCACGGCCATCCTGAACTCGCGGATCAGTCATGTGAAGCTCAACCGCAGCTCCATCATCTCCATCGTGCTCTGCGTGGGCGGCGTGGGTCTGTTCGTGCTCGTGGCGGCCTTCACCGCGGTTGACAAGCCGGTCACCACGACCGACCTCATCATCATCCTGATCGTGCTGGCGATCGTGCTGCTGCTGTTCGCGGCGACCTTCGTGTTCCTACGCAAGCGCTTCAAGGCCATCGCCTACATCGTCGGGGCCGGTGTGCTCTACGGCTTCGTGGCGACGCTCGCCAAGGTGGTCATCAGCCGGATCTTCCAGGCGCACTTCGAGTGGCTCACCGTGCTGGCGCTGGCGGGCTTGCTGGCCGCAGCGGCGCTCGGCGGCTACTTCGTGCAGAACGCCTACGCCTCCGGGCCGCCCGATCTCGTCATCGCGGGACTCACCGTGATCGACCCGCTGGTGGCGGTCGCGATCGGCATCATCGTGCTCGGCGAGGCGTCTCAGGCACCGCTCTGGGCGAACTTCGCGTTCCTCGCCTTCGGACTGGTGGCGATCCTGGGAGTGTTCGGCCTGGCGCGCTACCACCCTCAGGCCCAGCGCTAGGGTAAGTTCTTTCACAGCCCCCGAGACGCCGAGCCACGAGCGACGCCCCCGGAACCCGAGCAAGAGAGACACGGTTTGACAGACTTCCGAGATCCGCACACGCGCACGGATGCGCCTGACGCGCCCGGCACGACGAGCCGGCCTCTTCGGATCCTGATCGGCGCCGACACCTTCTCGCCCGACGTGAACGGGTCGGCTCGCTTCGCCGAGCACCTCGCTTCCGGCCTCGCCTCGCGCGGTCATGACGTGCACGTCGTCGCCCCTTCGGCGAAGCTGCCTATCGGCGCCCACACCGAGGTCTACGACGGCCAGAAGATCACGGTGCACCGCCTCTACAGCTGGCGCTGGTACCCGCACGACTGGCTCACCTTCGCCCTGCCCTGGCGCATCAAGCAGAACAGCGCGAAGATCATCGACGAGGTGAAGCCCGACGTCGTGCACTTCCAGTCGCACATCATCGTGGGGCGCGGCGTCTCCACCGAGGCGAAGAAGCGCGGCATCCGCATCGTGGGCACGAACCACGTGATGCCCGAGAACTTGCTCGCCTTCACGGTGATCATCCCCAAATTCCTCCAGAACTGGGCGATCGGGCTGGCCTGGGCCGCCGCGCGCCGGTCGTTCAGTCGAGCGGATGCCGTCACCGCACCCACCCGCCGGGCCGCCGACTTCTTCGAGAAGGCCACCGGTATCGACAACGTCTACGCGATCTCCTGCGGCATCAACGTCGACAACTACGTGCCCGACTTCACGCCGCGCAAGGAGAACCGCATCCTGTTCGTCGGCCGGGTGGCGGGCGAGAAACAGATCGACGTGCTGCTGAAGGCGATCCAGCTGCTGCCGGCCGATCTCGACACGAAGATCGAGATCGTCGGTGGCGGCGACCAGCTGCGCAACCTCCAGAACATGGCGAACCAGCTGGGGCTCGGCGATCGCGCGACGTTCACCGGGTACGTCACCGAAGAGGAGCTGCGGAAGGCGTACACACGCGCGACGATCTTCGCGATGCCCTCGATCGCGGAGCTGCAGAGCATCGCCACGATGGAGGCCATGGCCAGTGGCCTGCCCGTGGTCGCGGCCGACGCGATGGCCCTGCCGCACCTCGTGCACGACGGCAAGAACGGCTTCCTGTTCGAGCCCGGCAACGCCCAGCAGCTGGCGGATCGTCTGGAGCAGATCCTGCGCCTCCCGCAGGACGAACTCGACGTCATGAAGCGCGAGTCGCTCTCGATCGTGGCGGCGCACGACATCCAGCGCACCCTCACCACCTTCGAGCACCTCTACCGCGGTGAGCCGGTGACCGCCCCCGTGGTCGTGCTGCCGAAGACCGCCGAGACCGACGTCGACGAACCCGCCGAGAAGCGGGCTTGAACCGACGGGAGCGCGCGCCGCGGTATCGTGGTCTGGCGTTCCCGTGCTCGCCCCCAGCGAGCGGGCACGCGCGGGGCGGTAGCTCAGCTGGTTAGAGCAGCGGACTCATAATCCGTCGGTCACGGGTTCAAGTCCCGTCCGCCCTACGTCGTCGGTTACTCCGTCGTGCGTGTCATACGCAGGAAATAGTGCGTATGGACGCCCTGGAATACAGCTGTTCTCAGCTCGTTGTGCACTGGTGATCCGCCCGTACCGGGCGTGTCGCCACAGCACGAGCAAGGAGAAATTCCCATGGGCATCCTCGACGGAAAGATCGTTCTCATCACCGGAACCGGCGGTGGTCAGGGTCGCGTCGCCGCCGGCGTCTTCGCGCGCGAAGGCGCCAAGGTCATCGGTTCGGACATCGATGCGGCCGCCAACGACGAGACGATCGACCTGGTGCGGCGTGCGGGCGGTGAGATCGTCGGCATCGCGCCGATCGACCTGACCGACCCGGAACAGGCCGAGACGCTCGTCGATCGCGCCGCGGACGCGTTCGGCGGCCTGGACGTCGTCTACAACAACGCCGCCATCCAATATTTCGGGCCGATGTCCGACTTCTCGGTGCAGCACTGGCGCAAGACCATCGCCGGGGAACTGGACATCCCGTTCTTCGTCTCGAAGTACGCCTGGCGTCATCTGATCGCGCGTGGGGGAGGAGTGATCCTCAACGTGGCGTCGGAGGCGGGGATGATCGCGGGCGAGTTCCCTCCGATGGTGGGGCACACCGCGGCCAACGCCGGGGTGATCGGGATGACCCGGCAGATGGCCCTCGAAGGCGCGCCCCACGGCATCCGCGCGGTCGCCATCAGCCCCGGCCCGGTGCTGACCCCCGCCAGCGATCGGGACCTCGGCGACGACCAGGTCGCGCGCGACGCCATCACGAGCAAGACACTGCTGAAGCGGTTCGCCCGGCCGGAGGAGATCGTGGAGCTGGCGGCGTTCCTGGCCTCTGATCGCGCCTCCTACATCACGGGCGCCAACTACGCGGTGGACGGCGGCGCGACCGCCTGGTGAGCGCCGGGGCGGACGCTGTCACGACGTGTGCGCTCGACGTCCGCGCTGTGCTCGTTCGCCCACACCACGAGCGCCCGGATCGGCCCGAGGAGGGTGTCGCCGAGCGGCGCCAGTGAATACTCCACGCGGGGCGGGACCTCGGCGAACGCCGCACGGTCGACGAGCCCGTCCCGGACGAGCGCTTGCAGGGTGACCGAGAGCATCCGATGCGAGATGCCCGGGATCGCGTGCTGCAGCTCGGTGAAGCGCAGGGGCCCGCGCGCCAAGGTCGACAGGGTCGCGACCGACCACTTGTCCCCGACCCGGCTGACCAGATCGCGAACGAACTCGCTGCTGGCCGGCCCCTCGTCGCACGCCTCGAGGAGGTCGGCGGTATTCGGCCGGGTGGATTGCGGCAGCGTGTCCGTCATGACGTCGTACTTCCTTCCAGAGGGCCCACGGTTGCAGCGGACAACGGATTTCCTGCCGTCGGCATTCCTCGTGACGGTCCCCGACGACCGGTCGATCAGCCCAGCGCCTTCTCGACCAGGGCGGCGATCTGCTTCTCCACCGCGGGGGTGACGTCCAGGAGGGCGAACGCCGTGGGCCACATCGGGCCGTCGTCGAGTTTCGCCGCCTCGTTGAAGCCGAGCGTCGAGTAGCGGGTCTTGAACTTCGAGGCGCTCTGGAAGAAGCACACCACCTGGCCGTCCTTCGCGTAGGCGGGCTGTCCGTACCAGGTGCGCGGCTCGAGGTCGGGGCCACTCGCCATGATGACGGCGTGCACCCGCTCGGCGATGGCGCGATCCTCGGCGGGCATCTCGGCGATCTTCTCGAGCAGGTCGGTCAATCCGTCGACCTTCTTCGAGCGCGCGGGTCGTCGGGCGGCCGTCTTCAGCTCCTTGGCGCGCTCCTTCATCGCCTCCCGTTCCTCTGCGGTGAATCCGTCGTACTTCTCGCCGGAGGTCGTGGTCTCGGTCATCGGTTTCTCCTTCGTACGCGATCCGTTGGCTGGTCTCCCATGCTAGAGACCGGGCGGCACTCGGGCTTCTCGATTCCTGCTGGATGAGTCCTCGACGGCCGCACCTCCACGAACGCGCGTGCCTGGCCCGGTCATTGCTCTTTGTTTACCAGGTGGCAATCTCTCGTCCTCCTCGTCGCCTTAGCGTGACGTCGACAGAGGAGAACGACGTGACCAGACGAATCCGTGTCGCCCCGGCGGCCATCGCCACCGTGGGCGTGCTCGCGGGCGTGTGCCTGCTCGGCACGCAGCCCGCACTGGCGGCGACGACGCCCGCGCCGGGCGACGCAGCGCCCACCGGCAGTGCGGCATCCGTCGCTCCCGGCGGCGCGCTCGACGCCAACGCGTTCGGCGGCAACGCCGACTACGACCGCGCCGTGATCAGCCACAGCGACCCCGCCCACGGCGTCCTCCGGATCGGCCCGAACGGCGACTACCGGTACACGCCCGCGGCGGGGTTCACCGGAACCGACAGCTTCACCGTCTCCAGCTCCGACGCCGTGAGACTCTACGAGACCGACGGCGCCGACCTCGGCGTGTTCGGCGGGGTGCCGGTCACCGGCAACGGCTACGGGTCCTCGGTGGTCGCAGTGCCCGGCAAGCCCGGCTTCGTCTACGGCCTCACCGACCGGGGTCCGAACATCGACGGTGCCGGCGGGGTGAAGGTGGAGCCGATCCCCTCCTTCACACCCGCGATCGGCGAGTTCGAGCTCGTGGGCGGCACAGCGACGCTGGTGCGCGACATCCCGCTGAAGGATGCCGACGGCACGCCTCTGAACGGACAGGTCAGCACCGAGGCGACCACCGGTGAGACCATCGTCGACCTCGACGGCAACCCGCTGCCCGCCTCGCCCTACGGCTTCGACTCCGAGGGCCTCGTCGCCATGCCCGACGGAACCTTCTACGTCTCCGACGAATACGGCCCCTACATCGCCCACTTCGACGCGAACGGGAAGCGGATCGACCAGTTCTCGCCCTTCGACGGCACCCTGCCGGCCGAGTTGAAGAACCGCACGGCGAATCAGGGCATGGAGGGCCTCACCATCACCCCGGACGGCACCACGCTCGTCGGTCTCATGCAGAGCGCGCTGAAGCAGCCCGATCTCGCCGGGGTGAGCGCGAAGAAGGTGCCCGCGACGCGCATCGTCACGGTGAGCCTGGTCGACCACTCGGTGCACGAATACCTCTACCTCACGACCGATCCGTCCACCACGGCCGACGCGTCGAGCGAGATCACCGCGCTCTCGTCCACCGAGTTCCTCGTGCTCGAGCGCGACGGCAACCTGCCGCCGGCGCCGAACCGCAAGCTCATCTACCACGTCGACATCAGCGGCGCGACGGATGTCGGACCCGCCTCGACCCTGGCCGACTCCACGTACGACCCCGCGAACGGCGGCCTGCGTCTCGACGACCAGGGCGGCAAGACGCTCGAGAGCTTCGTCGGCGCGGTGACGACGGAGGCGGCGCAAGCGGCCCTGACCGCTCGCGGCATCACACCGGGCGCGAAGTCGGACTACCTGAATCTCACCGAGACGCTGGCCGACCTGAGTCCCGAAGGCACCTTCTTCGGACACGACAAGGTCGAAGGGGTCTTCCCGATCGACGGCGGCAGCAAGCTCTTCATCTCCAACGACAGCGACTTCGGCTTGAAGGGCACGGTCGCCGGTGCTGCGAACCCCTTCGTGCTCGACCCGAAGATCAACGCCGACGGCACGCAGGACCAGGGGGAGTATCTCGAGGTCGATCTCACCAAGCTGCCCGCGACGCAGAGCGTCACCACGGTGACCATCACTGTGGCCGCAGCCGCTCCCGCCGGGCCCGGCACGACGTCGCCCGGCAGCGGATCGGGCGGCACGGGCACACTCGCCGCGACCGGCGCCCTCCCGGCCCCTACGCTCACCCTGGGTGCCCTGGTACTCCTCCTCGGTGCCGCGACCGCCGGCTTCGCCTCGATCAGCGCGCGAGCAGCAGGTCGGCGAGTTGACCGGGGCGCACGAGTGCGGTGAGGTGTCCGGTGTCGATGACCGCGGGCTCGAGGCCGAGGCGTTCCCGCGCGATCCGGCGCACGAACTCGAGCGGGAACAGGCGATCGTAGCGGCCCGCGATCACACGCGTGGGCACATCCGGCCAGGTCTCCGCCTGCCAGACCGACGAGAAGGGCGCGTCGGCGGGACCTTCGCCTTCGTGCTCGGCGCTCTCCGCGACGAGTGCGGGCGGGAGGTCGTGCAGGAAGACGACGTCGGCGTCGAAGCCCGCATCCGGATCGCGGCCCTGCTCGACGGCGTAAGTGCGCATCGCGTCTCCCTGACCCGTGTTCTCCCACCACTCGCCGGGGGTCTCGCCGGGCGCCGGGATCATCGGCGCCACGAGCACGAGTTCGGCCACGGGTATCCGCTCGCAGACCATCACGGCGACGAACGCGCCCATCGACTGGGCCACCAGCACGACCGGCCGCGGCGGCGCATCCGCTTCGACGGCCGCGATCGCGTCGACCACCAGCTCGGTGTACTCGGCCAGTCCTGCCCGCTCGTCGGCCCAGGGCAGATCGACGGCCAGTACCTCGTGCCCAGCCGCCTCGAGCAGTGGCATCAGGCGGTGCCAGAACCAGGAATCACTTCCCGCGCCGGGAAGCAGCACGAACCTCACCATCGAGCGCCGCCTTTCAGGGCTATCGCAAATGTCGGTGTGTGAGCCTATCGTGGGAACGACGGCGAGAGCCGTGGATCCACAAGGAGCGACGTGCGCGAGACGACCGATGACAGGGAGTTCGACTCCCGGTTCGACGCCGCCTTCCAGCCCGGGTTCGACGACTCGATCGGCATCGGCTTCGCCGAGGTCGGCCGAGGTGTCGAGTCGGAGCCTCTCACGGGTCCGCTCGAGGGGTCACCCGCCCCGAGAGCCCGGCCGCTCGTCGACCGCTTCGTGATCGCCCTCTGGGCGATCGGGGCGGGTCTCCTCGTGTTCGGCGTGGTCGGAGTCACCAACGCGATGGTGCGCTTCAGCAGTTCGTCGTACGGACCGACGCCCGATTACATCGTCGGAGTCGTCCTCGCCCAGCTGGCACCCTGGCTGGTCGCGATCGGGTTGGCGACCCTGATCGGCACCATCTTCCTCCTCGCCATCCGATGGGAGCACCGTCCATGACCCCCGAATCCACCGCATCCGCCGTGAGCGACCCGCAGAACGCTCCCGGTTCGAACGCCCCGCTGACGCTGGCCGAGTTCGACGAGTTCGCCGGCGCCATCATGGCAAACCTGGAGAGCGTGATCGACGGCAAGACCGAGGCGGCCACCCTCGCCCTGATCGTGCTGGTGGCCGAAGGGCACCTGCTGGTCGAAGACGTGCCGGGAGTCGGCAAGACGACGCTGGCGAAGGCGCTGGCGACGAGCGTCGGATGCTCCGTCGCCCGCATCCAGTTCACTCCCGACCTGCTGCCCTCCGATGTCACGGGCGTCTCGATCTACAACCAGGTCGACCACGCCTTCGAGTTCAAGCGCGGCGCCGTCTTCGCGAACATCGTCATCGCCGACGAGATCAACCGCGCCTCGCCCAAGACGCAGTCGGCCCTGCTCGAGTGCATGGAGGAGGGGCAGGTGTCGCTCGACGGCACGACGCATCCGCTCGACCGGCCGTTCATCGTGGTGGCCACGCAGAACCCGATCGAGATGGAGGGCACCTACGCCCTGCCCGAGGCCCAGCGCGACCGCTTTATGGCCCGCATCTCGATGGGGTACCCGGATGCCGCGGCCGAGCTCTCCATGCTGCACCAGCGCGAGCTGGCGAGCCCCCTCGACAAGCTGAAAGCCGTGGTCGACAAGCAGCAGCTGCACGCCATGATCGAGACCGCCCGCTCGGTGTACGTCAGTCGTGCGGTGGAGTCGTACGTGGTGTCGATCGTGCAGGCCACCCGCGTGCACCCCGAGTTCCGGTTGGGCGCGAGCCCGCGCGGCACGCTGCACCTCGTGCGCGCGGCGAAGGTGCTTGCCGCGCTGAACGGCCGGGAGTTCGTGGTGCCCGACGACGTGAACGAGCTCGTCGTCCCGGTGCTCGCCCACCGGATCGTCGCCACGCGGCGGGCCGCGAGCGACAGCCGGGGCGGGGGGTCCCAGGCCATCGCCGACGCCTTGCGGGCGATCGTGGCGTCGACCCCAGTGCCGCTGAACCGCTCACGCTCGGTCTGAGCGATGTCCCGTCCGCGCTCCACCAGCACCCTCCCGCGCCTGACGGTGCGCGGCTGGGGGCTGGTCGCGGCCGCGATCGTGGCGTTCGTGCTCACACAGGTGTTCCGGCGCCAGGAGATCGCCTACCTGGCGTGCTTCCTGTTGGCCGTGCCGGTGTTCTCGCTCGCCTGGGTGGCGCTGCGCCGGGTCGCGTTGAAGGTGCGGCGCCGGTTCTCGCCCGAATCTGGCTCCGTGGGGCAGACGGTGACGGCCACGATCTTCGTGCAGAACTGGGGCAGCCTCCGCAGCCCGGCGGCGGTGTGGGTGGAGAAGGCGGAGGCGCCGCTGCAGTCGAGCGATCCGGCCCCCCTGCCCGCGCTGCCCGGATACACCTCCTCCACCCTCGACGAGCCGGCGTTGCATCAGCTGCGCTACCGGCTCGACACCTCGTACCGAGGGGCGCATCAGATCGGGCCCTTCGAAGTGACCCTCACCGATCCGTTCGGGTGCGCCATCCGGAGGGTGCGGTTCGGCGGCACCGACACGGTGCTGGTGACGCCGACGGTCTACGACCTGGCCCGCATCGACCTCCGGCTCTCCACCGGCGACGGCGCGGAGCAGGTGTCCCGCCGCCTCGTGGGGGCGGGGGAGCAGGACGTGATCGCGCGCAAGTACCTGCCAGGTGACTCCATGCGCCGGGTGCACTGGCCCGCCACGGCCAAGCACGGCGAACTCATGGTGCGGCAGGACGACCAGCGCAACGACCAGGACGCCGTAATCGTGCTCGACGCGCACTCCTTCGTGCGCGACTCCACCGTGCGCTGGAAGTCCGGCTCCGACGACGACGCTGATCCGGCGTTCGAGTGGGCGGTCAGCGCGGTCGGATCGGTCGCGGTGCACCTCATGAACGAAGGTTATGGTGTGCGCCTCGTCGGACATGCCCCCGGCCGCGTCTCCGACGACGATGAGGTCTTCACGGCACCCCACGGGGCCTCGCGGGCCGTGCGCGATCTCGCCTTCGCCACCCGCGACGCGCTGCACGATCCGCTCGACTTCCGCGAGGCGGTCGAGGCCGCCGCGCTGACGAGCCCGGATGCGCCGCCCGTGTTCGCGATCGTGTCGTCCGCGCCGGGGGCGGCCGGGCGCATCCGGGAGCTCGCGGCCATGTCGTCGCACCCGATCGCGTTCGTCGTCGGCGGCGACACCGCCGCCGGCCGAGCGGGACTCGGTAGCGACCGTACCGTCGCCACGGAGCTGCGGGCCGCCGGCTGGTCGGTGCTCGAGTGCGGCGCCCACGACGATCTGCCGTCGCTCTGGAAGGCGCTGGGCGACGCGCGGGGGATCGGATGAGCGCCTCGCGCCGCCGTAGTGCGGCTCAGCAGCGCCGGGAGGAGAAGACCGGCGCGTGGAAGAGCACGCTCGCGGTCGCCGCGGCGATCGGGGCAGCGCTGATCGGGCTCACGCCGCTGCTGCAGGGCTTCGACTGGTGGTTCGCCACCATGGCGATGGTGGTGCTGCTGCTCGGTGTCGCCGCCACGCTACGGGCACGTGGAGTGCCGGAGGTCACGGTGGTGGCGGTCACCGCGATCGTCTGGGGCGGCCTGGTGGTGGTGCTCTACGCCGGATCGACCCTGTGGTTCCTCCTGCCCACCCTCTCGACGCTCACCGACATCTCCGGCGACCTCGCCGACGCCCGACTCTCGATCGCGCAGCAGGAGGTGCCCGCGGTCGCCGACGGTGCCATCACCCAGCTGATCGTGATGTCGGTGGGACTGATCGCCGTCATCACCGACGAGCTCGCCACCGGGCTCCGCACCCCCGTGCTGAGTGGCATCGGACCTCTGGCGGTGCTCGCCATCGCGCCGCTCGTGAGGAAGACCGAGCCCAATCTCGCCGTGTACGTGCTGACCGCGGCGGCGTTCCTGGCCGTGATCTGGTGCAGTTCCCGCATCGGCACAGGACCACCGCGGCTCAAGACGCGACCCAGCGTGAAGGGTGGCCGCAACCCGGCGCTCGCTTTCGGGATCGCGGCGGGCGCGGTCGCCACGATGATCGTGCTGCCGGCCGTGACGCCCGGTCTCACCGCGGAATCCCTGGCCGATGACGGCTCGGGCAACCGCTTCCCCTCGGTGTATGCGACGGGGATCGACCCCACGATCCAGCTCGGCCGGGACCTGCGGCGCAGCGATCCGGTGCTCTCGCTCACCTACACCACCACCTCCACCGAGGGCCTGTATCTGAAGATGGTGAACCTCGGCGACTTCTCCGGGGGTACCTGGCAGCCCGAGCTGCCTCTCAACGCCGTCGGCTACGACGGGCAGGACTTCGGCACTCCGCCGGGGCTCGCGGCCGACGTGCCGATCGAGGAGGTGTCGACCACGGTGTCGATCGCCTCGCTGCGAAGCGACTGGCTGCCCCTGCCGTATCCCACCAAGCGGGTCGATCAGCTCTCGGGCACCTGGCTCCTGACGCCGACGTCGTTCACGGTGACCGACCTGCAGGGCGACACCCGAGGGCAGAACTACCAGGTCACGGGCCTCGCGGTGAACCCGACCGCCGAGCAACTGGCCGCGGCCGGTGCCATTGTGCCGGATGCCGTCCGCGACTACCTCGCTCTGCCGAACGACCTGCCGGAGGTCATCTCGTCCACGGCCGCCGAGGTGGCGAGTGGGGCCGCGAACAACTACGACCGGGCCGTGGCGCTGCAGGAGTACTTCCGCTCCGGTGTGTTCCGGTACTCGCTGGCGGCTCCGGTGTCCGGCGGATACGACGGTGACAATGCCCAGATGATCGCCGCGTTCCTGGACGCGAAAGAGGGCTACTGCGTGCACTTCGCTGCCGCGATGGCGGTCATGGCGCGCACGCTCGGCATCCCGTCGCGCATCGCGGTGGGATACGCCCCGGGTCAGTCCGCCGACAGCGTCGGGGAGGGCGGCCGGGCGGGGTTCGAGGTCTTCACCGACCAGCTGCACGCCTGGCCGGAGCTCTACTTCGACGGCATCGGCTGGCTGCCCTTCGAGCCCACACCGGGTCTGGACATCACACCTCCCGACTACAGCCTGCCCGACTACGCCCTGGCCGGCGGCGCAGGCTCCTCGGCGTCGAACCAGAGCACCAGCACGGCGACCGCCGATCCGAATGCCCAGCGCGACGACCAGCAGAACGCGTTCGGATCGCTCACGCCCGAGCAGGTCCTGATGGGTCAGATCCGCGGCTGGGCCACCTTCGCGGCGGTGCTGGGCGGGGTCTTCGTGATCGTCATCGCACCGTGGACCGTGCGCTGGGCGCGGCGGCGGGCGCGCCTGCGCCGACTGGCGACCGATGAACTCCCGGGCACGCTCGCCTGGACCGAGTTCGAGGACACCCTCGACGACTACCGGGTGCAGCGGTCGGCGGGCGACACCATGTTCGACCTCGAACGGCGTCTGCGCGACGACGTCGACCTGCCGGAGCCGGCGATCGACCGTCTGCGTCGGCAGGTGGAGTACGAGCAGTACGCGCCGCCGGGATCGGCGGATGCCGAGACGCGGGAGCGCATCCGGAGCGATCTGGTGGCCCTGATCAGCGCGCTCGAACGTCGGGCGCCGGCCCGGGAGCGGTACCGTGCTCGGCTGCTGCCGTCGTCACTCTGGCGTCGGCGCCGGACGTCGTCCCCGACGGGGACGCTCGTTCCGTAGCGGGCGCCGGAGGCCGTCCAAGCCGCCGGGGAGGGCCTGGAGGTCGCTCAGCCAGCCGAGGGCGGCGTCGGCGAGCCGGCGGCGCGCCAGCCCCGCGGGGGAGGGATCGGCCGAAGCGCCGTCGAGGGCGCGGCGCCACGCCCGACGGTAGCCGTCGACCAGGGCTTCCGGGTCGGCGCCCAGACTGGTGGCGAGCTGCACCTTGAAGGTGAGGTCGCTCCAGGACGAGGCGGAGTCGACATCCGTGTCGGCCAGCCATTCGGCGGCGGCGCTGCGCCCCTCCGGGGTGATGCCGTAGAGCGGGAGGCCGTCGTCGGTCGATCCGGATGCCTGCACCAGCCCGGCCGTCGACAAACGGTCGAGCGTGGAGTAGATCTGGCCGACGTTGATCCGTCCCTGGCGATCCGTGCGCTCCTCGAGCTCACCGTGGATCTGGAGGCCGTAGGCGTCGGCTTCGCACAGCACGAGGAGGATGCCCGCGCGAATCGACATCCCGCCGCCCTCTCCTCGAAATACTCGCTCAGTATAGTTCTGGAGTTCACGAACCGCGGATCACACGGTTGTCATTCCGGAATCGCGTCCGGCATACTATGAACACAACTGCATAAGCCGTTCGAATCCGTTCACAGGTCGTTGGGGAAGACGTACCTCACGAATGGAGAGAAAAATGGCGGCAACCGTTGCTCGCGGGGTGGTCTACGTCCACTCCGCTCCTCGCGCGCTCTGCCCCCACATCGAGTGGGCCGCAGGTCGCGCTATCGGTCGTGCAGTGAACTTCGACTGGATCGACCAGCCGGTCTTGCGCGGATCGCAGCGGGCGGACTTCTTCTGGGAAGGCGCGCCCGGCACCGGCGCGGCCATCGCCTCGGCGCTGCGCGGCTGGGAGCACCTGCGCTACGAGGTCACCGAGGACGCGAGTGACGGCACCGACGGCGGTCGCTGGATGCACACGCCCGACCTCGGCATCTTCTACGCCCAGGTCGACAACGCGGGCAACACCGTCATCCCCGAGGACCGCATCCGCAACGCCATGGAATCGGCGGGCACCAACGCCCTCGATCTGCACCGCGAGCTCCGCCTCGCCCTCGGCCAGGCCTGGGACGACGAGCTCGAGCCCTTCCGCTACGCCTCCGACATGTCTCCGGTCATCTACCTGCACCGCGGGGTGGGATAACCAGGGACTGCTCACGCGATTGAAAGCTGCGGGCCGTGCTTAGTCGACCCAAGGTGAGCGCGTGGCCGGAGGGCTCGACCGCAGGCCGGGCCCTCCGACCGCACGCGAACATGTCGCCTCGCGCCGCAGAAGCGGCGGCGCGAGCAATGAGCGCCTGACCGGCCTCCGGCCGGCCGGGCGCGGAGAGGGCGTGCTACGCCGTCTTGAACGCCACGACGGCGTTGTGCCCGCCGAAGCCGAAGGAGTTCGAGATGGCCACGACGTCACCGGCGGGCAGGGCTCGCGGCTCGCGCACCACGTCGAGGGGGATCTCCGGGTCCTGCTCCGAGAGATTGATCGTGGGCGGAGCCAGCCGGTCGTGCAGGGCCAGCACCGTGAAGATCGCCTCGATACCGCCCGCGCCACCCAGGAGGTGGCCCGTGGAGGCCTTCGTGGCCGAGACGGGGATGTCGTGCAGCCGATCGCCGAACACGTGCAGCAGCGCCTTGTACTCGGCGATGTCGCCGACGGGCGTCGAGGTGGCGTGCGCGTTGATGTGGGCCACGTCGTCGAGCGAGTAGCCCGAGTTCGCCACGGCCGCGATCATGGCGCGCGCCGCCGCCGATCCCTCGGGGTCGGGAGCGGTGATGTGGTACGCGTCGCTCGTGACGGCGCCGCCCAGCAGCTCGGCGTAGATCTTGGCGCCACGGGCGAGCGCGTGCTCCTCGGTCTCGAGTACGAGCGCCGCACCGCCCTCGCCGAGCACGAAGCCGTCACGGGTGAGGTCGTAGGGACGGGAGGCGGTGGCCGGGTCGTCGTTGCGCTTGGAGAGGGCCTGCATGGCCGCGAACGACGCGATCGGCAGCGGGTGGATGGCCGCCTCGGAGCCGCCCGCGATGATGATGTCGGCGTAGCCGGCCTGCAGGTGGTCGTAGGCGTTCACGATCGACTCGGTGCTCGACGCGCAGGCCGAGACCACCGTGCGGGCTCCCGCCCGGGCGCCGAGCGCCATCTCGATGGCCGCGGCGGGGCCGTTGGGCATGAGCATCGGAACCGTCATCGGCAGCACGCGACGCGGGCCGCGCTCGCGCAGCGTGTCCCACGCATCCAGCAGCGTCCAGACGCCGCCGATACCGGTGGCCCAGTCGACACCGAAGCGCTCCGGCACCACGTCGGGAGCGCCGGCATCCGCCCAGGCCTCTCGCGCCGCGATCAGCGCGAACTGGCTGCCCGGGTCGAGCCGCTTGGTCTCGATGCGCTCGAGCACCTCGCTCGCGGGAACGCGAGCCTGAGCCGCGAAGGTCACCGGCAGTTCGAGCCCGGCCACCCACTCCTGCTCGAGGGTGGTGGCGCCCGACTCTCCGGCGAGCAGGTTCTTCCAGCTGTCGACGGCGGTGCCGCCCAGGGGGCTCGTGGCCCCGATGCCGGTGACGACGATCTTCTTGGTGCTCATGGCAAAACTTTCTGTGGGTGGTCAGTCCAGTGCGCGCCGGGATGGCGCAGTTCGGCCGACAGGATCAGGTGCGCTAGGGCCGCGATCCTGCCGACCAGCCGCGTGTGAGGTGGGGCTAGCCCTGTGCTGCGACGATGAAGGTCACCGCGTCGCCGACGGTCTTGAGGTTCTTGACCTCTTCGTCGGGGATCTTCACGTCGAACTTCTCTTCGGCGTTGACGACGATCGTCATCATCGAGATGGAGTCGATGTCGAGGTCGTCGGTGAAGGACTTGTCCAGCTCGACAGTGTCGGTCGCGATGCCGGTCTCGTCGTTGATGAGCTCAGCCAGTCCGGCCAGTACTTCTTCGGTGGACAATGCCATTGTTCTCTCCTTGGGGTGTCGTTTGACCGAGACTTAGTTTAGTCAGGCCAGAGGGATGTCTAAGGCAGCACCACGACCTGGGCGCCGTACACGAGGCCCGCGCCGAAGCCGATCTGCAGGGCGAGCCCGCCCGAGAGCGAGGGGTTCTCGGCCAGCAGTCGGTGGGTGGCGAGGGGGATCGAGGCGGCCGAGGTGTTGCCGGTGGTCTCGATGTCGCGGCCGATCGCGACGGTGTCCGGCAGCTTGAGCTGCTTCGCGAACTCGTCGATGATGCGCATGTTGGCCTGGTGCGGGATGAACGCGGCGAGGTCGTCGACGGTCACGCCGGCCGCCTCGAGCGCCTGCTTGGCCACCTTCACCATCTCCCACACCGCCCAGCGGAACACGACCTGGCCGTTCTGCCAGAGCGTCGGCCACTCGGTCTCCTGGTCACGGAACTGGATGCTCGTGCCGGTCATGTGGATCTCGTCGCGCTTCGTGGCATCCGAGCCCCAGACGGTGGGGGAGATCCCCGCGAAGTCGCTGGGGCCCACGACCGCCGCCCCCGCGCCGTCGCCGAGGAGGAACGAGATGGAGCGATCGGTGGGGCTGACGTACTCGGAGAGCTTCTCGGCGCCGATCACGAGTACGTACTCCGCCATGCCCGAGCGGATGAGCGAGTCGGCCTGGCCGATGCCGTAGGCGTACCCGGCACAGGCCGCGCTGATGTCGTAGGCGGCCGCGAACGGTGCGTCGATCCGCTCGGCCACCTGGGTGGCGAGCGACGGCGTGATCACGGGGTTGCTGATGGTGGAGACGAGGATGGCGCCGATCTGCGAGGGCACGATGCCGGCGCCCTCGATGGCCTCCTTGGCCGCGGCCTCCGCCAGATCCACCGCGAAGACGTCGTGCGAGGCGCGCTTGCGCTCGACGATGCCGGTGCGCTGGCGGATCCACTCGTCGGAGGAGTCGATCGGGCCCACCAGGTCGTCGTTCGGCACCGAGAGGTCTCCTCGGGCGGCGCCGATCGCGTAGATGCGGGTGAACTGCGGGCCGGTGGCCTGCTTCAAGGGGGCGTGGGTCATGGCGCTTCGGCGATGCCTTCCGTGCGTAGGGATGTCGGGAACGGTCGCTCAGGCGGCCTGGTCGATGAGGTCGAAGGCGGCGGCGAGGTCGTCGGGGGTCTTCACCGCGACCGCGGGCACGCCCTTGAGGCCGCGCTTGGCGAGGCCGGTGAGGGCGCCCGCCGGGGCGACCTCGATGATGCCGGTGACCCCAGCGGCCGCGAAGGCCGCCATGTCGCGGTCCCAGCGCACGGGCGACGAGACCTGGGCGACCAGCAGCTCCAGGAAGCGATCACCGCTCTCGACCACCGAACCGTCGTTGTTGGTCCAGATGGTGAGCGTCGGGTCGACGGGTTCGAGCGTCTGAGCCACCTCGGCCAAGTGGGCCACCGCAGAGTCCATGTAGTGGGTGTGGAAGGCACCGGCCACCTGCAGGGGGATGACGCGCACGCCGCGAGGAGCGCGCTCGGCGAGCAGGGCCAGCGCGGCCGGCGGCCCGGCCACCACGATCTGGCCGCCGCCGTTGTAGTTCGCGGGCAGCACGCCCACCTCGTCGAAGAGGGCGAGCAGCTCGGTCTCGTCGCCTCCGACGACGGCGCTCATCCCGGTCTCGGTGATGGCCGCCGCCTCGGCCATCGCGCGACCGCGTTCGCCGACGAACAGCATCGCCTCCGCCGGGCTCAGGATGTCGGCTCCCACCGCTGCGGTGATCTCGCCCACCGAGTGGCCCGCGATGCCGCCGATCTTCTCGCGGCGACCGTCGGCGAAGAGCGCGCTCAGGGTGAGCAGGCCGGCCGCCACGATGAGCGGCTGCGCCACCGCGGTGTCGCGGATGGTGTCGGCGTCGCTGACGGTGCCGTGGGTCACGAGGTCGACCTCGGCGGCTTCGCCGAGCTCCTCGAGAGTGGTGCGGTACGCGGGGTCGGCGATCCACGGCTCGAGGAAGCCAGGGGTCTGCGAGCCTTGCCCGGGACAAACGACGACGATCATTGCTTCAGTCTCCCAAGAGTTCGGTCGATGGCTGTGGTGGGCAGAGTCAAGAGATTGTCCGATTCGTTGTCGACGCTCGACAAGAGCGAGCGCTCAGCGTCGCTGCCCAGGCGGTTCGTGGTCGTTCATCGAGCCCAGGATGAGTGCCGACTGCAGGATCAGCGCCTCGCGGGCGCCCGTGGCATCCCAGCCGATCACCTGGGTGACGCGCTTCAGGCGATAGCGCACGGTGTTCGGGTGGACGAAGAGCTCGCGGGCGGTCGCTTCGAGCGAGCGCCCGTTGTCGAGGTAGCACCAGAGCGTGGTCATGAGCTCGGGCGACTGGTCCTGGAGCGGGCGATAGACCCGGTTGACCAGGGTCGAGCGGGCGAGCGGATCGCCGGCGAGCGCGCGTTCGGGCAGCAGGTCGTCGGCGAGCATCGGCCGGGGGGCGTTGCGCCAGGCGCGGGCCACGGCGAAGCCGGCGAGGGCGGCCTTGGCGCTCCGGGAGGCCTCCACGAGGCTCGGCACCTCGTGTCCGAGCACCAGGTATCCCGGGCCGAAGCCCGGTTCGAGCTGCTTCGCGATGTCGAGGAAGGAGAGCACCGGTTCGGTGCCGTTCGTCGGCGAATCGTCGAGCAGGCCGCCGTTCTCGGGCAGGGGGGACGGGGATGTCGCTGCCGAGACATCCGTCGATCCATCGACGCCCTGCTCCAGTGGGTTGCCGTTGACCGGATGCGCGCGCCCGATCACGAGCACGAGCCGGCCGCCCTGCACCCCGATCAGCAGGTCGGCGTTGAGGTGACGGGCGGTGCGGCGCAGCTGGTCCACGTCGAGCTGCCGAGGGGTGGTGCCCACGAGCACGCTGACCTCGCCGTGACCGTGCCAACCGAGCGCCGCGATCCGGCTGGGCAGCTCGTCGTCGTATTCACCGCTCAGGATGCTGTCGACCACGAGCGCTTCGAGCCGCGCGTCCCAGAGGCCGCGGGCCTCGGCGGCGCGGGCGTAGACATCCGCGGCGGCGAACGCGATCTCGCGGGAGTAGAGCAGGATGGCTTCGCGGAGCGACGCATCCGCTCCGGCCACGCGTTCTTCGACCACCTCCACGACTACGCGGATCAGCTGGAGGGTCTGCTGCAGGCTGACCGAGCGGAGCAGTTCGCGAGGCGCCGAGCCGAAGACGTCGGCGGCGATCCACGTCGTGGTGGTGGGGTCGTCGTACCACTGGATGAACGACTTGATGCCGGCCTGCGCCACCAGGCCCACGGCCGAACGCCGCCCCGGCGGCATGTCGCCGTACCAGGGCAGCGTCTGGTCGAGACGCTTGATCGTCGCGGTCGAGAGCTCACCGGAGATGGTGCGGAGCCATGCCAGGGTCTGGGCCTTAGTCTTGGGCATCCTCACCCCCGACCGCGATCAATCGAAACGTCATCGGACTCGGATCAGCTCTCGCCGCCCGCCGTGCCGGAGGTGCCGGCAGTCACGTCGTAGAGGCGGTACTTCTCGATCGCCCAGCTCGGAGCGTTCTGGTCGACCTCGCCGCGCGCCGCGAGCTGCTCGAGCACGCGCACCACGACCGACGGGCCGTCGATCTTGAAGTAGCGGCGAGCGGCCGGACGCGTGTCGGAGAAGCCGAAGTCGTCGGCGCCGAGGGTGGCGAATTCACCGGGCACGAACTGGCGGATCTGGTCCGACACCGCGTGCATGTAGTCGGTGACCGCGACGAACGGTCCGGGCGCATCCTGCAGCTTGCGGGTGAGGTAGGGCACGTGGCGCTCCTCGGTCGGGTGCAGGAAGTTGTGCTCCTCGGCCTTCAGGCCGTCGCGGCGGAGCTCGGTCCACGAGGTGACCGACCAGACATCCGCCGACACGCCCCAGTCGTTCGCGAGCAGCTCCTGCGCCTCGAGCGCCCACGGCACCGCGACGCCGGAGGAGAGGATCTGGGCCTTCGGGCCCTCGATCGTGCCGCCCTTGAGTCGGTAGATGCCGCGCACCACGCCCTCGACGTCGAGTCCCTCGGGCTCGGCCGGCTGCACGTGCGGCTCGTTGTAGACCGTGAGGTAGAACATGACGTTGGGGTCGGGATGCGTGCCGCCGTACATGCGGTCGAGACCGGCCCGCACGATGTGGTTGAGCTCGTAGCCGTACGCGGGGTCGTAGCTGACGACCGCCGGGTTCGTGGAGGCGAGCAGCAGGGAGTGGCCGTCGGCGTGCTGGAGGCCCTCGCCGGTGAGCGTCGTGCGACCGGCGGTGGCGCCGATCACGAAGCCGCGCGCCATCTGGTCGCCGGCCGCCCACAGGGCGTCGCCGGTGCGCTGGAAGCCGAACATCGAGTAGAACACGTAGATCGGGATGAGGGGTTCGCCCTGCGTCGAGTACGACGTTCCGACCGCGGTGAACGAGGCCAGTGCGCCGGCCTCGTTGATGCCGACGTGGATGATCTGACCCTGCGGGCTCTCCTTGTAGGCCAGGAGGAGCTCCCGGTCGACCGAGGTGTAGGTCTGGCCCTTGGGGTTGTAGATCTTGTTCGACGGGAAGAAGGCGTCCATGCCGAAGGTGCGCGCCTCGTCGGGGATGATCGGCACCACACGGTTGCCGAAGTCCTTCGAGCGGGTGAGGTCCTTCAGTAGACGCACGAAAGCCATGGTGGTGGCGATCTCCTGGTGACCGGAGCCCTTCTTGAGGGTCTGGTACGCCGAGTCGTCGGGCAGCGTGATGGCGGTGTGCTTGGTGCGGCGCTCGGGCAGGTAGCCGCCGAGCGCGCGGCGACGCTCATGCATGTACTCGATCGCCTCGTCGCCCTCGGCCGGCTTGTAGTACGGCGGGAGGTAGGGGTTCTCCTCGAGCTGCGCATCCGTGACCGGGATGTGCATCTGGTCGCGGAAGGTCTTGAGGTTGTCGAGCGTCATCTTCTTCATCTGGTGGGTCGCGTTGCGACCCTCGAACGCCGGACCCAGGCCGTAGCCCTTGATCGTGTGCGCCAGGATGACGGTGGGCTGGCCCTTGTGCTCGCTGGCCGCCTTGAACGCCGCGTAGACCTTGCGGTAGTCGTGACCGCCGCGCTTGAGGTTCCAGATGTCGTCGTCGGAGTAGTCCTTGACGAGTTCGAGGGCGCGCGGGTCGCGGCCGAAGAAGTTCTCGCGCACGTAGGCGCCCGACTCGGCCTTGTAGGTCTGGAAGTCGCCGTCCGGAACCGTGTTCATGAGGTTCAGGAGTGCGCCGTCGGTGTCGCGGGCGAGCAGGTCGTCCCACTCGCGGCCCCAGATGACCTTGATGACGTTCCAACCGGCACCGCGGAAGAAGCTCTCGAGTTCCTGGATGATCTTGCCGTTGCCACGCACCGGGCCGTCGAGGCGCTGGAGGTTGCAGTTGATGACGAAGTTGAGGTTGTCGAGGCCGTCGTTCGCGGCCACCTGCAGTTGGCCGCGGCTCTCCACCTCGTCCATCTCGCCGTCGCCGAGGAAGGCCCAGACCTGCTGGTCGGACGCATCCTTGATGCCGCGGTTGGTGAGGTACTTGTTGAGCTGGGCCTGGTAGATCGCGTTGATCGGGCCGAGACCCATCGAGACGGTGGGGAACTGCCAGAACTCGGGCATGAGCCGCGGGTGCGGGTAGGAGCTGAGGCCACCGCCGGCGTGCGACTTCTCCTGGCGGAAGCCGTCGAGCTGGTTGGCGTCGAGACGGCCCTCGAGGTAGGCGCGGGCGTAGGTGCCGGGGGAGGCGTGGCCCTGGATGAAGATCTGGTCGCCGCCGCCCGGGTGGTCCTGGCCGCGGAAGAAGTGGTTGAACCCCACCTCGTAGAGGGCGGCGCTCGACGCGTAGGTCGAGATGTGTCCGCCGACCGCGATGCCGGGGCGCTGGGCGCGGTGCACGAGCATCGCGGCGTTCCACCGGATCCAGGCACGGTACTTGCGCTCGAGCGACTCGTCGCCCGGGAACTCGGGCTCGTTCTCGGGAGCGATGGTGTTGATGTAGTCGGTCGTCGGCACCATCGGCACGCCGAGGTGGAGTTCTTTCGATCGCTTCAGCAGGCTGAGCATGATGTCGCGCGCTCGGCCGTGGCCGCGGGCTTCGACGAGTGCGTCGAGCGATTCGTTCCACTCGGCGGTCTCGTCGGGATCGGAATCGATGTGTCCCGCCGAGTAAGGGTCCTGGTCGTTGACAGTCACCGTCGACCTTTCTGTTGATTACAGATCGTTTCGTGTCGGACGCCCGCGCCGGGATGTGGTGCGGAACGCCACAGAACAGCCTAGTGAGTTTAAACGGGAGCGCAGCGCGCCCGCGGGCCGTCGTCGTTTGGTGGAACACCGGACCGGAGCTAAGATGGGGGCGCTTTTGCCGGTGAGACGCCCCGGCGGTGGAAAGGAAGCCATCATGGCTTTGGAGAACGACACTCTGGCCCCCGATTTCGAACTCCCCAATCAGTACGGTGAGCGCATCCGCCTGAGTCAGTTCCAGGGCAAGAAGCCCGTTGCACTCGTCTTCTTCCCGCTCGCCTTCTCCGGAGTGTGCACCAGCGAGCTGTGCACCCTCGAAGACAACATCTCCCTGTTCAAAGACGCGAACGTCGAGCTGATCGGCATCTCCGTCGACTCCAAGGCCACGCTCCGCGCCTGGGCCGAGAAGGAGGGGTACGACTTCACGCTCGTGGCCGACTTCTGGCCGCACGGCGACGTGGCGAAGGACTACGGAGTCTTCCTCGAGGAGAAGGGGTTCGCGAACCGCGCCACCTTCCTCATCGATCAGAACCGCATCATCCGCGCCTCCTTCATCACCGCCCCCGGCGAGGCTCGCTCGATCGCGGCCTATCGCGCCGCCCTCGAAGACCTGGCCCCCGCGCGGGTCTGAGTCTCCCCGTCAGCCGAGAAGGCTGACGCCGCGCGCGATCACCAGAGCCAGCAGCACGAAGCCCGCGAAGGCCTCTAGTCCCATCAGCAGCTTCGCGCGGTGGGTGAGGGGCATGACATCCGTCGGGCTGAACGCCATGGAGTCGGACCCGGAGAAGTACAGGTAGTCGACGAATCCGGGCAGCCAGTCGCTCGTCTTCGAGGAGTGCGCGGCCACTTCCGGGCTGGCGTCGTGGTCTTCGTCCTGCGGAAAGCGGAAGTCCGCCGGCGGGATCTCCGAGCGCTTGCGTTGAGTGCGCACGACCGGGCCGCCGCGATCCAGCTCCCAATAGAGCAGGGCGAACCCGATCACGTTGGTGAGCCAGACCTGGAAGGCCGCCAGGAGCACGGTCGGCCCGTCTTCGGTGTTGGCCACCAGCAGTTGCACGAGGACGACCAGCAGCGCCTGGTTGGTGATGCCGATGGTCAGCGCGAGCACCACGCCGAGCCGCCTCGACCACGCGGTCTGCCGCACCATCCGATGTGGGTTGATGACGATGACGGCCGCCAACAGTCCGACGCACAGCACCACGACGCCGTAGCGGAGGACCCCGAAGAAGTCGGGTGGTAGCAGCGCATAGCTGACGAGGATGACCAGCACCCCGATGGCGGCAGGCCAGCGGTGTTCGGCTTGGGCCTGCTCCTGTTTCATGGTGGTCACGTGCGAAGTCTAAGCCTGTATGCTTTTCACGCGTCTGCGCCCTCGTGCAGCCAGGCGCGTAGGGGCCTTTAGCTCAGTTGGTAGAGCGCCACGTTTACACCGTGGATGTCATCGGTTCGAGCCCGGTAGGGCCCACTCACGCGGCGCAGGAGACCCATGAAGATCGTCAGTCTGAATCTGCGGGGCTTCTTCGACTGGCCGGAGCGTCTGCCCCTCGTCGTCGCCTATCTGCAGGCGGAGCGGCCCGATGTCGTCATGCTCCAGGAAGTCGTCTACCTGCCCGACGTCTCGCCGTTCACGCAGCTCGACCAGTTGAACGATCAGCTCGGCTTCCCCTTCCGGCACTCCAGCGTGAGCCGGCTCCAGTCGAGCCCCCAGGGCGCCTACCGCGAGGGCCTCGCCGTGCTCAGCCGGCTCCCGGTGACGCAGAGTGAGACGCTCATCCTGCTGCACGAGGAGGGAGACCCCCACAACCGGCTGGTGCAGTTCTTCGACGTGGATGCCGGTGCCGGCACCGTGTGGCGCCTCGCGAACGTGCACTTGTCGGTGCGCGACGACTTCGCGCTCCACCAGCTCGACGAGGTGCTCGGCATCCTGAAGGCCCGGGGCGAGAAGCGGATCGTGGGCGGCGACTTCAACATCGACCACCTCGAGGGGCGTGCGCGGCGGTGGCGCGACGACTACGTGCTGAGCTCCGAGACGAAGCACTACGTCTCGTTCGCGGGGTCGAACCAGGCGAACGACTACTTCCTCGTTCCCCGGGAATATGCACTGCGGTCACTCACCCTGTCGCCCGACGGCCTCTCCGACCATCGCGCGCTCACGGTGGAGATCGATCCCGTCGACGTTCCGGGGGAGCCTGCGTCGTCATGACGTGGCTCGCGGCGGGAGTAGCGTTGCGGCATGACTGAGAACGGGCCGCGCGTCGTCGTCATCACCGGAGCGAGCTCGGGCATCGGGGCGGTGGCCGCGGCACGGCTCGCCGAGCGCGGCGACCAGGTGGCCGTCGTGGGCCGTAATCCCGAGCGCACCCGGGCCGTGGCCGAGAGCCTCGGCGGCACCGCGTTCGTGGCCGACTTCACCCGCTTCGACGAGGTGCGGGAATTGGCCTCCGCCCTGTCGCAGCGCTACGAGGCCATCGACGTGCTGCTCAACAACGCCGGCGGGCTCGTCTCCACCCGCACCGACACGGTCGACGGGCACGAGGCCACCATCCAGTCGAACTACCTCTCGCCGTACCTGCTGACCCGGATGCTCCTCCCGCGGCTCGAGGAGTCGGCGCGCCGGGGCGGCACAGCCCGTATCGTCTCGACCTCGAGCATGGCGAATCGCTGGGGGCGGCTCGACCTGACCGACTTCGACTTCACCGCCCGCCCGTGGCGCGGCGGCTGGCGGGCCTACGGCACGGCGAAGCTCGCCGTTGTGCTGTTCGTGCGCGAGCTGGCGCGTCGCACGGCGGCCCGCGAGGGGGTGCCCGGCATCGATGCCTATGCCGTGCATCCCGGAGCCATCGTCACCAATTTCGGCGCGAGCTCGCCCCTCATCCGCTTCGGCACAGCGGTGACCGGGGGTCGCTGGGGGAGTACCGCTGAGGTCGGGGCCGCCCCGCTCATCGCCCTCGCCGCCGATTCGCCCGTTCCGGCCGTCAGCGGCGTCTACTTCGACCGCCTCCGCCCGAACGGCGCCGTCGCCCGCGCGGCCGACGATGTCGCACTGCAGCACGCGCTCTGGGCGGTGACCGCCGCGATCGTCGGCCTGCCGGTCTGAGTCGGCCCCGACACGGGCCGCGCTCGGCCAGTAGTCTGGGGAGATGCCCACCACGCTCTCCGAGTTCAACGCCACGGTCGAGAGACTGTGGCCGAGTGAGTTCGCCGAGTCCTGGGATGCGCCGGGTCTGCTGAGCGGGGCCCCCGACGATCGGGTCGATCGAGTGCTGCTCGCGGTCGATGCCGTGGCGGCGACGGTGGAACAGGCGGTCGGAACGGGTGCCGACGTGCTGCTGGTGCATCATCCGCTTCTCCTGCGGGGTGTCACCTCCATCGCCGAGACCGGGTACAAGGGGGCGCTCCTGGCGAAGCTCATCCGGTCGCGCTGCTCGCTCGTGGCGGCTCACACGAACGCCGACATCGTCGACGACGGGACCTCCTCCGTTCTCGCCGCCCGACTCGGTCTGATCGAGCAGCGGCCGATCGAACCGGGCGCCCGCCCCGGTACCGGCATCGGACGGGTGGGGCGGATGTCCGAGCCCACCACTCTCGGACGGCTGGCGCTCGCGCTCGGCGAGATCCTGCCGGCCACCGCCGGCGGCGTGCGTGTCTCGGGCGAGTTCGAACAGACGGTCTCGACCGTCGCCCTCTGCGGGGGCGCCGGCGACTCGCTGCTCGCCAACCCGGCGGTGCGGGCGTCCGACGTGTACATCACCGCCGACCTGCGTCACCATCCCGCGTCCGAATCGCGGGAGCAGTCGCTGCTCGGTTCCGGGCCCGCGCTCATCGACGTCTCGCACTGGGCGAGCGAGTGGCTGTGGCTGGAGACCGCGGCCCGGCAACTCGCCGAAGCCCTCCCGGAGGTCGAGTTCATCGTGAGCGATCTCCGCACCGACCCTTGGGATTTCGTCATCACGCAATGACTCGCCCGATGAACCGACACCCCGACCTGACCACGAAGGAACCCCGATGAAGGCTCCGGCCCTCGAACAGCGCAAGCTCCTCGACCTGCAAGCTGCCGACAACCGCATCTCGCAGCTGAACCACTCCCTGCGCACCCTCCCGCAGGAGGCGCGGCTGGCGGAGTTGCAGCGTGACTCCATCGCCGCCCGGCAGGAGTTCGGCGGCGTCAACGGCGAGCTCGAGGACGCACGGGTCGAGATCAGCCGCGTCGAGGCCGACATCGAGACGGTGGCGGCGCGTGAGAAGCGCGACCGCGAGCGACTCCAGGCGAGTGCCTCGACGAAGGACATCCAGGGCCTCGAGCACGAGCTGGCTTCGCTGAAGGTGCGCCGCTCGAACCTCGAGGACATCGAGCTCGAGGTCATGGAGCGGGTCGAGGAGATCGAATTGCGTCTCGCCGCGATCACGGCCCGCCGCGACGACATCGCCACCGAGGAGCGGCTGCTCGCCGCCCAACGCGACGAGCAGAAGGAGCGGATCGCCGCCCAGCTCGCCGTCGCGCAATCGGAACGCTCCGCCATCGCGGCGGGCGTCGGCGCCGAGCTTCTCGCCCTCTACGAGCGCCAGCGGGAACGCTACGGCATCGGCGCCGCCCTCTTGCGCGGCGGCGTCTCGCTCGGCAGCAACGTCGCCCTGAACGGCACCGACCTCGCCGCCATCCGCTCCGCCGCCCCCGACGACGTCGTCCTCGACCCCGACAGCAACTGCATCCTCATCCGCACCGAGGAGTCGGGCCTCTAGCGTGAATGGGCCGGCGATACGCCGGGTTCTGTGGGGGAGCGAACTCCCTGACGGCCATCTATCTCGGGACTACGTTGCCGCAGCCCTCCAGCGGTCTACCCGGAAGCTGAGCGAGCAGCGTTAACGCTTCCTGTCTGACCTTGCTCCGGGCGAGGTTTACCGAGCCGACTGCGTCACCGCAGCCTCTGGTGGTCTCTTACACCACCGTTTCACCCTTACCGCAGGCCGAAGCCTGAGGCGGTCTACTTTCTGTGGCACTGTCTCGCGGGTTGCCCCGGGTGGGTGTTACCCACCGCCCTGCTCTGTGGAGCCCGGACGTTCCTCGGCACCGCACCCGGCCCGGAAGCGCGGATGCGGCGACGCGACCGTCTGCCGGCCCATTCACGTGGACCAGCCTACGGCACGCCGTCGCCGGCTTCCGTTGTGTGGCTACTCCAGGAAGGTCGTCTTCATGGTCGACAGGCACGCCGCCCCGAGGATGCCCGCGTTGTTGCGGAGCGCCGCCGGGATGATCGGCGTGTTCAGGTGCAGCAGCGGGAGGAACTCCTCGTAGCTCTTCGAGACGCCGCCGCCCACGATGAACAGGTCGGGCGAGAAGAGGCGCTCGAGCGTGGAGTAGTACGTCTGCAGGCGCTCGGCCCACTTCTTCCAGCTGAGGTCTTCGCGCTCCTTGGCCGAATAGGCCGCCTTGGTCTCGTAGTCGACGCCCTCGATCTCGAGGTGCCCGAGCTCCGCGTTCGGGATGAGCACGCCGTCGTAGATGATCGCGCTGCCGATACCGGTGCCGAGCGTCGTCATCATGATCAGCCCGCCCTTGCCTTTGGCGGAGCCGTAGTGCACCTCGGCGAAGCCGGCGGCATCCGCGTCGTTCACGAAGGTGATGTCGCGGCCGAGCACGCTCTCGAAGAGCTTCTCGGCCTCGAAGCCGATCCACTTCTTGGAGACGTTGGCGGCCGACATCGTGACACCGTGTCTGACCACCGCGGGGAAGCAGATGCCGACCGACGCCGAGGCGGGGATGTCGCCCAGTGACTCCACCAGATCGCTAACCGTCTTCGCGATGTCGTCGGGCTTGCCGCCCTCGGGCGTGGCGAACTTCTTGCGGTCGGTGAGGAGCTCGCCGGTCGTGACGTCGACGATCGCGCCCTTGATCCCGGTGCCGCCGATGTCGATTCCGACGGCGACGGTGTCGGGCATGTTCTCGGTCATCTGTTCGTCTCCAGTCGGACCGGGGTCACTTGTTGTCGGCTGCGTCGTCTTCGGCCCACTTCGCGCTGTTGGCGCGGAGCTTCTCGAGCGCGTGCTCGGCCTCTTCGTGGGTCTCGAACGGCCCGACGCGGTCGACGACCGACGACACGTAGCCCTTCTCGACCTCGCCGGTCTTCATGTTGTACCAATACTGGGTCGAGGGGTCTTCGCTCATCATTCCTCCGTTGCCGTGGGTCTCGTCGTACTCGTCGTTCTCGTCTTCTTGCTCGAGCAGCGTCAGTCGTAGCTGTGCTCGGGCCCAGGGTAGCTGCGGTCGGCCACTTCTTCGCGGTACTGGAGCACGGCGGTGGTGAGCGCGCCGCGCAGATCGGCGTACTGTTTCACGAATTTCGGGATGCGTCCGGTGGAGAATCCGGCGAAGTCGGTCCAGACGAGCAGCTGCCCGTCGACGTCGGGCCCGGCACCGACCCCGATGGTGGGGATGCGCAGAGCTTCGGTGACGCGCTTCGCCGCGACCGCGGGCACCATCTCGAGCACCACGGCGAACGCGCCCGCCTCCTCGACGGCCAGGGCGTCGGCCACCAACTGCTCCTCGCCCTCGCCGCGGCCCTGGATGATGTGGCCACCCAGCCCGTGCTCGCTCTGCGGGGTGAATCCGATGTGCGCCATGACCGGGATGCCGGCGTCGACGATGCGCCGGATCTTGTCGGCACTGCGCACGCCGCCCTCGAGTTTCACGGCGTGGGCGCCGGTCTCCTTCATGAACCGCACGGCGGTGTTCAGGGCTTCCTCGGCGCTGTTCTCGTAGGACCCGAAGGGCATGTCGGCGACGACGAACGCACGCTTCACCGCACCCGCGACGGCGCGGGCCAGCGGGATCAGGTCGTCGACCGTGACCGGCAGAGTCGTGTCGTAGCCGAGCACGTTGTTACCGGCCGAATCTCCCACGAGGAGGAAGTCGATGCCCGCTTCGTCGAAGATCTGCGCCGAGAGCTGGTCGTAGCTGGTGAGCCCGGTGATCAGGATGCCCGTCTCCTTCGCGTTCTGGAAATGACGGGTGCGCACGCGCTTGATGACCGCTTTCTCAGCGGGCGATGACTGCTCTGGCATGTCATCAGTCTAGTTCCGCGGCATCCCCCCACTGATGCGTTAGGTTATGGCTTACGTAACCCGAATGCGTGAATCGTGAACCCAAGTCGAAAGGGAGACGTGGGCCGTCGAACTATTGCGCAGCTCGTGCTGGGGGCCGCCGTCGCGGCGTCGTTGATCGCGGGACAGGCGCCCGCCGCAGAAGCGGCGACGATCGCCGAGCGCAGCTGTGAGGCCGGTCTCCCGGACACCGCGGTCTGCGGAGACCTCTCCGTTCCGGAGAACCGCGGCAACCCGGCATCCCGGGCCATTGAGCTGCCGTACGTGGTGATTCCGGCTTCCACGCAGCCCGCCGCCGGAACCCCGATCATCACGATGGCCGGGGGCCCTGGTCAATCGTCGACCGAGGTCGCCGAGGCCCTCGCCGCCGATCCGCGCATCGGAGGCACGAGGGACGTCGTGGTGCTGGCCCAACGCGGCAGCACCGAGTCGAGCGCGCCGCTGGACTGCCCGGCCGCCACCTCGGCCTACGTCGACACTTTCACTGAAGAGGAGTCGCCCGCCGACGAGATGGCGGATGTCGGCCTCGCCATGAAGAACTGCCTCACGGCGTTCGCCGAAGACGGCGGCGACGTGCAGGGCTATACGAAGTCCGAGACGGCCAACGACATCATCGAGCTGCGGCAGATGCTGCAGTACCCGGCCTGGACCCTGTTCGGCGACTCCTGGTCGACGAAGGTGATGCAACTCGTGGCGAACCGCGACTCCGCCGGTGTCGACGCCCTGGTGCTGAACTCCTTCAGCCCCGTCGACCGCGATCTGAAGGGCGACGCGTACCTCGCGCTGTCGGACACCCTCTCGCGGTTGTCGGAGCGTTCCGGGGGTGAGTATCCCGACCTGAACGCCGACCTCACCGCCGCGGCCACCGTGTTCAGCGACGACCCGGTGCACGGCCTGATGACGAACCCCGTCACCGGCAAGCAGCGCTACTACTCACTCACCGGTTCGGATGTCGTCACCATCGTGCAGCAGGCCCTCTACGACCCCGCCACCGCGGCGGCGGTGCCCTACCTGCTCTCGCGCCTGGCCGACGGCGAGACGGATGCCATCAACCCGTTCATCCCGGACGCCATGTCGCATCTCACCCGCACCAGCCTCGGGCAGTACTGGGTGGAATCGTGCCGCGACGAGCAGCCGTTCTGGAGTGCCGACCCCACCGTCCCCGCGGCGGAGGGCGCCGAGGACACCGATCCGACCCCGCTTCCGGTGCTCACCTACCTCACGGCCGCCGACGAGATCTGTGGGTCACTCGGACTCGTGCCGGAGCCCGCGGAATACCGGGCACCGCCGCCGGTCGCGCAGCCGACCCTGATCTTCGCGAGCGACACCGATCCGCTGATCTCGGTCGGGGCGGCCCAGTCGGGCCAGCCCGCCTTCTCGTCGAACCAGCTCGTCGTGCTCCAGTCGACCGGTCGCGCCGGAGTCACGGCGGATGCCTGTGGCATGGATCAACTCGCCACCTGGCTGGCCGCGCCCGGCACGGCGGTGGAGACGACCTGCACCGATCAGGTGGATGCGTTCCCGATCCTCTCGGCCGACTCCGTGCATCCGACGTCCCGCTTCGCCTCGGTGGTGGCGGCGGTGGATCAGAAAGACCTCTTCCAGCTGACCATCCCGCTCATCTTCGCGGTGTTCGCGGGGCTCTGGCTGGTGGGCTGGCTGATCGCGGTGCTGGTGCAGATCCTGCGCCACGAGCCGTTCGGACTGATGATCGCGAGCGGTATCGCGCCGGTGACCGGAGCCGTCTTCCTCCTCGCGCTCTGGCTCACGGTCTCGTCGGCGATGATCGCGACGCCGGCGTTCCCGCTCGCCGGGGTGCCCACCATCGTCCCCTGGCTCGGTATCCTGCTCGGGGTCGGCTTCCTCGGCATCATCCCGGTCTGGCGCCTCGGCGGCCGTGCGAGCGCCGCTCTCGCAGCCGGCGCCACCCTGGTCTGGCTCGCGATGATCATCTGGTTCGTCTGGATCGCCGTCCTCCCCAGCTGAACCGCTCGCGCCGAATCGCCAAGACACGCCGCAATGGAGTGGGGCGTTGCGGCGTGTCTTGGCGACTCGATGTCGGGTCAGACCGCGGTGGGGCGATACGTGATCGGGAGGCGGCGGTCGCGACCGAAGGCGGTTCGAGAGATCTTCGGGCCGATGGCGCTCTGGCGGCGCTTCCACTCGGCCCGGTCGACGAGCTGGGTGATGCGCTCGACCGTCGGCCGGTCGAACCCGAGCTCCACGATGTCGGAGATGCTCAAGCCGCCGTTGATGTAGGCCTCGAGGATGGCGTCGAGCACGTCGTACTCGGGCAGCGAGTCCTGATCGGTCTGGTCGGGCCGGAGCTCCGCCGACGGCGGCTTGGAGATCGAGTTCTCGGGGATCGGGGGAGTCTCGCCGCGCTCGGCAGCGTGCGCGTTGCGCCAGCGCGCCAGCTCCCACACCAGCATCTTCGGCACGTCTTTCAGCGGCCCGAAGCCGCCGACCGAGTCGCCGTAGATCGTCGAGTACCCGACCGCCAGCTCGCTCTTGTTACCCGTGGTGAGCACGAGGTGCCCCTCCTGGTTCGACAACCCCATCAGGATCACGCCTCGGGCGCGCGCCTGCAGGTTCTCGGCCGCGACATCGGTCAGCCCGAGCTGCACCTCGAAGGGCAGCACGAGGTCGGCGATGGGCTCGGTTCGGAAGTGCAGGCCGATGCGGTCGGCCAGGTCGTCGGCATCCGACCGCGAATGGCCCGAGGAATAGCGCGAGGGCATCGACACGCCGAAGACGCGGTCGGGCCCGATGGCGTCCGCGGCGATCGCGGCACAGACCGCCGAGTCGATGCCGCCCGACAACCCCAGGATGACGGAGGGGAAGTGGTTCTTCTCGACGTAGTCGCGCAGCGCCAGCACCAGCGCGTTCCAGATCTGCTCGCGGTCGTCGGGGAGTTCCGCGATCTCGGCTGGGATGTCGGGCTTCTCGTTCGACGGCGTTCCGGGGGAGAGCTCGACGCGACGCACGTCGTCGGGGAGTTGCGCATCCGTCGCCGCCTCCGGATCGAGGTCGACGACGAGCAGGTGTTCCACGAACTGCGGCGCCCGGGCGAGGATCGCTCCGTCGCTGCCGACCACGACGCTGTCGCCGTCGAAGACCAGGTCGTCCTGGCCGCCCACGAGGTTGACGTAGGCCACGATGGTGTCGGTCTCGATGGCGCGCCGGGTGACCAGGGGCAGACGCACCTCGTCTTTGTCGCGCTCGTAGGGCGATCCGTTGATCACGACGAGCAGTCCGGCGTCGGCGTGCAGCACCCTCCCGACGGGGCCACCGTCGCGCCACAGGTCTTCGCAGATGATGAGGGCCACGTCGATGTCGCGGATGCGCAGCACGAGCAACTCGTCGCCGGGGATGAAGATGCGGTACTCGTCGAAGACCGAGTAGTTGGGTAGATGGTGTTTGGCGTACCGGGCGACGACCTTGCCGCCCTGCAGCACGCTGGCGGCGTTCTGCGCGATGGCGGTGGGCGCGTTCGAGGTGCCGAGGAGGCGCGGCTCGAAGGGACCGTCGGGATGACCCACGATCACCGGGATGTCGCCGAGCCCCGCCTCGGCCAGCTCGCGGGCCAGGGCGTGTACCCGCTCGTGCGCCGCGGCCAGGAAGCTCGGTCGCATCGCGAGGTCTTCGATGGGGTAGCCGGAGATCGCCATCTCGCCGAAGGCCACCAGGTCGGCCCCCTTCGCCGAGGCATCGCGCACGGTGTCGATGATGGAGCGGGCGTTCCCGTCGAGGTCCCCCAGAACAGGGTTCGTTTGGGCCAACGCTAAGCGAAGTCTCGGCATAGCCACTAGCCTAATAGGGGCATGAACCGATGCCGGAGAGAGGGTTTGTTCCGCCGATGGATAAGCAACGGGACTTCGTTCTTCGCACAATTGAAGAACGAGGCATCAAGTTCGTGCGACTGTGGTTCACAGACGTCGTGGGAACCCTGAAATCCGTCGCCATCGCTCCGGCCGAGGTCGAGGGCGCCTTCGCCGAAGGACTCGGATTCGACGGTTCGGCCATCGAAGGACTGACCCGCTCGTTCGAGGCCGACGTGCTCGCGCATCCCGACCCCACCACCTTCCAGATCCTGCCTTGGCGGGGTGAGATCGACCCCACCGCGCGCATGTTCTGCGACATCACCACGCCCGACGGGCAGCCCGCCGTGGCCGACCCGCGCAACGTGCTGAAGCGCACCCTCGCGAAGGCGGCCGATCGCGGCTTCACCTTCTACACGCATCCGGAGATCGAGTTCTACCTGCTGAAGTCGTCGCAGTACGGGCCCGACGGCCCGGAGCCGGTCGACTCCGCCGGCTACTTCGACAACGTGCCCGGTGGCACCGCGCACGACTTCCGTCGCCGTTCGGTGCGGATGCTCGAAGACCTCGGCATCTCGGTGGAGTTCAGCCACCACGAGGCCGGCCCCGGGCAGAACGAGATCGACCTGCGCTACGCGGATGCGCTCACCACGGCCGACAACATCATGACCTTCCGCACGGTGATCAAGGAGGTGGCGATCGAGCAGGGCGTCTACGCCACGTTCATGCCGAAGCCGCTCTCCGGGCATCCGGGATCGGGCATGCACACCCACCTCTCGCTCTTCGAGGGCGACGCCAACGCCTTCTACGAGGCCGGCGCCGAGTACCAGCTGTCGAAGATCGGCCGCAACTTCATCGCGGGTCTGCTGCGCCACGCCCCGGAGATCACCGCCGTCACGAACCAGTTCGTGAACTCCTACAAGCGCCTCTGGGGCGGCGACGAGGCCCCGAGCTTCGTCTGCTGGGGCCACAACAACCGTTCGGCGCTCGTGCGCGTGCCGCTCTACAAGCCCAACAAGGGCCAGTCGTCGCGCATCGAGTACCGCGCCATCGACTCGGCGGCGAACCCCTACCTGTCGTACTCGCTGCTGCTGGCGGCCGGTCTCAAGGGCATCGAGGAGAACTACGAGTTGCCGCCCGAGGCGGAAGACAACGTGTGGAGCCTCACCGACGCGGAGCGCAAAGCCCTCGGCTACGACCCGCTGCCGGCCTCGCTCGACCGCGCCATCAGCCTGATGGAAGAGTCGGAGCTGGTGGCCGAGACGCTCGGCGAGCAGGTGTTCAACTACGTGCTGCTCAACAAGCGGCAGGAGTGGAAGGCGTACCGCGCCCAGGTCACGCCGTACGAGCTCGAGTCCAACCTCGAAATACTGTAGAAGAGGCCTCGCCCTCTGACGCACTGATGCCTCGTTCCGCAACCACCCTCACCGATCTCGCCCGAGTGGGTTTTGCCCGACTCGGCTGGGCCGGCGAGGAGTTGCGCGCACTGGCGTCGGAGGCCGAGCTCGGCCTCGACGAGCTGCTGCCCGCGTTCTCGCTGGCCGCCGATCCCGACCTCGCTCTGAACGGCGTGAAGCGGATGCTGCAGCGAGCCCCGTCGATCATGATGGAGGCTCTGCACGACCCGATCGCCCGGCAGCGCGTCATCCGGGTGTTCGGGGCGTCGGAGGGTCTGACCGACTTCTTCGCGCGGCATCCGGAGCAGCTGCCCGTGCTCGGAACTCCGACCCTCGAACTGCTCGACGAGGAGGGCGCCAAACGCGAGCTGCTCGCCTCGGTCGGAGCGGTGGACGGCTTCTCCACGGTGCTGGGGGAGGATGCCTGGACGGCGTTGCGCATCCGGTATCGCGTGTTGTTGGCGCTGGTGACGGCCTACGACCTGGAGCAGTCGAACCCGGTCGCGGGGATCGACACCATCGCGCGGGCCCTGGCCGATCTGGCCGCCGGCGCCCTCGAGGCGTCTCTGGCCGTCGCGCGGTCGCAGGTGTCGACCAAGGGGCACGGGCTCTGGTATTTCCCGCTCGACGACGTGCGAGCCACCCGCTTCGCCATCATCGGCATGGGCAAGGCGGGCGCCGCGGAGCTGAACTACGTCAGCGACGTCGACGTGATCTTCGTGGCCGAGGGATCGACCACGCCCGAGAAGGAGCTGCCGACCTCCACCGCGGTGGAGATCGGCACCCGCCTCGCCATGGTGACGATGCGCGGCATCGGTGAGACCGGACTCGAACCCGGCCTCTGGGAGGTCGATCCGAACCTGCGACCCGAGGGCAAGGCCGGGGCCCTGGTGCGCTCGCTCGAGTCGCACGCGGCCTACTACGACCGCTGGGCCAAGAACTGGGAGTTCCAGGCCCTTCTCAAGGCGCGACCGCTCGCCGGCGACGCCGCCCTCGGCGAGGACTACACCCGCCTGGTGGCGCCGAAGGTCTGGTCGAGCGCCTCGCGCGAGAACTTCGTCGAGTCGGTGCAGCGGATGCGCGAGCGCGTGACCGAGCACATCAAGCCCGACGACGTCGAGTACCAGCTGAAGCTCGGACCCGGCGGCCTGCGCGACATCGAGTTCACCGTGCAGCTGCTGCAGCTCGTGCACGGCCAGGTCGACGAGAGCGTGCGCCAGCGCGGCACGCTGCCCGCACTGGCGGCCCTGGCGGAGGGTGGCTACATCGGGCGGGTGGAGTCGGTGGAGTTCGCTCAGGACTACCGCATCCTGCGCCTGCTGGAGCACCGGATGCAGCTGCGCCACCTCAGCCGCACCCACCTGATGCCCCGTGACGAGGCGGAGCAGCGGGTGCTCGCCCGCGGCAGTGGCCTGGCCACCAGCGCCGACGAACTGATCGCCCGCTGGACCGACATCAAGGTGCGGGTGCGGAACCTGCACGAGCGTCTGTTCTACCGGCCCCTGCTGGCCGCCGTCGCGGCCCTCTCGCCCGACGAACAGGCGCTCACCAGCGCACAAGCAGAGGCACGGCTCGCCGCCATCGGATTCCAGAACCCGGCCGGCGCCCTCGCCCACATCGCGGCGATGACCTCGGGCGTCTCGCGGCGCGCGGCCATCCAGCGCACCCTGCTGCCCGTGATGCTGCAGTGGTTCGCGAACGGCCCCGATCCCGACTACGGTTTGCTCGCGTTCCGCCGGCTCTCCGACACGCTGGGCGAGAGCTACTGGTTCCTCCGCATGCTTCGTGACTCCTCGGGCGCGGCCGCCCGGCTCACGCAGGTGCTCTCGGGCTCCCGGTTCGTGGGGGAGCTGCTCGAGCGCATCCCGGAGGCCGCCGCCTGGCTCGAGAACGACGAGGAGCTGCGACCGCGGGGAATGGCCGTGCTCGAAGACGAGACCCGGGCCATCGTGGCCCGCCATGACACACCGGATGCCGCGGCCATGGCATTGCGGACCCTGCGGCGCCGCGAGGTGCTGAGGCTCGCGATCGCCTCGATCCTCGGCATCGTGACCGTCGAGGAACTGGGCCGCGGCCTCACCGACATCACCACGGTGCACCTCGAGGGCACGCTCAGCGTCATCCGGCAATCCGCGGCGCTCGTGAACGGCGACGGGATCGAGTTCGCGATCATCGGCATGGGCCGGTACGGCGGCGGGGAGCTGGGATTCGGGTCGGATGCCGATGTGCTCTACGTCTACCGGCCGGTGCGCGTCGACAAGCCCACCGCGCAATCCGTCGCGCAGTTCATCGTGAACGAGCTGGTGCGGCTCACGGAGGATGCGCGGCTGCCACTCGACCTCGACATCGACCTGCGCCCCGAGGGCAAGAACGGCCCGGCCGTGCGCTCGCTCGACTCCTACGCCGCGTACTACGAGCGTTGGTCGCTCACCTGGGAGGCGCAGGCCCTGCTCCGCGCGAACGGTGTGGCGGGAGATCGTGCGCTGATCGAGTCGTTCCACGCGCTGGCCGACACCGTGCGGTATCCGCGGGCGATCTCGGAGACCGAGATCCGCGAGGTGAAGCGCATCAAGGCGCGGGTGGAGAAGGAGCGGTTGCCGCAGGGCGCCGATCCGGCCCGGCACCTGAAGCTCGGGCGTGGTTCGCTCTCCGATGTCGAGTGGTACGTGCAGCTACTCCAGCTGCAGCACGCCGCGCAGCTGCCGGCCCTCCGCACGACCTCCACGCTGGCGGCCCTGTCCGCGGCCGAGGATGCCTCGCTCATCAACCACGACGACGCGCGCAAGCTCCACGACGCCTGGATCTTCGCCTCCCGCGCGCGCTCGGCGATGACGCTGTGGACCAACAAGACCTCCGACGTGCTGCCCGCCGACCGCCGGCAGCTCGAGGGTGTGGCGCGGCTCATGGAGTACCCGCCGGGCTCGGCCACGCAGCTCGAGGAGGACTACCTCGGTGTGACGCGGCGGGCTCGCACGGTCTTCGAGCGGCTGTTCTACGGCGTCTGAGTCCGCGCCCCCCGCGTTGGGGATGCCGGTGCGCTCCGGCCGTCTGGAAGAGTGGTCGAGGACTCGCCTCGGGGGTGGTGTCGGACGGGGGAGTAATGCGCGTACGTCATCGTTTCTGGGCAGCATCCTCGGTCGTGGCGCTCGTCGCCTCGGCTGCCGTGATGGCGAGCGGGCCCGCCCGTGCCGATCCAGCGCCGTCGCCGGTGCCCGACGGGGTGTACCTCAGCTCTTCGTGGATCAAGCCCGGCGAGACGGTCTGGGCCTCGTTCGTCGGCGACAGCGGATGCGAGAGCATCCAGTCGGCGGTGTTCAACGGTTCGGCCGGCCCGACGACGATTCCGGTGCAGGGCTTCGGTGACGGGTACTGGATCACGCGCGGGTTGGCCTTCGTCGATGCGCAGAACAAGCCGCTGCCGCTCGGCAACGGCTTCGCCGAGCGGGGCGATCTCGTGCTCACCTGCGCTCCCAGCGGGGGTGGCGCGACGAACACGCTGACCTTCCGGCTCACCGTGAGCACCCTCCCGCAGCCGAGCATCTACCACAGCGCCACGGCGTGGACCTGGTACACGCCGGGCAGTGTGACGACGGGCGCGAAGGTGCGGATCAATGCACTCGGCTTCCACCCCGGGGAGGGCACGACGGTGTCGATCCTCAACGCGACGAAGTTCTACGGCCCTGGCGGAGGAGACCTGAGCGCGGCCGGTGCGGCGCCCGTCGAGGTCGCCGCCGATGGCGAGGGGGCCGTGACGGCCGAGGTGACGGTGCCCGCGGGGTGGACGAGCACCGACGAGCTGAACGTGGTCGTGTCGGGCATGATCGACCGCTACCTGCTCGTCTCCGACGGCGGCGAGCCGATCAACGGGGTGCCCTCGCTCGGACTGTCGGCGCCCGGAGCGGCCGTCGCCGGGGGAACGGTGACCGTGAAGGCGGCCGGCTACGTGGCGGGTGAGACCGTCGCGGTCGCCCTGCACTCCGAGACCGCACCGGCGGTCCTGCTCCGTGCCCTCACCGCCGACGCGAGCGGAGCGATCTCCGGCCAGGTGAACCTGCCCAACGGCATCACACCGGGCTCCTACCGGATCTGGGCCGGGGCTCAGGCGATCAGCTATCTCCTGCTCAACGATCCGTTGACGATCGCGGAGACCGCACGTATCCAAGCCCCGGATCGCTTCTCGAACGCGGTCGAGATCGCGAAGCAGGCTTTCCCGAGCGGAGCACCCGTCGTGTACGTGGCCACGGGTCTCAACTACCCCGATGCCCTCGGTGCAGGTGCGGCGGCAGCGTCGGCGGGTGGGCCGCTGCTGCTGACGGCTCCGACCGAGCTGCCGGCGGCCGTGAAGGCGGAGATCGAGTTCCTCGGGCCGCAGCGGATCGTGGTGGTCGGCGGTCCGAACTCGGTCTCGCCGGCGGTGTTCTCGCAACTCCAGGGAATGGCTCCGACCGTGGACCGCCAGGGCGGCGCCGACCGATACGAGGCGTCGCGCAACATCGTGACAGGGCAGTTCGACCACGCGACGACCGCGTTCATCGCGACCGGCGCCAACTTCCCGGACGCGCTCAGTGCGACGAGCGCAGCGGCCAGCCTGGATGCGCCGGTGGTGCTGATTCCGGGGTCGAACGCATCCGTCGACCAGCCGACGCTCGATCTGCTCGACTCGCGCGGGGTGACCGACGTCACCATCACCGGTGGCCCGAACTCGGTTTCTCCGGCCATCGAGACGCAGCTGAAGACGAAGTACGGTGCTGATCATGTCACCCGGATCGGCGGGGCGGATCGCTTCGAAGCTTCGACGGCGATCAACACGACGTACTTCGCTTCGGCGAGCGAGGCCTTCCTGGCGACGGGCAGTAACTTCCCCGATGCATTGGCCGGAGGGGTGCTCGCCGCCGTGCGGTCTGCTCCACTGCTCGTGGTGCACGGGGACTGCGTGCCGGCATCCGCCCTCGACGCCTTGCAGTCGTGGGGGGTCACCAAGGTCACGCTGATCGGTGGACCCGCGTCGCTCACCTCGGCGGTGTCGCGGTTGCAGACGTGCTCCTGAGCTGACGTGGGCCACGGGATGGTCGCTTTGCACGACGACGTGGACGTGATCCCGCCTCGGCACGCCACCGACCCGCGCGAAACCGACTGGGCGTAGGCTGAAACCAGTCGTCCGGAGTTCGACCCGAAAGTCGAAACTCCCCGCCAGGCGATTATTGGGGAATCGCCTGGCGGGGAACGCTACCGGCTCGCAGCAGTGTTGGGGACACCGCCCGGGCGAAACCGGCCCGTACAGACCTAGACGTCCTCGATCTGCCTCAACAAATGTAGACACGATGCACGGATGTCCGCATCGGCGCTCAGGAAACTCCCACGGAAAGCACGAGGGCCGCTCCCCGAAGCGGGGAGCGGCCCTGGCGTGCTCGTGGAGTCTTACACCCCGTAGTACAGCTCGTACTCGAAGGGGTGCGGGCGCTGCGCGATCGGCTTGATCTCGTTCTCCCGCTTGTAGGTGATCCACGTCTCGATCAGGTCGGGCGTGAACACGTTGCCCTTGGTGAGGAACTCGTGGTCGGCCTCGAGCGCGTCGAGGGCCTCGCCGAGCGACGCCGGCACCTGGGGGATGTTCTTGGCTTCCTCGGGGGGCAGCTCGTAGAGGTCCTTGTCGACGGGCTCGTGCGGCTCGATGCGGTTCTGGATGCCGTCCAGGCCCGCCATGAGCTGCGCCGCGAAGGCGAGGTAGGGGTTGCCCGAGGCGTCGGGCGCACGGAACTCGATGCGCTTGGCCTTCGGGTTGGTGCCCGTGATCGGGATGCGGATCGACGCCGAGCGGTTACCGGCCGAGTAGACCAGGTTGACGGGAGCCTCGAAGCCGGGAACCAGGCGGTGGTACGAGTTCACCGTCGGGTTCGTGAACGCGAGCACCGCGGGGGCGTGCTTCAGTAGACCGCCGATGTACCAGCGGGCGAGGTCGCTGAGTCCGCCGTAGCCGGCCTCGTCGTAGAACAGCGGCGAGCCGTCGTTCCAGAGCGACTGGTGGGTGTGCATGCCCGACCCGTTGTCGCCGAAGAGCGGCTTCGGCATGAAGGTGGCCGTCTTGCCCCAGAGGTTCGCCGTGTTCTTCACGATGTACTTGAACTTCAGGATGTCGTCGGCCGCGTGCACCATGGTGTCGAAGCGGTAGTTGATCTCGCCCTGGCCGGCGGTGCCGACCTCGTGGTGGGCGCGCTCGAGGATGAGACCGGAGTCGATCAGCTTGAGCGAGATGTCGTCGCGCAGGTCGGCGTGCTGGTCGACCGGGCTGACGGGGAAGTAGCCGCCCTTGTAGGGGGTCTTGTTGGCGAGGTTTCCGCCTTCTTCGACGCGGCCCGTGTTCCAGGCGGCCTCGGAGGAGTCGACGGAGTAGAAGCTCGAGTTCTGCTTCACCTCGTAGCGCACGTCGTCGAAGATGTAGAACTCGGCCTCAGGAGCGAAGAAGGCGGTGTCGGCGATGCCCGTCGACGCGAGGTACTTCTCGGCCTTCTTGGCAACCTGACGCGGGTCGCGGGAGTAGATCTCGCCGTTGCGCGGGTTGTAGATGTCGAAGACGAGGATGAGGGTGCGCTCGGCGCGGAACGGGTCGATGTAAGCCGTGGAGACGTCAGGGATGAGCTGCATGTCCGACTCGTGGATCGACGCGAAACCGCGGATCGAGGAGCCGTCGAAGAGCTGACCGACGGCGAAGAACTCCTCGTCGACGGTGGCGGCGGGGATGTTGAAGTGCTGCTGGACACCGGGAAGATCGGTGAACCGGATATCAAGGAACTTGACGTCCGTGTCCTTGATGAACTTGAGCACCTCGGAAGAGTCACTGAACATGTGAGAGATCTCCAAATGGCTTGGTACAGAAAACAGCTGCAGATGCAGCCACCGCCACCCTAGAGGGGCGGCATTACCCGGCGGTGTCGCAATTGTTTCCGGGATGTTACGAACCCTCCGAAAAGGCCTGTGATTTCGGCCATCTCGGGCTCGGAGCGCGGCTTCAGCGTTTGACCAGTACCGTGCCGGCGAAGACGTCGTGCAGGCCTCGCTGGTCGGAATCCCAGATGACCGCCGGGATGACGAGCATGAGCAGGAGTGTGCGCACGATCGGGCGCCACCAGCCCGCGTAACTTCCGTCGAGGCGCACCACACGCATCCCGAGCAGCAGATGGCCGAGCCCACCGCCCAGGGTGATCATCAGCACGACCTGCTCGAGGAAGAAGATGATGCTCGAGGCGAAGGGGTTCTCGAAGAAGAACGCGAAGTAGATGACGTAGCAGAACGCGAAGTCGATCAGGAGGGCGGCGATGCGACGGCCTGATCTCGCGATCGAGCCGTGGCCTTCCCGGTTGAGCCCGAGACGCTCTCCCGGCCAGTTGCTCGGAGCCGCACCACCGGAGACGCTTGCCACCCCGGTCTCAGCGGCCGCGCTGCGGACGCATCCGCATCGGGTCGATGCCCTTCGGGATCGGCAGGGGAGACGATGAGAGCGAGGTGAGGCGGTTGGAGACGGCCATGACCTCGGGCTTGGTGAGGTTCGGCTTGATGCGCGCCATCTTGGCGGCGACGCGGTGCAGGGGGATCGCATCCGGATCGGGGCCGACCGACAGGAACGTGACGGGCACGTTCGGGAGGATGCGGAGCACCTTGCGGCGCTCCTCTTCGAGCATCTTCGTGGTGCGCGAGCGTGGGCCCTCGCTGATCAGCACGACCCCTCCGCGGCCGACGGCGCGGTAGACCGCATCCTGCGTCTTGCCGTTCACGGCGACGGGCATCTCGCTACCTCGCCAACTCCGCTTCAGCGAGCTGCGCAGCACGGCGCCCACGGCACCGGGCTGCCCCTCGATCTGCTTGTAGGCGGCACGCTCGGCACGTCGGCCGAGGATGATCAGCGCGGCGAGCAGACCGCCGAGAACGCCGGCGAGGATCCACATCACCATCGCGAACGCGTTGTCGCGCGAGAAGATGAGGGCCAGGGCGACACCGACGAGGACGGGCAGGCCGAAGCCGAGGGCCATGAACCAGATGGCCTTCTTGTCGTAGCGGCGGGTCATGTTGAAGACCTGCCACATCTGCTTGATGCGGCCCGGCTCTTTCGGGGCTTTGGGTGTTGCGTCGGTCTTGCGTGCCATGCCTCCAAGGATACTTCGTCCCACCGACGGCGGAAGCCACGATGTGAGCAGTCCTCCACAGGCGAACGGGTGCGTGAAAGCATCCCCAGATCGCCGAGACGGGGCGACGGCAGACGCGTCGGAGCGGATGCTCGTGGCATGACACGTCTTACTCCTTCGGCTCCCTTCTCCTCGGTCGGACCAGTGGTCGCGGGGTATCGGCTCGACGAGCTGATCGGCGTCGGCGAGTCGGCGAACGTCTACGTCGGGATGCTGGATGTCGACGGCTGGGCCTTGGGGGCCGGAGGCAGCGATCCGGTGGCGGTGAAGCTGTGCCTGGCGTCGGGCTTCCCGTCGCGGGTGGAGGATTTCGACGGTGCCGATGCCGGAGCTGATGCCGGAGGAGGTGGAGGCGACGGTGGAGGTGGAGGCGACGCGGGGAGTGGTAGGGGCGGCATCGACGGCGTAACCGGACTGAATGGGGAACGGGACGGCCACGGCGTCACCGGTGGCGTCGGCGTCGGCGTCGGCGAGCGTATCTTCGAGGCCGCTGGGCGTGCCGCGGAGTGCCGTGCGCTCGCCCTCCGGCCGATCATCGCGATGCCCCGCCTGATCGACCTCGCCACGACCGCTCGAGGCGAACTGCTCCTGGTGATGACGATGTGTCCCGGCCGGCCGGCGCATTCGGCGGGTCTGCGTGCCCGCACACCACCCTTGGATGCGGGCGAGCTGTCGCGCCTGATCGGGGAACTGCACGAAGCGGGCGTCGCGCACGGCGGCCTCGACCCGGGTGCAGTGCTCGTCGACGACGACGGCGCCCATTCCCTCGTGGGCTTCCGCTCAGCGCGGTTCGCCGGGGAAACCGGGTTCTCCGCGGCAATCGGCGCCGACCTCCGTGCGGTCGCCTCCCTTGCGCGGGTCCGCCCTGTCCTCGCCTCGTTCGCGCATCACTCTTCGACCGGTAGCGTGCTTCCACTCCCGGACACAGAGGGGTCGCCGGGTCGCGCAACGGTCCTGGGGGTCGGGCAGTACGACTCCCTGGAAGAGGAGTTCGACGGAGCCGGCGATGCCTGGGAGTGGGTCGACGATCGGGTGGAGGAGCCCGGTCATGAGCCCGCGTTCCTGGAGACGTTGGAACCGGCGGTCCTGGCGCTTCGGGAGAGTGGTGCCGCTCTGCGGGGCCTGATGCGAGTCCGCTCGGCGGGGGTCATGGCATCGCGACGGCGGCGCATCCTCGTGGCCGGAGGCGCGCTCGTTGCGGCGGCGGCAGTGGCAGGCTGTTTACTCATCCCAGCGAGTGGATCGGACACGGCGCAGCCCGCGATCGCGACTTCCCCCGTCGAACGCACGCCGGGGGCGCGGGAGACGGCTGCCGGCGCGGAGGCGCCGACTGCCTCCGAACCGGACGACCCCGTGCAGGCCGTGTCGGGCTTGCTGGAACGGAGGCAACGCTGTCTGCGAAGCACTGCGCCTCGGTGCCTGGACGCCGTCGATCAGTGGGACTCGCCCGCGCTGCTCGCCGATCAGGAGATCGCTCGGGCGAACCCGTCATCCGACGACCCGCTGGCGTCGATCGCGGGAGTCGAGCTCGTCCAACGCATCGGCGCGACGGCGCTCCTGCGCGGCACGATCGACCAGGCCGACGATCCGGAGACGACCAAGCCGGTCTCGCTCCTCGTGATGAGGGGCGAGACCGGCTGGAGGCTTCGGTCGTATCGGGTCGGGCGGGGGCCCGACTAGATGCCGAGGTCGGCTTCGAACGATCCGTCTTCGAGGCGGCTCTTCACGGCGGTGAGGAAGCGTGCCGCGTCGGCGCCGTCGACGATCCGGTGATCGTAGCTGAGCGCCAGGTAGACGATGGAGCGGATGGCGATGGCCTCGCCGCCGTCGACCTTCACCACGGCGGGCTGCTTCACGACCACGCCGGTGCCGAGGATCGCGACCTGCGGCAGGAAGACCAGCGGGGTGTCGAACAGCGCGCCCCGCGAACCGGTGTTCGTGAGCGTGAAGGTGCCGCCGGCCAGCTCGTCGGGCTTCAGCTTGTTGTTGCGGGTGCGCTCCGCGAGATCGGCGATCTGCGTGGCGAATCCGGCGATGTCGAGGTCGCCGGCGTTCTTCACCACGGGGGTGAGGAGGCCGCGCTCGGTGTCGACCGCGATGCTGATGCCCTCGTGGTCGGGGTAGACGATGTTCTCGCCGTCGACCGTGGCGTTGATGATCGGGTACGCCTTCAGGGCCTCAGCGGCCGCGAGGGCGAAGAACGGCAGGAAGGAGAGCTTGGTACCGGTCTTCTCGAGGAAGCGGCCCTTCACCTGGTCGCGGAATGCGGCCACCTTCGTGACGTCGACCTGCACGACCGTGGTGAGCTGCGCCGACGCCTGCATCGACGCGACGGCGCGCTCGGCCACGACCTTGCGCAGTCGCGACATCGGCTGCGTGGTTCCGCGCAGCGGTGAGACCTCGAGCGGTGCGCGGGTCGACGGAGCAGCGGAAGCGGCCGGAGCCGAGACCGCGGCGAGCACGTCCTCCTTGCGGATACGGCCGCCGACGCCCGAGCCGGACACGGTGGCGAGGTCGATGCCGCGGTCGTGAGCGAGCTTGCGCACGAGCGGGGTCACGTAGCCGGCGTTGCCGGCGCCGCCTGCAGGTGCAGCTACCGCGGGCGCCGGAGCAGCGGCGGGTGCCGGCTCAGCGGCCGGAGCCGGTGCGGCGGGCGCGGCCGGAGCCGGAGCCGCCGGTGCCGGCGCAGCAGCCGGCGCGGGGGCGGCCGCGACAGGCTCAGGAGCCGCAGCAGGCGCCTCCTGCACGGGTGCGGGAGCGGCGGCGGGTGCCGCCTCAGCGGGCGCCGGAGCCTCGGTCGACGGTGTCACGACCTCGGCCGGAGCCTCCTGAGCCGGAGCGACCGGCTCGGCTGCCGCGGCAGGTGCCGGTGCGGGGGCTGCTTCAGGCTCCGGAGCGGGCTCGGCGGCCGGCGCGGGCGCTTCGGCAGCCGGGGCGGCGCCCGATCCGTCTCCGATCGTCACGAGAGCCGTTCCGACCTCGACCGTCTCGTCCTCCTGGACGAGGATGGCCTCGATCACGCCCGCGACGGGCGACGGGATCTCGGTGTCGACCTTGTCGGTCGAGACCTCGAGCAGCGGCTCGTCGACCTCCACCCGGTCGCCGACGTTCTTGAGCCAGCGGGTGACCGTACCTTCCGTGACACTCTCGCCGAGTGCGGGAAGGTTGACGGATTCGCTCATGACCTTGTCTCCTTATGGAACCGTTCGTTGATAAGCCGTGTTGGCAGGACTAGATGGCGTGCAGGGGCTTGCCGGCCAGCGCGAGGTGCGCCTCGCCGAGCGCCTCGTTCTGGGTGGGGTGCGCGTGGATCAGCGACGCCACGTCTTCGGGGTAGGCCTCCCAGTTCACGATGAGCTGGCCCTCGCCGATCAGTTCGCCCACGCGGGCGCCGATCATGTGGATGCCGATGACCGGCCCGTCGTTGACGCGCACGACCTTCACCGACCCCGTGGTGCCGATGATGTGGCTCTTGCCGTTGCCTGCCAGGTTGTAGTCGTAGGCCGAGATCTTGTCGGCGCCGTACTTCTCGGCCGCCTTCGCCTCGGTGAGGCCGACCGAAGCGACCTCGGGGTCGGAGTAGGTGACCTTCGGGATGTTCACGTCTTCGACGATCTGCGGGTTGAGCCCCGCGATCTCCTCCGCCACGAAGATGCCCTGCTGGAAGCCGCGGTGCGCGAGCTGCAGGCCGGGGACGATGTCGCCCACGGCGTAGACGCCGGGAACGCTCGTCTCGAGGCGGTCGTTGGTGATGACGAAGCCGCGGTCGATCGTGACACCGGCCTCCTCGAAGCCGAGGCCCTGGGTGGCCGGTCCGCGGCCGACGGCCACGAGCAGCAGCTCGCCGTCGAAGGTCTTGCCGTCTTCGAGCGAGACGACGACGCCGTTCTCGTTCTGGGTGACGCCCGAGAACCGCACGCCGAGGTTGAAGGCGATGCCGCGCTTGCGGAAGGCGCGCTCGAACTGCTTCGAGATCGCCTCGTCTTCGTTGGGCACCAGGTGGGGGAGCGCCTCGACGATGGTGACGTCGGCTCCGAACGACTTCCAGACACTGGCGAACTCGACGCCGATCACGCCGCCGCCGAGGATGACGACCTTCTGCGGAACGTAGTCGAGTGTGAGCGCCTGCTCCGAGGTGATGACCCGGCCCCCGATCTCGAGACCGGGGAGAGTGCGCGAGTAGGAGCCCGTGGCCAGCACGATCTTCTTGCCGACGATCGTGTCGTCGCCGACCTGCACGGTGGTGGGGGAGGTGAGGCGGCCGGTGCCGGCGATGGTGGTGATGCCACGGGCCTTCACGAGGCCCTCGAGGCCCTTGAACTTGCTGGAGACGATGCCCTCGCGGTAGGCCGTGACCGCCGCGATGTCGATGCCGCCGAACGTGGTGTTGACACCGTACTTGGCCGACTCCCGCGAGACGTCTGCGACCTCGGCCGAGTGCAGGAGGGCCTTGGTGGGGATGCAGCCGCGGTGGAGACAGGTGCCGCCGACTTTGTCCTTCTCGATCATCGCGACCGAGAATCCCAGCTGGCTGGCCCGCAAGGCGGCCGCATAGCCGCCGCTGCCGCCGCCGAGAACCACAATGTCAAAATTCTGTTCCGACACCAAGCAACTCCCTCGTGCATCAGGATTCCGCCTCACATCGTTCGGATGCTGACGGAGATGGGCGAGATTTTTTCGCCCATACGACCTTACTACGCGCGGGAGGACCGCTCGGCAAATCGGAGCAGGGTGCGCACGGTCGCACCGGTCGGTCCTTTTCCGGTGAATCCGTAGCCCGCATCCTTGTTCTGGGCGGCGCCGGCGATGTCGAGGTGCACCCAGGGGATGCGCTCGCCCTCGTCGTTCTTGCCCACGAACTCCTGCAGGAACACGCCGGCCACGAGCATCCCGCCCGCGGTGTTGCCGGGCTTCACGTTCGCGATGTCGGCGATGTCGGAGGCGAGCAGCGGGCGGAGCTCGGCCGGCAACGGCATGTGCCAGAGCGTCTCGCCCGCTCCGCGCGCGGCCTCGAGGACTTCGGCCACCAACGCATCGTCGCCCATCGTGGCCACGTAGCGGTTGCCGAGAGCCACCACGGCGGCGCCGGTGAGCGTGGCCACGTCGATGATCGCGTCGGGCCGCTCCTCGCTCGCGGCGACCAGCCCGTCGGCCAGCACGAGCCGGCCCTCCGCATCGGTGTTCAGCACCTCGACGGTGCGGCCGCCGCGGATCGTGAGCACGTCGCCCGGCCGGATCGCGTCGCCGGAGGGCATGTTCTCGGCCAGGCACAGCCAAGCCGTGAGGTGGATGGGCAGTTCGAGGTCGGCGGCGGCCAGCACGGCGGCGAGCACCGTGGCCGATCCGGCCATGTCGTACTTCATGCCGATCATCGACACCGGCGGCTTGAGCGAGAGCCCGCCCGTGTCGAAGGTGATGCCCTTCCCCACCAGGGCCACGTGCCGGGTCGCGCCGGCAGGGGAGTAGTCGACCCGCACCAGGCGGGGCGGCCTCGTCGAGCCCTGCCCGACTCCGGCGATACCGCCGAAGCCCTCGGCGACGAGCTCCTGCTCGTTCCACACCGTCACGGTGAGCGGGCGACCCTCGGCGAGTTCCTGCACGCGTTCGGCGTAGTTCGAGGGATAGAGGTCGAGCGCGGGGATGTTCACGAGGTCGCGGACCAGGGCGACGGCGTCGACGGATGCTCGTGCCCGGCGGAGCGCACGGGCATCCGCTTCCGTGTCGCCCGTGCCGGCCACCGCGATCTCACGCGACCCGGCCGAGCCCGCAGCCGAGTCCGAGTCCGAAGCCGACGGCTCATCGCGACCCGCGCCACGGTAGTCGGTGTAGTCGTACGATCCGAGTCCGGCGCCTTCGAGCACCGCTTCGAGTTCGGCGGCCGAGTCGACCCCGAAGTCGAGCACCAGCCGGTCGCGACCGCCCAGGCGGCGCGCGGCGACGCCGGCGGCGTAGCGGAGCTCGTCCGCACCCGCGGTCGCGGTGCCCAGTCCGACCACCGCGATGCTCGCCGCGGTGACGCCCGACGGTGACGGGAGACGCACCACCTCGTCCTTCTTGCCCGAGAAGCCGACCGCGCGGAGGGAATCCGCCAGTCCGTCCAGAACCTCGCCCTGCACCGTCGCCGTCTCGGCCCCACGTTCCCCGCCGACCGAGGCGGCGACCACGAACAGGTCGGTGACGCGTGGTTCGGAGCCGGACAGGAGGGAGACGGTCGCAGAGGTCATGCGGCCATGTTAGGGCGGCGACACGATTCCGGCGCGGCCCCCGCCTATTCCCGATCCGTGTTCGCTCTGGGCATGCCAGCGGAGCCGGACGTGGGAAGGGCGCCGGTTTAGAGTTGTTGCATGGAACAACCGAGCGGACTCTATGAAGTCGTGGCCGATGCCGGTCTCGTTCCCGACGGGCTGAACCTCGTCGCCGCTCTCACCGGATTCACGGATGCGGGCGGTGCGGTCGCCCAGCTGGGCGAGTACCTGCTCGACAACCTCGACAGCACGGTGGTGGCAGAGTTCGATACCGACACCCTGCTCGACTACCGCGCCCGGCGTCCGATCATCACCTTCGATCAGGATCACCTGAGCGATTATGAGCCGCAGACCCTCCGCCTCCACTTGATGAGCGACGAACTGGGCCAGCGCTTCCTCTTCCTCACCGGCTTCGAGCCCGACTTCCAGTGGGAGCGGTTCAGCGCGGCCGTGATCGAGCTCGTGCAGCTGTTCCACGTGAAGACCACCACCTGGGTGCACGCGATCCCGATGCCCGTCCCGCACACCCGGCCGATCAGCGTGACCGTCAGCGGCAACCGCATCGAGCTGATCGACGCGCTCTCGGTCTGGCGTCCGAGCACACAGGCGCCGGCCAACGCCCTGCACCTGGTGGAGTACCGTCTGCAGGAGCTCGGACATCCGATCGCCGGGTTCGTGCTCCTGGTTCCGCATTACCTGGCCGACACGGAGTTCCCCAGTGCTGCGCTCGTGGCGCTCGAGAGCATCAGCTCCGCGACCGGGCTCATCTTCCCCACCGACCGGCTCCGCGAGGAGGGCCGGGTGTTCGTCGGCAAGATCGACGAGCAGGTCGAGTCGAACGCCGAGCTGGGGCGTCTCGTGCACACGCTCGAAGAGCGGCACGACACCTACATGGAGGGCAACGGCCTGCGTTCCCCGCTCACCGACGTCGACGGCGAGCTCCCCTCGGCCGACGAGATCGCCGACGAGCTCGAGCGCTTCCTGGCGGGCAATCGCCCGGGCGACGACCCCACCGACGGTCGGCCGCGCTGATCGAAGGGCCGTCGGCGCGCGAGTAAGCTGACGGCGGTGAACTCCCGTCGATCCTGGCTCGTCTTCGCCGTCGGCGTGTTCGCCTACATGGCGGCGGTGATGCAGCGCACCACCCTCGGGGTCGCGGGAGTCGACGCAGCCGATCGATTCGACACGACGGCGGCGCTGCTGTCCAGTCTCGCGGTGGTGCAGCTGATCATCTACGCGGCCCTGCAGATCCCCATCGGACTCCTGATCGACCGGGTCGGGCCCAAGTTCCTGATCTGCACCGGGAGCGCGGTGATGGTGGTCGGCCAGGTGACCCTGGCGTTCGCGCCCGACATCTCGATCGCGATCGTCGCCCGCATCCTGGTCGGGGCCGGCGACGCCGCCGTCTTCATCTCGCTCATCCGCCTGATCAACTCCTGGTTCCAAGGCCGGCTGGTGCCGCAGCTGTCGCAATGGACGGGCAACATCGGCGCGATCGGCCAGATCCTGTCCGCGGTGCCCTTCGCCTGGCTGCTCCACCAGGCCGGATGGTCCGTCGCGTTCTCCGCGGCCGCCGCCCTCTCCTTCGTGGGTTTCGTGCTGGGCCTCGCGCTGCTCGCCAACCGGCCGGCGCACGTGCCGGAACCGCCGCGTGCCGCCTCGGTGAAGGAGGCGCTGCAGGGGCTCGCCCAGACCATCCGCCGTCCCGGCACGCAGCTCGGGTTCTGGTCGCACTACACCACGCAGTCGTCCGGCACCGTGTTCGCCCTGTTCTGGGGATTCCCCTTCATGGTGTCGGCGCTGGGCTACGATCCGGGGTTCGCGTCGTTCCTCCTGGTGCTGATCGTGCTCTCCGGGCTCGTCGCCGGGCCGGTGCTCGGCATCCTGACGGCCCGCTTCCCGCTGCGGCGATCGAACCTGGTGCTCGGGGTCACGGCGATCCTCGGCCTGGTCTGGGCGGTGCTGCTGCTCTGGCCGGGCGCTCCGCCGACCTGGCTCGTGATCGTGCTGGTGGTGGCGATGGGCATCGGCGGGCCGGGGTCGCTGATCGGCTTCGACTTCGCACGCTCCTTCAACCCGATCCGTTCCCTCGGATCGGCCAACGGCATCGTGAACGTCGGCGGCTTCACCGCCAGCTTCGTGACGATGTTCCTGATCGGCGTGCTGCTCGACCTCCAGTTCGACACCGGGCTCAGTTCGAGCCTCTACGACCTCGACGCATTCCGGCGTGCATTCACGGTCCAATACCTCGTGATCGGCTTCGGTGTCGTCATGCTCGTCCGCGCCAGGCGGCGCACGCGGCGCAAGCTGGAGGAGGACGAGGGAATATCGGTGGGCCCCATCTGGGTTGCACTGTACAGAGCATGGAGGCGCCGGGGGGCCTGACGGCGTTCCGCCCGGTCATTCCATGCAATAATTGATAATCAAGACCCGTTCTTGTGCACGGATGCAGCATCTCCTCTCGGCTGCGAAAACCCGGCACTTGACATGGGTCTTAGTAATGTCCAAAAACATCTTCACGCGACGGGAATCTTGCCAGGGACCTTCCACCTCCCATCCCGGTCGCGTGGCATGAAAGGTGAAGTAATGGCCACCCCCAAGTCCGCAGACACCCTCGAGAAGGCAACGGCGCCTGACGAGGTCGAGTCGGCAGCGCAGCGCCCCACGGCCAAGCGCGCGCCGGCCAAGAAGACCGCAGCGAAGGCTGCCCCGAAGAAGGCCGCCAAGGCGACCGCGAAGAGCGACGACTCCGACGACATCGAGCCCGATGACGAGGTCGTCGACGACGACGCGGTCGAAGAGGTGGCCGACGACGTCGAGGTCGTCGTCGACGAGAGCGACACCGACGACACGGATGCCGACGGCGACGACAAGGTCGCGAAGCCGGCTGCCGCAGACGCACCGCTCCCCACGGGCGCTCTCGTGCTGTCCCTGGTCGACGACGAGGACGACGTTCCCGTCTACTCGTCCACGATCACGGGCGCCACGGCCGACCCGGTCAAGGACTACCTGAAGCAGATCGGAAAGGTCGCGCTCCTGAACGCGGCCGAAGAGGTCGAGCTCGCGATGCGCATCGAGGCGGGTCTGTTCGCCGAGGACAAGCTGGCGAACACCGAGAACCTCACCCCCGCTCTCAAGCGCGAGCTCCAGTGGGTGGCGAAGGACGGCCAGCGCGCCAAGAGCCACCTGCTCGGCGCGAACCTGCGCCTCGTGGTCTCGCTCGCCAAGCGCTACACGGGTCGTGGCATGCAGTTCCTCGACCTCATCCAGGAAGGCAACCTGGGCCTCATCCGTGCCGTCGAGAAGTTCGACTACACCAAGGGCTTCAAGTTCTCGACCTACGCCACCTGGTGGATCCGTCAGGCCATCACCCGCGCCATGGCCGACCAGGCGCGCACCATCCGCATCCCGGTGCACATGGTCGAGGTCATCAACAAGCTCGCCCGGGTGCAGCGCCAGATGCTGCAGGACCTCGGTCGCGAGCCCACGCCCGAGGAGCTGAGCCGCGAACTCGACATGACGCCCGAGAAGGTCGTCGAGGTGCAGAAGTACGGCCGCGAGCCCATCTCGCTGCACACGCCCCTGGGTGAAGACGGCGACAGCGAGTTCGGCGACCTGATCGAAGACACCGAGGCGGTCGTACCGGCCGACGCGGTGGGATTCACCATGCTGCAGAAGCAGCTGGAGTCGCTCCTCGACTCGCTCTCGGAGCGGGAGGCGGGTGTCATCCGGATGCGCTTCGGCCTCGGCGACGGCATGCCCAAGACCCTCGACCAGATCGGCGACACCTTCGGCGTGACGCGCGAGCGCATCCGCCAGATCGAGTCGAAGACGATGGCCAAGCTCCGTCACCCGTCACGGTCGCAGTCGCTGCGCGACTACCTCGAGTAGGCCGGTGGGGCTCCGCACGGCCACGGCCGTCCTCGTCGGGCGAGCCGTCCGTGTCGCCGCGCGCCTGCGCGGCGGCGGGTCGGCGATCCCGGGCAACATCGCGCTGAAGATCGACCCCGGCTTCCTCGAACGCACGATCGCCCGGATTCCGGACGGCGTCGTCGCGGTGTCCGGCTCGAACGGCAAGTCGACCACCACGAACATGCTCGCCGCCATCATGCGGCAGCACGGGCTGACGGTCTTCACCAACCCCTCGGGCGGCAACCTCCCCCAAGGCATCGCTTCGGCGCTGCTCTCCGAGGTGTCGCTGGGGGGCCGGCTCGATTCCGACATCGCCATCCTCGAGGTCGACGAGGGGTACGGCACCAGGCTCGCCGAGCTGCTGAAGCCGCGCACGGTGCTGCTGCTCAACATCCAGATCGACCAGCTGAATCGCTACCACGAGCCCGATCGGGTGGCCGCCATGCTCGGCCGCGTCGCCGCCTCGGCGACCGAGGGCCTCGTGCTGAACCGGGAAGACAACTTCCTGGTCGACCTCGATCAGCGCATCCCGGCTCGCGAGGGCCGCGCGGTGTCGTTCTTCGGCGGCGTGCCCGCTCTCGTGGATGCCGCGAGCCACGGTGTGGCGTCGGCCGACCGCTTCGGCGAGGCCACGGTCGCTCCCGGCTCCCGGGCTGCCGCCGTGGAGGTCGTGGGGCTCGAGGGCGCCCGGGCCACACTCGACATCGACGGAACCCGCGTCGAGGTCAAGCTCCCGGCCCGGGGCATGCACTACGCACTCGATGCCGCCGGGGCTGCCGCTGCCGCCCGCAGCGTTCTCGGCACGCGCTTCCGCCCCGAACTCGTCACCGCTGCCCTCGACTCGCTCGAGACCGTCTACGGGCGTGGCGAACTGCTCGAGGTCGACGGCGAGCAGATCGAGATCATCATGATGAAGAACCCGGCGAGCCTGCAGCTCAACCTCGACTCGCTCGAGAGCGCACCGGAGCAGGTGTTCATGGCGGTCGACGAGGGCACCCCCGATCCGTCGTGGATCTACGACATCGACTTCTCCGCCCTCGACCACGTCGACGGGATCACCGGATCGAAGGCCTGGCAGTTCGCCGTGCGCTTCGGCTACCTCGGCATCCCGGTCGGCTCCGTCGACCTCGACGTGAAGGCGGCGCTGAAGGCCTTCCTCGCGCTTCCCGCTCCCGCGACCGGCCACAAGGTGATGATCCTGAATTACGAGCAGATGATGCTGATCCGCAAGATCCTGGGCTTCAAGGAGCTCGAGGGTGGGGGACAGGCCTGATGGGCGACACCGCCGCGCTGCGCATCCTGCACCTCTTCCCGCGACTGCTGGGGCTGAACGGGGAGAGCGGAAACGTCGACATCCTGCGCCTCCGCTCGGAGTGGCGGGGGCTTCCGGTGGAGGTCATCACCTACGACGAGGGCACACCGTCGCGCTTCGACGAGGCGGATCTCGTGTTCATCGGAAGCGGCCCGGTCTCGGCCGAGGTGCTCGCGCATCCGCTCGTCGTCACGATCGCTCCGCTGCTGCGCACGCTGGCCGACGACGGGGTGCCGTTCCTGGCGATCGGTGCCGGCTTCCAGTTGCTCGGCGAGAGCGTGACCCTCGACGACGGCACGGTGCTCGAGGGCGCCGGCGTCTTCCCGGTCACCACCCGCCACGGCGGAACGCGTGTGGTCGGCGACTTCGTCGTCGAGTCGCCGCGCCTCGGCACGGTCGTGGGCTTCGAGAACCGCGGCTCCTTCGTCGACGTCGGGGCGCATCCCCCTCTCGGGCGGGTGGTGTACGGCCGTGGCAACACGGAGACGCCCGGCGACGAGGGCTTCTGGGAGGGCAATCTCCTCGGCACCCACCTGCACGGACCGGTGCTGGCGAACAACCCCGGTCTCGCCGACTCGCTCCTCGACACGGCTCGCGCACGCCGCGCTCTGCAGTACACGGATGTCGCGCCGGACGCTTTGCGCACGATCGACGATCGGGCCCGCCACGCGCGGGAGACGATCGCCGCCGCTCCGCTGAGCGAGTAGGAGCGCCCAGCGCCCGATCGACCGGGTGCGGACCTCCGTCGTCGTCGCGGAGCAGCAGCCCCTGCCGCTCGAAGGCATCCAGCCACCCCGTCATCGGCCAGACGCCCCAGCGGTCGTGGAAGACCCGTGCGTTGCGCACGATGTCGTCGAGGTGCTCGACGGGCGGGTTCTGCACCGCATGGTGCTGGTGATAGGCGCGGGCGTCGCCGATCCAGGCGAGACCGACACCTCGTTCCCGGGCGGTGAAGCCGAAATCCGTGTCCTCGCCGCCGTAGCCGGTGTAGCCCTCGAAGAAGCCGCCGATACGGTGCCAGGTGTGCGCGTGCACGGCGAACGAGAGCGACCAGAACAGGTCGTGGGGGCCTCCGAGAATCACCTCGCCGGGCCCGGGCGCAGGGCGCGCGGGATGCGGGCGATCCAGCGCGGCGAGGCCGTCGAGCGGATACCCACCCGGCGGCGGGGGATCGAGGTAGGTGACCGGACCGCTGAGCAGGCGGCCCTCCGCGGGCGGCGAGACGGCGGCTCGCGCGTAGGCGCCGAGAAGGCCCGGCGCGGCCAGGCAGTCCACGTCGAGGAAGACGAGCACCTCCGCCCCGCGAGCCAGTGCGGCGCGCGCGCCCCGGTTTCGGGCCCGGGCCAGCGGGAGCGCTCCTGCCGAGGTCGTCGACACGACGCGGACGCCCTCGCGGTCGAGTCGGCGGAGGCCGCGGATCGCCGGATCGTTCATGGCCACGACGACGTGGTCGTCGGGGCGCGCTTCCGAGCGGTCCAGCGAGTCGAGCTGGCGCTCGAGGTGCTCGTGGCGGCCGTGCACGATGGTGATGAGGGCGGTCCGGGTCATCGGTGCGCGCCCGTCGAGACGACACCGTCGGTCGCGGTCGCGGCGGGCGCCGTCGCGCTGCGTGCCGTCGCACGGATGGCCGCCGCCGCCCTGGCCGCACCCGAGCCGTCGTTCCAGCCCGCCCAGGAGCCGCCGTCGTAGCCGAGTGCCGTCGTCAGCGTGGACGCCCAGTCGGTGTCGAGGGGATCCTGGATGACGAGCGCGGGCCACCGCACGTCCGTCAACACGGCTGCCGTGTGCAGCTGTTCCTCGTGCGGGCGTGGCTCCGCGATCACCACCGCGGGTTTGCGGGCCGCGGCCACCTCGGCGATCGCGTTCTGCCCGGCGTGGGTCAGCACGACGTCGGCGGCCCGGATGAGCGGCCACGGGTCCTCCAGCCACGGTCCTGCGTCACCGCCCGCCATCCGCCACTCCCAGCCGGGCGTCTGCTCTCGAGCGCGGGTCAGCACGGCGGGATCGATGCCTCCGGCGCGACCGTTCAGGAGCAGCACGCGCGGCGGCCCCGCGGGGCGGTCACGCGGGAGAGCCGAGGGCTGGTGACGGAAGCGCGAGATCGCACCGACAGCCACGTGCTTGGCTGCGGCATCCACGTCCAGTCCGCTGAGCATGCCGTGGGCATCGGGGGGCCACGCCGACACGATGGTGCTCGAGACGGCGAACCCGAGACGGTGCGCCTCGTCGTCGCGGCGGCCGGGCAGCGCCACCGACACCACGGGAACGCCGTGCAGCCGCGCCAGGAGCGCGATCTCCACCGAGACGTCGGAGACGATGACGGAGGGCCTCGCTGCGGCGATCCACTCGGAGACCATGGCCATCCGCGTGCGCAGCCCAGGGGCCTGAACGGGGGTCCAGTGCAGGCGTCCGCCGGCGTCGGCTCCCTCGTCGCCGAAGGGCAGGTCGTCGTCGTCGCGCGGCAGCGTCACCCATTCCCCGCTCCAGTCCTCGGGGCGGGGGAGCGACGACAGGGCGGTCACCGGCTCATGGGGTTCGAGTTCGGCCGCGATGGCCGAGGCGCGCGAGAGATGGCCGCGGCCGACGTGATGGATGTAGTACCCGATCATGCCGCGAGCATCCGCGTGGTCTGCTGCTCGTAGAGGGTCTCATAGCGGTCGGTCATCGTCTGGAGCGAGCAGTGTTCGAGGGCGTGCCGCCGCACCTCGTCGCGGGGCAGAGCCGCGGCGGCGAGCATGGCCTCGGCCAGCGCATCGGGGTCGCCCGGCGTGGCCAGGCGGCCGCCCGCCGGCACGACGAACTCCGAGAGGGCGCCGCGATCGAACGCGGCCACCGGCGTCGCGCACGCCATCGATTCGGCGGCGACGAGGCCGTACGGTTCCTCCCACAGAGGCGTCACGGCCGTGACCGAGGCGCGTCCGACCCGAGCGGCCAGTTCGCGGGTGTCGAGGTGACCGACGTAGCGCACGCGCGCATCCAGAAGCGGTTCCACCTTGCGCTGGAAGTACTCCCGGTCGAAGATCGGCCCGGCGAGGTCCAGCGGCATCCCGGCGATGCGCGCGGCGTGGATGGCGAGATGGGGAGCCTTCTCGGGAACGAACCGGCCGAACCAGATGGCGCCGCCCCCGCCCTCGCCGACCGCCCACCGCTCGGTGTCGACCCCGTTGAGGATGACGCCGGCGCCGGTGCTCGACCGCCATTGCTCGGCAGTGAAGCGGCTCACGGCCACGAACCGTGCCGAGGGTGTGAGTCGGATGGCTGACTCCAGCCACGGGGTGGGCGGGGTGTGCAGCGTGGTCACCATCGGCACCGTCAGGGCGGAGGACATGGCCACCGGCAGGTGGTGGAGGCTGTTGTTGTGCACGATGTCGAAGCGATCCGCCCCGGTGCGCGCGAGGTCGAGCATCAGACCGAGGTACGCGTGGTGCTCGCGCATCCAGGCCTCGGGCGGCGCGCCGACATCCGCTCGTGCCGCTTCGCCCGGTTCGAACGCCTCGACGTCGAGCGCGTCCGCGCCGAGTTCGGGATCGGAGCCCGGCGCGGCGAACAGGGTGACGGAGTGCCCGCGGGCGCGCAATTCGGTGGCCAGGGCGTGGGTGTGCGCCTCGAGACCGCCCGCGAACGGTTCGGAGACCGGGAAGCGGCTCGAGGCGATGAGACAGATCCGGAGGCGCCTCACGTCAGCAACGACCGATAGAGCCGCTGGTGGGCATCGGCGATCGCCGCACGCTGCTGCAGCCGGTGCTCGATGGTGACGGGCGGGGCGAGCGGCGTCCGCCTCGCGCGGTGGACGGCGTCGACGAGGGAATCGGCGCTGAGGGAGTCCTCGTCGTTGTGATAGCCGAACACGGGCTGCTGTTCGGCGTAGAAGCCGCAGTCGGGTGCGATCACGGCCGTGCCGAGATCGCGGCAGGCCTCCAGCCATCCGGAGTGGGTTCCGAATCGATAGGGGAGCACGGAGACGTCGAGCGACGCGAGGTACTCCCACAGCTCGTCGTCGGTGAAGAAGTCGTGCACGTGGAGTTCCAGGTCTCCGCGGGTCTCGGCCGCGCGGAGGAAGCCGGACAGCTCCGGGTCGAAGCGCCGGCCGTCGGGCTCCAGCACGTCCGAGTGCCCGTCGACCTGCAGCACCGTGTCGGGGAGTTCCCGCACGGCGCGGGCCAGCACCTCGATGACCGGCAAGGGGTGCATGCTCGCCCGTAGGCTCTTCACGTGCACGCCGATGCGGAAGGGGCGCGCCGCCGCGGAGGCGTTCGCCCGCTCGGCCTCACGGTCGGCCGCAACGCGCGCCATGGTGGCCGGGTCGACGACATGCGGGTGGGGAAGCACCTCGGCCGTCCGCTGCCACCGGCGGTCGATCTCGGCGGCCGCTCCCGGGGTCAGGGTGATGAGCGCGTCGGCGCCGGGGATGAGCACATCGAGTTGGGCGTCATGCTCCGAGCGCAGCTCGTGGTGCGGATTCCGCAGATCGTGCACCGTGTAGACGAACGGCTTGCCCTCTTCCCGCAGCGCAGCGAGCAGCGCCCGGAGTTCGCCGGGGGTGCGGGCGTCGAAACCGAACTGCAGGTGGAACACGTCGAACTCGTCGGCGTGATCCTGTACCCACGAAGGCTCGAGCATCGCCGGTGGCCACCATCGCGACACGGCCGACCGGCGCGCGTCATCCGGATCGGGATCGGCCAACCGCACGACGGCGGGGGCGTCCGACCCGACCGGGCTCAGGTGACGGATGTACACGTGCGACGAGGGCACGGAGGCGACCCGCACAGGGCGGGTCGGGTCTTCACGGACGGATGGCTGGCGGATGGCCGAAGTGCTCACCTCACCAGTAGACGCCGAGTGCGGCACTCGGCAAGCGGCTTGACACCGGCCGTCAATCACTCCGCTCGGCGTCTGCTCGCATCCCGGATCTCACCGATAGCGACGGGGCACGACCCACTCGCGACCGAACTCGGCATCGAAGCTCGCCGGATGGAAGGGGCTGTCGCCACCCGCCGGATAGCTGGTGAGCTCGCCGAAGACGACCCGCTCGGGCAGATGGTAGAGGTCGACCCGGACGAAATCGGTGTCCTGTCCGAGCGTCTCGGCGATGGCGACCATCTCGGAGAGCCGCCGCGGTCGGGGAGGGGACGGCTCCGCCCAGGCAGGCCCTCCGCTCAAGGGCAGGTGCTCCCAGGATGTGTCGAAGAAGTCTTGGGTGCGCCCGCCGAACCGGCCGCCGTCGACTTGGATGAAGCGGCAGCGCCCGTTGAACACGAACAGCTTGTAGTCGTCGGGGATGCCGCCGCCGGCGCCGGTGAGCATTTCCTCGACGATGACCCGCCGCGGTACCGGGCCGTAGGCCCACTCGCGATTCGGGCCTTGCCCGTACAGCTGCGCCGACCAGAAGCGGGCGGTCGCGACCAGCTGGTCGATCGCGACCGCCTCCGGCCGAACATGCGTGTAGCCCCAGAGCGAACCGGCGGGAGGGATCGAGGCGTCGGCCGGCGCTCCGGGCGACACCACGATGCAGGCGCCGCTCCCGTGGGTGGGCTTCACCACGTAGCTCTCCGGCAGATCGAGCGTGCGCAGGTCTGCCGGGTCGTCGACGAGGCCGAGCATGCGGGGGAGTCTGCCGGGGCCGATCCGGGAGGCCACGTGATCGCGCACCGCGGCCTTGTCGGCGAAGGTCACGATCAACGGCCGATGATCGCGCAGCATCTTGTAGCGCACCTTCTCGGTGAAGGTGCGCGGCCGGCGCGTGCGGAGCAGCCGCGCGGCCCGCACGAGACGACTGCGCTCGCGCCAGCTCGCGTGCTCCATGAGGGCGACGCTACCCCGCCGGGGGCTTGCTCCCCGGGGCTTGACAGCTAGACGTCGATGCGGTCGCGCGACATGTTGTCCGAACCCGCGATGATGAACTCCTTGCGCGGCGCCACGTCGTCGCCCATCAGGAGCTCGAACATCTTCTCCGCCACCGCGGCGTCGGCCACGCCCACCCGGCGGAGGGTGCGGTAGCGCTTGTCCATGGTGGTGGAGGCGAGCTGGTCGGCATCCATCTCCCCGAGGCCCTTGTAGCGCTGGATCGGGTCCTGGTACTTCCGGCCCGACTTCTTGAGCGCGGCCAGCACGGCGTTCAACTCGGCCTCGGAGTAGGTGTAGATCGTCTCGTTCGGCTTCGAGCCCGGATTGATGGCCACCACGCGGTGCAGCGGCGGCACGGCGGCATAGACCCGGCCGTCTTCGATGAGCGGCCGCATGTAGCGGAAGAAGAGGGTGAGGAGGAGGGTGCGGATGTGCGCGCCGTCGACATCCGCGTCGCTCATCAGGATGATCTTGCCGTAGCGCGCGGCCGAGAGGTCGAAGGAGCGGCCCGAGCCGGCTCCGATGACCTGGATGATCGAGGCGCATTCGGCGTTGGAGAGCATGTCGGCGATCGACGCCTTCTGCACGTTGAGGATCTTGCCGCGGATGGGCAGCAGCGCCTGGAACTCGCTGTTGCGCGCGAGCTTCGCGGTGCCGAGGGCCGAGTCGCCCTCCACGATGAACAGCTCGCTCTGCGCCACGTCGGAGGAGCGGCAGTCGACGAGCTTCGCCGGCAGAGTGGATGACTCGAGCGCGTTCTTGCGGCGCTGCGTCTCCTTGTGGGCGCGCGCCGAGATACGCGACTTCATCTCGGCCACGACCTTGTCGAGCACGAGCGCCGACTGCGCCTTGTCGTCGCGCTTGGGAGAGCCGAAGCGGTCGGCCAGACCCTTGGTGACCACCTGCGACACGATGGCGCGCACGGCCGGGGTGCCGAGCACCTCCTTGGTCTGGCCCTCGAACTGCGGCTCCGGCAGACGGACGGTGAGCACGGCGGTGAGCCCGGCCAGCACGTCTTCTTTGTCGAGCTTGTCGTTGCCGACCTTGAGGCGGCGGGCGTTGGCCTCGACGGCCTGCCGCAGGAACTTCAGCAGCCCGGCCTCGAAACCGGCCTGGTGGGTGCCGCCCTTCGGCGTGGAGATGATGTTGACGAAGCTGCGGAACTCGGTGTCGTAGCCGATGCCCCAGCGCATCGCGAGATCGACCGCGCACTCCCGGGAGAGCTCGGTGGGCACCATCGCGCCGTGCTCGGAGAGCACCGGCACGGTCTCGGTGAAGGTACCCGTGCCCTGGATGCGCCAGGTGTCGGTGATCGGGGAGTCGGGAGCGAGGTGCTCCACGAACTCCGAGATGCCGCCCTCGAAGCGGAACGACTCGTGGCGCGGCTCCTCGCCCCGCTCGTCGTCGATCGTGATCTTGAGCCCGGGCACGAGGAAGGCGGTCTGGCGCGCGCGCACCGTCAGTTCGTCGGTCTGGAACTCGGCTCCACGGGTGAAGATCTGCCGATCGGCCCAGTAGCGCACGCGGGTGCCGGTCTTGCCGCGAGCGACCTTGCCGACCACGCGCAGTTCGCTCTTCTTCTCGAAGGGCGTGAACGGCGCATCCGGGCTCACCGGGCCGCCGTTGTCGTCGAAGATGCCGGGCTCGCCGCGGTGGAACGACATGGCCCAGGTCTTGCCGTCGCGGTCGACCTCGACGTCGAGACGCTCGGAGAGGGCGTTCACCACGGAGGCGCCCACGCCGTGCAGACCACCGGATGCCGCATACGACCCCGAGCCGAACTTGCCCCCGGCGTGCAGCTTGGTGAACACCACCTCGACTCCGGAGAGGCCGGTCTTCGGCTCGATGTCGACCGGGATGCCGCGCGCGGTGTCGCGCACCTCCACACTGCCGTCGTCGTGCAGTACCACGTCGATATCGGTGCCGTGGCCGCCGAGCGCTTCGTCGACCGAGTTGTCGATGATCTCCCACAGGCAGTGCATCAGGCCGCGCGAGTCGGTGGAGCCGATGTACATGCCGGGCCGCTTGCGAACCGCCTCGAGTCCTTCGAGGACGGACAGGTGCCGGGCAGAGTAGTCGGACGGTGATGCCACCGGGTCTCCTTCGGGTGTCGCGGGGGAACGCGGGCGTTCCGATCTCCAAGGCTAACCGCCTCAGGCGGGCGTACCGGCGCACGACACCCTCGGTGTATTCCCGGTACGCGCACAGCGAAACACAGCGGATTGTGGCTTGGCCGTTACAGAACAGTGCTTTGATGTGACTACCAGCCAGTTCACGTTCGAGTCGCTAAGGAGCCGAAGATGCAGTCAGTTGCAGCAGAAACCAGCGCTGTGTCCGATCTGGAGAACGCCTATCAGCTCACAGCGGCCGACCGCTGCGACAGCTGTGGTGCCCAGGCCTACATCCGCGTCGACATGCCCTCGGGTGGCGAACTCCTCTTCTGCGCTCACCACGGGCGCAAGTACCAGGAGAAGCTCTCCCAGGTGGCCACCGGATGGCACGACGAGTCAGCGAAGCTGAACGAGCGCCCGTAACCGGATTCCGAAACGGCCCGCACCGCGATCTGATCGCGAGGCGGGCCGTTTTCGTTGCCCCGGGGGTCCGAGGTCCCGAGTGTCGAATCCGCTAGACGCGCGCTGCGCCGATCGAACCCACCACGCCGGTCAGCGCCACACCTGAGGCGTCGCGCTTCGCGCCGGCGTCCGGGAGCGTGCGGGCGGCGCCATCCGTTCCCACCGCCAGGGCGGGTGCACGGCCGGCCCAGGCCACGGTGAGCACGTCTTCGCCCTTCAGGAAGCGATGAGCGCGGACGCCACCGGTGGCCCGGCCCTTGGGCGGGAACTCGGCGAAGTCGGACACCTTGCCCGAACCGGCATCCGTTCCCGCGAGGGTCGAGGTGCTTCCCGAGACGGTCACCACGACCGCGTCGTCGCCGTCGGGCACCGAACCGAACCAGATCACGGTGGCCCCGGCGCCGAGGTTGATGCCCGCCATACCGCCCGCGGCCACACCCTGCGGCCGGACGCTGGCTTGGAAGAAGCGCAGCAGCTGCGCATCCGAGGTGATGAACACGAGTTCGTCCTCTTCGGCGTGCTGGGCGACGCCCACGACCGAGTCGCCGGGCTTCAGAGCGATCACCTCGAAGTCGGGCCGCGCCGGGTAGGCGCCCGCCGTGACGCGCTTGACCACGCCCTGAGCGGTGCCGAGCGCGATCGGCACGTTCGACGTGAGCGAGACCAGCCCGACGATCTTCTCGCGCTTGGAGTCGATGGCAAGGTAGTCGCCCACCTTCACGCCGGCGCCGAGCTGCACCGAGTTCGCCGGGACCGCGGGCAGGTCCATCACCGGCATCCGGATGAGCCGTCCGGTGTCGGTGATCGCGCCCACCTCCGAGCGACGGGTGGTGTCGACCTGGCTGCGGAGCGCATCGTGCTTACTGCGGCGCACGTTGACCGTGGGGCCGTCGGCGCGGTCCTCGTCGCCCTCCTCGCGGTCGACCCGCACCACGCGCCCGGTGGTGCTGAGGAACACGGTGCACGGCACGTCGGCGACCTCGAGAACGGGTTGCGCCTTCTTCGAGGTGGTGGCGAGCGAGGGCCGTGCCTCGGTGAGCAGGGTGCGACGGGGGGTGCCGAACTTCTCGGCGACCTCCTCGAGCTCGTTGGACACGGTGGCACGGATGAGGGCCGGGTCGGCGAGCAGGGCCTCGAGCTGCGCGATCTCCTCGCGCAGCTTGTCGCGCTCGGCCTCGAGCTCGATCCGCGAGAAGCGGGTGAGCCGGCGCAGCCGCAGTTCGAGGATGTAGTCGGCCTGCAGCACGCTGAGCTCGAAGACGTCGATCAGGCGCACCCGGGCCTGATCGGTGTCGTCGCTGGTGCGGATGACCTGGATCACCTCGTCGATGTCGAGGATGGCGATGAGGAGCCCCTCGACCAGGTGCAGACGCTCGCGCCGCCGGTCGAGGCGGAAGCGGGTGCGCCGCGTCACCACCTCGATGCGGTGGTTGACGTAGACGATCAGCAGGTCGCGGAGCCCGAGGGTGAGCGGCCCGCCGTCGACCAATGCGACGTTGTTGATGTTGAAGCTGTCTTCGAGGGGGGTGAGCTTGTAGAGCTGCTCGAGCACCGCCTCGGGGTTGAACCCGGTCTTGATGCCGATCACGAGGCGGAGGCCGCGCGTGCGGTCGGTGAGGTCGGTGACGTCGCTGATGCCCTGGATCTTCTTCGAGGTCACGCCGTCCTTGATCTTGGCGATCACCTTCTCCGGACCCACGAGATAGGGGAGCTCGGTCACCACGAGACCGGTCTTGCGGGCGCTCAGGTTCTCGACCGTGACCTTCGCCCGTGTCTTGAAGCTGCCGCGGCCCGTTTCATAGGCGTCTCGCACGCCGGCGAGTCCCACGATGGTGCCGCCGCCCGGCAGGTCGGGCCCGGGGATGAACGACATCAGATCGTCGAGCGAGGCATCCGGATTCTCGATCAGGTAGCGTGCGCCGGCCACGACCTCGATCAGGTTGTGCGGGGCCATGTTGGTGGCCATGCCGACCGCGATGCCGCTCGCCCCGTTCACCAGGAGGTTCGGGATGGCGGCAGGCAGCACATCCGGCTGGAGCAGTTGGTTGTCGTAGTTGGGAACGAAGTCGATGACGTCTTCGTCGAGGTTCTCCACCATCGCCATGGCGACCGGGTCGAGCCGTGCCTCGGTGTAGCGGGAGGCCGCGGGGCCGTCGTCGAGGGAGCCGAAGTTGCCGTGGCCGTCGACGAGCGGCACCCGCATCGTCCACGCCTGGGCCAGGCGCACCAGGGCGTCGTAGATGGCCGTGTCGCCGTGCGGGTGGAGCTTTCCCATCACCTCGCCCACGACGCGGGCGCTCTTCACGTGACCGCGGTCGGGGCGCAGACCCATGTCGCTCATCATGTAGAGGATGCGGCGCTGCACGGGCTTCAAGCCGTCGCGGGCGTCGGGCAGGGCGCGGGAGTAGATGACCGAATACGCGTATTCGAGGAACGAATCCTGCATCTCCGTCGAGACGTCGACATCGAGGATCTTCTCAGGGCCCGTGCCAGCATCGGTGGAAGTGGGATCGTTCTTGGCTGCGGTCATTCCTGTGTTTCTCGAGCGTGTCGGGGTGGTTCCGGATGATTCCGGCCGGCGCGGAGGGCATCGGGCGACGACCGGGGTCGTGTGCCAGACTGGGCCGAATGTCCACCATGCTACCGACGCGGGCCGCCGGGGAGCCGACGCTCGCCGACGTGTTGCCGAGTTGCGTGTCGTCGCTGGGGGGCGAGCCCAACCGCCTGGAGCTGCCGCCGGCGGAGCGCGTCGTGGTGGTGCTGGTCGACGGACTCGGCTCGGCTGCACTCCGTTCGCGTGCCGGGCATGCCCGCGCGATGAACGCGGGCCTCACCAAGCGCACCATCATCTCCAGCGGGTTCCCCACCACCACGGCGGCGGCACTGGCCACCCTGACCACCGGTGGCCGGCCCGGCGAGCACGGCATCGTGGGGTACACCGCGCTCGTGCCCGAGCTCGGCGAGGTCGTGAACCAGCTGTCCGGCTGGTCCGACGCGATGCCGCCGGCCACCTGGCAGCGGCTCCCCACCGTGTTCGAGGGGCTCCGCGCCGCCGGGGTGCCATCGAACACGATCGGTCCGGCGAAGTACGCCGGTTCCGGTCTCACCCGAGCCATCCTGCGCGGCGCCGACTACGTGGCCGCCGGGTCGATCGCCGAACGATTCGCCGCTGCCCGTCGCCTCTTCGACGAGGGCGGGCGCCGTCTCGTCTACCTCTACGTTCCCGAGCTCGATCAGCTCGCGCACGCACGCGGCTGGCAATCCGATCGCTGGCTCGCCACGCTCGAATTGCTCGACGCCGAGTACGCGCGCTTCACCTCGACGCTGCGCCGGGGCGAAGGACTGCTGCTCACCGCCGACCACGGGGTGGTCGACGTTCCGGCGACCGGGCACATCCTCTTCGGAGAGACGCCCGAACTGGTCGACGGCGTGGTGAAGGTGGGCGGCGACCCGCGCTGCCTCCAGCTCTACCTGGGCCCAGGGGCGACGCCGGATGCGCGCGCGCGGCTGGCCGACGCCTGGCGCGCTCGGGAGGGCCAGCGCGCGTGGATCGCCACCCGTGAGGAGGCGATGGACGCCGGCTGGTTCGGTCCGGTCGACCCCGAGGTCGCACCGCGGATCGGCGACGTCATCGTGGCGGCGCGGAAGCTCGTGGCCTACTACGACGGCCGCGACGGTGACACGGCGGGGCAGTCGATGATCGGGCAGCACGGCTCGATGACGGCCGAGGAGACGCTGGTCCCCCTGCTCCGCGCCGGCACGTACCGACTCGCCCTGTGACGGCTACCGTGACTCGCGGTTCATCCGGTCAGGCCGGATCGTCGTCCGAGCGCGCCCCGAAGACGATCTCGTCCCAGCTCGGCATGGCCGCTCGCTGACGTTTCGGCGACGACTGCTTGCCGGACGGTCCGCCGGCTCCCGACGACGTCGACGCCGAACCCGGCTGCGCGGGCTGCGGCACGATCACCTCGGGTTCCAGGCCTTCGAGCGGGGTGTCGATCGGATCGATCGGCACCGGGCGCGGGCCGCCGAACACCGGCTCCTCGTCGTGCGCCGGTTCGAAGGCCGCCGCCTCGCGCTCCCCGCGTCGACGACGCAGGGCCTCGAGCAGGTCAGCGGTCTGATTGTGATCGGCCGTGTCGGCCGTGTCGGGCGCGCGTTTCACGGCGAAGCCGTCATAGGGGCGCTGCTGCTCCTTGGCGGGGCGGCTCGCCGCCGCGAAGAGCGAGGTGGCGCCGGTGCCCGCGCCGGCGGCGGGTTCGGCGACCGGCTCGGAGTCGCTGCCCGGGGCATCCATCTCCGTCGTCGTCTCGGCTGCGGAGGCAGATGCGCTCGTCGGCGGGACGACCCGCTCCAGCGGCGCGAACGACCCGCTGTCGAAGCGCTCGTCACCACTCTCGGTCGTGGACACGGCGCGGAGTCGCGGGATGAGGCCCTCGCTCAGCTCACCGTGCCGCGACAGGGTGGTGGCCTCGTTGTTCAGGGGCGTGAGCGCGTGCCGCTTCGGATCGAACTGCCAGCGGGCGTCGTGCTCGATCTCGCGGGAACTGAAGGTGAGCTTCACGATCCATCCGGTCTCGTCTTTCCAGCTGGCCCAACGCACGTCTTTCGCGTCGAGACCCTCCAGGCGCTCCTCGAGAGCGTCGCCGAAGGTGGAGAGCGGTTCTTCGCCGAGCGGGTCGGCGGGAGCGGTGGGCTGCACGGGAACGCGGAGGGCCGAATCGACCATGAACTGGCGCTCGGCCACCACGGGGCCCTCGAACCTCTCGACGTATTCGACCGATGCCCCGGTGAGCTCGGCCACCTCGAACGCCGAGAGTCCGGCCCGGATGTGCGTCTGGATCTCGCGCGGCGACACCTTCTTGCCGGTGGCCTGCGCGGCCACCCCCTGACGCAGCCGCGATTGGAGGACGTCGTCGATCACGATCCGAAAACGTTCGCCGCCGTCGCTCGACACGAGCAACGCGCCGTTCTCGACTCCGATTACCGTCAAATCCTGCATGGTGAAAGGCCTCCAGAGGTCACTGTTCGCTGACAGGATGCCACGGAGAAGCCCCGCGAACCGGGAATGTTCCGGGCGTGCCGCAAGTTGCAAGGGCCGTGAGTAATAACTGCTCATGCGACGGTTTGCTATTCCCGCCCGTTTGATGCAAACTAACGCCGCCGATTTCGTTAATGGGCTGTATTCAAGAAGTGGATGGGCATGGCGACTGATTACGACGCACCGCGTAAGACCGATGACGATTCCGATTCGATCGAAGCGCTGAAGGAGCGAGTTCCGGACAAGATGTCCGGCGTCGTGGACGTCGATGACGCCGACAACCCGGGTGGTTTCGAACTGCCCGGCGCCGACCTCTCCGACCTCGATCTCGATGTCGTCGTCCTGCCCCCGCAGGCCGACGAATTCACCTGCATCAGCTGCTTCCTCGTGAAGCACCGCTCGCAGATCGATCACGAGGAGAAGCTCGGGGCGATCTGCGTGGAGTGCGCCTCCTAGCGCTGCGAGGCCTGCACGGCATCGATGAAATCGCCGGGACGCCGGGTCGACACCAACCAGTACGGTGTCGGATCCTGCGGATCGGCGATTTGCATTTTAACGACCGGGTCGATCCAGCCCCGGATGCAGAGCCAGGCCCGGGCGTCGGCCAGCCGGCCGCGCTGTTCACGGGCTTCCTCGCCCCGGTAAGCCGTGCATTCGCCGAGAAGATCGGCGGGGATCGTCGCGCGACCCACCCGAACGGTCCCGCCCGTCACGTCCAGCACCGGTGCCATCGCCCAAATCGTGCCGATGAGCCCGACGTAGAGCACGACGCCCACCACCGAGCCCACGAGCCAGCCGTTGATCGTGGTCAGTGGAGCGAAGACGATGATGCTCGCGGGCACCACCAGGGCGATGGAGACGAAGACCCAGAGCGAAGGAGAGAGCCTCTCCCGATAGTGCGACATGCCTCTATTCGATCATCCTTTCTGCACTACCCTCGACTCGTGACTTCTTCCACCGAGATCCTCATCACCGCGCAGAACGTGCCGAGTTACGCCCACCCCGGCGACGCGGGCGCCGATCTGCTCTCCAGCGAAGACGTCACCCTGGCGCCGGGCGAGCGGCGGATGGTCGGCACCGGCGTCTCGATCGCCCTGCCCGACGGCTACGTCGCCTTCGTCGTGCCGCGCAGCGGCCTGGCCGCCAAGCACGGCATCACCGTGGTGAACTCGCCGGGAACCGTCGACGCGGGCTACCGCGGCGAGATCAAGGTCATCCTCCTCAACACCGACAGCCAGGTGCCGTACGATATCGCCGTCGGCGACAGAATCGCGCAACTGATCGTGATGCCGGTGACCCGAGCCGTGTTCGTGCCCGTCGAGACGCTCCCCGGGAGCCATCGGGGCGAGGGCGGCTTCGGCTCCACCGGATACTCGTCGCCTACGAACGGAAACCAGTCATGAGCGACAAAGACATCGTCCCCGGCGACGACCAGCCCGACATCGAACAGGCCGACAGCGAGCTCGTGGAGGCCACGGATGCCGCTGCCTCCGACGTCGACCGCGACGCGAAGTCCGCGCCGGCCGACCGAGCGACCGAGGGACCCTTCGATGCGACGGAGGCGAATCCGGCGCGCCCCTACGTCGACCTCGGCGGCCTCAAGATCCTGCCCCGCGAGGGGCTCCACCTCCGCCTGGAGGTCGAGGAGGGCACCAACCGTGTGGTGGCCGTGGGCCTCGACTACGCCGGGTCGACGCTGCAGGTGCAGGCCTTCGCCGCCCCACGATCGACCGGACTCTGGCACGAGATCCGCGAGCAGATCGAAGACCAGATCCTCAAGCAGGGCGGTCAGAGCACCACGCAGGTGGGCGTGTTCGGGCCCGAGCTCGTGGCCGGGGTGCCGGCCACGGCGCCCGACGGCACCCAGGGTCTGCGGATCGCGCGTTTCGTCGGGGTCGACGGGCCGCGCTGGCTGCTCCGCGGTGTGATCGCGGGCGACGCCATCACGAACCCGGCGGCGCAGACGGCTCTGGAAGACCTGTTCCGGAGCGTGGTCGTGGTGCGCGGTTCGCAGCCGATGCCGCCGCGCGACCTCATCCCGCTCACCATCCCGAAGACCGCGGCCTCGGGCGGCGCCGCCCCGGCCGCCTCTTGACGATGGCCGACGACCCGGGCGCGAACCGCGCATCCGTGCCGGGTGACCCGGACTCCGGCGAGAGCCGCCCGGTCACCTTCCACGAGGCCTTCGCCCAGGCCGCCCGCAACTCCGGCATCGGCGCGGTGACGCCCGGTGAGGCGCCGACCAGTTCGTCACTGCTCAAGGCGATCGGCGGGGTGCGCGGGCTGATCGAGTCGATCCTGCCGGGCCTGGCCTTCCTCGTGATCTTCACCGTCACCAAGAACCTGGTGCTCTCGGTCTCCGCGCCGGTGGCGTTGTCGGTGGTGTTCGTGATCATCCGGCTGGTCACCCGGAGTGCCGTGATGACGGCGGTCGCCGGCCTTCTGGGCGTGGGGATCTCGGCCGGTCTCGCCCTGTTCACGGGTCGGGCCGAGGACAATTTCGTGCTCGGCATCGTGATCAACGTCGTCTGCCTCGTGGTGCTGCTGGTCTCTCTGATCGCCCGCCGACCGCTGATCGGCATCATCGTGGGCCTCCTCGTGAACGATCCGGGCGGCTACCGCACCGACCGGGCCAAGGGTCGCGTGGTGCTGGTGGCGACCTGGTGCTGGGTGGGCCTGTTCGCGACGCGACTGGCCTTCGAGGTTCCGCTGTACCTCACCGCCCAGACCGAGCTGCTCGGCTACATCAAGCTGATCCTCGGCGTTCCCCTCTACGCCGGGATGCTCTGGGTCACCTGGTTGCTGGTGCGAGCCGCCTACTCGAAGACCCGGCCCGCGGCATCCGCCGAGCCGTCCTGATCCGGGGCGCGGGGGAGCGGCGATGGGAGACGGGGGTCTCACCGAAGCGGAGGTCGCCGATCGGGTCGCGCGCGGGCTGACGAACGTCGCCGACACCTCGACCTCGCGGTCGGTCGGCAGCATCCTGCGCGAGAACGTCTTCACCTTCTTCAACGCCATCCTCACCGTCTGCTTCCTCGCCGTGGTGCTGCTCGGCGACATCGGCGACGGCCTGTTCTTCGGCATCGTGATCGTGAACTCGCTGATCGGCATCGTGCAGGAACTGCGCGCCAAGGCGAGTCTGGAGCGCCTGGCCCTCCTGGCCGCTCCCGAGACCGCCGTGCGCCGGGGTGGCGAGGTGGTGGTGATCGCGCCCGAGCAGGTGGTGCTCGACGACCTGATGCTGTTGCGTCCCGGCGACCAGGTGACGGCGGATGCACAGCTCGACGCGGTGGCCGATCTGCTGGTCGACGAGTCGATGCTCACCGGCGAATCCGAACCGATCGCCAAGCGGCCGGGCGACACGCTGCTCTCCGGCTCGCTCGTGGTCTCGGGCACCGCGCAGGCGCGCGTGACGGCCGTCGGGGCGCAGTCCTACGCCAACACGCTCACCCGGGAGATCAAGCGGCACACGCTCGTGCACTCGGAGTTGCGGGCGGCCACCACGCGCATCCTGGTGTACCTGACGTGGATCCTCATCCCGGTGATCGTGATCGTGATCATCGGGCGCATCCTGGTGTACGGCGCCGCCGGGCCCGACGGCGTGTTCGAGCTCTCCGATCTGGGTCAGGTGCCCTACGCCTCGTGGCGGCTGGCCGCGCTCGACACCGTCGCGAGCGTCGTCGGCATGATCCCCGAGGGGCTCGTGCTGCTCACCAGCCTCGCCTTCGGAGTGGCCGTCATCCAACTCGGCCGGCAGAAGGTGCTGGTGCAGGAGCTCGCCGCGGTGGAGGTGCTCGCCCGCGTCGACGTGCTCTGCCTCGACAAGACCGGCACGCTCACCACGGGCGAGATCGGCTTCGAGCGCCTGGTGACGCTCGACGACGACTTCCGTGACGACGAGCTCGACGCCGTGCTGGGTCTCATCGCCCACGACGTCGCGGCCAACCAGACCGCGCTGGCCCTGCGTCCGCACTTCGGGGCCGACGACTCGATCGTGCTCGAGCGGCTGCCGTTCAGCTCCCGGCGGGCCTTCAGCGCCATCACCTTCGAGCGTGACGGCCGGCCGCAGACGTGGCTGCTCGGTGCGCCCGAGCGGCTGCTGAGCGGCGCTCCGGATGCCCTCCGCCAGGCCACCGAGATCGCCGCGACGGGCCGCCGCTCACTCGCGCTGGGCCTCGGCGCAGGGCTCGCCAGCGACTACGCCGACACCGAGTCACCCGGCGGCGGATTCCGCCCTGCGGCCATCGCCGTGTTCCACGAGTCGGTGCGTCCGGATGCTCGCCCCACGCTGGAATACTTCGACGAGCAGGACGTGCGGGTCGTGGTGCTCTCGGGCGACAACCCGGTGACCGTGGGCGCGATCGCGGGGGAGCTCGGCCTCTCGGGCCAGGCGGTCGACGCCAGCGCCCTCACGGCCGACGGCGCCGTCACCGAGGCGCTCGACGCGTCGAGCGTGTTCGGGCGGGTGGCTCCGGAGCAGAAGCGCAACGTGGTGCACGCCCTGCAGGCCCAGGGCCGCACGGTCGCGATGACCGGCGACGGCGTGAACGACGCCATGGCCATCAAGGATGCCGATCTGGGCATCGCCATGGGCAATGCGACGCCCGCCACGCGCGCGGTGTCGCGCATCGTGCTGCTCGAGGGCCGCTTCGATCGCCTGCCGACCGTGCTCTCCTACGCCCGACGGGTGATCGCGAACGTCGAGCGGGTGTCGAACCTGTTTCTCACCAAGACCGTCTACGGCATCGTGCTCGCCCTCGTGAGTGCGGTGCTGCTCTGGAAGTTCCCGTTCCTGCCCCGGCAGATGACGCTGGTCTCCTCGCTCGCCATCGGCATCCCGTCGTTCTTCCTCGCGCTGGCACCCAATCGCCGGCGCTATCAGCCGGGAGTGCTGAAGCGGGTGCTCGCCTTCTCGGTGCCCACGGGCTTGATCGCGGCGGCTGCCTGCGTGGCGAGCTTCGCGGTGCTGCGCGAGAACCTGCCGCTCGGCGAGGCGAGGAGCCTCGCCACAGTGACCCTCTTCGTCGTGTCGCTCTGGGTGCTCAGCGTTCTGGCCCGCCCGCTGAGCGGATGGCGGATCGGCATGGTCGCCGGGGTCACGGTCGTCTTCGTGCTCGCCTACCTGGTGCCACTCGCCCGCGACTTCTTCGCGCTCGAGGTGCAGAGCATCCCGGCCCTCCTGTACGCCGTCGCCGTGGGACTCGCGGGGGCACTCGGGGTGGAGCTGTGGTACCGGATCGCCCGGAGCCGCGGACTCGTCTCCGACCGGGAGTGACGCTCGTCACCGGGTGCTATATTTATCTTGACGTCAAGATAAATGTGCGTGTCGGGTAAGGAGAGCCTTGCTAGCCTCCGCCCCCGGCGCGAACCAAGATTGTGGTGAATCAGCGAAGGTGAGGTCGACGTGTCGGCAGTGAACAGTTTCGGATCCAAAGACACTCTGAAGGTCGGAGACGCGTCTTACGAGGTCTACAGAATCGATCAGGTCCCCGGCTACGAGAAGCTGCCGTTCAGCCTCAAGGTGCTGCTCGAAAACCTCCTCCGCACCGAAGACGGCGCGAACATCACGGCGGAGCACATCAAGGCGCTCGGCGGCTGGGTTCCGACGGCAGAGCCCGACACCGAGATCCAGTTCACCCCGGCGCGCGTGGTGATGCAGGACTTCACCGGCGTGCCCTGCATCGTCGACCTCGCCACCATGCGCGAGGCGGTCGGCGCCCTGGGCGGCGACCCCACCAAGATCAACCCGCTCGCGCCCGCCGAGCTCGTCATCGACCACTCGGTCATCGCCGACCTGTTCGGCACCGAGAACGCGCTCGAGCGCAACGTCGAGATCGAATACGAGCGGAACGGCGAGCGCTACCAGTTCCTCCGGTGGGGCCAGACGGCGTTCGACGACTTCAAGGTCGTGCCGCCCGGAACCGGCATCGTGCACCAGGTGAACATCGAGTACCTGGCGCGCGTCACCTACACCCGCGAGGTCGTCGACTCCTTCGGTCAGACCGTTCTCCGCGCCTACCCCGACACCTGTGTCGGCACCGACTCGCACACCACGATGGTCAACGGCCTGGGTGTGCTCGGCTGGGGCGTCGGCGGCATCGAGGCCGAGGCGGCCATGCTCGGCCAGCCGGTCTCCATGCTCATCCCGAAGGTCGTGGGCTTCAAGCTCTCCGGCTCCATCCCGCCCGGTGTCACGGCGACGGATGTCGTGCTCACCATCACCGAGATGGTGCGCAAGCACGGCGTGGTCGGCAAGTTCGTCGAGTTCTACGGCGAGGGCGTCGGCGAGGTCCCGCTCGCGAACCGCGCGACCATCGGCAACATGAGCCCCGAGTTCGGCTCCACTGCCGCCATGTTCCCGATCGACGACGTCACCCTCGACTACCTGCGCCTCACCGGGCGCAGCGAGGAGCAGGTCGCCCTGGTCGAGGCCTACTCGAAGCTGCAGAAGCTCTGGCACAACCCCGACGAGGAGCCCGTCTTCAGCGAGTACCTCGAGCTCGACCTCGCCACCGTGGTGCCCTCGATCTCGGGCCCGAAGCGCCCGCAGGACCGCGTGGAGCTGAGCGTCGCCAAGTCGACCTTCATCCGCGACCTGGAGAACTACGCCAACGCCGACCAGGATCTCTCCCGCGTCGACGCCGCGGTGGAGGGCACGTTCCCCGCCTCCGACCCGCTCGGCTTCACCGCACAGGACGAGGACACGGCCCACGAGTACTCGCACACCCACGTGTCCCACGCCCCGGGTGCGCTCTCCCGCCCCACCGCGGTGAAGACGGCGGCCGGCGACAGCTACACGCTCGATCACGGTGCGGTCGCCGTCGCGGCGATCACCTCGTGCACCAACACCTCGAACCCGAGCGTCATGCTCGCGGCCGGCCTCCTCGCCCGCAACGCGAACAAGCTGGGCCTCAAGGCCAAGCCCTGGGTCAAGACCACGCTGGCACCGGGCTCGAAGGTCGTCACCGACTACTACGAGAAGGCCGGCCTGACGGGCGACCTCGAGGCGCTCGGCTTCTACACGGTGGGCTACGGATGCACGGTGTGCATCGGCAACACCGGCCCGCTGATCGACGAGGTGAGCGCGGCCATCAACGACAACGACCTCGCCGTCACCGCGGTGCTCTCGGGCAACCGCAACTTCGAGGGCCGTATCTCGCCCGACGTGAAGATGAACTACCTCGCATCGCCGCCGCTGGTCATCGCCTACGCCCTCGCCGGCTCGATGAACTTCGACTTCGAGGTCGACGCGCTCGGCCAGGACAAGGACGGCAACGACGTGTTCCTGCGCGACATCTGGCCCGACGCGGCCGAGGTGCAGCAGACCATCGACACCTCGATCAACACCGAGATGTTCACCCACGAGTACTCGAGCGTCTTCGAGGGCGATGAGCGCTGGCGCTCGCTGCCCACGCCCACCGGGCCCGTGTTCGAGTGGGACTCGGAGTCGACCTACGTCCGGAAGCCCCCGTACTTCGACGGCATGACGCTTGAGACCACCCCGGTTTCCGACATCGCCGGCGCCCGGGTGCTCGCGAAGCTCGGCGACTCGGTCACCACGGACCACATCTCGCCGGCCGGCAACATCAAGGCCGACAGCCCGGCCGGTCACTACCTCGATGCCCACGGCGTCGACCGCAAGGACTACAACTCCTACGGATCGCGGCGTGGCAACCACGAGGTGATGATCCGCGGCACCTTCGCGAACATCCGCCTGAAGAACCAGCTGCTCGACGGCGTGGAAGGCGGGTACACCCGCGACTTCACCCAGCCCGACGGCCCGCAGTCCTTCATCTACGACGCCTCGCAGAACTACCAGGCGGCCGGAACGCCGCTGGTGATCTTCGGCGGCAAGGAGTACGGATCGGGTTCGTCGCGCGACTGGGCCGCGAAGGGAACGTCGCTCCTCGGAGTCAAGGCCGTGATCGTCGAGAGCTTCGAGCGCATCCACCGCTCGAACCTCATCGGCATGGGTGTGGTACCGCTGCAGTTCCCCGCCGGTGAGAGCTGGGCGTCGCTCGGCCTCGACGGCACCGAGGTCGTCTCGATCTCGGGCATCGAGGAGCTCAACGAGGGTCGCACCCCGAAGACGGTGCACGTCGTGGCCGCACCGAGCGAGCACTCGCCCGCCGGCAAGGAGACGATCGAGTTCGACGCGGTGGTGCGCATCGACACCCCCGGTGAGGCCGACTACTACCGCAACGGCGGCATCCTCCAGTACGTGCTGCGCAGCCTCGTCTGAGAGTCCTCTTCCGACCGCTCGGCGTAGACTGCAAGATCACGCTGTCATGGGAAGGTGGAGGGTATGAGCCTGCTTGAAGGGATCAACGAACCCCGCGACCTCGACGCCCTCTCGGCCGACCAGCTCGAAACGCTGGCGGCCGAGATCCGCGCCTTCCTGATCGCGGAGGTGTCGAAGACGGGCGGGCACCTCGGCCCGAACCTGGGGGTGGTGGAGACCACCATCGCCATCCACCGGGTGTTCGATTCCCCGCGCGATGCGATCGTGTTCGACACCGGGCACCAGTCGTACGTGCACAAGCTGCTGACGGGGCGTCAGGACTTCTCGGGGCTCCGCCAGAAAGGTGGCCTCGCCGGTTACCCGCAACGCTCGGAGAGCCCGCACGACGTCGTGGAGTCGTCGCACGCCTCCAGTTCGCTCTCCTGGGCCGACGGCATCTCGCGCGCGTTCGAGATGACCGGCCAGCTCGACCGGCACGTGGTGGCGGTTGTGGGCGACGGAGCGCTCACCGGTGGCATGACCTGGGAGGCGCTGAACAACATCAGCGACGACAACTCGCGCAATCTGGTGATCGTCGTCAACGACAACGGCCGCTCCTACGCCCCGACCATCGGCGGGATGGCGCGCTACCTGAACTCGGTGCGGACGAAGCAGAAGTACCACGATCTGCATCAGTCCAGCCGCAAGATGGCGGAGCGGCTCGGAGCCCCCGCACGGGCCCTCTACCGCGGGGCCCGAGGCGGGCTGCACGGCTTCCTCAGCCGTATGACGAACAACAACTCGCTCTACGCGAACCTCGACATCAAGTACCTCGGGCCGATCGACGGGCACGACCTGGCGGCGATGGAGGAAGCGCTCCGGCAGGCCAAGGAGTACGCCGCCCCGGTGATCGTGCACGCCATCACCGAGAAGGGCCGCGGCTACGAGCCGGCCCGCACGGATGCGGCCGACCAGTTCCACGCGGTGGGCCAGATCGATCCCGAGACGGGGGAGCCGCTCTCCGCGCCCTCGGGTGCGCCCTCCTGGACGGGCGTGTTCGCCGACGAGATCGTGCGTCAGGCCGAACAGGACCCGACGATCGTGGGCATCACCGCCGCCATGCTGCGGCCGACCGGTCTGCACAAGTTCGCCGAGCGCTTCCCGACCCGCGTCTTCGACGTCGGCATCGCCGAGCAGCACGCCGTGACCTCCGCGGCCGGCCTCGCCTTCGGCGGTCTGCACCCGGTCGTCGCGCTCTACGCCACCTTCGTGAACCGCGCCTTCGACCAGGTGCTGATGGATGTCGGGCTCCACCAGGCCGGAGTCACCTTCGTTCTCGACCGGGCCGGCGTCACCGGGCCCGACGGCGCGAGCCACCACGGAATGTGGGACCTGGCGATCCTGCAGGTGGTGCCGCGCATCCGCCTCAGCGCCCCGCGCGACGCGGCGCGCCTCCGCGAGGAGCTCGCCGAGGCGGTGCGGGTGACGGATGCGCCGACGGTCATCCGCTTCCCCAAGGGCAACGTCGGCGACGACATCCCGGCCCTCCGCCGCACGCCCGACGGCGTCGACGTGCTCCGCGAAGACGAGAAGAAGGATGTGCTGCTCGTCGCCGTGGGCACGATGGCCGACCTCGCGCTGAAGGTCGCGGAGCTGCTCGAGGCCCAGGGCATCGGCAGCACCGTGGTCGACCCGCGCTGGGTGGTGCCCGTGCCGTGGTCGATCATCGAGCTCTCGGATGCGCACCGCATCGTCGTGACAATCGAAGACGGCGTGCGGGTGGGCGGCATCGGCACGCGCATCCGGCAAGACCTGCGCGAGGCCGGGGTCGACACCGCGTTGACGGAGTTGGGGTTGCCCGACGAGTTCCTCGAGCACGCCACGCGCTCCGAGATCCTGCAGCGAGTGGGACTCACACCCGAGCAGATCGCCGAAGACCTCGTCGCGCAGGTGCGCGGAAACAAGATCCCGATCGCCCGGCCGCTGAGCGCACCGGCCGGCACCCCGGCCCCTGCGGCGGGCACGGACACCGACACCGGTTCGCTTCACCCCCTGGTGCGGTAGACCGCACCTATCGCGCCGCTCGGGAAGACCTGCGTGCTCGCGAGCTCGAACGTGCCTGAGTTGCGCGATACCGGCAGCAGCGACGCTCCCGCCCCGAGCACCACGGGCATCGTGGTGAGAAGATCTCGTCGAGCAATCCCGCGTCGGCCACCTGGGCCGCGACCTCGCCGCCGCCCACGATCCAGATGTTCTTGTCGCCGGCCGCCGCCACCCATTCCGCGTGCAACTCGGCGATGTCGCCCGCGGCGAATCGGATGGCGGTGCCCCCCTCGATGGGCGGCAGCTTCCGCGACGTGAGCACCCATGCGGCCTGCTCGGAGTAGCCCCACGGACTGCCCTCGGCCAGCAGCCACGCGTACGTGCGCGACCCCATCACCACCACCCCCACGTCGGCGATGAACGCCTCGTAGTCGGCGGTGAACTCCTCGAACCCGAACTGCATCAGCCAGTCGAGCCCGTTGTCACGATCGGCGATGAACCCGTCGATGCTGGCGGCCGCGTAGTACTGCGTCTTGGTCATGCACCGACGCTACCGCCGCCCACCGACACGGGCGCGGGTCGTCGGAAAACGCAAACGTGGCGCCGACCGAGCCCTATACGGCCGCAGTCGACGCCACGTTTGCGCTTTCGAACGGGGGCTACTCCACGCCGCGGATGACGGGGTGGTGGAAGGTGTCGCCGAACACGCGCTCCGAGGCACCCACGCGGTCGAGGTAGGGCGTGAGGCCGCCCATCTGGAACGGGTAGCCGGCGCCGAGGATGAGGCAGAGGTCGATGTCCTCCGCCGCGTGCACCACGTCGTCCTCGAGCATCCGGTGCACCTCGTCGGCCAGGCCGTCTTCGACGCGGCGCAGGATCTCGGCCTCGGTCATCGGCTTCGCCTCGCCCTTCGGCGGGGTCACGATCTTCACGGCCTCCTTGTCGAAGCCGGTGATCTTGCCCTTGGCATCGCGGTCGAAGATCTTGCCGTGCTCGGCGAGCTTGTGCAGGTTCGCGCTCTCGAAGAAGCGGTCGGGGAAGGCGGCGTGGTGCGTGTCGAGCACGTGCGCCCCCACCTTCAGCCCCACGAGCTCGAGCAGCTCGAACGGCGTCATCGGCAGGCCGAAGGGGGCCAGCGCCCGGTTCATCACCTCGAAGGAGGTGCCGGTGTCGACGGCGTGCATCGCCTCGCCCAGCACCTTGGCCAGGATGCGGTTCACCACGAACCCGGGGGTGTCGCGCGTGATCACGGCGTTCTTCTTGAGCTTCGCGGCGGTGACCATCGCGGTCGACAGGGTCGCCTCATCCGTCGCCGGCGCGTTCACGACCTCGACCAGGGGCATGACGGCCACCGGGTTGAAGAAGTGGAAGCCCACCAGGCGCTCCGGATGCGCGAGCTTCGCACCGATCTGCTCCACCGAGAGCGACGACGTGTTCGTCGCCAACACCGCGGTGTCGGAGACGTGCTTCTCGATCTCGGCGAAGACGTCCTGCTTCACCCCGAGCTCCTCGAACACGGCCTCGATCACCCAGTCGGCGTCGTTGAACTCGGCCTTGTCGGTGGTGCCGTGGATGAGCGCGTTGAGGCGATTCGACTCGTCGGGGGAGATGCGACCCTTCGACAGCAGCGTGGCGATCTCACCGCGGATGTAGTCGAGCCCCTTGTCGACGCGTGACTGGTCGAGGTCGGTGATGACCACGGGCACCTGGAGACGCCGCACGAACAGCAGCGCGAACTGCGACGCCATGAGACCGGCGCCGATGATGCCGACCTTCGTGACGGGCTTGGCGAGCGCCTTGTCGGGCGCACCGGCCGGCCGCTTCGCACGCTTCTGCACCAGGTCGAAGGCGTAGATGGATGCCCGGAACTGGTCGCCCGCGATGAGCTCGGCCAGCGCCTCGTCTTCGCGCTCGAAGCCCTCCTCGGGCGTGCCCGACTTGGCGGCCTTCAGCAGGTCGAGGGCCGCGTACGGCGACTTCGCGACGGTGCCGATGCGCGACTCGAGCATCTTGCGGGCGATGCCGATCGCGACATCCCACTTCACCATCCGCTCGATCTTGCCGGGCTCGTTCGGTCGCTTCACCTTGATGCGGCCGGAGAGCACGCCGTCGGCCCAGACGAGCGAGTCCTCGAGGTAGTTCGCGGGACCGAAGATGGCATCGGCGATGCCGAGGTCGAACGCTTCCTGGCCCTTGAGCATCCGGTTGTTCTTCAGCGGGTTCTCGATCACGACCTTCAGGGCGTTCTCGATGCCGATGAGGTTCGGAAGCAGGTAGGCGCCGCCCCAGCCCGGGATGATGCCGAGGAAGACCTCGGGCAGCGCGAGCGCCGGGGTGGACGAGTCGATGGTGCGGTAGTCGGCCGCGAGGGCCACCTCCACGCCGCCGCCGAGCGCCAGGCCGTTCACGAAGGCGAAGGACGGCACGCCGACCTTCTTCATCTTGCCGAAGACGAAGTGCCCGAGCTGGGCCATCTTCTTGGCGACCTCTTTGCTCGGGATCTCGCCCACCTTGCTGAGATCCGCACCAGCGGCGAGGATGTACGGCTTGCCGGTGACGGCCACGGCGTCGATCTCGCCGGCCGCCGCCCGTGCGGTGAGAGCATCCAGCGTCGCCCCGTACTCGGTAAGGGTGACCGGGCCCAGGGTGTTCGGCCGCGTGTGGTCACGCCCGTTGTCGAGCGTGATGAGGGCGAGCGTCTTGCCGCTCGGCAGCCGGATGTCGCGCACGTAGGAGTGGGTCACGACCTCGTCGGCCGACAACTCCTCCAACCCGCTGAAATCGATGGTGGAGTAGTCGGTCATCGTCCCGCCTTCTTCGAAGCCTTCTTGTTCCAGTTCGGGTTCTCCCAGATGACCGTGCCGCCCTGGCCGAGGCCGATGCACATGGCGGTGACGCCGTAGCGCACCTCCGGGTGCTCCTCGAACTGGCGGGCGAGCTGGATCATGAGCCGCACCCCGGAGGAGGCGAGCGGGTGGCCGAGGGCGATCGCGCCGCCGTACTCGTTCACGCGCGGGTCGTCGTCGTCGATGCCGAAGTGGTCGAGGAACGAGAGCACCTGCACCGCGAAGGCCTCGTTCAGCTCGAACAGGCCGATGTCGTCGATCGAGAGGCCCGCCTTGCGCAGCGCCTTCTCGGTGGAAGGCACCGGGCCGATGCCCATGATCTCGGGCTCCACGCCCGCGAAGGCGAAGGAGACGAGCCGCATCTTGACCGGGAGCCCGAGCTCCTTGGCCATGTGCTCACTCGCGATGAGCGAGGCGGTGGCGCCGTCGTTGAGGCCCGAGGAGTTTCCCGCGGTGACGCGGCCGTGCGGGCGGAACGGGGTACGGAGGCTCGCGAGGCCTTCCATCGTGGTCTCGGGGCGCGGCGCCTCGTCACGCGTGGCCAGACCCCAGCCCTCGGCGCTCTTCGTGGCGACCGGGATGAGGTCGGGCTGGATCTTGCCCGCCTCGTAGGCGGCGGCGACCTTCTGCTGGCTGCGCATCGCGTAGCGGTCGGAGCGCTCCTTGGTGAGCTGAGGGAAGCGGTCGTGGATGCGCTCGGCCGTGTTGCCCATGTTGAGGGCCTCGGCACTCACGAGCTTCTCCGCGAGGAAGCGCGGGTTGGGATCGGCGTTGAAGCCCATCGGATGCCGGCCCATGTGCTCCACGCCACCCGCGATCGCGAGGTCGTAGGCTCCGAAGGCGATGGCGCCGGCGGTGGTGGTGACGCTCGTCATCGCCCCCGCGCACATCCGGTCGATCGCGTAGCCCGGCACCGAGAGCGGCAGTCCCGCGAGCAGCGCCGCGGTGCGGCCGAGGGTCAGGCCCTGGTCGCCCTGCTGCGTCGTGGCGGCGATCGCCACGTCGTCGATCAGCTCTTTGGGAACATTCGGGTTGCGTTCGAGCAATCCGATGATCGCCTTGACGACCAGGTCGTCTGCTCGGGTCTGCCAGTACATGCCCTTTTCGCCCGCACGCCCGAACGGGGTGCGTACACCGTCGACGAAAACGACTTCAGATCTTTCGGCCACTATGCCTCCTGGGATTGGATCGGATTCGAGTCTAGAACCGCCCATTCCCGGGCTGGAATCGATTGATTCTTCCTACGAATCAACTTCCTCGGGGTTCTCAGGGCTTTGGTGAGGATCTACAAAGGCCTGCAGGATCGGCTGTGCAGTCAGTTCAATCTGCCACGGCCGTGCACCGAGCTCACGGAGGCCGTCCGAGACGCTCTCGAGCGTCAGCGGATCGGGGGCGTTCCACGAGATCCGGCGCAGGAAATCCGGGGTAAGCAGGTTCTCGAGCGGGATGTCGTGCTCGGCCGACACCGCGCTCAGCGCCGCCCGCGCGGCCTTCAGCCGGGCATCCGCCTCCGGGTTCTTGTCCGACCAGCTGCGCGGTGGCGGGAGGGTGTCGGTGGCTCGTTTCTGCACCGGGATGTCGTCGGTCGTGAGGGCGCGTTCGATGGCGGCCCACCAGCGGTCGAGCTCGGAGCGGCTGGCGCGACCGGAGAACTGCTTGAGCGCGGCGAGTTCGCGGCGCGAGGCGGGCAGGGCGCGTGCAGCCACCAGCAGCGAGGCATCCGGAACCAGGCGGCCGGGCGCGGTATCGGTCTCGCGAGCCAGTTCGTCGCGGGCCAGCCAGAGCTCGCGGGCGGCGGCGAGGTGCCGATCGGCGCGGAGGGCGTGGATGCCGCTGAGCCGCCGCCAGGGCTCGGCGAGTGGCGGCTTCTCCTCCTTCGCCACGACGGCGGCGAACTCCTGGGCGGCGATCTCGAGCTTGCCCTGCTCCTTCAGCAGCACGGCCATCGAGTCGCGCAGGTCGATCAGCAGCTCCACGTCGAGGGCGGCGTACTCGAGCCACGAGGCGGGGAGTGGTCGCGTCGACCAGTCGGCCGCCGAGTGCTCCTTCGCCAGGTGCACACCCAGCAGTTCCTCCACCACGGTGCCGAGACCCACGCGTGGGATGCCGAGCAGGCGCGCGGCGAGCTCGGTGTCGAACACGGTGGTCGGGTCGAGACCCACCTCGCGCAGGCACGGCAGGTCTTGGCTGGCCGCGTGCAGCACCCACTCCACGCCACCGATCACCGACTGCAGGGGAGCGAACTCCTCGATCGCCGGAGGGTCGATGAGGAAGGTGCCGGAGCCGCGCCGGTAGAGCTGGATGAGATAGGCCCGTTGGGAGTAGCGGAAACCGCTGGCCCGCTCGGCGTCGACCGCCACCGGGCCCGTGCCGAGGGCCAGTGCCTCGACCGCGTCGTGGAATTCGTCGACCGTGCTGATCACGGTGCGTTCAGGTACTTCGATCAGTTCTTCGTCACTCACGTTTGGCTCGCCTGGTCTGCAACATCGTCACACCATCGACGACGGGTGGCAGACCGGCCAGCATGCAGAGGAGTTCGCTCCAGCCCTCGACATGGGCCTGGAGGTTGTGGTCTGTAGGGGTCCAGGATGCCCGCAACTCGATCTGAGCGCCATCACCCTGGCTCGACAGCTCGCCGAAACCGGTCGAGATGATCTTGGTCGCGGTGCCGGAGGCGCTCGTGTAGTTGGCGCCACGAGCATCCAATGCGTCGACCAGCCACGACCAGGCGACGTCGGCGAGGAAGGGGTCGAGGCCGATCTCGGTCTCCAGCGGTGCCTGCGCGAAGCAGACCACCCGGAACTCGCCTCCCCAGGCCTCCGGCCGATCCTCGTCGTAGAGCAGGATGAAGCGTCCGGTGCCCAGTTCCGAGTCGGCGCCGTGCCGCGCGGGCGTGACATCGGCGGCGAGAGCGACGGCGTGGGGAGCGAGGTTCGCCGGGGCGGGGATCTCGTGCACCACGAGCTCGGCGCGCGTGTCGGCCCGTCGCAGCGAGTCGAGCGCTGCGCCGAAGGCCGCCGGGACGTCCGGCGTGAAGGGGGAATCGGCCACGTCTGCAGACTAGAGTTCTTTACGTTCCGGCGGGCGAAGGCACGCCGGATGGAATCGTGGAGGGACGGCAAACGTGAGTCCGAGAGCATCCGAACCGGCCCGCGTTCCCGGCTGGGCCGTGGTCGCGCTGGCGGCCGGCACCGCCGCCACCCTCGCCGCAGCGGCGGGCGCCGTCATGACCGCCCTGATGTCGCGGGCCATCGTCATCCCGTCGCTCCCGGTCGACGACGTGCGCATCCTCGGCTACGACGAGGAGAACGGCACGGTCGCGCTCTCGGTCAGCGCCGACTCGATCCTGCCCGGGCTCTACAGTCTGCGGTTCTCCGGTGACACGGGCCACGCCCGACTGGGCGAGGTGCTGAGCGTCTCCGATGGCATCGTGGTGCGCTCGGTCATCCAGGTCGACTACGGCGACCTCGCGCGCGCCCGGAACGGGCGCATCAGCGGGTGGTACTACATCCATCCCCGCGAGCTCGACGTTCCCGTCGACGAGGTCGAGGTGTTCACCCCGGTCGGGCCGGCGCCGGCCTGGTTCGTGCCGAGCGCCGACGGCTCGCCGGCCAAATGGGTGATCCAGGTGCACGGGCGCGGGGTGCGCCGGGGCGAGACCATCCGTGCCATACCGGTCTTCCGCGAGCACGGGTACAACACGCTGAGCATCTCCTACCGCAACGACGGCGAGGCCCCGCGCTCCTCCGACGGGCGCTACGCCCTCGGCGACATCGAGTGGCAGGACCTGGATGCCGCGATCACCTACGCGGTCGACCACGGCGCCCAGGACATCGTGCTGATGGGCTGGTCGATGGGCGGCGCCATCGCGCTCCAGGCGATGGGGCGTGCGGTGCACCGCGACCGCATCCGTGCCATCGCGCTCGAGTCACCGGCCGTCGACTGGCGTGACGTGCTGCGCTACCACGGCCGGGCCCGTCACGCGCCGGAACTCGTGGGCGACGCCGCGTTCGCCACCGTCACGCATCCGTGGGGCCGCGTGGTGACGGGCCAGGAGCAGCCGCTCGACCTCGACCGGCTCGACTTCGTGAAGCGCTCCGACGAGGTCGACGTGCCGCTGCTCATCCTGCATTCCGACGACGACGGATACGTGCCATCGACCGGGTCGCGGAAGCTCGCCGAAGCGCGCCCCGATCTGGTCACCTTCGTGCCGTTCTCGGTGGCGCGCCACACCAAGCTCTGGAACTACGACCGCGCCAAGTGGACCACCGCGATCGACGCCTGGCTCACGACGAACGGTCTCTAGACGTCGTAAAGCGCAAACCTCGCCTCAACCGGCGTGCAATACGCCGCGGATTCAGCGACGTTTGCGGTTTCCGACGATCACGCCGCGAGACGCTCGCGGATCTGGCGCTTGGTGCGCCCGAGCATGGCCGTCATCCCGCGGATGCGCAGCGGCGACACCGCCTCGGTGAGCCCGATCGTGTTCGGGAAGTCATCGGGGATGCCGAGCACCTCGTCGACGGGCAGGCCGTCGATGCCCTGCACGAGGATCGACGCGAAGCCGCGCGTGGTGGGCGACTCCTTCGGTGCGGTCGCGAACAGGTGCACCACGCCGTCGGTCACCTCCACGAAGATGAACACCGGCGACTGGCACTCCACGACGCGTTCGAACAGATCCGGATGCTCCTGGTAGCGCGCCGGGAGCTCCGGGAGTTCGTTGGAGAACTCCAGGAGCATCTCGAGGCGGTCGCGCTGCTCGAGCGCGAGGAAGTCGTCGCGGATCTCGGCCAGCGACGCGGGAAGAGTTGACTCGGTCATCCCCTCCAGTATCCCTCGCGTTCGGACTACCGTGCCGCGGGGACCTCGCCGCGCTCGGCTCCGCGGACGATCGGCACGCGCACCGTGCTGCCCCACTCGGTCCACGAGCCGTCGTAATTGCGCACGTTCTCGAATCCCAGCAGGTGGGTGAGCACGAACCAGGTGTGGCTCGACCGCTCGCCGATGCGGCAGTAGGCGATCACCGGCTCGCCGTCGACGAGACCGGCCTCGCCGCGGTAGATCGCGTCGAGCTCGACCACGGGCTTGAAGGTGCCGTCCTCGGCGGCGGCCCGGGCCCACGGCACGTTCGCCGCGCTCGGGATGTGGCCGGCGCGCAGGGCGCCCTCCTCGGGGTAGGCGGGCGCGGTGGTGCGCTCCCCGCTGTACTCCTCGGGGGAGCGCACGTCGATCAGGGGGTGACCGAGGTGGGCGAGTACGTCGTCCTTGAAGGCGCGGATCTCCTCGTCGCGGCGCTCCACCACCGGGTAGTCCACGGCGACCGGCGCGGGGCGATCAGTCGTGATCGGGCGGCCCTCGGCGATCCACTTGTCGCGGCCGCCGTCGAGCAGGCGCACGTCCTCGTGGCCGAAGAGCGTGAACACCCAGAGCGCGTAGGCCGCCCACCAGTTGTTCTTGTCGCCGTAGATCACCACGGTGTCGTCGCGCGAGATCCCCTTGCCACCGAGCAGGGCCGAGAAGCCGGCGCCGTCGACGTAGTCGCGTTCGACGGGGTCGTTGAGGTCGGTGTGCCAGTCGATCTTCACCGAGCCGGGGATGTGGCCGGTCTCGTAGAGGAGCACGTCTTCGTCGGACTCCACCACCACGAGGCCGGGTTCGCCCAGGTGGGCCTCGAGCCAGTCGCCCGACACCAGGCGTTCGGGGTGGGCGTATCCGGCGAACTTCTCGGCGGGATCGGTCTCGACAGTCATTTCACAACCTCCAGTTAGGGTAGGTACAACCCCAGAAGAATCTAAGTCTTCCCGACTCCCCGCTGCACGTCGCGGGTCACATCTCGACACACAACAGGATCAGCAGATGACAGGTGAGCGGCAGGCCGTCGCCCCGCGCTTGACCGAGCGCTCCCCATCGATCTCCGGCACCGAGCTGGCCGGCACCCTCGTGCCCCCGCGCCAGTTCGACTCGGCGTCGTTCGAGAACTACCGGCCCGATCGCGACTATCCGTCGCAGGGCGAGGCTCTCGCGAAGCTCCGGCACTTCGCCGAGGGGTGGAAGCCCGCCAAGGCGGGAGGCTTCTTCGGCCGCGGCAAGAAGACCCCGGCGGCCAAGCCCGGGATCTATCTCGACGGCGGGTTCGGCGTGGGCAAGACGCACTTGCTGGCCGCACTCTGGCACGCCGCACCCGGCCCCAAGTACTTCGGCACCTTCATCGAGTACACCGCTCTCATCGGTGCCCTCGGGTATGCGAACGCCGTGCAGCTGTTCGCCGGCGCGAAGTTCATCGCCATCGACGAGTTCGAGCTCGACGACCCGGGCGACACCATGCTCATGACCCGCTTCCTCGGTGAGCTCGTCGCCAAGGGCACGCGACTGGCCGCGACCTCGAACACCCCGCCGAACGCCCTCGGCGAGGGGCGGTTCGCGGCGAGCGACTTCCTGCGCGAGATCCAGGCCATCGCCGACCGCTTCGACATCGTCCGCATCGACGGTCTCGACTACCGGCGCCGGGACATCGAGGGGCACGCGGCCGCGTTCGAGACCACGGACGCGCTCGACGCCGCCATCGAGGCGCACCTCGCGGCGGGGGAGCGGCTCACCTCCGACCCGTTCCTCGACCTGGTGCACCACCTCGGCAGCATCCATCCCTCCCGCTACATCAAGCTGATCGACGGCGTCGACACCATCGCCCTGAGCGACGTCACGCCGCTCACCGACCAGACGGATGCTCTGCGGCTGGTGGCCTTCATCGACCGCGTGTACGACGCGCAGATCCGCATCCTCGCGTCCGGCATCCCGCTCGACCAGGTGTTCGCCGGCGACATGCTGAACGGCGGCTACCGCAAGAAGTACCTGCGCGCGGCGTCGCGCATGATCGCCTCCGCCACTCGCTGAGATCGCGCATCCTTCTCCCGACGGATTCTCCGTCGGCCGAAACACGATGTTTACAAACGCGCTCACCGTGTAACACGGCGTACACAAACTACGTCGCCCCGCGAAACCTCTCTTGGGCAGACTGCCCCTTGCCTGCAATTGCGCCTACGGCCCCGTGCTAGCCGTGACCAACACAGCAATTTCAGACTTACCCGCCAGCACGTTCTAGAGAGGTAACCATTGATATGGAAGAAGTAACCGGCAACCTGAACTCACTGTGGTTGCTCGTTGCAGCCGCCCTAGTGCTCCTGATGACCCCCGGCGTCGCGTTCTTCTACGGCGGCATGGTCAAGGCGAAATCGGTCATCTCCATGATGATGATGAGCTTCGGAGCAATGGGCCTCGTCGGCGTCCTGTGGGTGCTGTACGGCTACGGACTCGCCTTCGGCACCCCGCTGATCCCCGGCATCGTCGGAAACCCCTTCGACGGCTCGATCGGCCTCACCAGCCTCCTCGGCATCGGTGAAGGCGGAGCGATGGACCCGGATCTCGCCGGACTCGCGTTCGCCGGATTCCAGGCGACCTTCGCGATCATCACCGTGGCCCTGATCTCGGGTGCGATCGCCGACCGCGCCAAGTTCGGCGCGTGGATGCTCTTCGCCGGCATCTGGGTCACCGTGGTCTACTTCCCGGTCGCCTTCATGGTCTTCAACCTCGCTGAGGGCTGGGCTCCGGTCTGGGGCGTCAACGACTTCGCCGGTGGAACCGCCGTCCACATCAACGCCGGTGCCGCTGCTCTCGCTCTCGCCCTGGTGCTCGGCAAGCGCGTCGGCTTCCAGAAGGGCATCCAGAAGCCGCACAACGTGCCGCTGACGCTGCTCGGTGCTGCGCTTCTCTGGTTCGGCTGGTTCGGCTTCAACGCCGGTTCCGAGGCCGCTGTCGACGGTGTCGCCGCGATCGCCTGGATCAACACCCTCGCCGCTCCCGCCGCCGCCATCATCGGCTGGCTGATCGTCGAGAAGATCAAGGACGGCAAGCCGACCTCGATCGGTGCCGCGTCGGGTGCCGTGGCCGGTCTGGTCGCCATCACCCCGGCCTGTAACATCCTGACCCCGGGCTGGGCCATCGTGCTCGGTGTGCTCGCCGGCGCCATCTGCGCCCTGGCGATCGAGCTCAAGTTCAAGCTCGGCTTCGACGACTCGCTCGACGTGGTGGGCATCCACCTCGTCGGCGGCCTCTTCGGAACGCTCTACATCGGTATCTTCGGCGCCGGCATCGGCCTCCTCGACACCGGTTCGCTGGAGCAGTTCGGCAAGCAGTTCGTCGCTGCGGCGGTCGTGATGGTCTACTCCTTCGTGATGGCGTTCATCATCGGCTGGATCATCCAGAAGACCATGGGCTTCCGCATCAAGAACGAGGACGAGGTCGCCGGTGTGGACACCACCGTTCACGGCGAAGAGGGCTACGTGCTCGAAGCCGTCTGATCCTCGCACCACACGTCGGCGGGGCGTCATCCTTCGGGATGGCGCCCCGCTTCCGTGTGCATCGGGGAACCGACGGCCGCTCCGATCGCGCCGCGGGCCAGCACGGTCGCTCCGGCCACCGCCGCCGGCATCGCGAACACCGCGCCGAGCGGCACGAGGAAGAGCAGGTAGGTGGCCACGCCGAAGCCGAGCGTGCGGGCGCGACGGGCGCCGAGCATCCGCCGGCGGTCGCGCAGACGCAGCTCGCGCGCGTCGAAGGCGAAGCCGGTGAGCTCGAGAGCGAGCACCCAGCCGCCGAAGAGGGCGGCGAGCACCGGGACGGCGATCTGGCCGGCCACGGGCACGAGGCCGACCACGAAGAGCACGACGCCGATCAGGACGGTGATGGCCAGAATGCGAAGGCCCGCGCCGATCCCGCGCGCCACCAGGCGCCAGAAGCGCCCTGAGGGCTCCTCGGGGGCGTCTCCGAGGGTCAGCTCGGTGGTGCGCCAGATCTGCTCGTAGAACGGATCTCCGACCGCGAGGGTGATGGCGGTGAAGGTGAAGACGACCAGCAGGACTCCCACACCCACCAGCGCGATCGCCGCCGAGACCCGGGTGATGGTGCGCCAGGGCTCGACCCAGCCGTCGGCGAACGGCGTCGCCCAGGCCGCGAGGTCGGGGGAGAAGACCGCGAGCACGACGATGCCGGCCAGGTACACGACGGCCACGATCAGGGCGGGCAGCGCGCCCAGGAGCATGAGCTTCGGCCGGGTCGCCCACAGCCCGAGCCCCCGCCCGAGCACGGCCACCCCTCCGAAGAACTCTCGAATCATCTCCCGAGCGTATCCGGGACACCGAGCCGTGCACCGCGAACGGCCACCCGAGAATGCGAGGCGACGCGCCTTGTCCCTCGCCCTTAACGACGTCGAGTCCCCGCTTGCGGGGACTCGACCGTATACGTGTGGGCGATACCGGACTCGAACCGATGACCTCTTCCGTGTGAAGGAAGCGCGCTACCAACTGCGCCAATCGCCCTGGGACAGTTATCGATACTAGTGGACGCACGAAGGTCTTGCGTGCACACCCGGGCGACGAGGTCCTAGAGTTCAGAAATGAGTGCTCCGTATTCGTCCTTCCCGCCCGGCTTCGCGCCGTATCCTGAGCCCGTCCGGCTCGGCGCGAAAAGGCCGGTCACGGGCATCATCTCGCTGGTTCTCGGCGCGGTCGTGTTCGGCGGCACCCTCATCGCGAAGCTCGCCGCCGCCGCGGTCACCGACACGCCCGAAGGAGTGATCTCGAGTCTCGGCGTGGCGGCGTTCTTCAGTCTGCTGCTCATCGTGCCCGCCGTGGTGCTCGGGCATCTGGCCGTCGCAGCCACGGCGAAGGGCGCCCGAGTCGGTCGCGGGATGGCGGTCGGAGCACTCGTGCTCGCCTACGTCGACCTGGTGCTGTTCCTGGTGCGCCTGCTGGCCGCGGCGATCGCCACCGCCGTCCTGGGCGACCCGAGCGCTTTCTTCTACAACGTGTTCTTCTGGGTGTGACACGCCGTGTTCTCGGCAGATTCACGCTGATGGCGTGTCATGGTTTGGCATTCGTCGAGCGAGTCGGATAGAGTCTCATCCGCACGCAGAAATGCGAGCAAATGCGGATGTGGCGCAGTGGTAGCGCATAACCTTGCCAAGGTTAGGGTCGCGAGTTCGAATCTCGTCATCCGCTCGAGTGAAGTTACTCGTTTGTGGCAACCCACGCGGTTTACACGAAAGCACGAACTGGGTGGCGTGGCCGAGAGGCGAGGCAGCGGCCTGCAAAGCCGTCCACACGGGTTCAAATCCCGTCGCCACCTCCACTCACACCACCGCAGGGGATAACACTCCAATGGGCGATTGGCGCAGCGGTAGCGCGCTTCCCTGACACGGAAGAGGTCACTGGTTCGATCCCAGTATCGCCCACCACCAAAGGGTCCGGATACGTTCTGGGCCCCTTTTTGTTGCTCAGAAGTCGATGCGGTAGACGCGGCGGCGCGGGGTGGGTGCCGAGACCTCGGTGAAGCCTGCGGTCTCGAAGATCGAGACCGTGCCGACGTAGAGCTCGCCCCAGGTGATCTCCGCCCCCGGCGCCACCACCATCGGATAGCCCTCCAGCGCCCGCGCCCCGCGCGATCGCGCGAACTCCGGCGTCGCCGCCGCGAGAGCCCGGCTCACGCCGCGCTTGCGGAACCCGGTGCGCACCACGAAACAGGTCACCGCCCACACGCCGTCGTCGCCCTTGTCCTCCTCCCGGCCCGCCCAGGGCACGCGCATCCGGAGCAGTCGGCGATACGCCGTTCGCGGCTCGACCGCGCACCAGCCGACCGGCTCGCCGTCGAGGTACGCCACCAGGCCGCTGGTCGACGCGGCCGACGGATGCCCGCATCCGCTCTGTGATCGCAGTCGCGCCGCGCGCTCCTCGAGCGGCACCCCGCCCCACTCCGAAACGCGGAACTTGAACCATTGGCACCGGCACCGCGCCGGCTCGCCTCGCTGTCCGAACACCACGTCGAGCTCGTCCGGGCTCGACAGGTTCGCCGGCACCACCGTGATCGTCCCGATTTCGGCCATATCCCAGTAAACCGCCCTACGGTCGGAGCATGGAAGCCACACCAGCCGACGACCAGACCGCCGGCGGGCGCCTGCCAGGACCGGCGGGGCGCACCCGGGCCTTGATCCGCCGCCATCCCACCGCGAACCGCGTCTACCGCACCGGGGTGGGTGTCGCGGGCGCCGGCACCGTCGCCCTCGGCGTCGTGATGATCCCGCTGCCCGGACCCGGCGCCCTCATCGCGGTCGGCGGGCTCGCGCTCCTCGGTACGGAGTTCGAATCCGCCAAGAAGGTCAGCACCAAGGCGAACGCGGCGGTGAAGAAGGGTTACGCCCTGGCGAAGACCAAGGCGGCCGAGCGCCGAGCGGCTCGACGTTCCACGCCGCCCGCTCCCGCCGGAACGCGGGAGACCTGACCCGAATCCGCACCACACCACCCCTGGACAGCGGAGCCCGGCACCTGGCATCCTGATGCCCAGCCGAAGGGGGGCGCGCGACCATGACCGAGCAATCCATCGCACCGGATGCCGCATCCGGGGGCAGCACAAGACCGAACCTCATCGTGGGACTCCTGCCCTTCGCCGGGGTGGCGCTCTTCGTCATCGCCGAGATCGTGACCCTCGCGGTCGCGGGGACCTCGGACTTCCTCGAGAACACCACGATGAACGCCGTGCTGTTCCTCATCGGCTCCTCCGGAATCGGCAACGGCATCGCCCACCTGTTCTTCGGCCCGGCCATCGCCCGGTCGATCGGCTGGCAACCCGGGCCGTTCCAGTTCGAGGTGGGCGCCGCCAATCTCGGCATCGGCATCGCCGGAGTCGTCGGGGCCTTCTACGGCCCAGAATTCTGGTTGGCCGTGATCATCGTGGATCTGGTGTTCCTCTTCCTCGCGGGCGCGGGGCACATCCGCGAGATCGCACGGAACAAGAACTTCTCGATCAACAACGCCGGACCGATCCTGTTTCTCGACTTCCTCATGCCGGCGTTCACGCTGTTCCTCTGGATCTGGTTGGCTCTCTCCTGAGACCGCCGGTCGGTGGCCGGTTGTCACGTCGATAGGATTGGTGGGTTCGATTCGACGGAAACAGGAGCACCTCACCCGTGGCAACAGGATTTGATCTCTTCACTGACCGGGCCGTCGTGGCCATGCGCGTCAACGGTGAACTGAGAGACCTGGCCACCACGGTGACGGATGCCGACACCGTCGAGCCCGTGACCATCGACAGCCCCGACGGGCTGGCCATCCTCCGCCACTCGGCCGCGCACGTCGCCGCCCAGGCCGTGCAGCAGATCAACCCCGACGCGAAGCTCGGCATCGGCCCGCCCATCACCGACGGCTTCTACTACGACTTCGACGTGGCCGAGCCCTTCACCCCCGATGACCTCAAGGCCATCGAGAAGGGCATGGAACGCATCATCCGTCAGGGCCAGCGCTTCGTGCGCCGGGTCGTGACCGAGGAGGAGGCCCGCGCCGAGCTCGCGAACGAGCCGTACAAGCTCGAGCTGATCGGGCTGAAGGGTTCGACGGGCGACGACGAGCTGAACGCCGACGACGAGTCGGTGGAGGTCGGCGGTGCCGAGCTCACCATCTACGACAACGTCGACCCGAAGACCGGCGAGACCGTCTGGAAAGACCTCTGCCGCGGACCGCACCTGCCGAGCACGCGCATGATCGGCAACGGATTCGCGCTCACCCGCCTCGCCGCGGCGTACTGGCGCGGCTCGGAGAAGAACAAGCAGCTGCAGCGTCTTTACGGCACCGCCTGGCCCACCAAGGACGAGCTGCGGGCCTACCAGACCCGCATCGAGGAGGCCGCCAAGCGCGACCACCGCAAGCTCGGCAACGAGCTCGACCTGTTCTCCTTCCCCGACGAGATCGGATCGGGACTCGCGGTGTTCCACCCGCGCGGTGGCATCATCCGGGCCGAGATCGAGAACTACCTGCGCAGCCAGCTGATCTCGCACGAGTACGAGCTCGTGAACACCCCGCACATCACGAAGAAGCACCTCTTCGAGACCAGCCAGCACCTCACCTGGTACAAGGACGGGATGTTCCCGCCCATGCACCTCGACGAGGAGACGGATGCCGAGGGCAACATCACCCGGCAGGGCCAGGATTACTACCTGAAGCCGATGAACTGCCCGATGCACAACCTCATCTTCCGTGCCCGCGGCCGCAGCTACCGCGAACTGCCGCTGCGCCTGGCGGAGTTCGGCACGGTCTACCGCTACGAGAAGAGCGGCACCCTCTCCGGTCTCACCCGGGTGCGCGGCCTCACGCAGGACGACGCGCACATCTACGTCACCCCCGACCAGGTGAAGGACGAACTGGCGCGCCAGCTCGACTTCGTGCTCGAGACACTGCGCGGGTACGGCCTCGACGACTTCTACCTCGAACTCTCCACGAAGGACCCCGAGAAGTTCGTCGGCGACGACGCGCTGTGGGATGACGCGACCGAGACCCTGCGCCAGGTCGCCGTCGATTCGGGCCTCGAGCTCGTGCCCGACCCCGGGGGAGCGGCGTTCTACGGCCCGAAGATCTCGGTGCAGGCCCGCGACGCGATCGGCCGCACCTGGCAGCTCTCCACGGTGCAGCTCGACTTCAACCAGCCCGAGCTGTTCGAGCTCGAGTACACCGCACCCGACGGTTCGCGGCAGCAGCCGGTGATGATCCACCGCGCCCTGCTCGGCTCCATCGAGCGGTTCTTCGCCATCCTGCTGGAGCACTACGCCGGCGCCTTCCCGGTCTGGCTCGCCCCGGTGCAGGTCGTGGGCATCCCGATCTCGGACGAGCACGCGGACTACCTCGCCGAGGTAGTGCGGCGCCTCAAGAAGCGCGGCATCCGCGCCCAGCTCGACGACTCGGCCGACCGGATGCAGAAGAAGATCCGCACCCACACCAAGGACAAGGTGCCGATCCTGCTCATCGCGGGTGCCGACGACACCGCCGCGGGTTCGGTGAGCTTCCGCTTCCGCGACGGCTCGCAGGAGAACGGGGTGCCTGTCGACGATGCGATCGACCGGATCGTGGCGAGCGTCGAGAAGCACCTGCAGGTGACCACCGCGGGCCAGCTCTGATGAGCACCGGCGAGGGGCGCGACGCCCCGGGCGCGAACTACGGGCCGCACGAGTTCGACGACGTCGCGGTCGAGTCCTCTTCCGACTTCGCTGCGGTTCCGGATGCGTTCCAACGGCTCTGGACGCCGCACCGGATGGTCTACATCCAGGGCGGAGAGCAGCCGCACATCGACGAATGCCCCTTCGACCGGGCGCCGACGCTGAGCGACGAGGAGGGGCTCATCGTGGCCCGCGGCGAGCACGCCTACGTGCTGCTGAACCTCTTCCCCTACAACTCCGGCCATCTGCTGGTGTGCCCGTACCGCCACGTGGCGACGTACGACCTGGCCACGCCCGAGGAGGTGGCCGAGATCGGCAGCCTCACGCAGACCGCCATGCGCGTGCTCACGGCGGTCTCGCGCTGCGACGGCTTCAACATCGGCATGAACCAGGGCCGCATCGCGGGGGCCGGGGTCGCCGGGCACCTGCACCAGCACATCGTGCCGCGCTGGGCGCTCGACTCCAACTTCTTCCCGATCATCGCCGGAACCAAAGCGCTGCCGCAGTTGCTGGGCGACGTGCGCGCCGAGCTCCAGGCGGCTTGGCCGGTCGGCTGACCCAGCGGGGACAAGGCCAGAAAAGGCGTATTGGCGGCAGGGCCGCCGAGCGCCGCACGGTAGAATTCACCTGTTTCTGAGAGGACATGATGAGCGAGAGCACCACACACGAGTTCGGATCCAACCGCGTCAAGCGCGGGCTGGCGGAGATGCTGAAGGGCGGCGTCATCATGGACGTCGTGACGGCCGAGCAGGCCCGCATCGCCGAAGACGCGGGGGCGGTCGCCGTCATGGCCCTGGAGCGCGTTCCGGCCGACATCCGTTCGCAGGGTGGCGTGGCTCGGATGAGCGACCCCGACCTGATCGAGGCGATCATCGCCGAGGTCTCCATCCCCGTCATGGCGAAGGCCCGCATCGGCCACTTCGTCGAGGCCCAGGTGCTGCAGGCCCTCAACGTCGACTACATCGACGAGTCCGAGGTGCTGAGCCCGGCCGACTACGTGAACCACATCGACAAGTGGGACTTCACGGTCCCCTTCGTCTGCGGCGCCACCAACCTCGGTGAGGCGCTCCGCCGCATCAACGAGGGCGCGGCGATGATCCGCTCGAAGGGCGAGGCCGGCACCGGCGACGTCTCCGAGGCCACGAAGCACATCCGCAAGATCAAGAGCGAGATCGCGGCTCTGTCGTCGATGTCGAAGGACGAGCTGTACGTCGCCGCGAAGGAGCTGCAGGCTCCCTACGACCTCGTGGTCGAGGTGGCCGAGACCGGCAAGCTCCCCGTGGTGCTCTTCACCGCGGGCGGCGTGGCCACCCCGGCCGATGCCGCGATGATGATGCAGCTCGGCGCCGACGGCGTGTTCGTGGGTTCGGGCATCTTCAAGTCGGGCAACCCCGAGAAGCGCGCCGCCGCGGTCGTGAAGGCCACCACCTTCTACGACGACCCGAGCGTCATCGCGGAGGTCTCGCGCGGTCTCGGTGAGGCGATGGTGGGCATCAACGTCGCCGACGTTCCCGCGCCGCACCGCCTCGCCGAGCGTGGCTGGTAAGGCCTCTTTGCCCCGGAATCCCGTCGGAGTGCTCGCCCTGCAGGGCGACTTCCGTGAGCACGTCGGCGTTCTGACCAGCCTCGGTGCCGACGTGATCACGGTGCGCCGGCCCGAGGAGATCGCCGCGATCTCCGGTCTCGTCATCCCCGGCGGCGAATCCAGCGTCATGGACAAGCTCTCCCGCACCTTCGGTGTCGCGGAGGCGGTGAAGGAGCGGATCGCCGACGGCCTGCCGGTGTACGGCACCTGCGCCGGACTGATCATGCTCGCCGATCGGATCGTCGACGGCATCCGTGGGCAGGAGAGCTTCGGCGGGCTCGACGTCGCGGTGCGCCGCAATGCCTTCGGCGCGCAGACCGAGTCGTTCGAAGCCGACCTCGACGTGCCCGTGCTGGGGGAGCCGCCGATGCACGCGGTCTTCATCCGCGCTCCCGTGGTCGCCGAACTCGGTGAGAAGGCGACTGCCCTGGCGACGCTGGAGGACGGCACGGTCGTGGCGGTCGAGCAGGGCGCCCTCATGGGCACCTCGTTCCACCCGGAGATGACCGCCGACTACCGCTTCCACCAGTACTTCCTCGACAAGGTCGCCGCGCGGTCCTCCAGCCTCTGACGCCGGGCTCGCGTAGACTTGTCTCCGATTCCTGAAGGAGATTTTCGTGTCCGGACACTCTAAATGGGCCACGACCAAGCACAAGAAGGCGATCATCGACTCGCGCCGTGCCAAGTCGTTCGCCAAGCTGATCAAGAACATCGAGGTCGCCGCCAAGATGGGCGGCGCCGACCTGGCGGGCAACCCCACCCTGGTCGACGCGGTGCAGAAGGCGAAGAAGACCTCTGTTCCCAACGACAACATCGACCGCGCCATCAAGCGCGGCGCCGGCCTCACCGGTGAGTCGATCGACTACCAGACGATCATGTACGAGGCCTACGGCCCGAACGGCATCGCCTTGCTGGTGGAGTGTCTGACCGACAACAAGAACCGCGCCGCCGCCGACGTGCGCACGCTGATGACCCGCAACGGCGGCACGATGGCCGATCCCGGCAGCGTCGCCTACAACTTCGCCCGCAAGGGCGTCATCACGGTGGGCCACGCCGACGGTCTGACCGAAGACGACGTGCTGCTCGCGGTGCTCGACGCCGGCGCCGAGGAGGTCACCGACCGGGCCGAGTCGTTCGAGGTGCTCACCGATCCGTCGCACATGGTGGCCGCCCGCACGGCGCTCCAGGAGGCCGGCATCGACTACGACTCGGCCGACGTCGAGTTCGTCGCCAGCCTGCAGGTCGAGGCCGACGCCGAGACGGCGCGCAAGGTGTTCCGCCTGATCGACGCGCTCGAGGAGTCCGACGACGTGCAGAACGTGTACACGAACATCGACATCACGCCCGAGGTCCAGGCCGAGCTCGAAGAAGAAGACTGATCGTGCGGCCGGGTCGTGTGCCCGGCTGCCGACTTTTCCGGAACGACGAGGGGCGGTGAACGGATGCGCGTGAAGCCGCTGCGGGTGTTGGGCATCGATCCCGGCCTCACCCGATGCGGGGTGGGCATCGTCGACGTGGCGACCACCCGCACGCCGACCCTCGTGCACGTTTCCGTCATCACGACGGCCGCGGACCTCCCGCTCGAGGAGCGGCTGATGATCATCGCCGCCGGTATCGAGGCACTGCTCGACGAGCACCGGCCCGACAGCGTGGCCGTGGAGCGCGTGTTCGCGCAACACAACGTGCGCACCGTGATGGGAACGGCGCAGGTCAGCGGCATCGCCTTGCTCGCCGCGGCCCGCCGCTCCCTGGCGGTCGGCCTGCACACGCCCACCGAGGTCAAGGCCGCGATCACCGGCTACGGTCAGGCCGACAAGAAGCAGGTCGGAGCCATGGTGGCGAAAGTGCTGCGCCTGGAGAGCGTGCCGCGCCCAGCGGATGCCGCCGACGCGCTCGCTCTGGCGATCTGCCATGCCTGGCGCACGCCGCTCGGCAGCGCGGTCACGGGCGCGACCAGCGGGTCGACCAGGCCCCTCGCATCCGTCGACACCTCTTCTGCGCTCACCCCGGCACAGCTGGCGTGGCGCGCCGCCGAGCAAGGCACGGCCCGCCGCCCGGCGGCACATAGGCTGGGCAGATGATCTCTGCGTTACGCGGCTCCGTCCTCTCCGTCGCCGGCGGGAACGCCGTGATCGACGTGGGGGGAGTGGGTTTCTCGGTGGCGGTCACGCCCCGGCACGCGCTCACCATGCGGGTCGGCGCGGAGACCACGGTGCTGACCACGCTCATCGTGCGGGAGGACAGCCTCTCCCTCTTCGGGTTCCCGGATCAGGATTCGCTCGACATCTTCTCTCTGCTGGTCGGCGTGACCGGTGTCGGCCCGAAATCCGCCCTCGGAGTGCTGGCCGAGATGACCCCCGGCGAGGTCGCCCTCGCCGTGGCGCGGGAGGACGACGCGGCCTTCCGGAAGGTGACCGGGATCGGTCCGAAGACGGCCAAGCTCATCGTGGTGTCCATGGCCGGCAAGATCGCCGCACGGCCTCAGGATTCCGGGGCGACGGCCGGCAAGGCGAGCCCCTCACGTGTCGTCCGCGACAACGTCGAACGCGCCCTGGTGGGACTCGGCTGGCCCGAGCGCAACGCCGCAGCGGCCGTCGACGACGCCCTCGAGTCGGCATCCGCCGCCGACGCCGCCAACGTGCAATCGCTGCTGCGGCTCGCCCTCGCCGTGCTCGGCCCCGCGCAGAACACCGGAGGCTCACGATGACCGCCTTCGACGGTGAAGACCTGGTGAATCCTGAGGTGGAGTCGGAGGCCGAGGTCGCGTTCGAAGGGGCGCTGCGGCCGAAGTCGCTCGCCGAGTTCGTGGGCCAGCGGAAGGTGCGCGGTCAGTTGCAGCTGCTGCTCGACGCGGCCGCCATCCAGTCGCGCACGCCCGACCACATCCTGCTCGCCGGTCCTCCTGGGCTCGGCAAGACCACGCTCGCCATGATCGTGGCGCACGAGAGCAACCGTCCGCTGCGGCTCACCAGCGGCCCGGCCATCCAGCACGCGGGCGACCTGGCCGCCGTGCTCTCCTCGCTCGTGCCGGGTGAGGTGCTCTTCATCGACGAGATCCACCGGATGGCGCGCTCGGCCGAGGAGATGCTGTACCTCGCGATGGAGGACTTCCGCATCGACATCATGGTCGGCAAGGGCGCCGGCGCCACGAGCATCCCGCTCGACCTCGCGCCGTTCACCCTGGTGGGCGCCACGACCCGCTCCGGTCTGCTGCCGAATCCCCTCCGCGATCGCTTCGGTTTCACCGCGCACCTGGAGTTCTACGAGACCGAGGAACTGGTCCAGGTGATCCACCGGGCCGCGGAGCTTCTCGGCGTGGAGATCGACCGGGAGTCGCTTCGGGAGATCGCGTCGCGTTCCCGCGGCACCCCGCGCATCGCGAACCGCCTGCTCCGCCGCGTGCGCGACTACGCGCTGGTCGACGGGAGAGGCGCCTCCCTCGAGGCCGTGCGCGCCGCCCTGGAGCTCTACGACGTCGACGAACTCGGGCTGGACCGGCTCGACCGGGCGGTGATGTCGATCATCCTGGAGCGCTTCGACGGCGGACCTGTGGGGCTCAACACCCTCGCGGTGTCGGTGGGCGAGGAGTCCGAGACGATCGAGGCCGTGGTGGAGCCGTTCCTGGTGCGGATCGGGCTGCTCTCCCGGACGCCGCGAGGCCGCATCGCCACCAAGGCGGGCTGGGCCCACTTCGGAATCCCTCGCAATGCGGACGCCCTCTTCGGGGATGACCTATAATTCAAGCTGGTCTTCAGCACTCGTCTATATGATGAGGCCTGCTAACACCCTCACCCCACTTGGAAGGCGCCTTTTTCATGGCCATCGATCCGTTAACAATCATCATGCTGGTCGTTCTGGCCGTGCTGGTGTTCTTCATGTTCCGCAACAGCCGCAAGCGCAAGGCGCAGGCTGAGGAACTGCAGAGCAAGGTGGCGGTGGGTGCCGAGATCATGACGAACTTCGGTCTCTACGGAACGATCCTCGAGATGGACGACGAGGAGAACCAGGTGCTGGTCGAGTCGACTCCCGGCACCGTCCTCCGCGTGCACCGCCAGACCGTGACCCGCGTGGTCACCCCGTCGCCGCTCGCTCCCGTCGAGGAGTCGATCGATCACGACGACGACGCAGCGCCCGCCTACGGCGAGCGGATCGACGAGACCACCGCGGATGCCCCGGCCGCCAACGAGTCCGCCGTCTCGAAGACCGAGAAGAAGGACGACGAGTAACCTCTCGTCTCCTTTCCTGATCTACGCTCTCCGCGATGGCGCATGGGCGGCACAGAAAGCTGAGTAACTGGTGGCACAAACTACCCCGGTCAAGATGGCGGCTCGAACCCTCATCTGGCTTCTCGTCATCTTCGGAGTGCTCACAGCGACGCTGGCGGGCGGCGTGCTCTGGGGAGGCGCATCCTGGACGCCGAAGCTCGGTCTCGATCTCGAGGGCGGTACCCAGGTCATCCTGGCGCCGAAGCTCGAAAGCGGAGCCGAGGTCACGACGGAACAGCTCGACCAGGCGGTCGCCATCATCCGTCAGCGGGTCGACGCCAGCGGTGTCTCCGAGGCCGAGATCAGCACCCAGGGCGCGAACAACATCGTCGTCGCCATCCCGGGAACGCCCGACAAGGAGACGCTGAACCGCATCCAGTCCTCGGCGAAGCTCGAGTTCCGGCCGGTGCTCCTCGCCGACGTCGCCTCGACCACGGCGACCTCGAGCCCCGGCGCGACGCCGACGCCCGATCCGAACCTCTCCACCACTCCCACGGCCAGTCCCACCAACGCCAGCGACCTCGCCTGGGTGACACCGGCGTTGCAGAGCGAGTTCGACAACTTCGACTGCAGCACGGCCGGCACGTCGCCCGAGCCGGCACCGGCCGATCAGCCTCTGGTGACCTGTGACTCCAACGGGGTGAAGTACGCGCTCGGCCCGGTCGAGATCGAGGGCGCCGACATCGCCGATGCCTCCAGCGGTGTCGCCACCACGCAGAACGGATCGTCGACGGGCCAGTGGGTCGTGGACCTCAGCTTCAACGACAAGGGCACCAAGGAGTTCGCCGACGTCACCACCCGGCTCTTCGGCCTCACCGGTGTGCAGAACCAGTTCGCCATCGTGCTCGACGGCAAGGTCATCACGGCGCCGACCACCGGCGGCGCGTTCACCGACGGCCGTGCGCAGATCTCCGGCTCGTTCACCCAGGAGTCGGCGAAGACCCTGGCCGACCAGCTGAAGTTCGGTGCTCTGCCCATCGGCTTCACGGTGCAGAGCTCCGACACCATCTCGGCGACGCTCGGTTCGACCCAGCTGATGAGCGGACTGATCGCCGGAATCATCGGCCTCCTGCTCGTCGTCGTCTACTCGCTCATCCAATACCGCGCTCTCGGCCTCGTGACCGTCGCGTCGCTCATCATCGCCGGCCTCATGACCTATCTGGTCATCGCGCTGATGTCGTGGCGCATCGACTTCCGTCTGTCATTGGCAGGTGTAGCGGGTCTGATCGTCGCGATCGGATTCACGGCCGACTCGTTCATCGTCTATTTCGAACGAATACGTGACGAACTGCGCGACGGCCGCACCCTCGGGGGCGCCGTCGAGGCAGGTTGGAAGCGCGCGAAGCGCACGATCTACGCGGCCAAGGCCGTGAACCTGCTGTCCGCGATCGTGCTCTACGTCCTGGCCGTCGGAAACGTGAAGGGCTTCGCCCTCACGCTGGGTGTCACCACCATCATCGACGTGATCGTCGTGATCATGTTCACGCATCCGATCCTCCGGCTCCTGGCCGCGACCCGCTTCTTCCAGAGCGGACGGCCGATCACCGGTCTCGACCCGACGGCGCTCGGCGCGATCTACCGCGGGCGCGCGGAGTTCCGCAAGCCGGTCGACGTCTCCGCTCCGAAGCGCACGGGCAGCAACCGCGAGGCAGTCCGCCGGCAGACGATCGCCGAGCGGAAAGCGGCGCAATTGACGATGGAACGACCCGGCGATACGTCCGACGATCGGAAGGACGACTGATGCCCAGCTTCGCCAAGTTCGGCAACGACCTCTACACCGGCGAGCGGTCGTTCGACTTCATCAAGCAGCGCAAGATCTGGTACGCGATAGCCATCGTGCTGATGATCGCGTCGATCCTCATCCCGGTCATCCGCGGCGGCTTCAACTTCGGTATCGAGTTCCGCGGTGGTTCGCAGTTCGTGATCAGCGGCGTCACCGAGGTCGACCAGCCCAAGGCGCAGGCGGCCGTCGACAGTGTCGAGCCGAACGCGGTCCCGCGCGTCTCCGCGCTGGGACAAGACGGCATCCGCGTTCAGACCGACCAGCTGACCGACGAGCAGAGCGACGAGGTGCGTCAGGCCCTGGCCGACGCCTACGGCGTTCCGGTCGATGAGATCGCGGCGTCGTTCATCGGCGCCTCCTGGGGTGCGGATGTCACGTCACAGGCCGTCAAGGGCCTCGTCGTGTTCCTCGTGCTCGCCGCGATCGTGATGGCCCTCTACTTCCGAACGTGGAAGATGTCGGCCGCCGCCATGATCGCCCTGCTGCACGACCTCATCATCACGGCCGGCGTCTACGCGGCGACGGGCTTCGAGATCACCCCTGCCGCCGTCATCGGATTCCTGACGATCCTCGGCTACTCGCTCTACGACACCGTCGTGGTGTTCGACAAGATCCGGGAGAACACGGCGAAGCTGACCGACGGATCGAGGTACACCTTCTCCGAGTCGGTGAACCTCGCGGTGAACCAGACCCTGGTGCGATCGATCAACACGGCCGTGGTCGCCGCGTTGCCGGTGGCGTCGATCCTCTTCATCGGTGCCTTCATCCTCGGTGCCGACACCCTGCGCGACATCTCGCTCGCGCTGTTGGTGGGTATCGTCGTGGGAACGTATTCGACGATCTTCATCGCGGCACCGCTCTACGTCGATCTTCGCCGGCACGAAGCGCGGTTCACCAAGCACGATGCGCGGGTTCTGGCCGTTCGGGAGAAGTCCGAGGTCAACGCCTGAAGCGAACGGTCGTCATCGCCCGCGATGGCGGGGGATAATCGTGGTGGAGGCCTGACATGACGGAAACCAGCGCGACGTCGACCGCTACGCTGCGCCGATTGGTGCCGCGCCTGTTCTCGCGCGCTCAGCCGGCCGGTGCCGTCGACACGCTCCTCCGCACGGTGCGGGCCAATCACCCGAAGGCCGACCTCACGATCGTCGAGCGGGCCTACGCCGCCGCCGAGAAGGCGCATGACGGGCAGAAGCGCCGCAGCGGCGAGCCGTACATCACACACCCGGTCGCGGTGGCGCAGATCCTGGCCGAGCTCGGTCTCGGATCGAAAGCCGTGGCGGCCGCGCTCCTGCACGACACGGTGGAGGACACCGACTACTCGCTCGACATGGTGCGCCACGACTTCGGCGACGAGGTGGCGATGCTCGTCGACGGCGTCACCAAGCTCGACAAGGTGAAGTACGGCGACAGCGCTCAGGCCGAGACCGTTCGCAAGATGATCGTGGCGATGTCGCGCGACATCCGCGTGCTCATCATCAAGCTCTGCGACCGCCTCCACAACGCTCGCACCTGGGGCTTCGTGCCCACGGAGTCGGCGCAGCGCAAGGCCAAGGAGACCCTCGAGATCTACACGCCGCTCGCGCACCGGCTGGGCATCCAGTCGATCAAGTGGGAACTCGAAGACCTGTCCTTCGCGGTGCTGTACCCGAAGCTCTACGTCGAGATCGAGAACCTGGTGCGCCAGCGCACGCCGCAGCGCGAGGAGTACGTGCAGCAGGTCATCGACGCGGTGAGCGAAGACCTCAAGGTCGGCAAGATCCGCGGCAAGGTGGCGGGGCGGCCGAAGCAGTACTACTCGATCTACCAGAAGATGATCGTGCGCGGGCGCGAGTTCGACGAGATCTACGACCTGGTGGGCATCCGCGTGCTGGTGAACACGGTGCGGGACTGCTACGCCGTGCTCGGTTCGATCCACGCGCGCTGGAACCCGATCCCGGGGCGGTTCAAGGACTACATCGCCACGCCCAAGTTCAACCTCTACCAGTCGCTGCACACCACGGTGATCGGCCCCGGCGGGCGACCGGTGGAGATCCAGATCCGCACGCACGAGATGCACCAGCGCGCCGAGTACGGCGTGGCGGCGCACTGGAAGTACAAGGAGCGGATGAACGGGGGCAAGGCCGCGACCTCGAACGCCTCGTCGTCCGACACCGACATGGCGTGGCTGGCCCGGATCTCCGACTGGCAGGCCGAGACCGTCGACCCGGGGGAGTTCCTCGACTCGCTGCGCTTCGAGATCGGCGCCAAAGAGGTCTACGTCTTCACCCCCAAGGGCAAGGTGGTCGGCCTTCCGGCCGGCGCGACCCCTGTCGACTTCGCGTATGCCGTGCACACCGAGGTCGGGCACCGCACGATGGGTGCGAAGGTGAACGGGCGGCTCGTGCCGCTCGACTCGACGCTCGGCTCGGGCGACGTGGTGGAGGTCTTCACCTCCAAGAACCCCGACTCCGGCCCCTCGCAGGACTGGCTCAGCTTCGTGCAGAGCCCGCGCGCGCGCAACAAGATCCGCCAGTGGTTCACCAAGGAGCGCCGCGACGAGGCGATCGAGCAGGGCCGCGACGCGATCGCCCGCGCTATGCGCAAGCAGAACCTGCCGCTGCAGAAACTGATGAGCCAGGACTCCATCGCCGATGTCGCCTCGCAGCTGCACTACGACAACGTCTCGGGGCTCTACGCGGCCATCGGTGAGGGGCACATCTCCACCCAGTCGGTGATCGAGAAGGTCATCGCCTCCTTGCAGACCGAGGTCGAGAGCGAGGATTCGGACCTCGACGTCTTCGTGGGCAACCGGCCTCGCGTCACCCACAGCGACTCCGGGGTGCTCGTGCGCGGCGCGCCCGACATCCTGGTGAAGCTCGCGAAGTGCTGCACGCCCGTGCCGGGCGACGACATCGTGGGCTTCGTGACCCGCGGTTCGGGCGTCTCGGTGCACCAGGCGGACTGCCACAACGTCGCCGCCCTGCTCAACGAGCCGGAGCGCATGATCGAGGTCGAGTGGGCGCCGTCGTCGAAGAGCGTCTTCCTGGTGCAGATCCAGGTCGAAGCCCTCGACCGCTCGGGGCTGCTGTCGGATGTCACGCGCGTGCTCTCGGAGCACCACGTCAACATCCTCTCCGCGTCGGTCAACACCTCGAGCGATCGCCTCGCGATCAGCCGTTTCGTGTTCGAGATGGGTGACACGACGCACCTCGACCGCGTGCTCAACGCTGTCCGTCGGATCGACGCCGTCTACGACGTCTACCGCGTCTCGGGCGGCTAGTCCGCGGGTCGCCCTCACCGCCCGCCGAGTGGCGGAGCGCGCAGCAACTCGTCGACCTCCTCGAGCCGCCGGAGTGCCCGCTGTTTGTGCGGCAGATGAGGCACCCGGCGCAACTCGGTGCGGCACCGCGCGGTCGACGCACCGGCCGCGAGCAGCAAGGTCACCACACACAGCACCACGCCCGGGTCGAACGCGGGGTCGCAGCGCACGAGGTCGACCGCCGTGCGGAACGGATCGGTGACCCGCACCGGGCCCGCCGCCACGATCTCGTGGTCGTCGAGCACCACCTGCCGCACCTGCCGGTCGACCGACGGCACGTCGCGGATGCGGTGCGACGACCGGATGCACAGTTGCAGCGGCCGCGGGAACCGTGGCGTGGCGCCGAGGACCCAGGCCGCCGACATCCGCTCGACCACCAGCCGGTCGGGCACCAGCGGGGCTAGCGCAGTGCCCCGCAAGGCCGCCGAGGGATGCACGTCGACCGAGCAGTAGGCGCCGCCGAGATCGCGCAACTCGCCGTCGAGGCGGGCGGCGCTCAGCTCGGCCGGTGGCAGCTGGGTGTGGTCGAGAACGAGGGGGAGCGCGGGAGCCATACCTCGATGATGCGCGTCACGCGATGAGCGTGGGGGAGCGCGTCACGATCTGTGGACAACCTGGCCGAGCGCTCCTTCGGTGGAGAAGCGCTCGAGCTGGATCAACCCAGGGCGTCGAGCCACACCTTGCGGGCGTCGAGCGCCTCCTGCAGCTCGGCGACCTTCTTGGTGTCGCCGGCGGCCTTCGCGTCGTCGATCTCGCGCTGCAGCTTCTCGATCGCACCGGTGAGCTGCGAGGCGAGACCCTCCGAGCGGGCCTTCTTCTCGGGGTTGTTGCGGCTCCAGTAGTCCTCGTCGAGCTTGCGCACGGCCGCTTCGACCTTGCGCAGACGCTCTTCGACGGTCTTGACCTGGTCGCGCGGCACCTTGCCGATGGCGTCCCAGCGCTGCTGGATCGAGATCAGCGCTTCGCGGGCGCGCGTGCGGTCGGTCTCCTTCAGCAGCGGCTCCGCCTCGTCGAGCAGGGCGAGCTTCTGGGTGAGGTTCTCGCCGAACTCCTGCTCGTCGCGGGCAACCACCTCGCTGCGCGCCGAGTAGAGCACGTCGCCGGCCGCCTTGAACTTGTCCCAGAGCGCGTCGTCGTACTTCTTGCCCGCACGACCGGTGGCCTTCCACTCGGCGAGCAGGTCGCGGTAGGCGGTGATGCCGTCGACGCCGCGCGGAGCGAGGGCCTCGGCCTGGTCGACCAGTTCCTGCTTGCGGTTGCGGGCATCCCGGTGCACCTGATCGAGCTCGGCGAAGAACGACTTGCGCTGCGTCTCGAGCGAAGTGCGTGCCTCGCGGAAGCGCTTCCACAGCTCCTGGGCCTCGTTGCGGGGAAGGCGCGGACCCTCGTGCTGGTGCTTCTGCCAGCGCGCGAACAGCTCGTCGATCTTGGCGGTGACGTTCTTCCACTGCGCCTTGGCCGGATCCTGCGCCGCGAGCGTCTCGATCTCCACGACGATCTCGGTGCGGTCGAGCACGGCCTGGGCCACCTCGGCCTGCGCCTCGGCGGACTGCTTCTCGGTGATCTCGCTCACGGTGGACGCCAGGGCCTCGAGACGCGTGTGCAGGGACGCGAGGTCGCCGACGGCGTTCGCGGTCTGCACGGAGGCGCTGAGCGCCTTGACGGCCTTGGCGATGTCGTTGGCCGGGGCCCCGCGCTTGGCGCGCTGCTCGAGCAGGGTCACCTGACCGGCGAGATCGGTGTACTTGCGCTCGAAGTAGGCGATCGCCTCTTCCTTCGATCCATCGGGATACTGGCCGACCAGTCGCTCACCGTCGGCTTCGAGGACGTAGACGGAGCCGTCGTCGTCCACACGCCCCCACGGGTGTTGATCACTAGCGGTCACGGAACCATCCTGTCGACGATGTCTGGAGTACGGCCACAAGCCTATTGCACCGGGCGCGGTGGGTTATTGAACTGTGACATTGGTGATGACGGCGGGAGCGGCGGGCTTGCCGTCGCCGGAACCGTCGGCCGTGCCGGCCGCGACCACGCTCGACTTCAGGGCGTCGAGCCCGCTGGTGACCTGTCCGAGCACGGTGTAGCCGCCCGCGGCATCCGAGGGGATGGTGCTGTCGTCGTAGACGATGAAGAACTGGCTGCCCATGCTGTAGCCGTTGCCGCTCTGGCGCGCCATCGCGAGGGTGCCCGCCGGGTAGACGTCGTCGGCCGGGGCGTTCTCCACCGGGCCGTAGCTGTAGCCCGGGCCACCGGTGCCCGTGCCCTCCGGGTCGCCGCACTGCAGCACGAAGATGCCGCTCGTGGTGAGGCGGTGGCAGGAGGTGCCGGTGAAGAATCCGTCCGAGGCCTGCGAGATGAAGGCCGAGACGGCCTGCGGTGCGGCGGCGCCGTCGAGGGTGATGCCGAGCGGAACGTCGTTGATGGTGAGGGTGCCCGTCCAGTCGCGGCCCTCGGCGAGAGTGGAGGACGGCACGTCGCCGGTGTTCTGACCCTCGGCTGCCGCGTCGTCGGCCGGCGGCGTCGCCGATGCACTGGGGGAGGCGACGGGCGAACCCGGGCCGCCGTTGAAGTAGAAAAGCTGGGCGGCGGTGACGCCGGCGATCACCACGACCACGACGACCGCGGCGATGATGTTGTCGCGCACCCGGCGCTTGGTGCGCTCCGTGTGGGCCGTCTGCCGGGCCTGGTAATCGCGCAAGCGGGTGCGGGCTTCTCGAGCGGCGCGCTCCTGATTGCTGGGTGCCACGGGTCCTCCATCGGTCTTCGATCGCCGGGCGCTGTCGGCCCATCACAGTACCCTAGACGTATGGCTTATCAGCAACCGGGACTCCACTCCGGAGCAGTCCCGCTTGCGGTGCGGATGCGTCCGCGAACCCTCGACGAAGTGGCCGGTCAGAAGCACCTTCTGCGCCCGGGCTCGCCGCTCGTCAATCTCGCCTCCGACACCGGCGGCACCTCGGGTTCGGTCTCGGTCATCCTCTGGGGCCCGCCGGGCACCGGCAAGACCACGCTGGCGCAGGCCATCGCCCACTCCTCGGGTCGTAAGTTCGTCGAGCTCTCGGCGGTTACGGCGGGCGTCAAAGACGTGCGTCAGGTGATGGATGACGCGTTCCGCAACCGCGATCTCTACGGACTGTCGACGGTGCTCTTCCTCGACGAGATCCACCGCTTCACCAAGGCGCAGCAGGATGCGCTGCTCCCCGGTGTCGAGAACGGCTGGGTCATCCTCGTGGCGGCCACGACCGAGAATCCGTCGTTCTCGGTCATCTCACCCCTCCTCTCGCGTTCTCTCCTGCTCACGCTCGAGCAGCTGACCGACGACGATCTCGGTGTGCTGATCGACCGCGCGGTCACCGATCCGCGGGGCCTGGCGGGCAAGGTCGCCCTCGACGACGAAGCCCGCGCTGCGATCATCCGGATGTCGTCGGGCGACGCCCGTCGCGCCCTCACCGCCCTCGAAGCCTCAGCCGGCACTGTGCTCGCCGGGGTCGCCGACGACGACGAGGGCGACGACGACGAGGTGCCGCTCATCACCGGCGCCGTGCTCGAACAGTCCGTCGACCGTGCGCTGCTCCGCTACGACCGCAACGGCGACGAGCACTACGACGTCATCAGCGCCTTCATCAAGTCGGTGCGCGGCTCCGACGTCGACGCTTCCCTGCACTACCTCGCGCGCATGTTCGAGGCGGGCGAAGACCCGCGGTTCATCGCCCGGCGCGTCATCATCCTCGCGTCGGAGGACATCGGCATCGCCGACCCGCAGGCGCTTCCGATCGCGGTGGCGGCCGCCGAGGCCGTCCAGATGATCGGGATGCCGGAGGGTCGCATCCCGCTGGCCGAGGCCGTGGTCTACCTCGCCACCGCCCCGAAGTCCAACGCCGCTTACATGGGCATCAACGCGGCCATCGCCGACGTGAAGGCCGGCAACTTCGGTCGGGTGCCCAAGCACCTGCGCGACGCCCACTACGCCGGGGCCAAGAGGCTCGGACACGGCAAGGGCTACAAGTACCCGCACGATGACGAGCTGGGCGTGGTGCGCCAGCAGTACCTGCCCGACGAGCTGGCCGGCACGACCTACTACGAGCCCACCGATCACGGGCACGAGCGCGAGATCTCCGCCCGGCTCGCGAAGCTGCGGGACATCACGCGAGGGCCGCAGAAATAGGCGGATCGGCGACATCCGCTGTGCTAGTCTTGTCGATGCCTAATCAGCGTCATTTCGGAGCGGCTGCCGATCGACACTGGTAACGGGATCGCGTCCTTTAGCCGGACCGCCCGGCACACACCCTCTTACTTGGACTCCTGTGGAGTCACGCGCACTGCTGTGCGCAATCCCATCTTGTAAGAATTCCGACGAAAGGACGTAAGTGGCTACCAAGTCGCGTACGCGCAGCAAGACCCGCCTCTCCCGGGCCCTGGGCATCCCGCTCACCCCGAAGGCAGCGAAGTACCTCGAGAAGCGTCCCTACGCTCCGGGCGAGCACGGCCGCACCAAGCGTAAGCAGGACAGCGACTACGCCGTCCGCCTGCGCGAGAAGCAGCGTCTGCGCGCCCAGTACGGCATCCGCGAGAAGCAGCTGAAGATCGCCTTCGAAGAGGCCCGCAAGGCGAAGGGCCTGACCGGTGAGAACCTGGTCGAGCTCCTCGAGATGCGTCTGGACGCCCTGATCCTCCGCTCCGGCTTCGCCCGCACCACCGCTCAGGCCCGTCAGATGGTCGTGCACCGTCACATCCTGGTCGACGGCCAGCTGGTCGACCGCCCGTCGTTCCGCGTGAAGCCGGGTCAGCTCATCCACGTCAAGGCCAAGTCCGAGGGCACCGAGCCCTTCCAGGTCGCGGCCGCCGGCGGTCACGTCGACGTGCTGCCCAAGACCCCGGGCTACCTCGAGGTCGAGCTCGACAAGCTGCAGGCCCGCCTCGTGCGCCGCCCGAAGCGCGCCGAGGTCCCCGTGACCTGTGAAGTGCAGCTCGTGGTCGAGTACTACGCAGCGCGCTAGCACGCAGCACGACATACTAGAAGGCGGGTCACCCCAGGTGGCCCGCCTTCGCGTTTCTGAGAGCGCCGTATCCGAAGAGGGGTTGGACCATGACCGGTGGAGACATCGCAGGACTGATCGCCGCCGGCGTGTTCGCCGTCCTGGTGGCCATCATCGCCATCCCGCTCGTGAAGCTCGGGGGAGTGTTCGACCAGACCCGCGACTCGATCAAAGACGTCAGCGACGGCATCACCCCCATCCTCTCCGAGTCGACCGTCACCATCCAGGAGGCGAACAAGCAGCTCGCCCGGGTCGATGTGATCACGCGCAACGTCGAAGAGGTGACGGGGAACGTCTCGTCGCTGGTGTCGCTGTTCGCCGCCTCCGTCGGCGGCCCGCTGATCAAGCTCGCGAGCTTCAGCGCCGCCGTGCGCGCCGCGATGCTGAGCTTCCGCGCGGCGAAGGGCGAGGATGCTGACGGCACCGCTCGACGACCCAAGAAGCCCACGAAGTCCAAGCACTAAACTGGCCGGAGGCTTTTCCAGCCGTCCGACACGAACGAGGAGAACGACGATGAAGAAGTTTCTGTGGTTGATCGCCGGAGTGGGCATCGGATTCCTGGTCGCGCACCAGTTCAACCAGACCGCCCGGGGCAAGCAGTTCTTCAATGAGTTCGACAAGAAGACGAAAGAGTTCAGCGACTCGCTGATCGACGGATACCGCGAGCGCGAGGCCGAACTCCGCGCCGCCATCTCCGGCAAGTAACACCCCTGACGCCGCGGCCGGCCGCATCCGAGCCGGCCCTCGCGGCACGACCCGAGGACATCCCGAATACATGCTCACCGCTGACATCCGCTCCCGCTGGCTCGAATTCTTCGGAGACCGGGGGCACACGGTCGTCCCGTCCGCCTCCCTGGTCAGCGAAGACCCGTCGCTGTTGTTCACGGTGGCCGGGATGGTGCCGTTCATCCCGTATCTCTCGGGGCTGGTGCCCGCACCGTACCCGCGCGCCACGAGCGTGCAGAAGTGCATCCGCACCCTCGACATCGAAGAGGTGGGCAAGACCACCCGGCACGGCACGTTCTTCCAGATGAACGGCAACTTCTCGTTCGGCGACTACTTCAAAGAGGGCGCCATCGGGTACGCCTGGGAGCTGCTCACGACGCCCGAGAGCGAGGGCGGCCTCGGCTTCCCCGAGCGCGACCTCTGGGTCACCGTCTACGAAGACGATGACGAGGCCATCGACATCTGGAAGCGGGTCGCCGGGCTCCCGGATGCGCGCATCCAGCGTCGCGGAAAAGAAGACAACTACTGGTCCACCGGCCAGCCCGGCCCGGCCGGCCCGTGCTCGGAGATCTACTTCGATCGCGGCCCGGCGTACGGCGCCGAGGGCGGCCCGGTGGCCGACGAGAACCGGTACATCGAGATCTGGAACCTCGTCTTCATGCAGTACCTCCGCGGCGAGGGCACCTCGAAGACCGAGTTCGAGATCCTGGGCGAACTGCCCCGCAAGAACATCGACACCGGCATGGGACTCGAGCGCGTCGCCTTCCTCAAGCAGGGCGTCGAGAACCTCTACGAGATCGACCAGGTGCGTCCGGTGCTCGACCGCGCCGCCGAGATCTCGGGCCGCCGCTACGGCGCCGTGCACGACGACGACGTGCGGATGCGCGTGGTCGCCGACCACGTGCGCAGCGCCCTCATGCTGATGTCGGATGGCGTGACCCCGTCGAACGAAGGTCGCGGCTACATCCTGCGCCGCCTGCTGCGCCGCACGGTGCGCTCGATGCGCCTTCTCGGCGTCGACACGGCCACCATGCCCGAGCTGCTCACCGCCTCGCGCGACGCGATGAAGGCCGCGTACCCCGAGGTCTCGGCCGACTTCGACCGCATCTCGCGCGGCGCGTACGCGGAGGAGGAGTCGTTCCTCCGCACACTCACGGGCGGCACGACCATCCTCGACACCGCGGTCTCGAGCACGAAGGCGGGCGGCGCCTCCGTGCTGCCCGGAGACACGGCGTTCCTCCTGCACGACACCTACGGCTTCCCGATCGATCTCACGCTGGAGATCGCCGAGGAGTCCGGCCTCGCCGTCGACCGCGTGGCATTCGAATCGCTCATGGCCGAGCAGAAGCAGCGGGCCAAGGCGGATGCCAAGGCCAAGAAGCTCGGCATCACCGACCTCACGGTCTACAGCCCGTTCCGCGCCCTGGGCGAGACCGTGTTCCGTGGCTACGACGAGCTGGAGGCCGAGGCCCCCGTGCTCGGCCTCATCGTCGACGGTGTGTCGGTGAACTCCGCGGTGGCCGGGGAGCAGGTGGAGGTCATCCTCGCCGAGACCAGCCTCTACGCGGAGTCGGGCGGTCAGGAAGCCGACGCCGGCACCATCGTGGGTGACGGCTTCGAGCTCACCGTGCTCGACGTGCAGAAGCCGGTGAAGGGTCTCATCAGCCACCGCGCCGAGGTCACCAGCGGTCAGGTCGCGGTGGGGGATCTCGCCCGCAGCGTCGTCGACCCGCAGTGGCGGCGCGGTGCCACGCAGGCGCACTCGGCCACGCACCTCATCCACGCCGCCCTCCGCGAGACGCTCGGCGAGCAGGCCCACCAGGCGGGTTCGTACAACAAGGCCGGGTACATGCGGCTCGACTTCACCTGGAACCAGCCGCTGTCGGTCGAGACCCGCACCGAGATCGAGGAGATCGCCAACCTCGCCATCCGCGACGACCTGGAGGTGGTGACGCGCGAGCTGCCGCTCGACGAGGCCCGCTCGATGGGCGCGATGGCGCTGTTCGGTGAGAAGTACGGCGAGGTCGTGCGGATGGTGGACATCGGCGGTCCGTGGTCGCGCGAGCTCTGCGCCGGCACGCACGTCGCGTCCAGCGCCCAGATCGGCATGATCAACCTCCAGGGCGAGTCGTCGATCGGCTCGACCAACCGCCGCGTCGAGGCCCTCGTGGGTATCGAGGCCTTCCGTGAGTTCGCCACCGAGCGCGCGCTCGTGTCGCAGCTCACCTCCTCGCTCAAGACTCCGCGCGATGAACTGGTCGGCCGGATCGCCGACCTGACCGCGAACCTCAAGGCGGCCGAGAAGAAGATCGCCGCGTTCGAGGCGGGTCAGTTGTCGACGCGGATCCCCGCGCTGGCCGGCACCGCGCATCCGGTCGGTGCGGTCACGCTCGTGGCCGAAGACCTCGGCGAGCTCCGCTCGGCCGACGACGTGCGGCAGCTCGTGACCGGCGTGCGCGACGCACTCACGGCATCCGGAACCACCTCTGCCGTGGTGGCTCTGGCGGCCGTCGCCGCCGGGAAGCCCGTGGTCATCGTCGCGACGACCGATGGCGCCCGGAGCGCCGGCGCGAAGGCCGGAGCACTCGCCAAGCTCGCCGCGGGCGTGCTCGGCGGAGGGGGAGGCGGCAAGGACGACCTCGCCCAGGGCGGAGGGACCGACGTCTCCGCGATCGGCGCCGCGCTCACCGCGATCACGCAATCGGTAGCCGGATAGCGGATGCGTCCAGGAGTCAGGATCGGCATCGACGTCGGGAAGGCGCGCATCGGAGTGGCGCGCACCGACCCGCACGGGATGCTCGCGACTCCGGTGGAGACCGTGCCCCGCGCGAAAGACGGCGATGCCGATGCCGACGTGCGGCGCATCCGTGCGATCGTCGACGAACTCGACGCGATGGAGATCGTCGTGGGCCTGCCGCTCTCGATGAGCGGCGGGGAGACGGCCTCCACACAGGACGCCCGGGACTTCGCCGGGCGGCTCGCCGCGGCCGGGAATCCGCCCGTGCGGATGATCGACGAGCGCCTCACCACGGTGTCGGCGCAGGCGGCTCTGCACGCCAACGGCCGGAACACTCGCAGTTCCCGCCCCGTGATCGATCAGGTGGCCGCGGTTATACTCGTGCAACACGCTCTGGACAGTGAGCGTTCCTCGGGAAAGCCGCCCGGCATCCTCATCGACCCGAGTCAAGGAAAAGGTAGTGACTGACCGCCAGCCACCAGAGAATCATCCGTTCGCCGAGTTCTTCCGTGCAGAGACGCCCGTGGAGACCAAGGACGGACCCTCCTCCGCGCGCGGCGGGCAGCCCGCCACGAGGCGCGACGCGCGCCGGGTGGCCGAGCAGCCCGCGCATCACCGGGCGTCGAGCTCGGGTGGCGGCCGGGGCGGCCGAGGGGGGTACGACGACCGAGGTCACGAGCGCAAACCGCGCCGCTGGCTCCGGGGACTGATCGTCGCCGTGGTGATCCTGGGGCTGCTCACCGCCGCCGGCGTCTTCCTCTACAACCAGTTCGGCTCCCAGGTGGCGACTCTCTTCGCCGGCCAGCAGGTCGACGACTACGAGGGCACGGGTTCGGGCGAGGTGATGTTCGTCGTGAACGACGGCGACATCGGCGAGACCATCGGCGACAACCTCGCCGCGGCCGGCGTCGTGAAGAGCTCGGCGACCTTCTACGACCTGCTGCTGAAACAGGATCCGGCCCCGGTCTTCCAGGCCGGAACGTTCAAGCTTGCCGAGAAGATGAGCGCGCAGGCCGCGCTCGACGCCCTGCAGAACCCCGACAACAAGGTCGACTACACGGTCACGATCCCCGAAGGATCCAGCGCGAAGGGCATCTATCAGGAACTCGCCGACGTGACCGGCATGCCGCTGGCCGACTTCGAGGCCGCGGGCGCGAACTACGTGGCGCTCGGCGTGCCGGCACAGGCGCCGAGCATCGAGGGCTTCCTCTTCCCGGCCACCTACACCTTCGAGCCCGGCCAGACGCCGGCCGACATGATCACCACCATGGTGCAGCGCAACTTCCAGTCGCTGGATGCCGCGGGAGTGGCGCCCGACGACCGCTTCCGGGTGGTCACCCTCGCCGCCCTCATCCAGAAGGAGGCCGGGAGCGTCGACGACATGTTCAAGGTGTCGCGGGTGTTCACGAACCGGCTCGACCAGGGCATGAACCTCGAGTCCGACGCGACGGTCGCCTACGGCGCCGGCCACAGCCGGGTGGAGACCACCTCCGCCGAGCGCGAGGACGCGTCGAACCTCTACAACACCTACGCGAACCCCGGGCTGCCCATCGGGCCGATCTCGAACCCGGGCGACGACGCGATCAACGCCGCGCTGCATCCGGCCGACGGCCCGTGGCTCTACTTCGTGACGGTGAACCTCGACACGGGCGAGACGGTGTTCTCGGAGACCGCCGACGAGCACGCCGCCGCGGTCGAGCAGCTGCAGCAGTGGTGGGCGGATCACCCCGATGTCCAATAGCGTCGCGGTTCCCGACGACGAGCCCGACCTGCTGCGGGGTTCGCTGAAGCTCGGCGTGCTCGGTTCGCCGATCGCGCACAGCCGGTCGCCCCTGCTGCACCGCACGGCGTACGCGGCCCTCGGGCTGCGGTGGAGCTACGACGCCTACGAGGTGACGACGGATGCCCTCCCGGGCTTCGTCGACGCGCTCACCCCCGAATGGCGCGGGCTGTCCCTCACGATGCCGCTCAAGGAGACCATCCTCGGCTCGCTCGACTCGGTCGACACGATCGGCGTCGCCACCGGGGCCGTGAACACGGTGCTCGTCAGTCATCACGACGGCCGGCGCCGACTCGACGGCTTCAACACCGACGTCTACGGCATCCGCGAGGCCCTCGTGCGGGCCGGTGTCACCCGGACCGCGCGCACGCTCGTGATCGGCGGGGGAGCGACCGCCCGCTCGGCCGTGGTCGCCGCCGCCCAGCTCGGCAGCGAGCACGTCGACATCGTGCTGCGGAGTCCGGCCAAGGCCGGCGAGGTGGTGGAGGCGGCGCGCGCCGCGGGTGTGAGCTCGACGGTCACGGCCCTGCACGATCCGGCCCTGGCCACCCTCGTGCCCGATCTCACCATCAGCACGCTGCCCGGCGGGGTCGGCGTGTCGGTGAACTTCGTCGACACCGCCATCCCGTCGTCGTCGAGCCTGCTCGACGTGGCGTACCACCCCTGGCCGAGCGAGCTCGGCGGCCTCTGGGAGTCGCAGGGGCGCCTCGCCGTGCCCGGGCTCTCGATGCTCGTGCACCAGGCTGTGGCGCAGATCCGCATCTTCCTGCGCGGAGACCCGCTGGTGAAACTCGACGACGAGGAGCGCATCACCGCGGCGATGCTCGACGCGGTCGGCCTCGACGCTGCGGGCCGACTGCTCCCGTAGCGTCAGCTCCGCGAGTCGGATGGCGGACGTCCGCTCCGGCCGAACGCGGGTGCCGTCTGTGGGAAGATCGTAATCATGCTTCGTTGGCTCACAGCCGGCGAGTCCCACGGTCAAGAACTCATTGCGATCGTCGAAGGACTCCCGTCCGGCATCCCGGTTACCCTCGATCGACTCCGCGCGGATCTCGCGCGCCGCAAGCTCGGCTACGGCCGGGGCGCCCGGATGAAGTTCGAGCAGGACGAGCTGGCGATGACCGGAGGTGTCGTGCACGGCCGCACCCTCGGCAGCCCCGTCGCGGTGCGCATCGGCAACACCGAGTGGCCGAAGTGGACCGAGGTCATGGGCGTCGACCCGCTCGACGAGGAGCTGAAGGGCACGGGCCGCAGCGCCCCGCTCACGCGCCCGCGCCCCGGTCACGCCGATCTGGTGGGCATGCAGAAGTACGACTTCGACGAGGCGCGGCCCATCCTCGAGCGTGCCAGTGCCCGTGAGACCGCTGCCCGCGTGGCGCTCGGCGCCATCGCGAAGGCCTTTCTCGAGCAACTCGGCATCCAGCTCGTGAGCCACACGCTCGCCATCGGCCCGGTGCGGGTGCCCGAGGGGTCCCCGCTGCCGCGGCCGGGCGATGTCGACGCCCTCGACGCCGATCCGGTGCGTTGCTGGGATGCCGCGACCAGCGCGCTCATGGTGGCCGAGATCGACGACGCGCACAAGGAGGGCGACACCCTCGGCGGCGTGGTGGAGGTGCTCGCCTACGGCCTGCCGCCCGGGCTCGGGTCGCACGTGCACTGGGACCGCCGACTCGACTCCCAGCTCGCCGCGGCGCTCATGGGCATCCAGGCCATCAAGGGGGTCGAGGTAGGCGACGGCTTCGAGACCACCCGGCGCCGCGGTTCGGCCGCGCACGACGAGCTCTACCGCGAGGGCGACGAGATCACGCGGGCGACCGACCGCGCGGGCGGCACCGAGGGCGGCATGTCGACCGGCACCGTGCTGCGCGTGCGCGCCGGCATGAAGCCGATCGCGACCGTTCCGCACGCCCTGCACACCATCGACGTGGCCACCGGGGAAGATGCAGCGGCGCACCACCAGCGCTCCGACGTCTGCGCCGTTCCGGCCGCGGGCGTGGTGGCCGAGGCGATGACGGCCCTGGTGCTCGCGAACGCGGTGCTGGAGAAGTTCGGCGGGGATTCGGTAGGCGAGACCCGGCGCAACCTCGAGTCGTACCTCGCGGCCATCCCCGAAGCCCTGCGAACCGGTATCGCACGCCCGTGACCCTCGTTCTGATCGGCCCGCCCGCCTCCGGCAAGTCGCGCATCGGCAAGCGCGTGGCCCGCACGCTCGGGGTGGCGTTCGTCGACACCGACAAGCTGATCGTCGAGGCGCACGGCCCGATCCCCGACATCTTCGCCACTCACGGCGAGCCCCACTTCCGCACGCTCGAGCGCGCCGAGGTGGTGCGGGCGCTCCGCACCGATGCCGTGGTGTCGTTCGGCGGCGGAGCCGTGCTCGACCCCGACACCCAGCACGACCTCGCCGCCCATGCGGTCGTGCTGCTCACGGTGCAGCCGCACGCCGTGCTCGCGCGGCTCGGCAGTGGCAAGCGACCGCTCGTACCCGACCTCGACGCCTGGGTCGCGCTCTACGAGCGCCGGCGCGACCTCTACGAGCGTCTGGCCGATCACCGGGTCGACACGACGGACCGGCCCACCGACCTGATCGCCGCGGAGATCGCCGACTGGGCGCGCACTGAACCGCGCGCCCGCACCAGCGTCCCCGCCGCCAGCGTCCCTGTCGCCAGCGTCCCCGCCGACAGCCACACCGAGGAGAGCACCCGATGACCGCCGAAGCCACCTCCATCCCGGTCACCGGGGACACCCGCTACGACATCGTGGTGGGTCGCGGGGTGCTCGACCGGATCGGCGACGGGCTCGGTCCGGGCGTCAAGAAGGTGCTGGTGGTGCATCCACCGACTCTCGCCGTGCTCGCGGCCGAATTGCGCGAGCAGCTGCTCGACCGCTACGAGGTTCTGCTCGCCGAGGTCCCGGATGCCGAGGCCGGCAAGCGCGTGGAGGTCGCCGCCTTCTGCTGGCAGGTGATGGGCCAGGCCGACTTCACCCGCACCGACGCCGTGATCGGGTTCGGCGGCGGCGCCGTCACCGACCTCGCCGGCTTCGTGGCGGCGACCTGGCTCCGCGGGGTGACGCTCGTCCAGGTTCCGACCACACTGCTCGGCGCTGTCGACGCCTCGGTCGGCGGCAAGACCGGCATCAACACCAACGAGGGCAAGAACCTCGTGGGCGCGTTCTACCCGCCGAGCATCGTGGTCACCGACCTCGACCTCCTCACCAGCCTGCCGCGCAACGAGATCCTGGCCGGATTCGCCGAGGTGGTGAAGGCGGGGTTCATCGCCGAGCCGGAGATCCTCGACATCATCGAGGCGGATGTCGACCGCGCGACCGACCCCACGAGCGACGAGTTCCGCCGCCTGATCGAGCTCTCGATCGGCGTGAAGGCCCGCGTGGTGAGCAGCGACTTCAAGGAGTCCGGTCTCCGGGAGATCCTGAACTACGGTCACACCCTGGGGCACGCGATCGAGCACGCGGAGCGCTACCAGTGGCGGCACGGCGCGGCCGTTTCGGTGGGAATGGTCTACGCCGCCGAACTGTCCCGGCTCACCGGCTCGCTGCCGGACGCGGTCGTCGACCGGCACCGCGAGATCCTCACCTCCCTCACCCTGCCGATCACCTACCCGGCGGGGCGCTGGCAGACCCTGCTCGCCACGATGCAGCGCGACAAGAAGTCGCGCGGCGGCATGTTGCGGTTCATCGTGCTCGACGACATCGCACGGCCCTCGGTGCTGCAGGGCCCCGAGACCGCGCTGCTGTACGCCGCCTACCAAGAGATCGCGTCCTAAGGAGTACCGCATGGCATCCGTCCTCGTTCTCAACGGCCCGAACCTGGGGCGCCTCGGCAGCCGCGAACCGGATGTCTACGGTTCGCAGGACCTCGTCGCGCTCGAAGCGCTGCTGGTCGCCGACGCCGCCGGGCGGGCCGACATCGATCTGCGCCAGACGAACGACGAGGCCGAGCTGATCTCCTGGCTGTACGAGGCGGTTGACACGATGACCCCCGTCATCCTGAACCCGGCGGCGTTCACCCACTACTCCTACGCGCTTCGGGATGCCGCGGCCCTGGTGACGAAGGCGGAGCTGCCGCTGGTGGAGGTGCACATCTCGAACCCGCACGCCCGGGAGACCTTCCGGCACACGAGCGTCATCTCCGCCGTCGCCACCGGGGTCATCGCCGGGTTCGGGTTCGGGAGCTACCGGTTGGCTCTCCGAAGCATCCTCGACCTCTGAGCTACACTCTTTCAGGACCGAAACGCCGGTCGCACCCCAAGACTTCGAACGGATCACCTCTTTCATGGCTTCAACGAACGACATCAAGAACGGCACCGTGCTGAGCATCGACGGTCAGCTCTGGAACGTCATCGAGTTCCAGCACGTCAAGCCCGGCAAGGGCGGGGCGTTCGTGCGCACCAAGATCAAGAACGTGATGACCGGCAAGGTCGTCGACCGCACCTTCAACGCGGGCGCCAAGATCGACACGGCCAACGTCGACCGTCGCGACTACCAGTACCTCTACAAGGACGGCGACTCCTTCGTGTTCATGGACACGAGCGACTACGACCAGATCACGCTGCCGGCCGCCATCGTGGGCGATGCGGCGAACTTCCTGCTCGAGCAGCAGACCGCGACGATCGCGCTCAGCGAAGGCGAGCCGCTCTACGTCGAGCTCCCGGCATCCGTGACCCTCGAGATCACCTACACCGAGCCCGGCCTCCAGGGCGACCGCTCGACCGGCGGCACCAAGCCCGCGACCGTCGAGACCGGCTACCAGATCCAGGTTCCGCTGTTCCTCGAGATCGGCACCAAGGTCAAGGTCGACACCCGCACGGGCGACTACCTCGGCCGCGTCAACTAGGCGCGGGCGTTGAGCGCACGCACGAAGGCCCGGAAGCGCGCCCTCGACATCCTCTACGCCGCCGACGTGCGGCAGATCCCGATCGCCGAGTCGCTCGCCAGCGAGGCGACCCGCGCGGCGAGCGAGCCCGACCGGCAGAACTCGTGGCTCTATGCTCGGGAGATCGTCGACGGGGTCGTCGATCACTTCTCCGAGATCGACGAGACCATCCAGACCTACGCACAGGGCTGGACGATCGCCCGCATGCCGACGATCGACCGGGCTCTGCTGCGGATCGCGATCTGGGAGATCCTCTACAACGACGAGGTGCCGGCGTCGGTCGCCATCTCGGAGGCGGTCGAGGCCGCGAAGACCCTCTCCACCGAGGACTCCTCGAGCTTCATCAACGGCGTCCTCGGCAAGGTCGCCGAGAGCGCCTAGGGTCCCGCCTCCACTTTTCGGCGATGTGCCGGCCGTCAGCTGGCGCATCGTCTATTGCTCGTGCCGCCGCTACTGCGGCGCGAGGCGATCTGTTCGGCTGAGGTCGCCGTCGCGGCCTCGGCCTGGGTCGTCCCGGCACGGCCCGCGGCTTTCACCACTGTTCTCATTACTCATTCGCCAAAAGTGGTCGGAATTGAGGGTGTCGTTGCGGCGTGTTTTGGCGTTTCACCACTCACGAGGGTGGGGACGGAGAGCGCAGCCCGGGGAACGCAGCGGCGGACCAGGTATTGCTGGACGCCGCCATCGCGTTCACGCGCGGTGAGCCGGGGGGCCCAACATCAAGAGAGACTGTCCCAATGGCCCGCGGGATCCGTTGCCGCTGGTAGGGTGGACGACGGTAACCGCAGACATCCTTTAAGTCCGTCCGAGAGGCGGGGAAGGAGGTCGGTCGCATGGCGCGCACAGTGCTGCAGCAGGCTGACATAGCCCGGGCGTTGACTCGGATCTCGCACGAGATCCTGGAGTCCAACCGGGGAGCGAACGATCTGGTGATCCTGGGCATCCCGACGCGCGGCGTGGTCCTCGCCGAGCGGATCGGACGGATCATCGGCGGCATCGAGCAGGGCAGCGACCCGGCCTCCATCGTGGGGTCGCTCGACATCACTATGTACCGCGACGACCTCGCCCGGCATCCCACCCGCACGCCCAGCCCCACGCAGGTGCCGCGCCAGGGCATCGACGGGAAGACCGTGGTGCTCGTCGACGACGTGCTCTACTCGGGCCGCACCATCCGTGCCGCCCTCGACGCCTTGAACGATCTGGGGCGCCCGCGCGTGGTGCGGCTCGCGACCCTCGTCGACCGCGGTCACCGCGAGCTGCCGATCCGCGCCGACTTCGTGGGCAAGAACCTGCCCACCTCCCGCGAGGAGCGCATCAACGTTCGCCTCGCCGAGATCGACGGAACCGAGGAGGTGACGATCGAAGGATGAGACACCTCCTCAGCACCAAAGACCTGACGCGCGACGAGGCGATCCAGATCCTCGACATCGCGGAGGACATGGCCGACGTCTCCACCCGCGAGGTGAAGAAGCTGCCGACCCTCCGCGGCAAGACCGTCGTGAACCTCTTCTTCGAGGACTCCACCCGCACCCGCATCTCCTTCGAGGCCGCCGCCAAGCGGCTCTCGGCCGACGTCATCAACTTCTCGGCGAAGGGCTCGAGCGTCTCGAAGGGCGAGAGCCTGAAGGACACCGCGCAGACCCTGGCCGCCATGGGCGCCGACGGCGTGGTCATCCGCCACTCCGCCTCGGGCGCCCCGCAGGTGCTCGCGCAGAGCGACTGGATCGACGCGGGTGTGGTGAACGCGGGCGACGGCACGCACGAGCATCCCACCCAGGCCCTGCTCGACGCCTTCACCATGCGCCGCCGCCTGCACGGCGACGCCGCCCGCGGCAAGGCTCTCGACGGCGTGAGCGTGGTGATCGTGGGCGACATCCTCCACTCCCGGGTGGCCCGTTCGAACCTCTGGCTGCTGCGCACCCTCGGCGCCACCGTGACGTTCGTGGCTCCGGCGACGCTGGTGCCCGTTGGAGCCGGCACCTGGCCGGTGGACATCAGCTTCGATCTCGACGCCACGCTCGCGCTGACGCAGCCCGACGTGGTGATGATGCTGCGCATCCAGAGCGAGCGGATGAACGCGGCCTACTTCCCGAGCGCCCGCGAGTACGGGCGGCAGTGGGGCCTCGACGACGAGCGCCTGGCGCGCCTGCGCCCGGATAGCATTGTCATGCACCCCGGACCGATGAATCGCGGTCTGGAGATCTCGGCCGGAGCGGCCGACTCCGCGCAATCGACGGTTCTCGAACAGGTCGCGAACGGGGTGTCCATCCGGATGGCTGTGCTCTATCTGCTGCTGTCCGGCGAACGAGAGGCCTTGAGTTGAGCGAGACCAGCTACCTGCTGAAGGGCGCGACGCTTCCGAACGGGCAGGCGGCCGACATCCTGATCGAGCGCGGCCGGATCAGCTCGACCGCGCCGGGCACGACGGCCCCGGTGGGCGCCGTCACGGTCGACGCCTCCGGACTGGTCGCCCTCCCGGGGCTCGTCGACCTGCACACCCACCTCCGCGAGCCCGGTTTCGAGCAGAGCGAGACGGTGCTCACCGGCACCCGCGCCGCCGCGGCCGGCGGCTTCACGAGCGTGTTCGCCATGGCCAACACGATGCCCGTCTCCGACACTGCCGGCGTCGTGGAGCAGGTGCAGTCGCTCGGCGACGCGGCCGGCTACGCCACCGTACGGCCCATCGGCGCCGTGACCGTGGGCCTCGCCGGCGAACGGCTGAGCGAGATCGGCGCCATGGCGCAGTCCCGCGCCGCCGTGCGGGTCTTCTCCGACGACGGCAAATGCGTCCACGACTCGCTGCTCATGCGCCGCGCCCTCGAGTACGTGAAGACCTTCGACGGGGTCATCGCCCAGCACGCGCAAGACCCGCGCCTCACCGAGAACGCGCAGATGAACGAGGGTGCCCTCTCCTCGGAGCTCGGCCTCAAGGGCTGGCCCGCCGTGGCCGAGGAGTCGATCATCGCCCGCGACGTTCTGTTGGCGGAGCACGTCGGCGCCCGCCTGCACGTCTGCCACCTCTCGACGGCCGGATCGGTCGACGTCATCCGCTGGGCGAAGGCACGCGGCATCCCGGTGACCGCCGAGGCCACGCCGCATCACCTCCTGCTCACTGAAGACCTCATCCGCAGCTACGACGCGCGCTACAAGGTGAACCCGCCGCTGCGCCGCGACGAAGACGTCCAGGCCCTGCGCGCCGGCGTCGCCGACGGCACCATCGACATCGTCGCCACCGACCACGCGCCGCACCCACGGGAGTCGAAGGAGAGCGAGTGGGATGCCGCGTCCTTCGGCATGGTGGGGCTCGAGTCAGCCCTGCCCGTGGTGCAGACCGCGCTCGTCGACACCGGTCTCCTGGGCTGGGACGGCGTGGCCCGCGTGCTCTCCACCACCCCGGCACGGATCGGCCGGCTGAACGGCCACAGCCACCTCTTCGAGGAGGGGGCCCCCGCGAACGTCACCCTCGTCGATCCCTCCGACCGCAGCACGTTCACGCTCGACCGACTGGCGGGCAAGAGCCAGAACACGCCGTACGAGGGCGTCTCGCTCTCGGGGCGCGTGCGCTGGACCTTCCACCACGGCTTCCCGACCCTCCGCGACGGCGTGCTCGCCCCGGTCGAGGAGGCGGCGGAGAATGCCCGCGCCCTCGCCCGCGAGGGGGTGCCCGCCCGTGGCTAGGATCCTGCCCGCCGTGCTCGTCACGGCTTTCGCGCTGCTGCTTCTCGCCGCCATGTTCTGGGCCTGGCGGGCGCGCAAGAAGCGCCAGGCCGCGTTCCAGAACCCTCTCGACGCACCGGCGACGGATGCCCGCGGCGCCGAACTCGGCCGCGCTTCCGTTCTCTACGTGGCCACCACGACCGCGGGGGAACCGCTCGATCGGCTCACCATTCCGGGGCTCGCCTTCCGCGGCCGCGGCGTCGTGACGGTGTTCGAGCAGGGCGTTTCACTCACCATCCCCGGCGAGCCGGAGACGTTCATCGCGCGCGAGAACCTGCGCTCGGTCGGCACCTCCACCTGGGCCATCGACCGGGTGGTCGAGACCGGCGGTCTGGTGCGCTTCGACTGGACCTACCGGGCCGACATCGGCCCCGCCGAGGTGGAGAGCTACGTGCGCGCCATCGAACTGGGCGACGCCGCCCGGCTCATCGCCGCCGCGAACTCGATCATCCCGGCCTCACAGACCCCGATTCACACGCAACAGGAAGGACCGTCGTCGTGATCTCAACCGAACCCGCCGTGCTCGTGCTGGAAGACGGTCGACGCTACGAAGGCCGAGCCTACGGAGCCCGCGGCCGCACCCTCGGCGAAGCCGTCTTCGCCACCGGCATGACCGGCTACCAGGAGACCCTGACCGACCCGAGCTACGCCGGGCAGATCGTGATGCAGACCGCGCCGCACATCGGCAACACCGGGGTGAACGACACCGACAAGGAGTCGTCGAAGATCTGGGTGGCCGGCTACGTGGTGCGCGATCCTTCCCGGATCGTGTCCAACTTCCGCGCGCAGCGGAGCCTCGACGACGACCTCACCGCCGACGGCGTGGTGGGCATCTCGGGCATCGACACCCGCGCGGTGACCCGGCACATCCGCTCCTTCGGGGCGATGCGGGCCGGCATCTTCTCGGGTGCCGACTACGAACTCAGCCAGACCGATCAGCTGAACGCCGTGCGCTCGGGCGCCGAGATGGCAGGGCGGAAGCTCTCAGAGGTCGTCTCGACCCACGAGCGCTACCAGGTGCCCGCGAAGGGAGAGCGGATCGGCTCCGTGGCCGTGCTCGACCTCGGCGTCAAGACGTCGACGCTCAACTACCTCGCGGAGCGCGGCTTCGACGTGGAGGTGCTTCCCGAGTCGGTCACGGCCGACGAGGTGCGCGCACTGGAGCCCGATGCGCTCTTCTACAGCAACGGCCCCGGTGACCCCGAGGCCTCGGAGAGCCACGTCGATCTGCTGCAGGACGTGCTGCGCGGCGGCACGCCCTACTTCGGCATCTGCTTCGGCAATCAGCTGCTCGGCCGGGCGCTCGGCTTCGGCACCTACAAGCTGCCCTTCGGACACCGCGGCATCAACCAACCGGTACTCGACCGCACCACGGGCCGGGTGGAGATCACCAGCCAGAACCACGGCTTCGCGGTCGACGCCCCGCGCGAGGGCGTGATCGACTCGCCCGCCGGCTTCGGCCGGGTGGAGGTGAGCCACGTGAGCCTCAACGACGACGTGGTGGAGGGCATCCGCTGCCTCGACATCGACGCGTTCTCCGTGCAGTACCACCCGGAAGCGGCGGCCGGCCCGCACGACTCCATGTACCTCTTCGACCGGTTCCGCGACATGATCCTCGCGAAGAAGTCGGCGCCCGAACTCGATGCTTCCTCCGAAGGAGACCACCAGTAATGCCCAAGAGAGACGACATCCAGAGCGTTCTCGTCATCGGCTCCGGGCCGATCGTGATCGGCCAGGCCTGTGAGTTCGACTACTCCGGCACCCAGGCCTGCCGGGTGCTCCGCGAGGAGGGCGTGCGCGTCATCCTCGTGAACTCCAACCCGGCCACCATCATGACCGACCCCGACTTCGCCGACGCCACCTACGTCGAGCCGATCACCTGGCAGGTCATCGAGGCGATCATCGCGAAGGAGAAGCCGGATGCGATCTTGCCGACCCTGGGCGGCCAGACCGCGCTGAACGCGGCCATCCAGCTGCACGAGCACGGCATCCTGGAGAAGTACGGCGTGGAGCTGATCGGCGCGAACTTCGAGGCCATCAACAAGGGCGAGGACCGCCAGATCTTCAAGCAGCTGGTGATCGACGCCGGCGCCGAGGTGGCCCGCTCCTACATCGCGCACACGGTGGAGGAGGCCGTCGGCTACGCCGAAGACCTCGGCTATCCTCTCGTGGTGCGCCCCTCGTTCACCATGGGTGGCCTCGGTTCGGGCTTCGCCTACACGGAGGAGGAGCTGCGCCGCATCGTCGGTGACGGCCTCCACCAGAGCCCCACCACCGAGGTGCTCCTCGAGGAGTCGATCCTCGGCTGGAAGGAGTACGAGCTCGAGCTCATGCGCGACACGGCCGACAACACGGTCGTGGTCTGCTCCATCGAGAACGTCGACCCGGTCGGCGTGCACACCGGCGACTCGATCACCGTGGCGCCCGCCCTCACGCTGACCGACCGCGAGTACCAGAAGCTGCGCGACATCGGTATCGACATCATCCGTGCCGTGGGCGTCGACACGGGCGGCTGCAACATCCAGTTCGCCGTCGACCCGGCCAACGGCCGCATCATCGTGATCGAGATGAACCCGCGCGTCTCCCGCTCGTCGGCGCTCGCGTCGAAGGCCACCGGCTTCCCGATCGCCAAGATCGCCGCGAAGCTCGCCATCGGCTACCGGCTCGACGAGATCCCGAACGACATCACGAAGGTGACCCCGGCCTCCTTCGAGCCGACGCTCGACTACGTCGTGGTGAAGGTGCCCCGGTTCGCCTTCGAGAAGTTCCCGGCCGCCGACCCGACCCTCACCACCACCATGAAGTCGGTGGGCGAGGCGATGGCCATCGGCCGCAACTTCTCGCAGGCGCTGCAGAAGGCGCTGCGCTCGCTCGAGAAGCGCGGCTCCTCGTTCCACTGGGAGCCGCTCAGCGCCTCGAAGGAGGAGCTGCTGGCGATCGCCGCGGTGCCCACCGATGGCCGCATCGTGACCGTGCAGCAGGCGCTGCGGGCCGGGGCGAGCATCGAGGAGGTCTTCGAAGCCACCAAGATCGACCCGTGGTTCCTCGACCAGATCGTGCTGATCAACGAGGTGGCGGAGGCCATCCACGCCTCGGAGAACGCCGACACCGCGATGTTCACGCTGGCCAAGGAGCACGGCTTCTCGGATGCCCAGATCGCGTCGTTGCGCGGCTTCGGCGAGAAGGAGGTGCGCGAGGTGCGGCACATCCTCGGCATCCGCCCGGTGTACAAGACGGTCGACACCTGCGCGGGGGAGTTCCCGGCGCTCACGCCCTACCACTACTCCAGCTACGACCTCGAGACCGAGGTCGAGCCCTCGGAGCGCCGCAAGGTCGTCATCCTGGGCTCCGGCCCGAACCGCATCGGGCAGGGCGTCGAGTTCGACTACTCCTGCGTGCACGCCTCGTTCGCGCTCTCGGACGCCGGGTTCGAGACCATCATGATCAACTGCAACCCCGAGACCGTCTCGACCGACTACGACACCTCCGACCGCCTCTACTTCGAGCCGCTGACGCTCGAAGACGTGCTGGAGGTCATCCACGCCGAGCAGCAGTCGGGCGAACTCGTCGGTGTCGTCGTGCAGCTCGGCGGACAGACGGCGCTCGGGCTCGCCAAGGGACTCGAGGAGGCCGGCGTGCCGATCCTCGGCACCACCCCGGACGCGATCGACCTCGCCGAGGAGCGTGGGCTGTTCTCCGGCATCCTCGACGCCGCCGGCATCCTGGCGCCGAAGAACGGCACCGCCACCGACTACGACTCGGCGGTCGCCGTGGCCGAGGAGATCGGCTTCCCGGTGCTCGTGCGCCCCTCCTACGTGCTGGGCGGCCGCGGCATGGAGATCGTCTACGACACCCCCTCGCTCGCCGACTACTTCGAGCGGATCGCCGGCCAGGGCATGGTGGGCACGGCCAACCCGCTGCTGGTCGACCGCTTCCTCGACGACGCGATCGAGATCGACGTCGACGCCCTCTACGACGGCCACCAGCTCTACATCGGCGGCATCATGGAGCACCTCGAGGAGGCCGGCATCCACTCCGGCGACTCCAGCTGCACCCTGCCGCCCGTGACGCTCGGCCGTGACCAGATCAACCACGTCCGCGAGGCCACGCTCGCCATCGCGCAGGGGATCGGCGTGAAGGGACTGCTGAACGTGCAGTTCGCCATCGGCGCCGGCATCCTCTACGTACTCGAGGCGAACCCGAGGGCGTCGCGCACCGTGCCCTTCGTGTCGAAGGCGCTCGGCATCCCGCTCGCCAAGGCGGCGTCGCGCATCATGGTGGGCTCGACCATCGACGAGCTGAAGGCCGAGGGCATGCTGCCGGTGCAGGACGGCTCGATCGTGCCGCTCGACTCGCCGGTGGCGGTGAAGGAGGCCGTGCTGCCGTTCAAGCGCTTCCGCACCAAGGAGGGCCTGATCGTCGACTCGGTCCTCGGCCCGGAGATGCGCTCGACCGGTGAGGTCATGGGCATCGACCGCGACTTCCCGCGGGCCTTCGCGAAGAGCCAGGAAGCCGCGTACGGCGGGATGCCCACATCCGGCACCGTGTTCGTCTCCGTGTCCGACCGCGACAAGCGGGCCATCGTGCTGCCGGTGCTGCGCCTGCAGCAGCTGGGCTTCGAGATCCTCGCCACGAGCGGCACCGCGGAGGTCCTGAACCGCAACGGCATCCACGCCCGGCTGGTGGCGAAGTACTCCGAGGGGCGCGATGGCGAAGGCGGCGAGACCGTCGTCGACCTGATCAACGCGAACAAGGTCGATATCGTCATCAACACGCCCTCGGGCCGGTCGGCGCGGGCCGATGGCTACGAGATCCGGGCCGCCGCGGTGGCCGCCGACAAGCCGTTGTTCACGACGATCGCCCAGCTGGGCGCGGCCGTGGCCTCCTTCGACGCGCTCTCCGAGGGCTTCGAGGTGACCTCGCTGCAGGAGTACGCGATCGCGCGGAGCGCTCGGGGATGACCGCAGCACAGTCCAGCTTCGGGGAGCGTCTCGACGCCGCCATCGCGGCGAGCGGGCGCCTCTGCGTGGGCATCGACCCGCATCCGTACCTCCTCGACGCTTGGGGACTCCCCACGAGTGCCGACGGGGCGCGGAGCTTCGGCCTCGCCGTCGTGTCCGCGGCCGCCGGACGCGTCGGCGTCGTGAAGCCGCAGGTCGCGTTCTTCGAGGCCTACGGCTCGGCGGGCTTCGCGGCCCTGGAAGAGGTGCTGGCCGCCGCCCGCGCGGCCGGGCTCCTGGTGATCGGCGACGCGAAGCGCGGCGACATCGGCTCCACGAACGACGGCTACGCCAGCGCCTGGCTCGAGCCGGGCGCCCCGCTCGAGGTCGACGCCCTCACCGTCACCGCCTTCACCGGAGTCGGCGCCCTCGGCGGCCTGTTCGACCGGGCCGAGGCGAACGGTAAGGGTGTGTTCGTGCTGAGCGCCACCTCGAACCCCGATTCACGCCTCCTGCAGACGGCGCGAACGGATGCCGGCGCCACCGTCTCGCGGCTGGTCGCCGACGAGGTGGCCGCCCGCAACACCGACCGCACGCGTCTCGGCGACTTCGGCCTGGTCCTCGGCGCCACGAAGCGGCTCGACGACTACGGCTTCACGAACGAGGCCGTGCGCGCCCTTTCCACGACCCCGGTGCTCGCGCCGGGCTTCGGTTTCCAGGGAGCCGAGTTCTCGCAGCTCACCAGCGTGTTCGGACCCCTCGCGCCGAACGTGCTCGTGGCCGTGTCGCGCTCGATCCTGCAGCACGGCGCATCCGGGCTGGTCGACGCGATCGACGCCGACGTGGCCCACCTCGCCGGGGTGGCCCGGTGAAGCCGCCGGAGGTCGACCGCGTCGCCGCCTCCCGCGCCGCCGTCGCCGCCCGCCGGGCACGCGCGTCCGTGAAACGGGCCGTGAACGAGCGGCGACTGAGCGCCGTGGCCGTGCTCGACACCGCCCTGTCCTCGACCGAGAGCGTCGAGGCCACGATGCGGGTGCGCGACCTGCTGCTGAGCATCCCGGGCCTCGGTCCGGTGCGGGTCGACCGGGTGATGGAGCGGCTCGAGATCGCCGCGTCGAAGCGCCTCTCCGGACTCGGTGTGCATCAGCAGCAGCGGCTGCGCGAGTTCCTGCTGAAGCGGGCGCCGCGGGTCGAGCAGCCGGAGCAGAGCCGGCTCGTGGTGCTCGCCGGTCCCACCGCCGTGGGCAAGGGCACCGTCTCCACGTTCATCCGGGAGAACTATCCCGAGGTGCTGCTCTCGGTCTCGGCCACGACGCGGGCCCCACGGCCGGGCGAGGTCGACGGCGTCAGCTACTACTTCATCGACGACGACGAGTTCGACCGGATGATCGCGGCGGGCGAGTTCCTGGAGTGGGCCGTGGTGCACAACAAGTCGCGCTACGGCACGCCCCGCACGCCGATCGACACCGCCCTCTCGGCCGGGCGCAGCGTTCTGCTCGAGATCGACATCCAGGGCGCACGCCAGGTCAAGGCCGCCATGCCCGAGGCGACGCTGGTGTTCCTGCTTCCGCCCACCTGGGAGGAACTTGTGCGTCGGCTCATCGGCCGAGGCACCGAATCGCTCGAGGAGCAGGAGCGCCGGCTCACCACCGCACGGGTCGAATTGGCGGCCCAGGACGAGTTCGATCACCGCGTCGTGAACCGCGATGTGCGGGCAGCCGCGGCGGAGGTCGTAGAATTGATGCAGATTCAGAAGGCGATCGACCTTCACGGCAAGGAGTAACCACACAATGGCCACCAACAAGCTCGGCATCATCGACCCGCCCATCGACGAACTTCTCTCGAAGGTCGACTCGAAGTACGCCCTCGTGATCTTCGCGTCCAAGCGGGCCCGCCAGATCAACGACTACTACGCCGACCTGCACGAAGGCAGCCTGTTCGACAACGTCGGACCGCTCGTCGACTCGACGATCGACGACAAGCCGCTGTCGGTCGCGATGCACGAGATCAACGAGGACAAGCTCGAGATCCGCCCCGCGGCGCCGATCGCCGAGTAGTCCGCTCCGGCGCACGCACGGCTCTCAATTGAACATCGTCGTCGGGATCACGGGTGGCATCGCGGCCTACAAGGCCGTGAACGTCATCCGTGGTCTCGTTCTCGCCGGGCACGACGTGCACGTCGTCGCTACCGAGGCGGCTCTCCGCTTCGTCGGCCGGCCCACTCTCGAGGCCATCTCACGCAACACCGTGAACACGGATCTCTACGAGGCCGTGGCCGAGGTGCGGCACGTGGCCATCGGCCAGGCCGCCGATCTCATCGTGATCGCCCCGGCGACCGCGAACACCATCGCGAAGCTCGCGGCCGGTCTCGCCGACGACCTTCTCGGCAACACGGTTCTCGCCTCCAGGGCGCCGATCGTCATCGCGCCCGCGATGCACACCGAGATGTGGCAGAACCCGGCGACCGTGGCGAACGTGCGCACCCTCGAATCCCGCGGCGTGCACCTGATCGGTCCGGTCAGCGGCCAGCTCACCGGGAAGGATTCCGGTGCCGGGCGGATGGCCGAGCCCGACGACATCGTGCGCGGAGCGCTGGCGGTCGCTGCGGCCTCCGGTTCCGCCGTGCCGAATGACCTCGCGGGTCGTTCGGTGCTCGTCACCGCGGGCGGAACGCGCGAGCCCCTCGACCCGGTGCGCTACATCGGCAACCGGTCCAGCGGGCGTCAGGGCATCGCGATCGCGCGGGCCGCGCAGGCTCGGGGCGCGCGGGTGACCCTGATCGCCGCGCACGTGGAGGTCGAACTGCCGACCGGCATCGACGTGGTGCGGGTGGAGACCACCGCCGAACTGCTCGACGCCGCCACCGAGGCCGCGCCCTCGCACGACCTCGTGATCATGGCGGCGGCCGTGGCCGACTACCGGCCCGTCAGCGTCTCCGACGACAAGATCAAGAAGGCCCAGACGGGGGATCACCTCACGCTCGAACTGGTGCAGAACCCCGACATCCTGGCGACCCTCTCGCACGCCGACCACGCCGGCCGGCTCGTCGTCGGCTTCGCCGCCGAGACGGCCACCGACCGAGACGACCTCATCCGGCTCGGCCGCGAGAAGATCGCCCGCAAAGGCTGCGACTTCCTCGTCGTGAACGGCGTCGGCTGGACCACGGGTTTCGCGCGCGATGACAACACCGTCACCGTGCTCGACGCGTCCGGCGCTATAGTTTTCGAGGCATCCGGCAGCAAATCCTCGGTGGCCGATGACATCCTCGGAGTGTTCGCCACCGCCCTATCAGGAGCAGAATGACCTCTCTTCGCCTCTTCACCTCCGAATCCGTCACCGAAGGTCACCCCGACAAGATCTGCGACCAGATCTCCGACAGCATCCTCGACGCGCTGCTGACCGTCGACCCGCACTCGCGGGTGGCCGTGGAGACCCTGGTCACCACGGGTCTGGTGCACGTCGCCGGCGAGGTGACCACGAAGGGCTACGTCGAGATCCCCGCGATCGTGCGGGAGAAGATCACCTCGATCGGCTACACCTCCTCCGACGTCTGGTTCGACGGCCGCTCCTGCGGTGTCTCCGTGTCGATCGGCGGCCAGTCGCCCGACATCGCGCAGGGCGTCGACAACGCGTTCGAGACCCGCGAGGGCTCCTCGACCGACGAGGGCGACCGCCAGGGCGCGGGCGACCAGGGCATCATGTTCGGCTACGCCACCACCGAGACGCCGCAGCTCATGCCGCTGCCGATCTGGCTGGCGCACCGGCTCTCCGAGCGACTCGCCGCCGTGCGCAAGGAGGGTGTGCTCGACTACCTCCGTCCCGACGGCAAGACCCAGGTGACCATCGGTTACGACGGCGTCGTGCCGAAGACGGTCGACACCGTGGTGCTCTCCACCCAGCACTCGCCGAAGGTGGGGCTCGACGAGCTGCGGCACGAGATCGAGCAGCACGTCATCCGCCCGGTGCTCTCCGGCGCCGAGGCCGACGGGGTCAACCTCGATCACTCCGACGTGCGCATCCTCATCAACCCCACCGGTCGCTTCGAGATCGGCGGCCCGCAGGGGGATGCCGGACTCACCGGCCGCAAGATCATCGTCGACACCTACGGCGGCGCTTCCCGCCACGGCGGCGGAGCGTTCAGCGGCAAAGACCCCTCGAAGGTCGACCGCTCCGCCGCGTACGCCATGCGCTGGGTGGCCAAGAACGCCGTGGCCGCCGGACTGGCCTCGCGCCTCGAGGTGCAGATCGCCTACGCCATCGGCAAGGCCGCCCCCGTCGGGTTCTACGTCGAGACCTTCGGCACCGGCGTCGTCTCCGACGAGGTGATCACGGAGGCTCTGCGGAGCGTCTTCGATCTGCGGCCCGGCGCCATCATCGAAGACCTCGACCTGCTGCGTCCGATCTACGCGCGCACCGCGACCTACGGCCACTTCGGCCGCGAACTCCCCGAGTTCACCTGGGAGCGCCTCGACCGGGTCGAGGAGATCCGCGCCGCCGCAGGCCTCTAGCCGTGGCCGGCGAGGGCGCGCCGGGCGAGGTGGTCCCGGCAGGTACCGCGCTGGTGGCGCGGGTGATGCTCGAGTCGCCCCTGCCGCAGCTCGACCGCCTCTTCGACTACCTCGTCCCCGCCGCCCTGGTGCCGGATGCTCATGCCGGCGTGCGCGTCAAAGTCCCGTTGCGCTCCGCCGGCCGCACCGCCCGCGGGTACGTCATCGAACTCGCCGAACAAGGCGACTACGGCGGATCGCTGAGCGAGATCGACGAGATCGTGTCGCCGCTGCCCGTGCTCACGCCCGAGGTCTGGGCACTCGCGCGCCGGCTCGCCGATCGCGCCGCCGGAAGCGCCTGCGACATCGTGCGGCTCGCCATCCCGCCCCGCTTCGTGCGGGTGGAGAAGGCCTTCCTGGCGCGACAGGGCGCCGCCGGTGGTGCGCCCGCCGAGCCGTCCGGCCCGCCCGTGGCCGGAGTGCTGACGGGATATTCGGGTTCGGATGCCGCCCACCTCGCCGAACCGGGTGCGCGAGCCGCGATCGACGCGATCGCCACCGTGGTGCCGGTGCGGACCGCCGACGGGGTCGACCACACGGTGGGGCACTGGGCGCTGACCGTGGCGGAACTCGCGGCATCCGTCTTCCGCGGCGGGGAATCGGTGATCGTGGCGGTGCCCGACTACCGCGACCAGATCTCGCTCGAACAGGCGCTGTCGCATCTCGGCGTCGGCAACGCCGTGGTGCCCCTCGACGCACGGCAGGCGCGCAACGACCGCTACGCGCACTTCCTCACCGCGCTCGACGGCGCCCCGCACATCGTGGTGGGGAACCGCTCGAGCATCTACGCGCCGGTGTCGCATCTCGGGCTCATCGTGATCTGGGACGAGGGGGATTCCCTGCAGAGCGAGCCGCTCGCGCCCTACGTGCACGTGCGCGACGCGGCCCTCGTGCGGCAGGAGCAGTCCGGCTGCCGTCTGGCCTTCGTGTCGCACTCCCGCAGCACCGAAGTGGAGCGGCTGGTCGAACTCGGCTTCCTGCACCAGGTCTTCCCGGCGCCCCGCTACCTCCCGCGCGTGGTGCCCACGGCGGAGCAGGACGACGCGGATGCCCCGCAGAATGCCGCGCGCATCCCAACCGCCGCCTGGCAGGTGGCGCGCAAGGCGCTCGAGTCCGGCCCGGTGCTCGTCCAGGTCGCCCGGCCCGGATACGCCCCGGTGCTGGCCTGCCAGACCTGCAACGCCCCTGCGGCCTGCACGGTGTGCGGCGGCCCGCTGCACGTGGGCCGTGCCGGGCAGCGTCCGTCCTGCACCCTTTGCGGGGCGATCGCAGCGAACTGGACCTGCTCGCACTGCCAGGGCACCCGTTACCGCTTCGCGTCGATCGGGGCGGGGCGCACGGCGGATGAACTGGGCCGCGCGTTCCCCGGTGTGCGGGTGATCGTCTCCGACGGCGAGCGCACGGTGCTCACGGTCGACGCCCGCCCCGCGCTGGTCGTGGCCACCCGTGGGGCCGAACCCGTGGCATCCGGCGGCTACCGCGCGGTGCTGCTGCTCGACGGACCGCGGATGCTGGCCCGCGAATCGCTCAGGGTGGCGGAGGACTGCCTGCGCTGGTGGTCGAACGCGATCGCCTTGTCGGCACCGCGGGCGCCCAACGTGCTCGTGGGCGTGGGCGGCGAACTCGCCAAAGCGCTGGTGACCTGGCAGCAGGAGGCGGTGGCCGGTTCGGAACTCGGCGACCGTCGGCGGCTGCGCTTTCCGCCAGCGGTGCGGATCGCGACGGTCACGGGGGCGGCGGACACGGTCGCGACGGCCCTGACGGACCTGCGCGCGCTCCTCAGCGACGAGGAATGGGCGAAGATGGACACACTGGGTCCGGTGCCCGTCGACGACGGCGGCGTGCGGGCGATCGTGCGTTTCGACTACGCGGTCGGCGGCGCGGTCGCCCGGCACCTGCGAGCCCTCGTCGTGAAGAACGTGACGAGCAGACGGGCCAAGGCCGGGCGTGGTCCCGGCTACCGGCCTCCACCCACGCTGCGCGTGCGGTTCGACGATTCGGAGATCATGGAATGAGAGTCGTGTTCGCGGGGACCCCCGCTGTCGCGGTGCCCAGCCTGCAGGCGCTGGCGGCCCGCCAGGAGGTCGTGGCGGTCGTGACCCGGCTCGACGCCCCGGTCGGGCGCAAACGCGTGCTCACGCCGTCTCCCGTGGCGGTGGCGGCAGCGGAGGCGGGGCTGCCCGTGATCAAGACGAACCGGCTCGATGATTCGGTGACCGCGCAGATCGCGTCGCTCGATGCCGACCTCGGAGTCATCGTGGCCTACGGCGGTCTCGTGCGGGAACCGCTCCTCAGCACGCCACGCCTCGGCTGGATCAACCTGCACTTCTCGCTCCTGCCGCGCTGGCGCGGCGCGGCGCCGGTGCAGTGGGCCGTGATGTCGGGTGACACCGAGAGCGGAGCCACCGTGTTCCAGCTGCGCCCGGGCCTCGACGACGGGCCGATCTGGTCGACCACGTCGACCCCGATCGGACCGCACGAGACCTCGGGCAACCTCCTATCGCGGCTCGCGGTCTCGGGCGCCGAGCAGCTCGCCGACACCGTCGACGGCATCGCCGCCGGGCGCCTGTCGGCCTCCGAGCAGGTGGGCGACGTGACGCTCGCGCCGAAACTCACGATCGACGACGCTCGGCTCGACTTCACCGCGGGGCTCGACGAGGTCTATGCGCGCCTCCGTGGGGTCACGCCGGAGCCCGGGGCGTTCACCGAGATCGACGGCGTGCGGGTGAAGATCCTGGATGCCGCCCCCGCCCGCGATCGCGCTCGGCTCGACCCCGGGGTGGTGGCGGCCGACGGGCAGCACGTGTACGTCGGTACCGGGGGCAGTCCTCTCGAGCTGACGACGGTGCATCCGGCCGGCAAGAAGCCGATGGCGGCCGCCGACTGGTGGCGCGGATCGGGCGCGGAACGGATGGTGGCGCGATGAGCGGGAACGGGCGCGATCCAGGGCGCGGCGATCGCGGCACCCATCGCGGGGGAGCGGCCCGCGGCGGGCCGCAGCGGCGCAAACCCGCCACCCCGTCGCCGAAACCCGCCCCCGTCCAGCCGGCGCGGCGGATCGCTCTCGAGGTGATCACCGCGGTGCGCGCCGACGACGCCTACGCCAACCTGCTGCTGCCCTCGAAGATCGCCGCGGCACGACTCGACGCCGCCGACGCCGGCCTCGCGACCGAGCTCACCTACGGCACCCTCCGCATGCGCGGCTACTACGACCGCGTGATCGAGCTCGCCTCCGGACGGCCGATCGACGAGATCGACGGCGCCGTGCGGGACGTGCTCGAGCTCGGCTGCCACCAGATCCTCTCGATGCGGGTCGCCCAGCACGCCGCGGTGAACGAGTCCGTGGAGCTGGCGCGCCAGGTGGCGTCCCGCTCGGCCACCGGCTTCGTCAACGGTGTCCTGCGAGGCATCACCCGCACACCGGCCAGTGAATGGCTCGAACGGGCGATGGATGCGGCGTCCGACGACGACGAGCGGCTCGCCGTGGCCGCCTCGCATCCGGCGTGGGTGATCCGCGCGTTCCGCCGGGCGCTCGTGGCCGACGGAGTGCCCGCGGCCGACGTGCCCTTCCAGCTCGACGACCTGCTCGAGGCCGACAACACGCCGGCTCGGCTCAGCCTCACGGCGCTGCCCGGCCTGATCGAGCGGGACGCGGTCGGGCACGGCACCGAGCCGTCGCCGCTCTCGCCGATCGGGCTGCTCGCGCCCACCGGCGATCCCGCCGGCATCCCGGCCGTGCACGAGGGCACCGCGCGGGTGCAGGACGAGGGGTCGCAGCTGGCGGCTCTCGCTCTCACGCGCGCTCGACCGGTCGCGGCGGGGGAGCTCTGGCTCGACCTCTGCGCAGGGCCAGGCGGCAAGACCGCCGTGCTCGCGTCCGAGGCCCGGCTCGGCGGGGCGACGGTGATCGCGAACGAACCCGTCGCCGCCCGTGCGGGGCTGGTGCGGCGTGCGATCGCCGCGATCCCGGATGCTCCGGAGGTGTGGGAGCGCGACGGCACGACCATCGGCAGCGAGGAACCCGAGACCTTCGACCGCATCCTGGTCGACGCGCCCTGCACGGGTCTCGGCGCCCTGCGGCGACGGCCCGAGGCGCGATGGCGCAAGACGCCGGGCGACGTGGCGGCGCTCGTCATCCTGCAGCAGGACCTGATCGACTCGGCCGTGCGTGCTCTGAAGCCCGGCGGATTGCTCGCCTACGTCACCTGTTCGCCGCATGTCGGGGAGACCCGAGGTCAGGTGCAGGGGGCACTGCGACGCTGGGACGGCGTCATCGAGCAGGTCGACGCCCAGGAGGTGCTGCGCGCCGTCACCGACGGGGCCGTCGTGCTCGGAGGGCCGGATGCGGCGGTGCAGCTGTGGCCGCATCGCAACAATACGGATGCGATGTTCGTGGCGCTGTTCCGCAAGGTCTAGCCTCGCTTCGACTCCTCCATCACAGCTGGGGCGTGGGAAGCAGCCCTCCACAGATCGGGGTCTTCGTCTCCTCGCTGTCCGGCCGGCCGCGATCCTGGTCGCATGAACTCCAAGATCATCCCGGCCGAGATCGCCGCGCAGATACCCCGTAGAACCGACACCGACATCCTGGAACTGGTGAGCTCGCTGGTCGGCGCCGCGATCCGGCGACAGGTCTGGCTCATGTTCTTCGACGGGAACGAGTGCCCGATGCCATTGCTCGTCCCCTACGCCGATCTCGACGTCGACCCGTCGGAGGAGGAGATCGCGACGTACACGGCGCTCGCCTGCGGCATCGCCGGCACCACGGGCGCCGCGAGCATCGTGCTCACCTGGGAGCGCGAGGGAGGCTCGGCGCTCGACGATGCCGAGCGCCGGCTGCTCCGCGAGATCTCCGCGGGGATCGCCGCGGGCGGCGTGACGGTGCGCGGTGTCTTCCTGAGTCACTCCCACGGCGTCGCCCACGTCTCGGAGGAGTCGTCGTGACGACGGCGAAGAAGCGGCGGGCGATAGGGTCGAGGGGTGGTACTCCGCATCAATCCCAGCATCCTGGCCGCCGACTTCGCGAACCTCGAGACCGAGCTCGGCCGCATCGCGAACGCCGACCTGGCGCACGTCGACGTGATGGACAACCATTTCGTGCCGAACCTCACAATCGGCCTGCCCGTCGTGGAACGGCTGCAGCAGGTGTCGCCGATCCCGCTCGATCTGCACCTGATGATCGAGGATCCCGCGCGCTGGGCTCCGCTCTACGCCGAGACCGGAGCCTTCTCCGTCACCTTCCACGCCGAAGCGACCTCCGATCCGGTCGCGGTCGCCCGCAGCCTCCGCGAGCGGGGTGCCCGGGCCGGCATCGCCATCAAGCCGGGCACCGCGATCGAGCCCTACCTCGAGCTGCTCCCCGAGTTCGACCTGGTGCTCGTCATGACCGTGGAGCCCGGGTTCGGCGGCCAGTCGTTCATGGCGAGCACGATGCCGAAGCTCGGCCGACTCTCGGAGGCGGTGAAGACCTCCGGGCTCGACGTCTGGATGCAGGTCGACGGCGGCATCAACGACGACACGATCGCCATCGCGGCCGAGACCGGCGCGAACACCTTCGTGGCCGGGTCGAGCGTCTTCGGTGCCGAGAGCGCGGCCGCTCAGGTCGACCACCTCCGGTCGCTCGCGGCCCGGCACACCCACTGACACCGGTACCCTTGACACGTGAAGACTTTCGACGAGCTGTTCCTCGAGCTCTCCGCGAAGGCGGTCGAGCGGCCCGAGGGCTCGCGCACCGTCCGTGAACTCGACGGCGGCGTGCACACGATCGGCAAGAAGATCGTGGAAGAGGCCGCCGAAGTGTGGATGGCGGCCGAGTACGAGTCGGAGGAGAACGCGGCCGAGGAGATCTCCCAGCTGCTCTATCACCTGCAGGTGATGATGCTGGCGAAGGGTCTCACCCCGGCCGACATCTACCGACATCTGTGATCCGAGCACTCGACGATCCCGATACCTTCTCTTCTCACTGAAAGACCACCCATGCTCAAGATCGCGGTGCCCAACAAGGGCTCCCTGTCCGAAACCGCCGCCCAGATGCTCGCCGAGGCGGGCTACGTGGGCCGGCGCGACCCGCGCGAGCTCGTCGTGCTCGATCCGCGCAACGACGTCGAGTTCTTCTACCTGCGTCCGCGCGACATCGCCACCTATGTCGGCTCCGGAGCCTTGGACGTCGGCATCACCGGCCGCGACCTGTTGCTCGACTCCGAGTCGACCGCCACGGAGACCGCTGCCCTGAACTTCGGCGAGTCGACGTTCCGGTTCGCGCGCCCCGAGGGCACCACGACCGAGCTGGCCGATCTGCAGGGCGCCCGCGTCGCCACCAGCTACCCGGGGCTGGTGGGCGCGTTCCTCGCCACGCACGGCATCACCGCCACCCTCATCCGTCTCGACGGTGCCGTCGAGTCCGCGGTGCGTCTCGGCGTCGCGGATGCGGTCGCCGACGTCGTGTCCACCGGCTCCACGCTCCGCAAGGCCGGGCTCGAGATCTTCGGTCCTGTCATCCTCGAATCCACGGCTGTGCTGATCAGCTCCGGCACCGAGCACCCGGGCGCCGAGACCCTCCTGCGCCGCCTGCAGGGCGTGCTCGTCGCCCGCCAGTACGTGCTGATGGACTACGACGTGCCGGTCGCCAACCTCGACGAGGCCGTCGCCCTCACCCCGGGCATCGAGTCACCCACCATCTCGCCCCTGCACGACCGCGAGTGGGTGGCCGTGCGCTCGATGGTGCCGCGCTTCGACACCAACCATGTGATGGATGCGCTCTACGCCGTCGGCGCCCGCGCCATCCTCGTCAGCCCCATCCACGCCGCGAGGATCTGATGTCGCTCGCGGTACGCGTCATCCCGTGTCTCGACGTGGCGGCCGGCCGCGTGGTGAAGGGTGTCAACTTCGAGAACCTGCGCGATGCCGGCGACCCGGTCGAACTCGCCGCGCTCTATTCCGCGCAGGGCGCCGACGAGCTCACCTTCCTCGACGTCACGGCCACGGTGGATGCTCGCGACACCATGTACGACGTGGTGCGGCAGACGGCCGAGCAGGTCTTCATCCCGCTCACGGTCGGTGGGGGAGTGCGCTCGGCCGACGACGTGGCACGACTGCTCGCCCACGGCGCCGACAAGGCGGGTGTCAACAGCGCCGCCATCGCCCGGCCGCCCCTCCTCGACGAGATCGCCGACCGGTTCGGTGCCCAGGTGCTCGTGCTCTCGCTGGACGTGAAGCGCACCGAACCGAGCGACCTCATCCCCTCGGGCTTCGTCGTCACCACCCATGGTGGCCGCCGGGAGACCGAGCTGGATGCGCTCGCCTGGGCGCGGGAGGCCATCGAGCGCGGCGCCGGCGAACTGCTGGTCAACTCGATCGACGCCGACGGCACGAAAGACGGCTTCGACCTCGAACTCGTGGGTCTCATGCGCGATCTGAGTTCGGTTCCGGTGATCGCCTCGGGCGGCGCCGGTACCGTGGAACACTTCGGCCAGGCCGTCGCGGCGGGGGCGGATGCGGTGCTCGCGGCATCCGTGTTCCACCTGCGGGAGATGACGGTCGGCGACGTGAAAGACGAACTGAGAAGAGAAGGGGTGGTCGTGCGATGAACGACGTGGAGGCCGTGATCGAGCGGGCGACGTTCGACGACGCCGGTCTGCTTCCGGCGATCATCCAGCAATGGGACACCAAGGAGGTGCTCATGCTCGGCTACATGAACGCCGAGGCGCTCCGCCGCACGCTCACCGAGGGGCGGGTGACCTTCTGGTCCCGCTCCCGCCAGGAGTACTGGCGCAAGGGCGACACGTCCGGCAATGTGCAATACGTGAAGGGCGCTGCCCTCGACTGCGACGACGACACCCTCCTCGTGCAGGTCGACCAGATCGGCGCCGCCTGCCACACGGGCGCCCGCCGCTGTTTCGACGTCGATCCCCTCGAACCGGTCGTCGGTTCACCCGCCAGCTGAAATACTCGAAGGACCATGACTTCCACCGCACAGAACTCGACCTCGCGTGCCGAGTTCGGGCAGCTGCACGCGAGTCACCGGGTGATCCCGGTGATCCGCGAGCTGTTCGCCGACGGGGAGACTCCGGTAGGCATCTACCGCAAGCTCGCCGACGGCCGCCCGGGCACCTTCCTGCTCGAATCCGCGGAGCAGGGTGGCATCTGGTCGAGGTTCTCGTTCATCGGGGTCTCGAGCTTCGGCGTGTTGACGGAGGAAGATGACCGGGCCGTCTGGCTCGACCTCGGTCTGCCCGAGGAGCGCGCGTTCCCGAACGGTCTGCCCGAGGGTCCTCTGGAAGCGCTGAGTGTGCTCTACGACCTCTGGAAGACGCCGGCCGTGGCGGCGCATCCGCCCCTCACCGGCGGCCTCGTCGGGTTCATCGGCTGGGAATCGGTGCGCCAGATCGAGCGTCTGCCCAACCGGCCGCCCGCCGACTACCGGATGCCGAGCCAGGGTCTGTCGTTCGTCTCCGAGATCGTCGTGGTCGACCACAGCAACGGCACCCTGCAGTTGCTGGTGAACGTGCTGACCGATGACGGCACCGACGCCGACACGCTCTGGGCGGCTGCCCAGGCGCGCCTCGACGAGCTGCAGAACGCGGTCGCTCAGCCCGCCGAGGCCTGGCTCGCGACGGTCGACTTCGCGAGCACCGCAGACCCCCGCCACCGCACCGAGCGCGACGACTTCCTGGCTGCCGTCGAGGTGGCGAAGGAGCACATCCGCGAGGGGGACATCTTCCAGGTCGTGGTCTCGCAGCGCTTCGAGCTCGACGTGGTCGCGCACCCGCTCGACGTCTACCGGGCCCTGCGGACACTCAATCCCAGCCCCTACATGTATCTGCTGAGTCTCGTCGACACCGACGGCACGCCCTACGAGATCGTCGGATCGAGCCCCGAGGCGCTCGTGAAGGTGGAGCGCGGGCGGGCGCACACGCATCCGATCGCCGGCTCGAAGCCCCGCGGGGCGACGCCGCAGGAGGATCTGGACCTCGAGCACGAACTGCTGGGCGACCAGAAGGAGAAGGCCGAGCATCTGATGCTCGTCGACCTCGCGCGCAACGACCTGTTGAAGGTGTGCGAGGCAGCCTCGGTCGAGGTCACGGAGTTCATGCGTGTCGAGCGGTTCAGTCACATCATGCACATCGTCTCCTCGGTCGAGGGGCAGATGCGCGAGGGTGTCGACGCGATCGACGTCTTCCGCGCCACCTTTCCGGCCGGCACCCTGTCGGGTGCCCCGAAGCCGCGGGCGCTCGAGATCATCGACGCCCTGGAGCCCGCCCAGCGCGGCGTCTACGGGGGAGTGGTGGGCTACTTCGGCTTCGGGGGCGACGCCGACCTCGCCATCGCGATCCGCACCGCCACCATCCGGGACGGCGTCGCGCACGTGCAGGCGGGCGGGGGACTCGTCGCCGACTCCGACCCGGCGAGCGAATTCCAGGAGTCGCAGAACAAGGCGGCTGCGCCTTTGCGCGCCGTGGCCGTCGCGAACGCGATGACGAGAGTGCGCTGATGACCACGGATGCGGCGGCGGACGCGGCGGGCGGCGTGCCCGACCGTGGCACGGCGTCCGTCGAGCCGGCGCGCACCGGCCGGCGCGTCAAGACGCTGGCGATCCTCGCCGTCCTGCTGCTCAGCGGGCTGACCTTCCTGGCCTGGTCGCAGTCGTGGGGGTCGCTCACCATCGTGGCCGGCACCACGAGCGCGGCCACCCTCGACGTTCCGGGCTCGGTCGCCGCCCCGGCGCTCTCGGCGCTCGCTCTCGCGGGGATCGCCCTCGCGGGCGCTCTCGCGATCGCGGGTCCGATCATCCGCATCGTGCTCGGCGCCCTCGAGGTGCTGCTCGGGGCGAGCGTGCTGGCCTCGGCCATCGGCGCCCTCACCGACCCGGTCGCCGCCGGCGCCTCGGTCGTCACGACCAGCACCGGCGTGGCGGGCACGCAGTCGGTGCGCGACCTCGTGACCGTCAGCACCACCACGCCCTTGGCGGCCGTGACCGCGGCCCTCGGTGCGCTGATGATCGTGGCCGGCCTCGTGGTGATCGTCACGGTGCGGCGCTGGCCGAACGCGGGCCGCAAGTACCAGGCCGTGTCGTTCGAGGGCGAGGACGGGCGGCGCAGCGCCGACCCGGCCGACTTCTTCGACGACGAGCCGACCGATTCGGTCGCGCCGGCCGGCTCGGTCGATCCGGAGGCCGAGACGTCAGCTGAACCTCCCGCTGCACGACCCGGCGCCTCGAAGCCTCCCGCGACGACGGCGCGCGACGCCGCGGTCGACGACTGGGACAGCCTCACGCACGGCACCGACCCCACCCGCTGAATCCCGAAGCCGCTGCCGGACCCCGGTAGACTCTTGGCGTACGACCACTTGTGAGACAGGAAGCGATCGATGAGCTCTGACGTTGAAGAACTAGGCGAAGGCCACTCTCCCGCCGCATGGACGGCCGTCATCGTGTCGCTCGTCGGCATCGCGATCGGAACCGTCGCCTTCGTTCTCGACATCCAGTGGCTCGTCTGGGGCGGTGCGGGTCTCGCCGTGGTGGGCTTCATCCTCGGCTGGGTGCTCGCCCGCATGGGATACGGCGTCAACGGGTCACGCACGCAGCACAAGGAGCACTGACCCCGTGCTCGCCGATCTCGTCGCCGGAGCGCTCGAGGATGCGGCGGAACGGCAGACGACACGCGGTCTCGACCAGGTCGAGTCCGCTGCCCTCGCTGTGTCGCCCGCGCTCGACGCCTTGGCGTTCCTCGCGCCCGCCGACCAGGTGAAGATCATCGCCGAGGTCAAGCGCGCGAGCCCTTCGCGGGGCGCTCTGGCGGAGATCACCGATCCCGCTGCTCTGTCCGCCCGCTACGCGGCAGGCGGAGCGAGCGCCATCAGCGTGCTCACCGAGCAGCGCAAGTTCAAGGGGTCGCTGGCCGATCTCGAGGCGGTGCGCGCGGCCGTGGACATCCCGGTGCTCCGTAAGGACTTCATCGCGACCGAGTACCAGGTCCTCGAAGCGCGAGCCGCCGGCGCCGACCTGGTGCTGCTCATCGTGGCAGCTCTCGACCAGCCCACGCTCACGCGCCTGCACGCGTTCATCACCCAGCTCGGCATGACCCCGCTGGTGGAGACGCACGACGCCGTCGAGGTCTCCCGCGCCGTCGACCTCGGCGCTCGTCTCGTCGGCGTCAACGCGCGCAACCTCAGCACCTTCGAACTCGACCGCGATCTCTTCGGCCGCCTGGCCGATCGCATCCCCGCCGGCACGATCAAGGTGGCGGAATCCGCCGTCTCGACCGCTGCCGACGTCGCCCACTACCGTGCGGCCGGCGCCGACGTGGTGCTGGTCGGCGAAGCCCTCGTCACCGGTGACGACCCGGTGACGACACTGAAGGAGTTCCTCTCCGTATGACCGACACCTCCCACTCCCTCCGCGAGGAGGCCGGACCCTTCTTCGGCGAATTCGGCGGCCGTTTCATGCCGGAGTCGCTCATCGCCGCTCTCGACGAGCTCGCCGAGGCCTACCAGCTCGCGAAGCTCGACCCGGCGTTCCACGAGGAACTGGCCGCGCTCGGCCGCACGTACACCGGCCGGCCGTCGATCCTCACCGAGGTGCCGCGTTTCGCCCGCCACGCCGGCGGTGCGCGCGTCATCCTGAAGCGCGAAGACCTCAACCACACCGGGTCGCACAAGATCAACAACGTGCTCGGCCAGGCGCTGATCGCCCGTCGCATCGGCAAGTCGCGCCTCATCGCGGAGACCGGAGCGGGTCAGCACGGCGTCGCCACGGCGACCGCCGCCGCCCTGTTCGGCATGGAATGCGTCGTCTACATGGGCGAGGTCGACACGGAGCGCCAAGCGCTCAACGTCGCCCGGATGCGGCTGCTGGGCGCCGAGGTCATCCCGGTGAAGAGCGGCACGCGCACGCTGAAGGACGCCCTGAACGAGGCGTTCCGCGACTGGGTGGCCAACGTCGAGAACACGCACTACCTGCTCGGCACGGTCGCCGGCCCGCACCCGTTCCCGGTGATGGTGCGCGACTTCGTGAAGGTCATCGGCGAAGAAGCGCGCCAGCAGATGCTCGATCTGACCGGCGCGCTGCCGGATGCCGTCACCGCGTGCGTCGGCGGCGGCTCGAACGCGATCGGCATCTTCCACGCCTTCCTCGACGACACCTCGGTGGGCCTCTACGGCTACGAGGCCGCCGGGCTCGGCGCCGAGACCGACAAGCACGCGGCCACGATCACCAAGGGCCGCCCGGGAGTGCTGCACGGCTCGCGCAGCTACATGCTGCAGGATGCCGACGGGCAGACCCTCGACTCGCACTCCATCTCGGCGGGCCTGGACTACCCGGGCGTCGGTCCGGAGCACGCGTGGTTGGCATCCATCGGGCGCGCGAACTATCGCCCGATCACCGACGAGCAGGCGATGCAGGCCTTCCGCCTGCTCTGCAGCACGGAGGGGATCATCCCGGCCATCGAATCGGCCCACGCCCTCGCCGGCACGATCGAGCTCGGTCGCGAGCTCGGCCCGGATGCGACGATCCTGGTGTCGCTGAGCGGCCGCGGAGACAAAGACGTGGAGACCGCGGGGCGGTACTTCGACGTGCTCGACGAGCAGGGGAACGCGAAGGTATGAGCGACACCGTCCACGACGCCCCCTCCACGAGCCGGTCGGCCGGCGAATCGCCCGTGGCAGGCACCATCGCCACCGCCAACGCCGACCGCGCCGGAGCCTTCGTCGGCTACCTGCCGGTGGGCTTCCCTTCGCTCGACGCGAGCGTCGACGCGGCGGTGGCGCTGGTCGAGAACGGCGTCGACGTGCTCGAACTCGGCCTGCCCTACTCCGATCCGGTCATGGACGGCCCGGTCATCCAGGCCGCGACCCTGGCCTCCCTGCAGGGTGGCTTCCGGCTGACGGATGCCTTCACCGCGGTCGAGCGCATCCGCTCGCGTGTCGACGCCCCGGTGCTGCTCATGACGTATTGGAACCCCGTGCTCCAGTACGGGGTCGACCGCTTCGCCGACGACCTGGTCTCGGCCGGGGGCGCCGGGCTCATCACGCCCGACCTCACGGTCGACTCGGCTGCCGACTGGCTCGCGACGAGTGACCGCACCGGACTCGACCGGGTGTTCCTGGCCGCGCCGACCTCGACCGACGAGCGTCTGCGCCTCGCCGTCGAGAACAGCCGCGGATTCGTCTACACCGTCTCCACGATGGGCATCACCGGCGCCCGCGCCGACCTCGACGCCGCGGCCCGCACGCTGGTCGCGCGCCTCCGCGAGCAGGGCGGAGAGAGCCTCGCCGTGGGCATCGGGATCTCGACCGCCGATCAGATCGCCGAGATCCTCAGCTATGCCGACGGCGCGATCGTGGGTTCGGCACTCGTGAAGGCCCTGGCCGACGGAGGAGTCGACGCAGTGGGTCGCCTCGCGGCAGAACTGGCCGAGGGCACGCACCGGTAGGGTAGCGGGATGTTCGTGCCCCTCAGCATCCCCAGCCCCGAGGTGAGTTCTTTCGACCTCACGCAGTGGCTCTCGAGCATCGGGCTGACCTTCTTCGGTCAGTGGAACCTGCCCATCCGGTTCTACGCGCTCTGCCTCATCGCCGGCATCGTGATCGCCACCTGGATCACCTCGCGCCGTCTCACGAGGCGTGGAGCCGAGCCGGGGGTGGTGCTCGACATCATCATCTGGGCGGTGCCGCTCGGTTTCGTCGGGGCGCGGGCGTTCCACGTGCTCACGCACCCGGGTGACTACTTCTACGACGGCGCCGATCCGCTGCGGGTGTTCTTCATCTGGGAGGGCGGGATCGCGGTGTTCGGCTCCCTGATCGGCGGCGCGGTCGGCGCGCTCATCGGCTGCCGGCTGAGCGGCATCCGCTTCTGGACCTTCGCCGACGCCCTCGCGCCCGCACTCCTGGTGGCCCAGGCGGTGGGGCGGCTCGGCAACTACTTCAACACCGAGCTCTTCGGACAGCCCACGACGCTGCCCTGGGGACTCGAGGTGCCCTCCGACAATCCGGCGTTCCCCACCGGGCTCGCTGATGGCACGCTGTTCCACCCGACCTTCCTCTACGAGATCGTCTGGAACCTCGCCGGCGTCGCCGTGCTGCTCTGGCTGGAGCGCCGCTTCCGGTTGCAATGGGGCAAGCTCTTCGGTCTCTATCTGGTCTGGTACGGCCTCGGTCGCTCCTGGTTCGAGACGATCCGGGTCGATCCGAGCGAGATCTTCCTGGGTGTGCGCACCAACGTCTGGGGCGCCTGGGCCGCTGTTCTGGCCGGAATCATCCTGATCGCGGTGCAGTCGCGACGGCATCCCGGACTCGAGCCGAGCCCGTACCGACCGGGGGCGGAATGGGTTCCGGCTTCTGCTGAGGTAGAATCGACCGACACGTATTCGGACGACGAGCTGGAGGGCGAGGAAGCTCCCGAGGCTTCCGAGAACGAGGCAGTCGAACCGAGCGCCAAAAGTGAAGTCGGAGCGAAGCCCTAGTCCGCACAGGTACAGCACCGGCGCGGCCACATCGGACCCCCACAGGGAGACAGCATCCCGGTGGCAACACACTGACATCCTTGGGCCATTGGCGTCCCAGTTCCCTAAGAAACACGTAGAGGACGGTTCTCTATGGCCGATCAGCCTGCACAGCGCCCCGCGCCCGGCTTCAGCTTCAGCGCACTCCCGACCGCTCAGGGTCTGTACGACCCGAGCTCGGAGAAAGACGCCTGCGGTCTCGCGATGGTGGCCACACTCCGCGGAACGGCGGGGCACGACATCATCGACACCGCGCTCGGCGCCCTGCGCAACCTCGAGCACCGCGGAGCCATCGGCTCCGACGCCGGCACCGGCGACGGAGCGGGCATCCTGACCCAGATCCCGGATGCGTTCCTACGGGCCGTCGCGCCCGTCGAACTGCCCCCGGTGGGTCGGTACGCCGTCGGCAACGCCTTCCTGCCGCTGCACGCCGACGAGCGTCAAGAGGTGATGGACCGCATCCGCGACCTCGCCGAGCAGGAAGACCTGCGCATCCTCGGCTGGCGCGAAGTGCCGGTGCGTCCGGACGAGCTCGGCCGCCTCGCCCGTGACGCCATGCCGGCGATCTGGCAGCTCTTCGTGCAGTCCACGCGCACCACGGAGTCGGGCGCCACGCTCTCCGACCTGCCGCTGGACCGCCAGGCCTTCCGCCTGCGCAAGCGCGCCGAGCTCGAGCACCAGGTGTACTTCATGTCGCTCTCGTGCCGCACCATCACCTACAAGGGCATGGTCACGACGCTCCAGCTCGAGCCGTTCTACCCGGATCTCTCCGACGAGCGGTTCGCGTCCAAGCTCGCGCTCGTGCACTCCCGGTACTCCACGAACACCTTCCCGTCGTGGCCGCTCGCTCAGCCGCTGCGGATGATGGCGCACAACGGCGAGATCAACACGGTTCAGGGCAACCGCAACTGGATGCGCGCCCGCCAGTCGCAGCTCGAGTCGGAGCTGCTCGGCGATCTCTCGCCGCTGTACCCGATCGTCACGCCCGGCCTCAGCGACTCCGGGTCGTTCGACGAGGTCGTGGAGCTGCTGACGCTCGCCGGACGCTCGCTGCCGCACGCCATCATGATGATGGTGCCGGAGGCCTGGGAGAACCAGGCCGACTTCGAAGACGCCCGCCGCGCCTTCTACGAGTACCATTCGATGCTCATGGAGCCGTGGGACGGCCCGGCCGCCCTCATCTTCACCGACGGCACGCTCGCCGGTGCGACCCTCGACCGCAACGGCCTGCGCCCCGGCCGCTATCTGATCACCGACGACGGCCTCGTGGTGCTCGCGAGCGAGATCGGCGTCATCGACGTCGAGCCGTCTCGGGTGGTGCGCAAGGGACGTCTGCGCCCTGGCAAGATGTTCCTCGTCGACACGGCGGCCGGTCGCCTGATCGAGGACGACGAGATCAAGGCCGAGCTCGCCGCCGCCGAGCCCTACGGGCAGTGGCTCGACGAGGGTCGCATCAACCTGCGCGACCTGCCGGAGCGCGAGCACATCGTGCACACGCCGGCATCCGTCACCCGCCGCCAGCGCACCTTCGGCTACACCGAGGAAGAGGTGCGCATCCTGCTCACCCCGATGGCGAAGAACGCGGCCGAGCCGCTCGGCGCCATGGGCTCCGACACGCCGATCGCGGTGCTCAGCGACCGTCCGCGACTGCTCTTCGACTACTTCACGCAGCAGTTCGCGCAGGTCACGAACCCGCCGCTGGACTCGATCCGCGAAGAGGTCGTCACGAGCCTCCGGCTGGGTCTCGGCCCGGAGCGCAACCTGCTCGACGCCACGCCCGAGCACACCCGGCAGGTCATCCTCGATTTCCCGGTGATCGACAACGACGAACTGGCGAAGATCCAGCACATCGATCCGTCGTCGGGCAGCCGCCTCACCACGACCCTGAAGGGTCTCTACCGCGTCGACGAAGGCCCCAAGGCCATGCAGAACCGCATCGCGGCGATGTGTGCCGAGGCCGACGAGGCGATCGAGCAGGGCGCGGAGTTCATCGTGCTCTCCGACCGCGACTCCAACCGGGAGCTCGCGCCGGTTCCCTCGCTCCTGATGCTGGCCGGCGTGCACCACCACCTCATCCGCAAGCAGACCCGCATGAAGGTGGGCCTGATCGTGGAGGCCGGCGACGTGCGCGAGGTGCACCACGTCGCGCTGCTCATCGGCTACGGCGCCTCCGCGGTCAACCCCTACCTCGCCATGGAGACCTGCGAGAACCTGGTGCGCTCGGGCGACATCTCCGGTGTCACACCGGAGAAGGCCGTCAAGAACGTGATCAAGGCGCTCGGCAAGGGCGTGCTGAAGATCATGTCGAAGATGGGCATCTCCACGGTGTCGTCGTACGCGGGCGCCCAGACCTTCGAAGCGGTCGGCCTCGCGCCGGAGTTCGTGGAGGAGTACTTCACCGGCACCTCCTCGAAGCTCGGCGGCGTCGGCATCGACGTCATCGCGGGGGAAAGCGCGGCCCGGCACGCGGCCGCCTACCCCGAAGACGGCGCGACCACCGTGCACGAACCGTTGGCCACCGGCGGCGAGTACCAGTGGCGCCGCGAAGGTCCGCCGCACCTGTTCAACCCCGACACGGTGTTCCGCCTGCAGCACGCGACCCGCGCGCGGCGTTACGACATCTTCCGCGAGTACACGAAGCTGGTCGACGACCAGGCCGAGAACCTCATGACGATGCGCGGGCTCTTCAAGCTGCGCACCGGCGTGCGCCCGGCGGTGCCGCTCGACGAGGTCGAGTCGGTCGAGTCGATAGTCAAGCGCTTCTCCACCGGAGCCATGAGCTACGGCTCGATCTCCAAGGAGGCGCACGAGACACTCGCGATCGCCATGAACCGGCTCGGCGCGAAGTCGAACACCGGTGAGGGCGGCGAGGACGTCGACCGTCTGCTCGACCCGGAACGGCGCAGCGCGATCAAGCAGGTCGCGTCCGGTCGCTTCGGTGTCACGAGCATGTACCTCACCCACGCCACCGACATCCAGATCAAGATGGCGCAGGGAGCCAAGCCCGGTGAGGGCGGCCAGCTGCCGCCCACGAAGGTCTACCCCTGGGTGGCACGCACCCGGCACGCGACCGCGGGCGTCGGCCTCATCTCGCCGCCGCCGCACCACGACATCTACTCGATCGAAGACCTCAAGCAGCTCATCTTCGACCTCAAGCGGGCCAACCCCGAGGCGCGGGTGCACGTGAAGCTGGTGTCGCAGAACGGCATCGGTGCGGTCGCCGCGGGTGTCACGAAGGCCCTGGCCGACGTCGTGCTTGTCTCCGGCCACGACGGCGGAACCGGCGCGAGCCCGCTCAACTCGCTCAAGCACGCGGGAACGCCCTGGGAGATCGGCCTCGCCGAGACCCAGCAGACCCTGATGCTGAATGGGATGCGCGACCGCGTCGTGGTGCAGGTCGACGGCCAGATGAAGACCGGTCGCGACGTCGTGATCGGCGCCCTGCTGGGTGCTGAGGAATACGGCTTCGCCACCGCGCCGCTCGTGGTGGAGGGCTGCATCCTGATGCGCGTCTGCCACCTCGACACCTGCCCGGTCGGCGTCGCCACGCAGAACCCCGAGCTCCGTGCCCGGTTCAGCGGCAAGCCCGAGTTCGTGGTGAACTTCTTCGAGTTCCTCGCCCAGGAGGTGCGCGAATACCTGGCCGAGCTCGGGTTCCGCAGCCTCGAGGAGGCCATCGGCCACAACGAGCTTCTCGACGTGAACGCCGCGATCGAGCACTTCAAGACGGATGGCCTCGACCTCAGCCCCGTGCTGGTGGGACCGCACTTCGAGCCCGACGAGCCGCGGTCGAACCGCCGGCCGCAGGAGCACGAGCTGGAGAAGCACTTCGACAAGCGACTCATCCACGAGGCCGTCGCCGCGCTCGACCACGGGGAGCCGGTGGCCATCACGCTGCCGATCCGCAACACCGAGCGCGCGGTCGGCACCATGCTCGGCCACGAGGTCACGAAGCGTCACGGTGAGCAGGGCCTGCCCGACGGAACGATCCAGATCACCCTCCTCGGCTCGGCCGGTCAGTCGCTCGGCGCATTCCTGCCCTCCGGCATCACGCTGCGTCTTGAGGGCGACTCGAACGACTACGTGGGCAAGGGCCTGTCGGGCGGGCAGATCATCCTGCGCCCCGACCGCAACTCGGTCTTCCCGGCCGAGCGCAACGTCATCGCCGGCAACGTCATCGGCTACGGCGCCACGCGCGGCAGCATGTTCCTCCGTGGCATCGTGGGGGAGCGGTTCCTGGTGCGCAACTCCGGCGCGACCGCCGTCGTGGAGGGCGTGGGCGACCACGCGCTCGAGTACATGACCGGCGGCCTCGCGCTCATCCTGGGTTCGACCGGCCGCAACCTCGGCGCCGGCATGTCCGGTGGAACGGCGTACGTGTACGAGCTCCACGAGGAGCGCGTGAACGCCGATTCGCTGGCCTCGGGCGAGCTCCAGCTGCTGCCGCTCGGCGGCGCCGACGTGGAGATCGTGCGCGACCTGCTGCAGCGTCACGAGGCCGAGACCGGGTCGCCGCTGGCGGCACGGATGCTCGCCGATTTCGACACGACCATCGCCTCCTTCGTGAAGGTGCTGCCCCGTGACTACGCCGCTGTTCTGGCCACCCGGCAGACGGCGGTCGAAGAAGGACTCGACCCCGACGGCGACGTCGTCTGGGGACGCATTTTGGAGGTGACAGGTGGCTGATCCCAAGGGCTTCCTGAAAGTACAGGAACGTGAACTGCCTCCCCGGCGGCCGGTCTCCGTGCGGCTCATGGACTGGAAAGAGGTCTACGAGCAGGGCGATGCGGCGACCACCCGGCGCCAGGCCGGGCGTTGCATGGACTGCGGCATCCCGTTCTGCCACCACGGCTGCCCCCTCGGCAACCTGATCCCGGAGTGGAACGACCTCACCCGGCGCGATGAGGGCCGTCAGGCCATCGAACGGCTGCACGCCACGAACAACTTCCCGGAGTTCACCGGGCGGCTGTGCCCGGCGCCTTGCGAGTCGTCGTGCGTGCTGGGCATCAACCAGCCTCCGGTCACGATCAAGCAGGTCGAGGTGTCGATCATCGACCAGGCCTTCGCGAACGGATGGGTGCAGCCGCACCCGCCGGAGCGTCTGACCGGTAAGACGGTCGCCGTGGTCGGCTCCGGCCCCGCCGGTCTGGCCGCCGCTCAGCAGCTCACGCGCGCCGGGCACACGGTGGCCGTGTACGAGCGCGACGACCGCATCGGCGGCCTGCTGCGCTACGGCATCCCCGACTTCAAGATGGAGAAGAAGCACCTCGAGGCCCGTCTCACGCAGATGATGGCCGAGGGCACGCGCTTCCGGGCCGGCATCGAGATCGGTGTCGACATCTCCTGGGACGACCTGCGCGCCCGTTACGACGCCGTGATCGTCTGCACCGGCGCCACGGTTCCGCGCGACCTGCCGATCCCCGGCCGCGACCTCGACGGCGTGCACTACGCGATGGAGTACCTGGTCCAGCAGAACAAGGTCGGCGCGGGCGACGACATCCTGGGTCAGATCACCGCCGAGGGCAAGCACGTCGTGGTTCTCGGCGGTGGCGACACCGGTGCGGACTGCATCGGCACGGCGCACCGTCAGGGCGCGCTCTCGGTCACCAACCTCGCCATCGGCAAGCAGCCGCCGGCGGAGCGTCCCGAGCACCAGCCCTGGCCGATGTTCCCGACCCTGTTCGAGGTCTCGAGCGCACACGAGGAGGGCGGTGAGCGCACCTACCTCGCCTCCACCGTGGAGTTCCTCTCGAACGAGTCCGGCGAGGTGCGGGCCATCCGCGTCGCCGAGACCGAGTTCCTCGACGGTCGCCGCGTGCCCAAGGCCGGTACCGAGCGCGAGATCCCGGCCGACCTGGTGCTGCTGGCCCTCGGGTTCACCGGCGCCGAGGCGGACGACATCTCCACGCAGCTCGGCACCCGGTTCGACGACCGCGGCAACGTCGAGCGCGATGGCGACTACCAGAGCACCACCCCGGGCGTCTTCGTGGCCGGCGACGCCGGTCGTGGCCAGTCGCTCATCGTCTGGGCCATCGCCGAGGGACGTGCTGCGGCATCCGCCGTCGACCGCTACCTGGAGGGCGAGACCGACCTGCCCTTCCCCGTGAAGCCGACCGACCGCGCAATCTCGATCTGATAGCCTCCCGGTCGAGACTCCACACCAACCACCACTCCACCACCACCATGCGTTTCGGCGCAGAACTCGGAGCAATACACACTGATGAGACGCGCGAAAATCGTCGCAACACTGGGTCCGGCAACGTCGACCTATGAAACCATCAGAGCGATCATCGATGCGGGCGTCGACGTCGCGCGGATGAACCTCAGCCACGGCAGCTACGACGTGCACGAGGGGGTCTACCGGAACGTCCGCCAGGCGGCCGACGACTCGGGTCGTGCCGTCGCGGTGCTCGTCGACCTCCAGGGCCCGAAGATCCGTCTCGGCAAGTTCGAGAACGGTCCCTACGACCTCGCCGAGGGTGACATCTTCAAGATCACCATCGAGGACATCATCGGCAACAAGGAGATCTCCTCCACCACGTTCAAGGGCCTGCCCCAGGACGTCAAGCCCGGCGATCCGCTGCTGATCGACGACGGCAAGGTGACGCTGCGCGTACTCGAGACCGACGGAACCGTCGTGACCACGCGCGTCGAGGTGCCGGGAGCCGTTTCCAACAACAAGGGCATCAACCTGCCCGGCGTCGCCGTCAACGTTCCGGCCATGTCGGAGAAGGACATCGCGGACCTCCGTTGGGGCCTCCGCCTCGGCGCCGACCTGATCGCGCTCTCGTTCGTGCGCGACGCGTCCGATGTCGACCTGGTGCAGGAGATCATGGCGGAGGAGGGCCGCAAGGTCCCCGTGATCGCCAAGATCGAGAAGCCGCAGGCGGTCGACAACCTCGAGGAGATCATCGACGCCTTCGACGGCATCATGGTCGCCCGTGGCGACCTCGGCGTCGAGCTGCCCCTCGAAGCCGTGCCGATCGTGCAGAAGCGCGCGATCGAGCTGTCCCGCCGCATGGCCAAGCCGGTCATCGTCGCCACCCAGGTGCTCGAGTCGATGATCTCCTCGCCGCGCCCGACGCGCGCCGAGGCATCCGACTGCGCCAACGCCGTCCTCGACGGTGCGGACGCGGTCATGCTCTCGGGCGAGACCAGCGTCGGCGAGTACCCGGTGATCACCGTGCAGACCATGGCGCGCATCATCGAGTCGACGGAGGACCACGGCCTGGAGCGCATCCCGGCCCTCGGCACGAAGCCCCGCACCCAGGGCGGCGCGGTCACCCTCGCCGCCGCGGAGGTCGGCGACTTCGTGGGGGCGAAGTTCCTCTGTGTCTTCACGGAGTCGGGCGATTCGGTGCGCCGGATGACCCGCCTGCGGTCGACGATCCCGATCCTGGGCTTCACGCCGCTGCCCGGCATCCGTAACCGCATGGCGCTCAGCTGGGGCGTGCAGTCCTACCTGGTGCCGCGCGTGACCCACACCGACGAACTGATGGTGCAGGTCGACGACGTGCTGCTCGGCCTCGGCCGTGCGCAGATCGGCGACAAGGTCATCGTCATCTCCGGCTCCCCTCCCGGAGTGTCGGGCACCACGAACGACATGCGCGTGCACATCATCGGCTCCGCGCACAACCCGCTGAAGCCGGACACCTTCGACAACTAGAAGGACTGCTCTCGCGGGGGGTCATCCGATCCTCAGGATTCGGCCAGGATTCGATCAAGCTTCGATCGGCTCCTGGCCGTTTTCCCTTAAGACGCGTTTTCACGATGTTAGTTTCGGGCTCGTCAGCACATTTTCGACCCGAACCCGGAAGCGTCCTCTCATGAACAGCACCCCTTTCGTCGCGCGCGCCATCAGCGCCGGAGCCGCCGTCGCGACCGTCATCGCCCTGTCCGGCTGCTCGTCCGTCCTGCCGTTGTTCGGCATCCAGCCCACTCCGCCGTCGCAGAAGACCACGTCCGGCGCGTCCGGTGGCTCCAGCACCCAGGCGACCGACGCGCGGCTTCAATTCGCCTCGGTGTTCACCGACATGGGTTCGGTGCACCCGACGGTCGACATCGCCGACCAGCTCCAACTCAGGCTCGACGTGTGGACCGAGCAGAAGACCCACGACTGGACCCCGGATGCCGACAAGCGCTTCTCGTTCGTCATCGGCGTGTACGACGAGCGGGTGCCGGCGGAGGCGCCCTTCGATCAGAAGCGTCGCGTCTACATGTCGAACATCACCGTCTCGGCCAAGACGTCGGCGGCCAGCGGCGCCGTGGAGTCGCCCTACGTCTTGAACACCGATCCGTTGAAGGTCACCCTCGACCCGGAGGCGATGCGCTCGGAACAGGGGCTCGGCCTCCTGATCACGTCGCCGAAGGGCGGTTTCCAGCTGGAATCGCAGCAGATCGGGGTGCTGGCCCCTGACACCGAGGGCCTGATGCTCGACTTCGCGATGCAGATCTCCTTCGAGACCAGCCCGCTGTCGAACAGCTACACGACGCAGATCGTGCACCAGTACGTGCCGGTCGCGATCTTCTCCGCGTTGCCCGCCGCGACCCCGACGCCGACGCTGACGCCCACCCCGATCCCTGTGGGGTAGGGCCTTCTTCTGGGTACCGGTGGTGGGACTCGAACCCACATGCCCTCACGGACAACGCATTTTGAGTGCGTCGCGTCTGCCATTCCGCCACACCGGCTTGCTACGAGCGAGGTCCAGAATACCGTAGGGTTGAAACGTGACTGACCAAGAACCAACGACTGCAGTGCCCCGCCGTGTTGTGGTGGCCGAAGACGAATCGCTGATCCGCCTCGACATCGTCGAGATCCTGCGCGACAACGGGTTCGATGTCGTCGGCGAGGCTGGAGACGGCGAGACGGCCGTGGCCCTCGCCACCGAGCTCCGCCCCGACCTGGTCATCATGGATGTCAAGATGCCGCAGCTCGACGGCATCTCCGCGGCCGAGCGTCTGTCGAAAGATCACATCGCGCCCGTCGTGCTGCTCACCGCGTTCAGCCAGAAGGAACTCGTGGAGCGGGCCACCGAAGCCGGCGCGCTGGCCTACGTCGTGAAGCCGTTCACCCCGAACGACCTGCTGCCCGCGATCGAGATCGCCCTCTCGCGTTACGCCCAGATCATCACGCTCGAGTCCGAGGTCGCCGACCTCGTGGAGCGCTTCGAGACGCGCAAGCTCGTCGACCGGGCCAAGGGCCTGCTCAACGAGAAGATGGGCCTCACCGAGCCTGAGGCGTTCCGCTGGATCCAGAAGGCCTCGATGGATCGCCGGCTCACCATGCACGACGTCGCCCAGGCGATCATCGAGCAGCTGAGCCCGAAGAAGTAGCCGACCCTACTTCTTCTCGAAGACCTGGCCCTCAGGCCGGTCCTTGATGAAGTTGGTCATGCGCACGGTCGACAGCCGTCGCCCCTGTTCGTCGCTGATCGCGATCTCGTGCGTCACGAGCGTGCGGCCGAGACTGATGGCCGTGCACACTCCGGTGACCCAGCCCTCGGTGGCGGAGCGGGAGTGGCTGGCGTTGATCTCGATGCCGACCGCGATCTTCGTCGGCCCGGCGAAGAGGTTCGCGGCGGTGGAACCGAGACTCTCGGCCAGCACCACATAGGCGCCGCCGTGCACCAGGCCGAGGGGCTGCGTGTTGCCCTCGACGGGCATCCGCGCCACCGAGCGTTCGGGGGTGAGTTCGAGGAATTGGATGCCCATCCGCTCGGCCAGGGCGCCGATGCCGCGGTAACCGAACACCTCCATGACGTCCATCGGAAGGGGTTCTTCGGCGGATGCTTCGGGCTGCGTCATCGATGCGTGTTCCTGTCTGAATGACTGTCGGAGGCCGTGTGTAGGCTTGCCGTGTGCCGGACAAAGAACAGCCTACCCTTCTCGTCATCGACGGACATTCGCTCGCTTTCCGGGCGTTCTACGCCCTTCCGGTCGACAGTTTCTCCACCCGCGACGGGCAACACACCAACGCCATCCACGGGTTCATCGCGATGATGATCAACCTGCTGAAGGCCGAGAACCCCACGCATCTCGCGGTGGCTTTCGACGTCTCGCGCTCGTCGTTCCGAACCCGCGAGTACCCGGAGTACAAGGGCACACGCGGGGAGACGCCGCCCGAGTTCGTGGGGCAGGTGCCGCTGCTGCAGGAGGCACTGCACGCGCTCGGCATCACCACGATCGAGAAGCCCGACTTCGAGGCCGACGACATCCTCGCCACCCTCGCTCTGCAGGGCGTGCAGCAGGGCTACCGTGTGCTCGTCGTCTCCGGCGACCGGGATGCGATCCAGCTGGTCAACGACGAGGTGACGCTGCTCTACCCCTCGCGTCAGGGCGTCTCCGACCTCACGCGCTACGACGTGGCGAAGGTGCAGGATCGCTACGGCATCCGCCCCGAGCAGTACCCCGAGATCGCGGCTCTGGTCGGCGAGACCAGCGACAACCTGCCCGGCATCCCGAAGGTCGGGGAGAAGACGGCGGTCAAGTGGCTGAACCAGTACGGTTCGCTCGACGCGATCCTCGAGCACCGCGACGAGATCCCCGGTGTGGTGGGCAACAACCTGCGCGAGTTCGCCGAGAACGCGATCCGCAACCGTAAGCTCAACCGGCTGCTGACCGATGTGGAGTTGCCGGTCGGTCCGGCCGACCTCGCGCGCCAGCCGATCGACGAGCAGGCGATGCGCGACGTGTTCGCGCGGTTGGAATTCCGCACGCTGCTCGACCGCATCCTGAAGCTCGAGGGCATCGGAGGGGACTCCGAGGTGGGGCAGGCCGCTGCGGCGGCTGCCGCGGCGAAGGCCGAGAAGGCGCCCGTGCCGGTGACCCTGCTCGACGACGAGCTGGCCGCCTGGCTCGCTCGGCACTCGGGGTCCTTCGATCCGGCGTCGGCCGATCCGGCAGATCTGAGCGGTGCGGTGGCCGTGCATGTCGAGACGCTCGACGGGTTCCCGATCGCGATCGGACTGGCCACTCCGCACGAGACGGTCTATCTGCCCTGGGTGCGTGACAGCACCGAATTCGCGCCGTTCGAGGAGTGGCTCGCCGGCCCGAGCCCCAAGATCCTGTTCGACGCGAAGAAGCAGATCAAATCGCTCCGCGCGGCCGGGCTCGCGTTCGACGGCCTGCTCTTCGACCCGGTGATCGCCGCCTGGCTCCTGAAGCCGGATTCGAGTGCCGATCGGTCCCTCGCGCAGCTGGTCGACCGGCACCTGCTGGAGACCCTCCCGACGCCCGACCCGAATCAGTTGGTGCCCGACGACGACTCGGTCGTGGGCCCGGCGGAAGAGGCCTGGTATTCCTGGCGGGTGGCGCAGGCGCTCTCCGCCCTCCTTGACGACCGCACGCGGCGCGTGCTCACCGAGATCGAGATGCCCACGCTGCTGGTGCTCGCGCAGGTCGAGCTCACGGGGGTCACGGTCAGCCACGACGAGTTGGCGGCGCTCTCGGCCGAGCTCGGCGAGTCGGCGGGCCAGATCGCCTCCGACGCATTCGGCATCATCGGGCGCGAGATCAACCTCGGTTCGCCGAAGCAGATCCAGGAGGTGCTCTTCGATCAGCTCGACATGCCGAAGACGCGTGCCACGAAGACCGGCTACTCGACGGATGCCGGTGCTCTCGCCGATCTCCAGGCCACGAATCCGCATCCCTTCCTCGGATTGCTGCTCGCGCATCGCGACGCGACGAAGCTGCGGCAGATCATCGAGTCGGTCGACAAGGCGATCGCTCCGGATGGCCGGGTGCACACGACGTATGTGCAGACCGGTTCGTCGACGGGGCGCATCTCCTCGACCGACCCGAACCTGCAGAACATCCCGGTGCGGACCGAGGAGGGTCGGCGCATCCGTGCCGCCTTCCAGGTGGGTTCCGGTTTCGAGACGCTGCTCACCGCCGACTACTCGCAGATCGAGATGCGCATCATGGCGCACCTCTCCGGCGATGCCGGTCTGATCGAGGCCTTCCATTCGGGCGAAGACTTGCACCGGTACGTGGGAGCGCGCGTCTTCGGTGTCGAACCGGCCGACGTGACGCCGAACATGCGCACCAAGGTGAAGGCGATGTCGTACGGACTGGCCTACGGGCTGTCGCCGTTCGGCCTGTCGAAGCAGCTGCGCATCGAGACCGCCGAGGCGCGTCAGCTGATGGAGGACTACTTCGAGCGTTTCGGGGGCGTTCGCGACTACCTGCGGAGCGTCGTGGTGCAGGCCAAGGTCGACGGCTACACCGAGACGATCTTCGGCCGGCGTCGCCCGTTCGCCAACCTCAACAGCGCCAATCGGGTGCTGCGCGACAACGACGAGCGGGCCGCGCTGAACGCGCCCATCCAAGGCACCGCCGCCGACATCATCAAGATCGCTATGATCGGCATCTCGGCCGATCTCCAAGCGGGCGGACTCGCGTCGAAGATGCTGCTCCAGGTGCACGACGAGCTCGTGTTCGACGTGGCGCCGGGGGAGTGGGATGCGCTGGCCCAGGTCGTCACCACCCGCATGTCGACGGCCGCCTCGCTGTCGGTGCCGCTCGAGGTGCAGCTCGGCCGCGGCCAGAACTGGAACGAGGCGGCGCACTAGTCGCTGGTGCGGCCGGTGCGGGTCGTCTCTGTGCCGCCTGGGTTGAGCGCGGGCGGCGGGGTCTTCTTTCGCGAGGTCGGTGGTGTGCGCAGGCTGTTCTCCGTCCCGAAAATCGGGGGCGCGCCGAGGTGCGTCCGAGCGATAACGTGAGGCTCGAACATCCGCGTGACCATGCGGATGCCGCCCGAAGGGGGATCGATGTCGCTCACCACTCCGCCCGAACCGCCCGCCGATGGCTCGACGCCGCCGGACGGCCCGTCGACATCTCCGCCCGCTGGTGCTGCCTCTCCTCCGGGTGCGCCTGACGCTCCTTCCTCCTCGGCCCGCGCTCCGCGTCCGGTGACGCTTCCGGTGCTCCTCGGGGTCGCCGCCGCCGTGGTCGTATTGGTGTTCGGTGCCTCCTTCCTCGGAGCGAGTCTTGCTCGTGGGTCGGACCCGGGAGCCTCGACCGTGGTCACCGACGCCGCGGCGACCGAGCCCGCCGATTCCTCGGAATCGCCCGAACCGTCCGACCAGGCCGACGACGCGACCGAGGATGCCGTCGATGAGGAGTACCTGGCCGAGGTGCTTCCCGCTGGTTCCGCCATCCGCGCCGGCAAAGGCGCGCCTGGGGAGGGCTCAGGGACCGACGGCGACGTCTATCTCGACATCTCCACGGCGAACGTGTACCTGCATCGCGACGGCGCCTGGGCGTCGGTGGGCAACCTGAAGCAGTCGGCTGCCGAACACCTGACCGGCGCCACCGGTGAGACCGGGGCGCAAGGCGAGACCGGCGCCACCGGCGAGACCGGTGCCCAAGGCGAGACCGGCGCTCAGGGCGAGACGGGCGCCCAGGGGCCGGCCGGTCGGGACGGCACGCAGATCGTGCTCGGCTCCGGACCACCGCCTGCGACCGATGCGTGCGGAAACGACGGCGACATCTACTTCGACACCGACGATTCGAACTTCTACCTCTGCACGGCGGGCTCCTGGGTCGCCCGCTGAGCGCGCTCATTGGAAGTCCCGGGAGCGGGTCTTGGCAGAGAGCGGGAGTGGCTCGAAGCGGTCGGCGACGAGGTTGATCACTCCCTCCTTCGATCGTTCGAGGATGCCTCGAACGATCAAGGCCGGGGAGTCGCGGGCCACTCGGCGGTATCGCGTCCAGACACCGACGCTGCAGATGACGTTGAGGATGCCGGTCTCGTCTTCGATGTTCATGAAGGTGATGCCGCTCGCGGTGGCCGGGCGCTGCCGGTGCGTCACCACTCCACCGACCTCGATGCGGCGGCCGTTCTCGGTGGTGGTGAGGTCGGCGAACGACAGTGCCCCGCGCATCCGGAGTTCTTCTCGCACGTGGCGCAGCGGATGGTCGTCGGGGGAGATGCCGGTGGCCCACAGGTCGTAGACCACCTGCTCCTCGGCGGTGAGCATCGGCAGCAACGGCGGCTGCACCGAGACGAAGGTGCCGGGAAGGTATTCCGCGCGCTCCTGGGAGGCGTTCCCGGCCTCCCACAGCGCTTCGCGCTTGGTGAGGCCGAGCGATTCGAAAGCGCCTGCGGTGGCGAGGGCTTCGAGTTGGGGAGTGGTGAGCCCGACTCGGCGGGCGAGATCGGCCATGCTCTGGTATCGGCCGTGCTCCTCTCGCTCGGACACGATGCGCTCAGCGAGCTTGTCACCGATCGACGTGACTTCGGCCAGACCCAGCCGGACGGCCAGCCGGCCGTCGCGCCGATGCTCGGCGGTGCGATCCGGGGCGTCACGATCGAAGGTCTCCGGCACCGGGCCCGGGGGGTGCACGCACTCCTCGAGGCCGGTCTCGGCGCACGGACCCTCCTCCGTCAGTTGCAGCGGCTCGAGCCCCGCCTGCACTCCGGAGCGTTGGATGTCGGGCCGACGCACCTCGACGCCGTGTCGCCGGGCATCCGCCGTCAACGTCTGCGGCGAGTAGAAGCCCATCGGCTGCGCCCGCAGCAGCGCGGCCAGGAAAGCGGCGGGGTAGTGCAGCTTGAACCACGAGCTCGCGTAGACGAGCAGAGCGAAGCTCGTGGAGTGACTCTCGGCGAAGCCGAAGTTCGCGAAGGCCTCGATGCGCTGGTAGATGTCGTCGGCCAGCTCGCCGGTGATGTCGTTCTCGGCCATTCCCTCGTAGAGCTTCTCGCGCAGCCGGGAGATCTTCTCCTGCCCGCGTTTGGATCCCATCGCGCGACGCAGCAGGTCGGCGTCGTCGGCGTCGCAGCCACCGACCGCCATGGCCATCTGCATCAGCTGCTCCTGGAAGAGCGGCACACCGAGGGTGCGTTCGAGCACCGGCTCCAGCTTCGGGTGGAGGTAGGTGATGGGTTCGAAGCCGAGCTTGCGCCGGATGTAGGGGTGCACCGCCCCGCCCTGGATCGGCCCGGGCCGGATGAGGGCGATCTCCACCACGAGGTCGTAGAACTTCCGCGGCTGCAACCGGGGAAGCGTGCCCATCTGGGCGCGGCTCTCCACCTGGAAGACGCCGATCGAATCGGCGCGGCAGAGCATGTCGTAGACGCCCTCTTCTTCCTTGGGGATGCTGTCGAGATCCCACTCCCGGCCGGTGGACTCCTTCACGAGGTCGAAGGTGTACTGCAGCGCGGAGAGCATGCCGAGTCCCAGCAGATCGAACTTCACGAGACCCATCCAGGCGCAGTCGTCTTTGTCCCACTGCAGCACGGTGCGGTTCTCCATCCGCGCGTTCTCGATGGGGCACACCTCGCCCACGGGGCGATCGGTGAGCACCATGCCCCCGGAGTGGATGCCGAGGTGCCGGGGGAACCCGAGCACCTCCGTGGCGAGTGCGATCACCTCGGCCGGGATGTCGTGGTCGCCGCTCTCGACCATCGGCCCCCAGCGCTCGACCTGCTTCGACCAGGCGTCCTGCTGACCCGGGCTGTGGCCGAGTGCCTTCGCCATGTCGCGCACCGCGAACTTCGGCCGGTACTGGATGACGTTGGCCACCTGGGCTGCATTCCGCCGACCGTACTTCGTGTAGACGTACTGGATGACCTCCTCGCGCCGTTCGGAGTCGAAATCGACGTCGATGTCGGGCTCCTCCTCGCGCATGGCCGAGAGGAAGCGCTCGAAGGGCAGCAGGCGGGCGATGGGGTCGACCGCGGTGATCTTCAGCACGTAGCAGACGGCGGAGTTCGCCGCCGAACCTCGCCCCTGGCAGAGGATGCCGAGCCGCCGGGCTTCGCGCACGATGTCCCAGACGATGAGGAAGTAGCCGGGGAAGTCTTTCGACTCGATCACGGCGAGCTCCTTCTCGATGCGCGCCCAGATCTCGGGGCCGGCCCCGGGATAGCGATCGGCGACGCCCTCGGCGACGAGCAGCCGGAGGTAGGACATGGGGGTGTGCCCTTCCGGCACCTCCTGTCGTGGCAGCTTCGGCTTGGCGCGGCGCAGTTCGAAGGAGAGTTCATCGGCCACCTCGACCGTGCGCTCGATCGCGCCCGGGAAGCGGGCGAAGCGGTGCAGCATCTCCGCCCCCGAACGCAGGTGGGCGGCGGGTGAGGCGGGCAGCCAGCCGTCGAGTTCGTCGAGACTGCGGCGTGCGCGCACCGCGGCGAGGGCTTCGGCCAGGCGGTGCCGATCGGGCGAGGCATAGTGGACGTTGCCGGTGGCGACGGCGGCGAGACCGTGCTTCTGCGCGAGACCGAACAGGGTGTCGTTGATGCTGCTGTCGAGCGGCTGCCCTCGGTCGCTCAGTTCGACCAGCACGTTCTCGCGCCCGAAGAGCGCCACGAGACGGTCGAGTTCGCGTTCGGCGCCCTCTTCTCCCTCGAGGGTGAGGGCTTGGCGAACGAGGCCTTTGCGGCAGCCGGTGAGCACCATCCAGTCGCCGCCGGAGTCGGCGGAGAGCTGCTCGAGGGAATAGAGCGGTCTGCCCTTCTCGGCGCCCGGGGCGAGCTGCGCCGTGGTGATGGTGCCGGCGAGCCGGTGGTAGCCGGGCTGCTGCCGGGCGAGCACGAGCAGGTGCGACCCCTCCGGGTCGGCGATGCCGTTCTGCGGAGCGCTCAGCTCGAGCGAGAGTTCGGCGCCGAACATCGTTCGCACCTCGTGCATCTCGGCGGCCTCGGCGAACCGGGCGAGGCCGTAGAAGCCGTCGTGGTCGGTGAGCGCGAGCGCGTGCAATCGCAGCCGCGCCGCCTCCTGTACCAGCTCCTCGGGCGAGGAGGCGCCGTCGAGGAAGCTGAAGTTCGAGTGGGCGTGCAGTTCGGCGTAGGGCACGACGTCACCGTCGTCCACCGCCTGCACGGGCGGCGGCACGTAGGCCGCGCGTTTGCGCGAGTGCGTCTCCTCGCTCTCCATCACCCGCTGAGGCCGCGACCGCCCCGACATCTTCGCTTCCAGCTCCGACCATTTGACCGGAGGATTCTGCCAGCCCATCAGCGGCCTCCGATCCGATGCCGGAGCGACAGACCCCTGCACTCAGTCATAGCGGGCCTCCGCGAACCAGGTGCCGCGCTCCAAGGCGAGGAGCCATGCCGTGCCATCGGCGTCGATCATCTGGAAACGGTCGAAGCGTCGGCGGGCGGTGGAATCCCACCAGCGCTCGTACACCGGCCACGGCCCCGCCCAGGCCACGAGCGGCCGGAGCTGCCGACCCGCGGCCTCGGGGGAGAAGTAGGCCGGTTCTGCCGACAGCTCGCCGCGCTCCGTGACCGTCACCTCGTGATGCCCGGAAGCGAGCACCAGCACTGCGCGCGGCTGCTCGAAGACCGTGGTGGGCAGCGGCGGTGGAACGCTCCCGGGCCAGGGCGCCTGCTCCTCGCGTTGACCGAGCGCCCCCTGGCCGGAAGCGCGCCGACCACGCGCCCGGCTCGCCGCGGTGGCGGGGGACTTCTGCTCGAGGCGGTCGCCCCAGGGCACCAGGATCTGCCGCTCGCGGGGTGAGCGGCCCCCGCCGATCGAGGCCGTCAACACCCCTTCGTGGCCTACGATGCTCTGCACCCGGGAGAGCCCGTGGTGGATGCGCTCTTCGGAGCCGCTACCCCAGAGACCGGTCTCGTGCCGCTCACTGCGGTCGACGGTCTCGGCGACGATGCGCACCCGGGCGATCGGCGAGGTGAGGGCGCTCTCGATGGTGCTCCCGCCCTGCAGTTGCCAGCGCACCCGGTCGACCACGTCGACCGCGGTGAACCAGCGCGGGTGCAGCCAGCCTCGATCACGCCATTCGCCCCGTTCACTGGTGATCTCGACCCGCAGTGCCGTGCAGACGAGGTGAGCGGCCGCGAGCTCGCCGATGAAGCGTTCGGCCGCTGCCCGCACACCGAAGGCCACCTGGTCGATGCGGTCGAGCGGTGGCTCGAAGTCGCTGACGCTCTCACGTGCCTCGGGCGGGATGCGCGGCACCACCCGGCTGCCGTCGAGACCGGCGGCCCGGGCGTGCGCGCGTGCCCCGGACTCGCCGAAGCGGGAACGCACGTCGTCGGCCGGCAGCCGGGCGAAGTCGCCGAGCGAGCGGATGCCGAGCCGCCACAGCAGCGCGGTGAGCTCGGGTTCGTCGAGCAGCTGCAGGGGCAGGTCGTGCAGGAAGCCGGGCGAGGAACCCGCCGGCACGATCCTGATCAGATCGAGGCCGGGCAACCGGGCCGCCTGGTCGGCCGCGAACATCCCGTCGGCCACGCCGACGCGCGCATCCGTCACCCCCAACTCGGCGAAACGCTCGAGGAAGGCCAGGGCGGCGGCGTGCTCGCCGCCGTAGAACCGCGCCGCCCCGCGCACGGCCAGGGCGCAGCTGCCGGAACGCACGATCTGCACGTTCGGACTCATCTCCTCGAGCGCACTGATCAGCGGTTCGAAGGCACGGTCGACCCGCACCGGGTCGTAGGGGAAGTCCCGCAGCCGAGGACTCCGCGCCTGCGCTTCCCGCAGTCGCAGGCCACGCCGCACCCCGTCGGCCCGGGCCGCAGCGGAGCAGGCGAACACCAACCCCTTCTCGATCACCGCGATGCTCTCGTCGGACGAGACCCCCTCTGCTGCCGCGGTCGCCACCACCGGCCAGTCGGGGCACCAGATCACCAGGGTGCGGACCGGCGCCCCTCTGCTCCGCATCTCGTTCATCCCGCCACCCCCTGCAACAGGCGGAGACCTGCGGTCGCCACGGCGGGACCATTCGTCTGACCCCGGCTCCCGTCGGTCTCGGCCTGCTGCAACACCGGCCGGAAAGACTCGCGTCGGTCGGGCAGCCACAGCCGTGCCCGCCGAGGGCGCCCCGATCCCACCCGGGCGGTGGCCGAGACCAGCACCTGCCGGGCGGCGAGGTGCCCGTGCCCCTGCCCGATGCCCGACCACGAGCTCTCCGCGATGCGCAGAGACGCCTCGCTCTGCGGCCAGTCGCCGAGCACGATCAAGGTGACCCCTCGCTGCCGGATGCGGGCTTGGAGCCGTGCCATCGCCGAATCGGTGACCCGGCCGGGCGCGCGGGTGACCACCACGCCCACCACGTCGGCCATGGCCGCCGTGACGGTGAGCCACTCCTCGCCCGGATGCGGCACCAGGGCCAGGCGTTCGAGATCGATGCCGAAACGCGAGGCCGCTTCCACCCCGAAATCGGGGAGGCCGACGACTCCGCACCAGACCCCGTCGGCGGACGGCCCGGCCATCAGCGCCATCACCAAGGCGGTCGAACGCTCGACCGAGTACGCCGCGCCGGAGCGCAAGGAGCCCCCGGGCAGGAGGGACTCGAGTGCCGGATGCGTGCGCACGCTCCGGGTGTCGAGCTTCGTTGCCTGCATCTGCTGGATGCGCGACTGGAGCGCACGGATCTCCTCGCCCGCCGGAGCGGGAGAGGAGAGAGTGAGTGCGGCATCCGTCATGCCCTCATGTTCGAATATATGTTCGAATAAGTCAATCCGGTGGTGCCACCTGTGGAGAACCGGAATTTCCTCCACAGCCGGGGCCGTTCATCGCCCGGTGTCGGCACCGTGGCCTAGGGTCGAAACATGACCAGCACGACAGTACCGACCCCCGCCGACACCCGTCCTCCCACCGCGATCGACGCCATCGCCGAGCGCTGGGTCGACACCGTGGTGGAGCTCGAACCGGTGCTCGGCACCTACATCGGCCGGTCCGAGGTGAACGACCGCTACGGAGACCTCTCGCCCGCCGGCCACGAGCGGTACATCGCCGCCGTCACATCGGTGCTCGCCGAACTCGCCGCGGCCACCCCGGTCGACGAGGTCGACGAGGTCACCCAGACCGACCTGCGCAACGAACTCGAACTCGCCGTGGCGAGTTCGGAGGCCGGCCTGCACCTGCGCGACCTGAACGTGATCGACTCGCCCAGCCAGCACATCCGCGAGGTCTACGACCTCATGCCCACCGCCACGGTCGACGACTGGTCGGTCGTCGCGAAGCGGCTCTCGGCGGTCGAGGAGGCCGTCGACGGCTACATCGTGACCCTGCGCGAGGGCATGCGCCGCGGCACGGTCCCGGCTCGCCGCCAGGTGGTCGAGGTGCTCGCGCAGGTGCGCAAGAACTCCGGTCCCGGCAACTTCTTCAGCGAGTTCGTCGAAGGTGCCCGGGTGAACGCCGAGACCGAGGTCGAGGCCGAGACGGGTGCGGGAGGGGCACCCACCGAGCTGCCTGCGAGCCTCCACGCCGATCTGGAACGCGCCGCGGAGACGGCATCCGAGGCGTATGCGAAGCTCGCGCAGTTCCTCGAGAACGAGCTGGCCCCGGCCGCCGGCAGCCAGGATGCGGTGGGCCGCGAACTCTACGCACTGCAGTCGCGTCGTTTCCTCGGCGCCACGATCGACCTCGACGAGACCTACGAGTGGGGCATCGAGGAGCTCGGCCGCATGGTGCGCGAGCAGGAGGCCATCGCCGAGGAGATCAAGCCCGGGGCATCCGTCGCCGAGGCCATCGCCTTCCTCGACGGCGATCCGGCCCGCAAGCTGCACGGCACGGATGCGCTGCAGGCCTGGATGCAGGCCACCAGCGACCGCGCGGTGGAGGAGCTCGGCAAGACACACTTCGACATCCCGCAGGAGATCCGCGCCCTCGAGTGCATGATCGCACCCACCCACGAGGGCGGCATCTACTACACCGGCCCCACCGACGACTTCTCCCGCCCCGGCCGCATGTGGTGGTCGGTGCCCGACGGTGTCACCGAGTTCGACACCTGGCGCGAACTCACCACGGTCTATCACGAGGGTGTTCCCGGCCATCACCTGCAGATCGGCCAGGCCGTCTACAACCGCGCCAAACTCAACACCTGGCGCCGCCAGCTCGCCGGCACGAGCGGCCACGCCGAAGGCTGGGCCCTCTACGCCGAACGCCTGATGGAGGAGTTGGGCTACCTCGACGACCCGGCCGACCGTCTCGGCATGCTCGACGGCCAGCGGATGCGCGCAGCTCGCGTGGTGCTCGACATCGGCGTGCACCTGCAGAAGCCGCGGCTCACCGGGTCGGGGGTGTGGGATGCGGAGTACGCCCTCGACTTCATGCGCCAGAACGTGAACATGGATGACGCGTTCATCCGCTTCGAGGTCAACCGCTACCTCGGTTGGCCCGGACAGGCTCCGTCGTACAAAGTGGGTCAGCGCATCTGGGAGGAGCTGCGTGACACCCTGCGCGCCCGCGAGAAGGAGGCCTTCTCGTCGAAGGAATTCCACCGCAAGGCGCTCGATCTCGGCGGCGTGGGGCTGGACACCCTGCGTTCGGCCCTGCTGAAGTAGTCGCGCGTGGTGCGCGCTCCTCGTTCCCCCTACGAACTGACCTCGGGCTCGGCGCTCGACGACCTGCATCCGGTGCTCCGAACGTACTTCGCGGCGATCCCGGCCGGCATGCGGGGCCACGGCAGCGGCACCTTCGAGGTCGTCGGCACGCCACGGCGCTGGCTGTGGCCGGCTCTCTCGGTGCTGGCGCGGCAGGGCGTCCTCTTCCCGGTCTGGGAGCACAACGTGCCCTTCACCGTCGTCAACGCCCCGTTGGTCGACCGCGACGGGCGAACCGCTGTGGTCGCCGTGCGGCGCTTCCACTTCCTCGGCGGTGCCCGGGCGATGGTCGATGCCATCACAGCCGAGAACCCCGGTGCCGACGGCCTGGTCGATCATCTCGGTCTTGAGCGCCGCTTCCGCGTGCGGCTCTCCACCCGCGTCGTGCGGGGCGAGCTCCACCTCGCCTCGACGGGCTTCGACCTGCGGATCGGGCGCCAGCACTTCGCCCTGCCGGCCGCGCTCTCGCCGCGTCTCACCCTGATCGAGCGCTTCGACGACGCGGCGCGGGCACAGCGGGTCTCCGTCACCGTCGATGCGCCCGTGATCGGGCGGGTGTACGAGTACACGGGAACCTTCACCTACGAACTACGGGCGGAAGGCGAGGAAGAGATCCCGGATGCCGCGGACACCGACCCTGCGGCCACGGCCTCCGTCACGGCTACGGAAGCGGCAGCGGCAGTGGATACGGATGCGGACACGGCGCGCGTCGTCCGCCCGGGCGTCGAAGCCGACCTCGACGCGGAAGACCCCCAAGACGCCGGCTCCGGTTCGCGATGACCGACGCTCGTCGCGTCGTACTCGCCGGCGCCTCCGGTTTCATCGGCGCTCGGCTGGCGGAGGCCTTCCGCGAAGAGGGCGCCGAGGTCGCCTTGATCGGCCGCTCCGGTCCGGATGCGCGCTGGGGCGATCCGGCTGCGATCGCCGCCCTGGTCGACGGCGCCGACCTCCTGATCAACCTGGCCGGCAAGAGCGTCAACTGCCGCTACGGCGCCGCGAACCGCACCGAGATCTTCCGCTCGCGGCTCGAGACCACCCGCGCACTGCACGACGCGGTCGCGGCGGCCGAGCATCCGCCCCGCTTGTGGATCAATTCGTCGACCGCCACCATCTACCGGCACGCCGACGACCGGCCGATGACCGAATCGACCGGCGAGATCGGCGAGGGCTTCTCGGTGAACGTGGCGACGAGCTGGGAAGAGGAGTTCTTCCGCGGCGAGCTGGCCGGCACTCGGCGCGTCGCGCTCCGCATGGCGATCGTGCTCGGCGACGGCAGTGCGCTCACCCCTATCCTCGCGCTCGCCCGTGCCGGCCTGGGCGGTCCGCAGTTCGACGGGCACTGGCCGGCCACCCCGGCTCGGCGAGCCGCCGGCACCTACCATCGCTTCCGTCGGGGCTCGCGCGGTGGCCGGCAGAAGTTCAGCTGGGTGCACCTCGACGACGTGCTCGGCATCATCCGGTTCCTCGACGCGCATCCCGAGATCGAGGGCCCGGTCAATGCAGCGGCACCGAACCCCACCGACAACCGCACCTTCATGGCCTCGGTGCGCCGGGCGGTCGGCGCCCGGTTCGGCCTCCCGACCTGGCGCTGGATGCTCGAACTGGGTTCGATCGCCATCCGCACCGAGACGGAGCTCGTGCTCAAGAGCCGCTGGGTCGTGCCGGAACGGCTCGAGGCGGCCGGCTACCGGTTCGCCTTCCGCGACCACGGGACCGCCCTCGCGGACATCGTCGGGCGCTGACGCCGGAATGCTCAGAGCCTCCCGAACGTTGTATGAAACGGCACTGAGAACGCGGCTTGCCGCGCCCCGCGCCACGAAGCTAGACTAGAGCGTCACTCTTGTGACTTCTATCCGCCTGCCAGTTGCGGACACACGACATCATCACCTCGCAACCGGCCCGAACTATGTCCATAACGGAGCAACCACTACATGACAATCGCAACGACCGAAAAGGCAACCAAGCAGGTCGCCATCAATGACATCGGATCTGCTGAAGACTTCCTCGCCGCGGTCGAAAAGACTCTGAAATTCTTCAACGACGGAGACCTCATCGAAGGCACCGTCGTGAAGATCGACCGCGACGAGGTCCTCCTCGACGTCGGTTACAAGACGGAGGGCGTCATCCCTTCGCGTGAACTTTCCATCAAGCACGATGTGGACCCCACCGAGGTCGTCCAGGTCGGCGACTTGGTCGAGGCGCTCGTCCTCCAGAAGGAAGACAAAGAAGGCCGCCTCATCCTCTCCAAGAAGCGTGCTCAGTACGAGCGTGCGTGGGGCGACGTCGAGAAGATCAAGGACGCCGACGGCGTGGTGACGGGTTCCGTCATCGAGGTCGTCAAGGGTGGCCTCATCGTCGACATCGGACTCCGCGGCTTCCTCCCGGCCTCGCTCATCGAGCTCCGCCGCGTGCGCGACCTGACCCCGTACCTGGGCCAGGAGATCGAGGCCAAGATCCTCGAACTCGACAAGAACCGCAACAACGTCGTTCTGTCGCGCCGCGCCCTGCTCGAGCAGACGCAGTCCGAGAGCCGCACCACCTTCCTCAACAACCTCCAGAAGGGGCAGGTCCGCAAGGGCGTCGTCTCGTCGATCGTCAACTTCGGTGCGTTCGTCGATCTGGGCGGCGTCGACGGTCTGGTGCACGTCTCCGAGCTGTCCTGGAAGCACATCGAGCACGCCTCCGAGGTCGTCGAGGTGGGCCAGGAGGTCACCGTCGAGATCCTCGAGGTCGACCTCGACCGCGAGCGCGTCTCGCTGAGCCTCAAGGCCACCCAGGAAGACCCGTGGCAGGTGTTCGCCCGTACCCACGCCATCGGCCAGGTCGCGCCCGGAAAGGTCACCAAGCTGGTGCCGTTCGGTGCGTTCGTCCGCGTCGCCGAGGGCATCGAGGGTCTGGTGCACATCTCCGAGCTCTCCGGCAAGCACGTCGAGCTCGCCGAGCAGGTCGTGTCGGTCGGCGACGAGGTCTTCGTCAAGGTCATCGACATCGACCTCGAGCGTCGCCGCATCTCGCTGAGCCTCAAGCAGGCCAACGAGGGCGTCGACCCCGAGGGCACCGAGTTCGACCCGGCACTCTACGGAATGCTCACCGAGTACGACGACCAGGGGAACTACAAGTACCCCGAGGGCTTCGACCCGGAGACCAACGAGTGGAAGGAAGGCTTCGAGGCCCAGCGCGAGAAGTGGGAGCAGGAGTACGCCGAGGCTCAGGCTCGCTGGGAGGCCCACAAGAAGCAGGTCGCCGCATCCGCTGCCGATGCAGCCGCGAGCGACATCCCTTCGGGTTCCTCCTCGTTCTCGAGCGAGTCGACCGGCGCGGGCACCCTCGCCGACGACGAGACCCTCGCGGCACTCCGCGAGAAGCTCAGCTCGAACAACTAGTCACACGCACGGATGGCCGTCCCTTCGGGGGCGGCCATTCGGTCGTTAACGGGCCTTCTGCGGAAGCCGTGCCCGATAGCATGAGCACGTGTACGTGATCGGACTCACCGGGGGAATCGCCGCAGGCAAGTCGACCGTGGCGCGCCGGTTCGCGGAGCACGGCGCCGTGGTGTTCGACGCGGATCAGCTCGCGCGGGAGGCCGTCGAACCGGGGACCATCGGGCTCGCCGCCATCCGCGACCGTTTCGGTGACGCCGTGATCGCCGCCGACGGGTCGCTCGATCGGCCGGCGCTCGGTGCGATCGTGTTCGGCGACGAGCAGGCGCGGCTCGATCTGAACGGCATCACGCATCCCGAAGTCGCCCGATTGCTGAAGGAGCGTCTCGAGCAGACCCGCGCCGCCGATCCGGATGCCGTCGTCGTGTACGACGTGCCCCTGATGGTGGAGTCGGGCGGCCGCCGCGGCGGCCTGTTCGAGCACGTCGTGGTGGTCGAGTCTCCGGCCGAGGTGCGGATCTCGCGCCTCGTCGAGCTGCGCGGGATGTCGCGCGAGGAGGCCGAGCGGCGCATCCGCTCCCAGGCCACCGATGAGGAGCGGCGGGCCATCGCCGACACCGTGATCGACACGAGCGGCACCCTCGAGCAGACGCTGGCGCAGGTGGATGCCGCGTGGGAGAAGCTTCGGGGGCGGGGCAGCGCTCAGGAAGCCGCCGGGTGACGCCGTGGCCGTGATCGATCTGAACGCCGACCTGGGTGAGTCCTACGGCGCCTGGGACCTCGGCGACGACCGCGCGATGCTCGACCTCGTGACCAGCGCGAATGTCGCCTGCGGATTCCACGCGGGAGACCCGACGCGCATCCTCGACACCCTGCGCCTCGCCACCGCGCGCCGTACCGAGATCGGCGCTCAGGTGTCCTATCCCGATCTCCGCGGCTTCGGCCGGCGCGACCTCGATCTCCCCGCCGCCGATCTCACGGCCGACGTCATCTACCAGATCGGCGCCCTGCAGGGACTCGCCACGGCCGCCGGAACCCGGGTGCTCTACGTGAAACCGCACGGCGCCCTCTACAACCGGATCGTTCACGACGAACGCCAGGCCGGCGCAGTGGTGGATGCCGTGATCGCCATCGATCCGTCGCTCGCGATCGTCGGACTGCCGGATTCCGAGGTGGGGCGCCTGGCCGAGGCCGAGGGCCTGCGCTTCGTGCCGGAGGCCTTCGCCGATCGCGCCTACCGGCCCGACGGCACCCTGGTGTCCCGCACGGAACCCGGCGCCGTACTGCACGACGCCGCCGAGATCGCCGAGCGGATGCTCCGCCTCGCGACCGAAGGCGTCGTCACCGCCATCGACGGCACCGACATCGCGCTCTCGGCCGAGACCATCTGCGTGCACGGCGACACCGCCGGTGCGGTCGCGATCGCCCGGGCGGTGCGCGACTCGATCGAAGCGGCCGGCCTCACGATCGCCCCGTTCGCCTCGTCGTCACGATGACCGGTCGGGTGGGGACGCGACCCGCTGAGGCGGGGGCGTCGCGCCCCGCCCTCACGGTGCTGTCGGTCGGGTCTGCGGCGGTGCTCGTGGAGCCACCGGATGCGCGGGACGTGGTCGAGCTGTACCTGCGGCTGCGCGCGACGGCCCCCGGCGGCGTGACGGATCTCGTGCCCGCGGCGACCACGGTGCTCGTCGCCTTCGAGCCCAGGATGCGGTCGCGCGCGGCGGTCGTCGAGTGGATCCGGCGGGTGGCCGCGGAGGAAGGTCCGGCGGGGTCGGACGAATTGCCCGCGAGCGCCCGGCCGTCGCGCGAGACCGAGATAGGCGCCACGAGTCGCTCCGCAGCCGCGCCTGCGGGTGGCGTGATCGTCGAGCTACCGGTGCGGTATGACGGGCCCGATCTCGTCGTCGTCGCGGAATTGACCGGCGCATCCGTCGAGGAGGTCATCGGGGCGCACCTCGAGCAGCTGTGGACGGCGGCGTTCATCGGGTTCGCTCCCGGCTTCGCGTACCTCGCCGGTGAGGACGACCGTCTGACGGTGCCGCGTCGGGTCACTCCACGGGCGGCCGTGCCGGCAGGTTCGGTCGCCCTGGCGGCTGGATATTGCGGCGTGTATCCGCGGGAGTCGCCAGGCGGCTGGCACGTGATCGGAAGCACCGCTGCGGTGCTCTGGGATGCGCAGCGCGCCGATCCGGCGCTGCTCGCGCCCGGGACGCGGGTGAGGTTCGTCCGTGAAGGCTGACGAGGGCGCTCAGATGGCCAGTTCCACCGCGGCGTTCGAGGTGCTCACCACCGGCCCGCTCGCGCTCCTGCAGGACGAGGGGCGGCCGGGATACGCGCACCTCGGTGTCACGGCATCCGGCGCTGCCGACCGTGGCGCCTACGCCGCGGCGAACCGGCTCGTGGGCAACGAGCCGGGCGCTGCGGCGATCGAGGTCGTCTTCGGGGGACTCGAGCTGCGGGCGCTCCGCACGATTCTCGTCTCGCTGACCGGCGCTCCGGCCGTCGCCACCGTCACGGAGTTCGCGCGAAGCGGCCGCCATTCCCGGGTGGCCGGCCCCGGGGTCAGCGCCCCGGTCGCTGCTGGCGGCGTGAGCGATGGCACTTCGTCGGGCGGCGGTGATTCGGCGAGGGGTGATGATGCACCGAGCCAGCGCGGCCCAGCGGGCGGCGGTGGCGCGCCGCGTGCGGTCGATGCGAGCACCGTGGTGGACGTGGTGGACGCGGCGCGGCGCATCCGTCGAACCGTCGTGAACCCCGCGGGCACGTCGTTCGCCGTGTTCGCCGGCGACACGATCGCTCTGGGGCCACCCGAGAGCGGCCTCCGCTCCTACCTGGCGGTGCGCGGCGGATTCGCGGGGGAGAGAGTGCTCGGCAGTCGCTCGAGCGATGTGCTGAGCGGGCTCGGGCCGGCGCCGCTGCGCGTGGGCGAGGTGCTCGACATCGCCGGCGACGAACAAGGAGGCTCCGGCGACTGGCCCGGCACCACGCTCATTCCGCCGCCGCTTCCCCGGTCGGGGCCGGCGACACTCGCCATCAGTCGTGGTCCACGGGACGACTGGTTCGGCGACGCCGGCTGGCACGGCCTGCTCGACGCGGCCTGGACGGTCGGCACCGATTCGAACCGCGTCGGTGTGCGGCTGACCGCCGACGGCGCCGCGATCCAGCGCGCCCCCGGTCACGGCGGCGAGCTCCCCAGCGAAGGGATGGTGGTCGGTGCGGTGCAGATCCCGCCGAGCGGTCAGCCCGTCGCATTCCTCCGCGACCATCCCGTGACCGGCGGGTATCCCGTGATCGGCGTGCTCACGGAGGCGGCGCTCGACCGTGCGGCGCAACTCCGGCCCGGCGATCTGGTCCGATTTCGATCCGTGTGATGAGTAAGTACCGAAATGAAGAGGACCGACCCGCTCTACGGCGTCGATCCTCTTCATTTCGGTACTTTTCGGCGGCGGATCAGCCGAAGAGCATCGCCGCTTCGTCGTAGCGGTGCTGCGGCACGACTTTGAGCTTGCCGAGCGCTTCCTCGAAGCCCACGGTCACGATGTCGGTGCCGCGGAGCGCCACCATCTGGCCCCAGGACGAGTCCTGGACGATGTCCGACGCGGCCATTCCCAGGCGCGTCGCGAGCACGCGGTCGTAGGCGGTCGGCACGCCGCCGCGCTGGATGTGACCGAGCGTCGTCGCCCGGGTCTCGATGCCGGTGAGGTCTTCGATCATGGGCGCGAGTCGCTCGCCGATGCCGCCGAGGCGGGGACGGCCGAAGGCGTCCAGGCCGCGTTCGGAGTGCGGGTCGTCGGCGTGGTCGGGGGTGAAGCCTTCCGCCACGACGACGAGCGGCGCCCGTCCGCGGTCGGCGGCGCTCTGCACCCACCGGGCGACCTGCTCCATGCTCGTCTTCTGCTCGGGGATGAGGATGGCGTGAGCCCCCGCCGCCATGCCGGAGTGCAGTGCGATCCAGCCGACGTGCCGGCCCATCACCTCGGCCACCATGCAGCGGCTGTGCGAGTCGCCGGTGGTGCGCAGGCGGTCCATCGCCTCGGTCGCGATCTCGACCGCGGTGTCGAAGCCGAAGGTGTAGTCGGTGGCGTCGAGGTCGTTGTCGACCGTCTTGGGCACACCCACGATCTTGAGCCCGGCATCCGTCAGCCGCTTCGCCGCCGCGAGGGTGCCCTCGCCGCCGATCGCCATGATGGCGTCGACGCCGAGACGGTCGAGGGTCTCCTGGATGCGCTCCGGTCCGCCGTTGCCCTCGAAGGGGTTGGTGCGCGAGGTGCCGAGGATGGTGCCGCCCTGCTTGGCGATGCCGCGCACGTGACTGCGCTCGAGCGGGAGGATGTCGCCGTTGACGACACCGCGCCAGCCGTCTTTGAAGCCGACGAACTCCTGCCCGTTGATCTCCGTGCCCTTGAGGACTGCGCCGCGGATGACCGCGTTCAGCCCGGGACAGTCTCCGCCGCTGGTCAGGATGCCGATTCTCATGTGTGTCTGCCTCGAGGTGGTGGTGAGGTGGGATGCGCCGCCATGACGCTGAGAGCGAGCACCGACCGTGATGTCGGTGGCCCTCCCTAAACTTAATGCATGGAACCCACTCGCTCTGTTCACCCCTTCGAGGTCGTCAGCGACTACACCCCGAGTGGTGACCAACCTGCCGCCATCGCCGAACTGGCGGGCCGCATCAACGCGGGCGAGACGGATGTCGTGCTCCTCGGCGCCACGGGAACGGGTAAGTCCGCCACCACCGCGTGGCTCATCGAGCAGGTGCAGCGCCCCACGCTGGTGCTCGCGCACAACAAGACCCTGGCTGCTCAGCTGGCCAACGAGTTCCGCGAGTTGATGCCCAACAACGCGGTCGAGTACTTCGTGTCGTACTACGACTACTACCAGCCCGAGGCCTACGTGCCGCAGACCGACACCTTCATCGAGAAGGACTCGTCGATCAACGCGGAGGTCGAGCGTCTGCGCCACTCCACCACGAACTCGCTGCTCAGCCGCCGCGACGTCGTGGTGGTCTCGACCGTCTCCTGCATCTACGGCTTGGGCACCCCTGAGCAGTACCTCAACGCGATGATCGCCTTGCAGGTGGGCCAGAAGGTCGATCGCGACTGGCTGATCCGCCGCTTCGTCTCCATGCAGTACCAGCGCAACGACATCGACTTCTCGCGGGGCAACTTCCGGGTGCGCGGCGACACCATCGAGATCATCCCGATGTACGAGGAGCTCGCCATCCGCATCGAGATGTTCGGCGACGAGATCGAGGGCCTGTACAGCCTGCATCCGCTCACGGGCGACATCGTGCAGAAGCTCGACAACGTCTCGGTGTTCCCCGGCTCGCACTACGTGGCCGACACGAACGTCATGCACCGCGCCATCGAGACCATCCAGACCGAGCTGCACGACCGCCTGGCCGTGCTCGAGCGCGAGGGCAAACTGCTCGAGGCGCAGCGTCTGCGCATGCGCACCACCTTCGACCTCGAGATGATGCAGCAGATCGGCTTCTGCTCCGGCATCGAGAACTACTCGCGGCACATCGACGGCCGGATGCCCGGTGAGGCTCCGCACTGCCTGCTCGACTACTTCCCCGACGACTTCCTCGTGGTGATCGACGAGTCGCACGTCACCGTGCCGCAGATCGGCGCCATGTACGAGGGCGACTCCTCGCGCAAGCGCACCCTGGTCGACCACGGCTTCCGCCTGCCGAGCGCACTCGACAACCGGCCGCTGAAGTGGAACGAGTTCAAGAACCGCGTCGGCCAGACCGTCTACCTCTCCGCCACACCGGGCAAGTACGAGATGGGCATCGCCGACGGGGTGGTGGAGCAGATCATCCGCCCCACCGGCCTCATCGACCCGGTGCTCATCGTGAAGCCGTCGAAGGGTCAGATCGACGACCTGCTCGAGGAGATCCGGCTCCGCGCCGCCCGCGACGAACGCGTCCTCGTCACCACCCTCACGAAGAAGATGGCCGAGGAGTTGACCGACTTCCTCACCGAGGCCGGAGTGCGGGTGCGCTACCTGCACTCCGATGTCGACACCCTCCGCCGGGTCGAGCTGCTCACCGAGCTGCGGATGGGGGTCTACGACGTGCTCGTCGGCATCAACCTGCTGCGTGAAGGTCTCGACCTGCCCGAGGTGTCGCTGGTGGCCATCCTCGACGCCGACAAGGAGGGCTTCCTGCGCTCCTCGACCTCGCTCATCCAGACGATCGGACGCGCGGCCCGCAACGTCTCCGGCGAGGTGCACCTCTACGCCGACAAGATGACCGACTCGATGCGCCTCGCGATCGACGAGACCGATCGCCGACGCGAGAAGCAGGTGGCGTACAACACGCTGCACGGCATCGACCCGCAGCCGCTCCGCAAGCGCATCGCCGACATCACGGAGGCGCTGGCCCGCGAGGGCGCCGACACGGCGGAGCTGTTGCGCGAGCGCTCGGGCCGGGGCAAGAAGAGCCCCACGCCGAACCTGCGCCGCGAGGGCATCGCAGCGGCGGGCGCGAACGATCTCGAGGGCATCATCGCCGACCTCAACAGCCAGATGCTCGAAGCGGCGGCCGAACTCAAGTTCGAGCTCGCCGGTCGTCTGCGCGACGAGGTCGCCGAGCTGAAACGGGAGCTGCGCCAGATGGAGAAGGCCGGACACATCAGCTGACCCGCCGCAGCCCGTCGCGCCTTTCGCGCGTGCCGGGGCGACGCGATCCCGGGGCGCCGTAACAACTGGATGGAGATCGGGCCAGATCCGAGCTCTGGATCCATCCATTTCGTCGTGGGGTGCAGATCTCCATCCATGTCGCCCGGGAACGCGAAGCGCGGAGCGCACGTGGCCGGCAGAGGATGGGCGAAGGCTGAGCCCTGAGCGTAATCCGACGCCAGTGTCGGAGGGTCGACATAGACTTTCGGGGTGTCGATTTCGAGCGTAGATTCCCTTGATTCCCTGGCCCCTCGGCCCGTCCCGGTCCCGGTCGAGCCGGTGGAGTTCCGCCACGGCTCGAGCGGAAAGCTGAGCGTCCATGGCGCCCGCGTGCACAACCTGCGCGATGTCGACATCGAGATCCCGCGCGACTCCCTCGTCGTGTTCACCGGGCTCTCCGGATCGGGGAAGTCGAGCCTCGCGTTCGACACGATCTTCGCCGAGGGTCAGCGCCGTTACGTCGAGAGCCTGAGCGCCTACGCCCGGCAGTTCCTCGGGCAGGTCGACCGTCCGGATGTCGACTTCATCGAGGGCCTCAGCCCGGCGGTGTCGATCGACCAGAAGTCGACGAACCGCAACCCGCGGTCGACGGTGGGCACGATCACCGAGATCTACGACTACATGCGTCTGCTCTGGGCGCGTATCGGCATCGCGCACTGTCCCATCTGCGGCGAGATCATCTCGGCGCAGACGGTGCAGCAGATCGCCGACCAGCTGATGGAGCTCGAGCCGGGCGTCCGTTACCAGATCCTCAGCCCCGTCGTCTCGCAGAAGAAGGGCGAGTTCGTCGACCTCTTCAAGGAGCTCTCCGCGAGCGGCTATTCGCGGGCGATCGTCGACGGCGACCTCATCCAGCTCACCGAGCCGCCGAAGTTGAAGAAGCAGTTCAAGCACGACATCTCGGTCGTGGTCGACCGTCTGGTCGCCGGTCCGGAGATCCTCGGGCGCCTCACCGACTCGCTCGAGACCGCGTTGCGCCTCACCGACGGGCTGGTGCAGATCAACTACGTCGACGAGAACGGCCCCGAGGCCTGGCAGACCTTCTCCGAGAAGCTCTCCTGTCCCAACCAGCACCCCATCCAGCTCACCGAGATCGAGCCGCGCACCTTCTCGTTCAACGCCCCGTTCGGCGCCTGCCCGGAGTGCTCCGGCCTCGGCACCCGGATGTCGGTCGACCAGGATCTCCTCCTCGGAGACGAAGACCTCAGCATCAACGACGGCGTCATCATCCCGTGGACCACCCAGGGCAAGGGCCTGTTCCAGTACTACGAGAAGCTGCTCGAGGGCCTCGCCCGCGACCTCGACTTCTCGTTGAGCACGCCGTGGAAGAAGTTGAAGCCCGACGTGCAGGAGGCGATCCTGCGCGGGAACAACTTCGAGGTCAAGGTCAAGTGGAAGAACCGCTACGGCCGCGAGATGAGCTACACCTCGGGCTTCGAGGGCGTGATGCCCTACATCGAGCGCCAGTTCATCCAGGCCGATTCCGATTCGCAGCGTGCCCGCTGGGGCGAGTACCTTCGCGAGGTGCCGTGCCCGGTCTGCGACGGCAAGCGCCTCAAGCCCGAAGTGCTCGCCGTCACGGTCAACGAGCGGAGCATCGCGGATGTCGCGGAGCTCAGTCTCATCGAAGCCCAGGAGTTCATGGGCGAGCTCACGCTCACCGACCGCGAGGCGATGATCGCCGCCCAGGTGCTGCGCGAGATCAAGGCACGCCTCGACTTCCTCATCGAGGTCGGGCTCAACTACCTCAGCCTGGCCCGTGCGGCCGGTTCACTCTCCGGTGGCGAGGCCCAGCGCATCCGCCTGGCGACGCAGATCGGTTCGGGTCTCACCGGGGTGCTCTACGTGCTCGACGAGCCGTCGATCGGTCTGCACCAGCGCGACAACCGGCGCCTGATCGAGACGCTGGTGAAGCTGAAGAGCCTCGGCAACACCCTGATCGTCGTGGAGCACGACGAAGACACCATCCGCACGGCCGACTGGATCGTCGACATCGGTCCCGGTGCCGGTGTGAACGGCGGAACCGTGGTGCACTCCGGGCACTACGACGAGTTGCTCGCCAACACCCGTTCGCTCACCGGCGACTACCTCTCCGGCCGCAAGTCGATCGAGGTGCCGAAGAAGCGTCGCCCGATCGACCGCAAGCGGGTGATCTCGGTGATCGACGCGGAGGCCAACAACCTCAAGAAGGTGAGCGCCGACTTCCCGCTCGGCGTCATGACCGCGGTCACCGGTGTCAGCGGCTCGGGCAAGTCGAGTCTCGTGAACGACATCCTCTACCGCGTGATGGCCAACCAGCTGAACGGGGCGCGCAAGCTCCCGGGCAAGCACAAGCGGGTGCTCGGGCTCGACAACCTCGACAAGGTGGTGCACGTCGACCAGGCGCCCATCGGCCGCACCCCGCGGTCGAACCCGGCGACCTACACGGGCGTGTTCGACCGCATCCGCACGCTCTTCTCCGAGACGGCCGAGGCGAAGGCCCGCGGCTACCTCCCCGGTCGATTCTCGTTCAACGTCAAGGGCGGTCGCTGCGAGGCCTGCTCGGGAGACGGCACGATCAAGATCGAGATGAACTTCCTGCCCGACGTCTACGTCGCGTGCGAGGTCTGCGGTGGTGCGCGCTACAACCGCGACACCCTGGCGGTGCACTACAAGGGCAAGAACATCGCCGAGGTGCTCGACATGCCGATCTCCGAGGCGGCCGAGTTCTTCGAGCCGATCTCGGCCATCCACCGCTTCCTCAACACCCTGGTCGAGGTGGGTCTCGGCTACGTGCGTCTCGGCCAGAGCGCCACCACGTTGAGCGGCGGCGAGGCGCAGCGCGTCAAGCTGGCCACCGAGCTGCAGCGTCGCTCGAACGGCCGCAGCGTGTACGTGCTCGACGAGCCGACCACCGGTCTGCACTTCGAAGACGTGCGGAAGCTGCTGCTGGTGTTGAACAGCCTGGTCGACAAGGGCAACACGGTGATCGTGATCGAGCACAACCTCGACGTGATCAAGTCGGCCGACTGGCTCATCGATCTCGGCCCCGAGGGCGGATCGGGTGGCGGCACGATCATCGCCACCGGCACGCCGGAGAAGGTCGCGAAGATCGAGGCGAGCCACACCGGCCGGTTCCTCAAAGAGGTTCTCGCCGCCCCCGCCACGCGCTGACGCGAGCCGGCCGGGCCACCGTCGTGGTCCGGCCGGAGCACGGTCACCGCAAACGGAGCGGGGCGACCAGTCGGTCGGTCTCGGCCACGTCCACGCCGGCCGACGCGCCCACGCAGCGGGGGAGTGGCCGGGAGTCCGCGTCGACGACCGACTCCAGCCGCATCACCAGGAGACGCGGCGACGGGGCGCCGTAGCGGTACCGGAGTTCGTCGCCCACCTCGACGAGCAGTTCGCCGACCTGCACGCCGTTCTCCTCGACGGCGTTCTCGTTCGCGCTCACCGCATCGTCGTCGGCGAGGCTGTCGATCGAGGTGAAGACGGAGCCCGGTTCGCTGTCGACAGTGAACTCGTGCGGCTCGTCGTTCGGCCAGTCCAGTGTGAGCTGGGTGGCGAGGTGCAGCTCGCCGAGGTCGGAGTCGGCGGCGAGCAGGAGCCGGCGCCACTCGGCGGGCCGACTGTCGACCACGGCGATCTTCACCTGGAGCGCCGCGCCCGGCGGATGCGGGTTCACCGCGTCGTCATCGAGCAGGCCCAGGTCGTCGGCGACCTCGAGCACGGCGTCGGCCAGAGCCGGGCGGAGACCGACCGGAGCCTCGCGTCGAGAGACGCCGGGGTCGACGGTAGGACCGGAGCCGTCGCCGAAGCCGTCGGCGACAGCGGTGCGGAGGATCCCGTCGGCCTCGAGCTCGGCGAGGATCCTGTCGGTCAACGCGTCCGCCGCGCGTGCCTCCTCGTCGGTGACGCCGGCCGCCGTGTCGAGCATCGAGCGGATGCGCTCCTCCGACCGGTCGGGGAGCAGGCCCGGATCGGTGGCCACGCAGAGCAGGCCGATCACGCGCTCGACAGCCAGGGCCTGCGGCACCGGCACCTCCCCGGGGTTCTCCCCGGTGACACCGAGCGCGGCACGCAGCCGCGCGAGCAGATCGGCCGGTGTGCTGATCAGCGGGCTCAGTCCCGCGAACGCCGAACGCGACAGTTGCGAGGGCACGTCCTCGACCTCGTCGAGGGCATCGAGCAGATAGAGCAGGAGGCCCGTACTCAACTCGAACGCCACCTCCAGCACCTCGGCGCTCTCGTCGATCTGGGCATCCGTGGCGGTCCAGACATCCGTCTCCACGGCGAAGTCGAGGTAGTGCTCGAGCACGTCGATGACCTCGGGGAGCTGTTTCGCGGCCTCGGGATCGGCATCGACCGAGGCCAGCAGCTCTTCCAGCACGTCAGCGCCGGGATCGTGCAGCGCGCCGCGGCTGCGCTCGAACAGGTCGGCCAGCAGCGCCACGGTCTGGGCAGCCGGCTGGTGGTCGTGGCCGTCGGCGGCGAGGTGCCGCGTGTACCAGCGCTCGAAGCCGATCAACAGAGCCTTCGTGGCGGCCGTCGACGGCGTCGCCGTGCTCCGCTGACCGGGCCGCCGGGACCGTTGCCGCTTGACACCCATCGTGCACCTCTTCCTTGTCCGCTCAGCGCGCACTCCTCACCGATCGTAGACGCGCTCGATGTCGGCGCCGGATGCGAGAATTGGATCAACCATGGCTGACACTGTTTCCTACCGCCCGAAGGCCGGGGAGATCCCCACGCAACCGGGCGTCTACCGCTTCAAAGACGCATCCGGCCGTGTGCTCTACGTCGGCAAGGCGAAGAACCTCCGGGCGCGGCTCAGCAACTACTTCGCCCCGTTACGGAGCCTGCACGAGCGCACCCGGCGCATGGTCACCACCGCCGCCGGCGTCGAGTGGACCGTGGTGGCGACGGATGTCGAGTCGCTGCAACTCGAATACACCTGGATCAAGGAGTTCGACCCGCCGTTCAACGTCAAGTTCCGCGACGACAAGACCTACCCGTTCATGGCGGTGACGCTCGGCGACGAGGCTCCGCGCGTGATGGTGACGCGCAACCACAAGATCAAGGGCGCCCGCTACTTCGGGCCGTATCCGAAGATCTGGGCGGTGAAGGACACCATCGATCTGATGATCAAGGCGTTCCCCATCCGCACCTGCTCCGACTCGAGCTACAAGCACGCCATGCAGACCGGGCGGCCCTGCTTCCCGGGCCAGATCGGCCGTTGCGGCGGGCCGTGCTCGGGGAAGGTCACGATCGAGGAGCACCGGAAGATCGTCGACGACTTCGTGGCGTTCATGGCCGGCGGTGACACGCGTTTCGTCTCGGCCGCGCGCAAGAACATGAAGAAGGCCTCCGAGCGTCAGGACTACGAGGCCGCCGCGAAGTACCGCGACCAGCTGCAGGCCCTCGAGGCCGTGCTCGCGAAGAGCGCCGTGGTGCTCCGTGACGGCGTCGACGCCGATGTCTTCGGCGTGGAGCACGACGAGCTGGCTGCCAGCGTGCAGCAGTTCATCGTGCGGGGCGGGCGCATCCGCGGAGAGCGCTCGTGGACGGTCGACAAGGAGATCGACGTCGACACCGCCGAGCTCGTCGACTCGATCCTCCAGCAGGCCTACGAGGGTGAGCAGCCGCCGCGCGAGATCATCGTCCCCGCCTTGCCCGACGACACCGCCGAGCTCGAGACCTGGCTGGGGGAGCGGCGCGCCAAGGGCAAGGTCAAGCTGCACACGGCTCAGCGCGGCGAGAAGGCGGCCCTGATGCAGACGGCGTCGATGAACGCGAAGAACAACCTGATGCTCTACAAGACCCGGCGCTCCTCCGACTTCGTGGCCCGGTCGCAGGCGCTCACCGACATCCAGGAAGCGCTCGGGATGACGGATGCCCCGCTCCGCATGGAGTGCTTCGACGTCTCGCACCTCGCCGGCACCAACATCGTCGCCTCGATGGTGGTGTTCGAAGACGGCCTGGCCCGCAAAGACCAGTACCGCCGCTTCTCCATCGCCGACTCCACCGACGACACCGAGTCGATCTACCAGGTGATCACGCGCCGACTGGCCTACCTGAAGGAGCAGCCCGCCGAGGCGGCGGAATCGTCGGGGGAGCCCGACCAGACCTTCACCGAGGGCGAGGGTCCCGCCGAGAGTGCGGCCGAGGAGCTGGTGGTGCAGGAGCGCCGCAAGAAGTTCGCCTATCCACCCAACCTCCTCATCGTCGACGGCGGCCAGCCGCAGGTGAACGCGGCCGCCCGCGCGCTCGAGGAGTCCGGCGTGGAGGGCATCTTCTTGGCCGGCATCGCGAAGCGCCTCGAGGAGGTGTGGCTGCCCGACACCGACTACCCGGTCATCCTGCCGCGCGGCAGCGAAGCCCTGTTCATGATCCAGCGCATCCGCGACGAGGCGCACCGCTTCGCCATCACCCATCAGCGGGCCCGGCGCAAGCGCGACATCTCGAGCGTGCTGAGCGACGTCCCCGGCCTCGGGCCGTCCCGCGTGCGGGAGCTGCTGAAGCACTTCGGCTCGGTGAGCGAGCTGAAGAAGGCGGATGCCACGGCGATCGCCGAGGTGAAGGGCATCGGCCCCCTGCTGGCCGAGAGCATCCGCTCCACTCTGTCCCGGTGACCGACTCCTGTCGATAGGCTAGACGCACGGCCCAGACCCCCACGATCCCTTCCAAGCGAAAGCGCACGATGACCCCGGAACCACCCCAGCAGCAGGAAGTGCTGATCGTCACGGGCATGTCCGGCGCGGGTCGTTCCACCGTCGCCAATGCGCTCGAGGACCTCGGCTGGTACGTGGTCGACAACCTGCCGCCGCAGATGCTCCGGCCCCTGGTCGATCTGGCCGAGCACGCCGGCTCGACCCTCCCGCGCATCGCCGCGGTGGTGGATGTCCGCGGCCGCGACTTCTTCTCCGACCTGCAGGAGATCATCCAGGCGCTCCGCGGCGGCATCCAGTTGCGCGTGGTGTTCCTCGAGGCCACCGACCAGGCGCTGGTGCGCCGCTTCGAGCAGGTGCGGCGCCCGCATCCGCTGCAGGGCAACGGAACACTGCTCGACGGGATCGGCGCGGAGCGCTCGAGGCTCAGCCCCATCCGCGAGTCGAGCGACATCGTGATCGACACCTCCGACCTCAACATCCACCAGCTGGCCACCGTGGTGCAGGAGCGGTTCTCCACCGCCGACACGGCCGGCGTCCAGGTGACCGTGATGAGCTTCGGTTTCAAGTACGGCGCGCCGACCGATGCCGATGGCATCGCCGACGCGCGGTTCCTGCCGAACCCGTTCTGGGTGCCGGAGTTGCGCGCCCACACGGGCCTCGACCCCGACGTCGCGGAGTACGTGCTCGGACAACCCGGAGCGCGCGAGTTCGTCGACGCGTACGGCAAAGCACTCGAACCCGTTCTCGCGGGGTATCAGCGAGAGAACAAGAGACACGCGACGATCGCGATCGGATGCACGGGCGGCAAGCACCGCTCCGTCGCCGTCGCGCGTGAGCTCGCCGACCAGATCGCCAAGTATCCCGGCGTGGTCGTGAACGTCAAGCACCGCGACCTCGGTCGGGAGTGACGGCGGCACCCGGCCGGAGGCATGCGTCTCGCTCGCGCCGGGTGAACAGAACGTGAATGAACGCCCGCTAAGAGAAGAAGGTTTGCATTTTGGCACTCACCGCCGACGTCAAAGACGAACTGGCCCGCGTCGAGGTCAGCAAGACGACCGTGCGCGCCGCCGAACTCGCGACGGTGCTGCGCTTCGCCGGAGGACTCCACCTCATCTCCTCGCGCATCGCGATCGAGGCCGAGCTCGACACCCCCGACATCGTGAAGCGGGTGCTGCGCGACCTCGCCGAGCTCTACGGGGTCAAGGGCGACGTGTCGATGATCGCCCCCTCGGGCGTCCGTCGCGAGGGCACCTACCTCGTGCGTGTGCTCGACGGCGGAGAGACCCTGGCCCGTCAGACGGGGCTCCTGGATGCGCGCCGCCGGCCGATCCGCGGCCTCCCCAACCGCCTCACCACCGGAGCGCGTGACGACCTCGCCGCCGTCTGGCGCGGGGCCTTCCTCGCCGCCGGTTCCCTCACCGACCCCGGCCGTTCCGCCGCTCTCGAGGTCACCTGTCCCGGCAACGAGGCCGCCATGGCGTTGGTCGGAGCCGCCTCGCGGCTCGGCGTCTCCACCAAGGCGCGCGAGGTGCGCGGGGTGCACCGGGTGGTCATCCGCGACGGCGAGGCGATCGCCGCGATGCTGGCCATCATGGGCGCGGCCGACACCGTCACGAAGTGGGAGGAGATGCGCCAGCGTCGCGAGGTGCGGGCCACCGCGAACCGCCTGGTGAACTTCGACGACGCGAACCTGCGGCGCTCGGCGCAGGCCGCCGTCGCCGCGTGCGCGAGAGTCGAACGGGCCATGGAGATCCTGGGCGACGACATCCCCGAGCACCTGAAGTACGCGGGCGAGCTGCGCCTGGCCCACCGCGATTCCAGCCTCGACGAACTCGGCCACCACGCCGATCCGCCGATGACGAAGGACGCGATCGCGGGCCGTATCCGCCGCCTCCTCGCGATGGCCGACAAGCAGGCCTCCGACCTCGGCATCCCGGGCACGGAAGCCAATCTGCCGCCGGATCTCGACGACTGAGCGTCCAGCGGAACGCAATAGACTGAAGAGGTCACTCACAGCCGCCGCTCAACGGGTTGGCGGCCTCTATCACGAGGAGATCATCACAATGGCTGAGTACACTCTGCCGGAACTGCCGTACGACTACGCGGCACTCGAGCCGCACATCAGCGGCAAGATCATGCAGCTGCACCACGACAAGCATCACGCCACCTACGTGGCGGGCGCGAACACCGCTCTCGCGGCTCTCACCGAGGCCAGCGAATCCGGCAACCTCGCCAACGTGAACAAGCTCGAGAAAGACCTGGCCTTCAACCTCGGCGGCCACGTCAACCACTCGATCTTCTGGACGAACCTCACCCCCGACACCCAGACCCCGGAGGGCGAGCTCGCCGCCGCCATCGACGACCGCTTCGGCTCGTTCGAGAAGTTCCAGGCCGCCTTCACGGCCGTCGGACTCGGCGTTCAGGGCTCCGGCTGGGCCGTGCTCGGCTACGACGTCATCGGTGGCAACCTGTCGCTGTTCCAGCTCTTCGACCAGCAGGGCAACATCCCCGCCGGCGTCGTTCCGCTGTTCATGCTCGACGTCTGGGAGCACGCCTACTACCTCGACTACCTCAACGTGCGTGCCGACTACATCAAGGCCGTGTGGAACATCGTCAACTGGTCGAACGTGGCCGAGCGCTTCGCAGCAGCCCGCGAGAAGACCTCCGGCCTGCTGATACTGTCGTAGCGACGCAGGATTCCGCCGGGGCGCGTCCCTGACCGCCCCGGCGCCCCCTCTACCGCTACCCACCACCCTGCCCTCGCGGGCCCCAGCAACAGGAGCAATTCGTGTCTGTAAAGATCGGCATCAACGGCTTCGGCCGCATCGGTCGCAACTTCTTCCGCGCCGCCCTCGCCAAGGGAAGTGAGCTCGAGATCGTCGCGGTCAACGACCTCACCGACAACAAGGCGCTCGCGCACCTGCTCAAGTACGACTCGATCACCGGCCGTCTCGACGCCAAGGTGGAGCTCGACGGCGACAAGATCGTCGTCAACGGCAAGCCGATCATCGTGCTGGCCGAGCGCAACCCCGCCGACCTGCCCTGGGGCGAGCTGGGCGTCGACATCGTCATCGAGTCGACCGGCCGCTTCACCAAGAGCGACGACGCGCGTCAGCACATCGCCGCCGGTGCCAAGAAGGTCATTGTCTCCGCTCCGGCCACCGGTTCGGATGTCGCGACCCTGGTGCTCGGCGTCAACGAGGGCACCTACGACCCCGCTGTGCACGACATCATCTCCAACGCCTCCTGCACCACGAACTGCCTCGCGCCGCTCGCCAAGGTGCTGCTCGACAACTTCGGCATCGAGCGCGGTCTGATGACCACGGTGCACGCCTACACGGCCGACCAGAACCTGCAGGACGGCCCGCACAGCGACCTCCGCCGTGCCCGCGCCGCCGCGGTCAACATCATCCCGACGTCGACCGGTGCCGCCAAGGCGCTCGGCCTGGTCATCCCGGAGCTCGTCGGCAAGCTCGACGGCTACGCGCTGCGCGTTCCGGTCCCGACCGGCTCGATCACCGACCTGACCGTCGAGCTCAGCACGCCGGCCACCGTCGAGCAGATCAACGAGGCGTACAAGAACGCCGCGAACGACTCGCTCAAGGGCATCCTCAGCTACACCGAAGACCCGATCGTGTCGAGCGACATCGTCTCCGACCCGCACTCCTCGATCTTCGACGCCGGCCTCACCAAGGTCATCGGAAACCAGGTCAAGGTCGCCTCGTGGTACGACAACGAGTGGGGCTACTCCAACCGTCTCGTCGACATCACCGAGTACGTCGCAGACCGACTGTAGAACGGATCAGCGAACCAGTGACGCTCCGCACTCTCGACTCCCTCGGTTCGCTCGCGGGCAAGCGCGTCATCGTCCGGTGTGACCTCAACGTTCCTGTGAAGGACGGGGTCATCACCGACGATGGGCGCGTGCGCGCGAGCCTGCCCACCATGAACGCCCTCATCAACCAGGGCGCCCGGGTGGTCGTGATCAGCCACCTCGGCCGTCCCGACGGCGCACCCGACACCAAGTACACCTTGGAGCCGGTGGCGCAGCGCCTCAGCGAGCTGCTCGGCAAGCCGGTCGTGTTCGCCCACGACACCGTGGGCCAGGCGGCCGAGGATGCCGTCGGCAGCCTCGAAGACGGCGACGTCGCCCTGCTCGAGAACCTCCGGTTCAACCCGGGGGAGACCAGCAAGGACGAGGCGGAGCGTCGCGGGTTCGCGGAGCGCCTGGCCGCGTTCGGAGACGCCTTCGTCTCCGACGGCTTCGGCGTCGTGCACCGCAAGCAGGCGAGCGTCTACGACCTCGCCGAACTGCTGCCGAGCGCCGCCGGCCTGCTCATCCAGATCGAGCTCGAGGTGCTCGACAAGCTCACCGAGAACCCCGAGCGCCCCTACACGGTGGTGCTCGGCGGTTCGAAGGTCTCCGACAAGCTCGGCGTCATCGGTCACCTGCTGCCGCGGGTGAACTCGCTGCTGATCGGCGGAGGGATGCTCTTCACCTTCCTCAAAGCACAGGGGCACGCGGTCGGTTCCAGCCTCCTCGAAGAGGACCAGCTGGACACCGTGCGCGGTTACCTCGCGAAGGCGGAAGAGCTCGGTGTCACCATCGTGCTCCCCACCGACGTCGTGGTCGCCTCGAAGTTCGGGGCGGATGCGGACGTCCAGGTCACGGCGGCCGACGCCATCGAGGAGACGCCGTTCGGCGCATCCGGTCTGGGTCTGGACATCGGTCCGGACACCGCGAAAGCGTTCGCCGAGATCATCGTCGCCTCGAACACCGTGTTCTGGAACGGCCCGATGGGCGTGTTCGAGCTCGCGCCGTTCGCCGAGGGCACCCGTGCCGTCGCGGCGGCACTCACCGAAGTCGACGGCCTCGGTGTCGTCGGCGGGGGGGACTCCGCGGCCGCTGTGCGCGCTCTCGGCTTCTCCGACGACCAGTTCGGTCACATATCGACCGGAGGCGGTGCCAGTCTCGAATTCCTCGAGGGCAGGCGTCTCCCCGGCCTGGAGGTCCTCGGATGGTCCTGAAGCGCACGCCCCTGATCGCGGGCAACTGGAAGATGAACCTCGACCACCTGCAGGCCATCGCCTTCGTGCAGAAGCTCGCCTGGTCGCTGAACGACGCGAAGCACGACTTCGACGACGTCGAGGTCGCGATCTTCCCTCCGTTCACCGACCTGCGCTCGGTGCAGACCCTGGTGGCGGCCGACAAGCTCTCCATCCGTTACGGCGGTCAGGATGTCTCGCAGCACGACTCCGGCGCCTACACCGGTGAGATCTCCGGCGAGTTCCTCAGCCGTCTCGACAGCACCTACGTGATCATCGGGCACTCCGAGCGGCGCACGCTGCACGGCGAGACCGACGAGATCGTGGCGGCGAAGGTCAAGGCCGCCGTCAAGCACGGTCTCGTGCCCGTGATCTGCGTCGGCGAGACCGCGGAGGACCTCGAGAAGCACGGTCAGAGCGCCGTTCCGGTCGCTCAGTTGAAGGTGGCCCTCGAGGGTCTCAAGCCTGACGCCGACGTCGTCGTGGCCTACGAGCCGGTCTGGGCCATCGGCTCCGGCCAGGCGGCGACGCCCGAGCAGGCCGAGACGGTCGGAGCGGCGCTGCGGGCGGTCGTGGCCGAGAGCCTCAGCGCCGACGCGGCAGCAGCGACGCGCATCCTCTACGGCGGCTCCGTCAAGTCGGGCAACATCGCCGGCTTCATGCGCGAGCCCAACGTCGACGGCGCCCTCGTCGGTGGCGCGAGCCTCGACATTGCGGAGTTTGCGGCCATCGTGCGGTACCAGAAGCACGTCGGCGTGTGACCTCCGGGTTATACTAACCTGTGGTCTTCGGGGGAGCGACCCGGCTCTCCCGTATGTGAAAGGCAAGCAAGCAGTGCAAATCCTTCAGGTCATCCTCCAGGTGGTGCTCGGAATCACGAGCCTGCTCTTGACCCTTCTCATCCTTCTCCACAAGGGGCGCGGTGGCGGTCTGTCCGACATGTTCGGCGGCGGAGTCACCTCGAACCTCGGCGCGTCCGGTGTGGCTGAGCGCAACCTCAACCGCATCACCGTCATCCTCGGGTTGGTCTGGGTCGGCAGCATCGTCGTGCTCGGACTGATCACCAAGTTCGACACCAGCCTTTAGGGGGCAACAGCATGGCATCAGGAGGAAGCGCGATCCGCGGATCCCGCGTCGGCGCGGGGCCCATGGGCGAACAAGACAGGGGTTTCCACGCCGAGCGCATCCAGGTCTCGTACTGGGACGCTCTGGGCAACGAGACCGTGCGGTACTTCGCGGCGAACCTGCCCGACGAGGAGATCCCCGAGATCATCGACTGCCCCACCTCGGGGCTGCCGGCCGGTCGTGACAAGGAGAACCCGCCGTCGGTCGCGAAGCTCGAGCCGTACAAGACGCACCTCGCCTACGTGAAGGAGCGCCGTACCGAGAAGGAGGCGGAGCAGCTTCTCGAAGACGCGCTGCAGCAGCTCCGAGCGCGCCGAGGCACGGCCTCCTGACGCGAAGTCGTCACCGAAACCTGAAAGGGAAGCCCTCACAATGACGTGAGTGGCCTCCCTTTCAGTGGTTAAGGAGCTGCTGCTCGATCAGTAGCTGGGCGCGATGAGCGATTCCGGCACTTCCGCGGCCGCCTCGCGGTCGACGAAGAAGACCGTGCGCTTGCGGCCCTGAGCGCCGGCCACAGGCACCTCGTCCGTGCTCGCACCGGCGAGGGCCAGCCCGATCGCCGAGGCTTTGTCGGCGCCGGCCAGCACCATCCAGATGCGGTCGGCCGACTGGATGACGGGCAGGGTGAGACTGAGCCGCTCCGGCGGCGGCTTGGGGGAGTTGCGCACCGGCACGACCGTCGCATCCGTGATGCGGATCTCATCGTGGCCGGGGAAGAGCGACGCGATGTGGCCGTCGGGCCCGACACCGAGGAACATGATGTCGAAGCGCGGGTAGTCCGCTCCCTCGGGCGCCGCGGCGGCGAGTTCGCGCGCGTAGACCCGAGCGGCCTCGTCGAGGTCGGCGACCTCGTCGGAGGCGGGGAAGGCGTGCACGCGCGACTCGTCGATCGGGATGTGGTCGAGCAGGGCCTCGCGCGCCTGCAGGTCGTTACGGTCGGGGTCGCCCTTCGGCACGAACCGCTCGTCGCCCCACCAGAAGTTGATGCGCGACCAGTCGATCGTGTCGGCGGCCGCCGACGAACGGATCGCCGCGAGCACCGCGCTCCCCATGGTGCCGCCCGTCAGCACCACGGTCGCATCGTCGAACTCGTCGAGGATGTCGATGACCTTGGTGATGAACCGCGCGGCGACGGAGCCGGCCAGCGACTCCTTGTCGGGGTGAACGAGAACACGACGATCAGTTGTCATAGGGCTTGACCAATCAAATTCAGACCGCGTCGCGCGCGCTGCCGTCGTTCTTCTCGAGCAACTCGACCAGTCCTTGGGAGATGACTTCACCATACAGGTCATCCGGGTCGAGTCGCCGCAGCTCCTCGGCCAGGCAGTCCCGCAGGTTGCGGCGGGGGAGCGAGAGGTCGTGCGTGGGCTGGTTCGGCTGGCTGAGTCGTGCCACATTGGGCACTTCGCGCACCAGTTCGATCGGTCCCGCGTCTCGCGTGAGGATGACGCCGTGGATGCCGCTGGACCCGTTCGCCCGGGGGGCGAGGCCGTACTTCACCGGCACCTTCAGCTGGTGGCGGAGCCACGCGGCGAGCAGCATCGTCGACGGGGAATCGGATGCTCCCGACACCTCGACCGCGGTCACCGGCTGGTAGGGCGGCTGGTCGAGCACCGCGGCGAGCTGCGCCCGCCACAGGGTCAGCCGGGTCCACGCGAAGTCGGTGTCGCCGGGGGCGTAGCTCTTCGAGCGGCTGAGAAGGGCCTCGTAGGGGTTCGACTGGTTCGAGGAGTCGGTGATGCGCCGCGTGGCGATGCGGCCGAGGCTCGAGGTCGACACGTCGTCGGGGGCCGCTCCGGGCCACCAGACGACCACCGGGGCATCCGAGAGCAAGAGGCCCGTGACGAGGCCCTCCTGGTCGCTCGCGGCGGCGCCGTAAGCGCGCAGGACGATGACCTCGCTCGCGCCGGCGTCTCCGCCGACACGGATCTGGGCATCAAGCCGCGCGCCGCGTCCGGTGTTCATGCCGTCGTTCTCGTGGTCGGTGGAGACCACGATGACGCGCATCGGGTGCTCGCGAGAGGCGTCGTTCGCCGCCTCGATCGCATCCTCCTCCTCGCCGAGCGAGGTCACGATCACGAGGGTGAGCACGCGGCCCAGGGCGACGGCGCCGCCCTCCTCACGGATCTTGACGAGCGACTTCGAGATCTTGCTCGTAGTGGTGTCAGGCAGATCGACGATCACGGACGTCTCCAAGTTCTTCCGTCGCGGGCCAGCAGTTCGTCGGCCGAAGCCGGCCCCCAGGTTCCGGGGCGGTACTGCTCGGGCTGACCCTGCGTGGTCCAGTATTCCTCGATGGGGTCGAGGATCATCCAGGAGAGCTCGACCTCCTTCTGGCGTGGGAACAGCGGCGGGTCGCCGAGCAGCACGTCGAGGATGAGGCGCTCATAGGCCTCGGGGCTGGCTTCGGTGAAGGCATGGCCGTAGCCGAAGTCCATGGTCACGTCGCGCACCTGCACGCCCGCGCCGGGCACCTTCGAGCCGAAACGGATCGTGACACCCTCGTCGGGCTGAACCCGGATCACGAGGGCGTTCTGGCCGAGCTCGGAGGTCTGGCTCTCCGCGAAGAGGTACTGCGGTGCGCGCTTGAACACGACCGCGATCTCCGTCACCCGTCGGCCCAGGCGCTTGCCCGCCCGCAGGTAGAACGGAACGCCCGACCAGCGCCGGGTGCCGATGTCGAGCCGCACGGCCGCATAGGTCTCGGTGGTGGACTCGGGGTTCATGCCGTCTTCCTCGAGGAAGCCGAGGACCTTCTCGCCGCCCTGCCAACCACCGGAGTATTGACCGCGCGCCGTGACGGTGCTGAGGTCATCCGGAAGCTTCACCGCGGCGAGCACCTTCTCCTTCTCGGCGCGCAGATCCGCGGCGTCGAACGAGATGGGCTCTTCCATGGCGGTGAGCGCCATCAGCTGGAGCAGGTGGTTCTGGATGACGTCGCGTGCCGCTCCGATGCCGTCGTAGTAGCCGGCACGGCCGCCCACTCCGATGTCTTCCGCCATCGTGATCTGCACGTGGTCGACGTAGTTGGCGTTCCAGATGGGCTCGTACAGTTGGTTAGCGAAGCGCAGGGCCAGGATGTTCTGGACCGTCTCCTTGCCGAGGTAGTGGTCGATGCGGAACACCGAGTCGGGCGGGAACACCGACTCCACGACCTCGTTGAGTTCGATCGCGGTCTTCAGGTCGCTGCCGAAGGGCTTCTCGATGACGACGCGGCGCCAGCGGTCCTCCCGTTGGTCGGCCAGACCCGAACGGCGCAACTGCTCGGTGACGAGCGGGAACGCCTTCGGCGGGATCGACAGGTAGAAGGCGTAGTTGCCCATCGTTCCGCGATCGCGGTCGAGCTCGTCGATCGTGGTCTTCAACTGCTCGAAGGCCTGGTCGTCGTCGAATTCGCCCGAGACGAACCGGATGCCCTCGGACAGCTGGCGCCAGACGTCCTCATCGAAGGGGGTGCGGGAGTGCTCCTTGACGGAGTCGTGCACGACCCGCTCGAAGTCCTGGTCCTCCCAATCGCGCCGGGCGAAGCCGATGAGGGAGAAGCCGGGCGGGAGCAGCCCCCGGCTGGCGAGGTCGTAGACCGCCGGCATCAGCTTCTTGCGCGACAGGTCGCCTGTGACTCCGAAGATCACGAGGCCCGAGGGCCCGGCGATCCGGTTCAGTCGGCGGTCCGTCGGCAACCTGAGCGGGTTGTACTCCGGCGTTATCTCAACGGGAGGCATTGAACTCCTTGTATCTGGCGTGGTGCAGTTCAGCGCAGCGCGGCGAAGAGGGCCGGCACGTCGGTGGACGCGTCGGTCAGGTTCAGGCGGAGCACGGGACGACCGTGTTGCGCCAGCACACCGGCGTCGCCGGCGGCCTGCGCTTGGATGAGCTGTCCGAAGGTGAACGGACGGTCGGGGATCTCGAGGTCGTCGGTGGCGTCCGCGGTGATCTGCAGGAACACGCCGACGGCCGGGCCGCCCTTGTGGTACTGACCGGTGGAGTGCAGGAACCGAGGTCCCCATCCGAAGGTCACGGGGCGCCCGGAGCGGGCCGCGAGCAGGTCGCGGAGCTCGACGAGCTGGGGGAAGGCGACGCGGTCGAGGTACGCCGTGATCGCCAGGTAGCCGTCGGCGGGGAGCTGCGCGATCAGCGCGTCCACGGCGCCGGCGACCGTGCCCGGTGCGGTGAGGGAATCCGCGGTGCCGCGCACCTCGATGCCCCCGTCGACGAACGCCGGAGCGCTGGGCGCCGGGCGGTCGTCGAGCAGACCGCGGGCGGCCTCCTTCGCGGACTCGACATCGGGCTGGTCGAAGGGATCGATGCCGAGAAGTCGCCCCGCAACCGCGACGGCGTATTCCCAGGTGAGCAGGAGCGCGCCGAGCGAACCGCTCAGCAGCACCTCGCCCGGGTGCTTCTCGCGGAGGTGGAACTCGTGCGCGTCGGAGACCAGCCGGACGACCTGGAGGTCGGGGAGGTTCTCCGTCAGCTCGGGCGAGTTCACGTCGAGCACCACCGGGAGCAGGCCCTTGCCGTCTTTGCCGGTCGACTCGGCGATCAGCTGCTCGACCCAGTCGCCGAAACCGACGATGTGGGTGCCGTCGGCGACGATCCCCAGCTTGGTGCGCAGCGGCTGCGTGCCGGCGATCGCGGCGCCGAGGATGAGCCCGAAGTTCTCGTCGCCGTCCTCGGCGAGGTTCAGCGAGATCGCGTCGGCCTCGTCGAGCAGCTCTCCGATGTTCGCGCCGGCCAGGCCCGAAGGCACCAGTCCGAACGCGGTGAGCGCCGAGTAGCGCCCGCCCACGTTCGGATCGGCCAGGAAGGTGCGGTAGCCGGCATCCGTGGCCAGCGTCTGGAGCGGCGAACCGGGATCGGTGACGATCACGATGCGCTCGGCCGGATCGATGTCGACCTCGCGGAACGCCTTCTCGTAGGCGCGCCGCTGGCTGTCGGTCTCGAGCGTGCCGCCCGACTTCGACGACGCGATCAGGACCGTCGTCTCCAGCCGGTCGGCCAGCGCGGCACGGATCTGACCCGGGTCGGTCGAGTCGAGGATGGTGAGCTCGACGCCCAGCGTGCGGGTGATGACCTCGGGCGCGAGCGACGAACCGCCCATGCCGGCCAGCACGAAATGATCGATCCCCAGCTCGAGGAACTGGGCCCGGAGCGCCTCGACCTGCGCGACCAAAGGTCGTGAGATCGAGACCGCTTCGGTCCAGCCGAGGCGTTTGGCGGCCTCGGCCTCCGCCGCGGGGCCCCAGAGCGCCGGATCCTGCGCCGTGATGCCTGATGCGACCAGGTCTTTCACGAGCTGGGGAACGACGGTCTGGATCGCCTTCTTGGCGTCCCCCGAGGAGTGGATCGCGACGGTCATTTGGCCGAGTTCAGTGCGGCGGTGACCGTGTCGAGGAGCTCGTTCCAGGAGACGATGAACTTCTCCACGCCCTCCTTCTCGAGGAGCTCGGTGACCTCGGCGTAGGAGATGCCGAGGGCGCCGATCGCGTCGAGCACCTTGTTCGCTGCAGCGTACGAGCCGGCGATGGTGTTGCCCTCGATGACCCCGTGGTCGGAGACCGCGTCGAGCGTCTTCTCGGGCATCGTATTGACGACCTCGGGCGCGGCGAGCTCCACCACGTAGGTGGTGTCGGGAACCGACGGGTCCTTCACGCCGGTCGAGGCCCACAGCGGGCGCTGCTTGTTCGCACCGGCGTCGAGGAGGAACTTCGCACGCTCGGTGGTGAAGGCCTGCTCGTACACCTCGTAGGCGAGCTGCGCGTTCGCGACGCCGGCCTTGCTCTTGAGGGCGAGGGCCTCGTCGGTACCGATGGCCACGAGGCGCTTGTCGATCTCGGTGTCGACGCGCGACACGAAGAAGGAGGCGACGGAGTGGATCTTCGAGAGGTCGTGTCCGGCCTCCTTCGCCTTCTCGAGGCCCGCGAGGTAGGCGTTGATGACGTCGCGGTAGCGCTCGAGCGAGAAGATCAGGGTCACGTTGACCGAGATGCCGGCGGCGATGGTCTCGGTGATGGCCTCGAGGCCCTCGACCGTCGCGGGGATCTTGATCAGCACGTTCTCGCGGTTCACCTTGGTGTAGAGCGCCTTGGCCTGCTCGATGGTGGCGGCGGCGTCGTGGGCGAGGCCCGGCTCGACCTCGATCGAGACGCGGCCGTCGAAGCCGTTCGTGGCGTCGTAGACCGGCTTGAAGATGTCGGAGGCGGCTGCCACGTCGTCGGTGGTGATCTCGAACACGGCGGTGGTGACATCCGTGCCGGCCTTGGCCAGCACCGCGACTTGCTCGTCGTACGCCTCGCCCTTGGCCAGGGCGCCCGCGAAGATCGTGGGGTTCGTGGTGACGCCGACGACGTTCTGCTCGTCGATCAGCTTCTGCAGGCCGCCGCTCGTGATGCGCGAGCGCGACAGGTCGTCGAGCCAGATCGACACGCCGACATCGGAAAGCTTCTGTGTTGCTTCAGTCATTTCATTTCTCCTTGATGCTGACGCTCAGTTGGAACTGACGGCGGCCAGCGACGTCTTGGCTGCTTCGACGGCGGCTTCGGTGGTGATGCCGAACTCGCGGAACAGGGTCTTGTAGTCGGCGGAGGCGCCGAAGTGCTCGATGGACACGCTGCGGCCGGCGTCGCCGACGTAGCCGCGCCAGCCGAGACCGATGCCGGCCTCGATCGAGACACGAGCCTTCACGGATGCCGGCAGCACCGACTCCTTGTACTCGTCGCTCTGCTCCTCGAACCACTCGAGGCTCGGGGCCGAGACCACGCGGGCATTGATGCCTTCTTCTTTCAGGATGGCTCGCGCGTTGACGGCGAGCTGCACCTCGGAGCCGGTGGCGATGAAGATGACATCGGGCGTTCCGTTCGGTGCTTCAGCAAGAACGTACGCACCCTTGGAAACATTCCGCGCCGAGGCGAAGGTCTCGCCCGAGGCGTCGCCGTCGCCACGCTCGAACACCGGGATGTTCTGGCGGGTCAGTGCGATGCCGGCCGGGTTGTGGTGGCGGCCCAGGATGGTGAGCCAGGCGTGGCCCACCTCGTTGGCGTCGGCGGGGCGCACGACATCGAGTCCTGGGATAGCGCGGAGCGCGGTGAGCTGCTCGATCGGCTGGTGCGTCGGGCCGTCTTCGCCGAGCGCGACGGAGTCGTGGGTCCAGACGAAGATCGAGGGGACCTTCATCAGCGCGGCCAGACGCACCGCGGGGCGCATGTAGTCGCTGAAGATGAGGAAGGTGCCGCCGAACGGGCGCGTCTTGCCGTGCAGCACGATGCCGTTGAGGATGGCGCCCATGGCGTGCTCGCGGATGCCGAAGTGCAGCACGCGGCCGTAGGGGCTGCCGGTCCACTCGTGGGTGGAGTGCACCTCGGGCACGAACGACGCCGCCGACTCGATGGTGGTGTTGTTCGACTCGGCGAGGTCGGCGGAGCCGCCCCAGAACTCGGGGAGGACCTCGGCCAGGGCGTTGATGACCTTGCCCGATGCGGCACGGGTCGAGACATCCTTGCCGGCTTCGAACACGGGGAGCACGGACTCGAGGTCGTCGGGCAGCTCGCCGGCCTCGAGCCGGTCGAGCAGCGCCTTGCGCTCGGGGTTCGCCTCGGCCCAGGCGTCGAAGCCCTTCTGCCACTCGGCGCGCTCCTCGGCGCCACGGGCGATCGCGCCGCGGGTGTGCTCGAGCACGTCGGCGTCGACCTCGAAGGTCTTCTCGGGGTCGAAGCCGAGGACCTCCTTGAGGCCCTTCAGCTCGTCGGCGCCGAGCGCCGATCCGTGGATCTTGCCGGTGTTCTGCTTCTTCGGGCTCGGCCAGCCGATGATCGTCTTGAGGATGATCAGCGACGGCTTCGAGGTCTCGGCCTTGGCGGCCTCGATGGCGTCGTTCAGGGCCTGGACGTCTTCGACGTACTCGCCGGTCTTCTTCCAGTCGACGACCTGCACGTGCCAGTGGTACGCCTCGTAGCGTGCCTTGACGTCTTCGGTGAAGGCGATGTTCGTGTCGTCTTCGATCGAGATCTGGTTGGAGTCGTAGATGCCGATGAGGTTGCCGAGCTGCTGGTGGCCGGCGAGCGAGGAGGCCTCGCTGGTGATGCCCTCTTCGAGGTCGCCGTCGCCGGCGATGAAGTAGACGTGGTGGTCGAAGGGGCTGGTGCCCTGCTCCGCCGCCGGGTCGAACAGCCCGCGCTCGAAGCGCTGGGCATAGGCGAAGCCGACGGCCGAGGAGAGGCCCTGGCCGAGCGGGCCGGTGGTGATCTCCACGCCGTCGGTGTGGCCGTACTCCGGGTGACCGGGGGTGAGCGAGCCCCAGGTGCGGAGCGCCTTCAGGTCGTCGAGCTCGAGGCCGTAGCCGCCCAGGTAGAGCTGGATGTACTGGGTCAACGAGGAGTGACCGACGGAGAGGATGAAGCGGTCGCGACCCAGCCAGTGCTGGTCGCGAGGGTCTTTGCGCATGACCTTCTGGAAGAGCAGGTACGCGGCCGGAGCGAGGCTGATCGCCGTGCCCGGGTGGCCGTTCCCCACCTTCTCGACGGCGTCTGCCGCCAGGACTTTGACCGTCTTCACTGCTTTGTCGTCAATGGGTTCCCATTGGAGTGTCGCCACGAGGTATATGACCCTTCTCGATTGCGATCCCTGTCTAAGGAATCGTCCGCGTCAATCATACGGGCGCGGACAGGGCGGCCGCCCGCCATCGAATAGACTTGGCCAGGGGTTCACCAACGGGCACGTAATGAGGAGTAATGGACGTAGCGGTTGACGGCCGGATCGAGCATCGGCGAATCAGCCCGATGGAGAAGGCGAAGGCGTACTTCGCCCTCACCAAGCCACGGGTCATCGAGCTCCTTCTCGTCACCACCGTTCCGGTCATGATCCTGGCCCAGAACGGCATCCCGAATCTCTGGCTCGTCTTCGCCACCCTGATCGGCGGCGCCCTCTCCGCCGGCAGTGCGGGGGCGTTCAACTGCTACTTCGACCGCGACATCGACCGCGTGATGAACCGCACCTCGAAGCGGCCTCTGGTCACGGGGGTGCTCTCCGACCGCGAAGCACTGGTGTTCGCGTGGACGATCGGGGTCATCTCGATCGTGTGGCTCGCCGTGTTCACCAACCTGCTCGCGGCATCCCTCTCCCTGCTCGCGATCCTCATCTACGTGCTGCTCTACACGCTGGTGCTGAAGCGCCGCACCCCGCAGAACATCGTCTGGGGCGGCACCGCCGGCTGCATGCCGGTGCTCATCGGCTGGGCGGCCGTCACGAACTCGCTCTCCTGGGAAGCGCTCATCCTCTTCGGCATCATCTTCCTCTGGACCCCGCCGCACTACTGGCCGCTCTCGATGAAGTACCGCACCGACTACAAGACGGCGGGCGTGCCGATGCTCGCGGTGGTGCGCGGCCGCGTCGTCGTCGGCCTGCAGATCGTGCTCTACGCCTGGGCGATGGTGGCGTGCTCCCTGCTGCTCATCCCGGTCGGGCACATGGGCCTGGTGTACTCGGTCACCGCGGTCGCCGCGGGCGCCTGGTTCCTCTTCGAGTCGCACCGGCTCTACAGCCGCTCGATCCGCGACCTCTCGATCAAGCCGATGCGCGTGTTCCACGGCTCCATCACCTACCTCACGCTGATCTTCCTCGCGGTGGCGATCGACCCGCTGCTGCCGTTCTGAGTCACCCCGATGAAAGCAGCGCAGTGAAGACACCCCTCGGCTGGGCCGCCGATCGCTGGACCCTCACGCCCCGGGCCCTCCGCTGGGGGACCACGGCGGCGCTCGTGGTGAGCATCCTCATCATCGTCACCGGCGGTGTGGTGCGCGTCACCGGATCGGGGCTCGGCTGCCCCACCTGGCCCGCCTGCGACACCGGCTCCCTCACCACGACGCCCGAGCTCGGCATCCACGGGGTGATCGAGTTCACCAACCGCGCGCTCACCGGCGTCCTGATCGCGGCCGTGGGGTGGGCCATCGTCGCGGCACGGCTGCAGTCGCCGCGCGACCGCACGATGACGCGGCTCGCCTGGTCGCAGTTCTGGCTCGTCGTCATCAACGCTCTGGCCGGCGGGGTCACCGTGCTGAGCGAGCTGAACCCCTACATCGTGGCCATGCACTTCGTGCTCGCCGTGGCGCTGCTCACCACCACCACGCTCACCTGGCACCGCGCGCACCGCAGCCAGTCCGCGGATGCCGTCTTCCCGCGCTGGGTGGGGAGGCTCGCGTGGGTGCTCGTGGCGGTCACCGCGGTGCTGATCCTGGTGGGAACGCTGGTCACCGGATCGGGCCCGCACGCGGGCGACTCCGCCGACGTGCCGCGCATGGCCTTCGTCTGGGCGGATGTCGCGGTGGTGCACGGTGTACTGGGCTTCGCGACCCTCGCGCTCGGCGTCGTGCTCCTCGTGGCCCTTTCCCGCATCCCGGGCGCGGAGATCGCCCGCCGGCGCGCGCTGACCTTCGTCGTGGTGGTCGTGCTGCAGGCGGCGCTCGGCGTCACGCAGGCGCTGATCGGGCTGCCCGAGTGGCTCGTGGTGCTGCACCTGCTCGGCTCGGCCCTGGTCTGGGTCGGGGCGCTCCGGGTGCTGCTGGATGTGCATCCGCAACTCTTCGCCCGCACTCAGCCGGGGCCGTATACACTGGAAACACAGGAACACGCTCTTAACGCGTAGCTTCCGCCCGGCGAACAATCCGCCCAAAGTCCCGGTTCCCTTCGAGTGCCGGTTCGACAGATAGATCGATGCGACGATGGAATGTCGGAGACCTTTGACTCGTTAGAGGTTGTCAGCAGCAATGAAGGGAGTCAGCCATGTCAGACGTGCTCATTGACCGGCCCGAACTCGAGAACCTCGGTGTCTACGAATTCGGCTGGTCCGACTCCGACGCGGCCGGTGCCAGCGCCCAACGCGGTATCAACGAGGCAGTGGTCGCCAACATCTCGGCGCTCAAAGACGAACCGGAGTGGATGCTGAAGAACCGCCTGAAGGCGCTTCAGATCTTCGGCCGCAAGCCCATGCCCACCTGGGGTGCAGACCTCTCCGGCATCGACTTCGACAACATCAAGTACTTCGTGCGCTCCACGGAGAAGCAGGCCCAGACCTGGGACGACCTGCCCGACGACATCAAGAACACCTACGAGAAGCTCGGCATCCCCGAGGCGGAGCGTCAGCGCCTCGTCTCCGGCGTGGCCGCGCAGTACGAGTCGGAGGTGGTGTACCACCAGATCCGTGAAGACCTCGAGGCCCAGGGCGTCATCTTCATGGACACCGACACCGCGCTGCGGGAGCACCCCGAGTTCTTCACCGAGTACTTCGGCACGGTCATCCCCTCGGGTGACAACAAGTTCGCGGCGTTGAACACGGCCGTCTGGTCGGGCGGATCGTTCGTCTACGTTCCCAAGGGCGTGCACGTCGAGATCCCGCTGCAGGCCTACTTCCGCATCAACACGGAGAACATGGGCCAGTTCGAGCGCACGCTGATCATCGCCGACGAGGGCTCCTACGTTCACTACATCGAGGGGTGCACCGCTCCCATCTACAAGAGCGACTCGCTGCACTCCGCCGTGGTCGAGATCATCGTGAAGAAGAACGCCCGCGTTCGCTACACGACGATCCAGAACTGGTCGAACAACGTCTACAACCTCGTCACCAAGCGTGCGATCGCGCACGAGGGCGCGACGATGGAGTGGATCGACGGCAACATCGGGTCCAAGGTCACGATGAAGTACCCGTCGATCTACCTGGTGGGCGAGCACGCCAAGGGCGAGACGCTCTCGGTCGCGTTCGCGGGTCCCGGCCAGCACCAGGACGCCGGCGCGAAGATGATCCACATGGCGCCCTACACGCAGTCGTCGATCGTGTCAAAGTCGATCGCGCGCGGCGGTGGCCGAGCGGGTTACCGCGGCGAGGTGCGGATGTCGGAGAACGCGCATCACTCGGCCAACACGGTGCGATGCGATGCGCTGCTGGTCGACACGATCTCGAGGTCGGACACCTACCCGGCCATCGACATCCGGGTCGACGACGTGCAGCTCGGTCATGAGGCCACGGTCTCGAAGGTCTCCGAGGAGCAGTTGTTCTACCTCATGTCGCGGGGTCTCCCCGAAGACGAGGCGATGGCGATGATCGTGCGCGGCTTCATCGAGCCGATCGCGCGGGAGCTGCCGATGGAATACGCCCTCGAACTCAACAAGCTCATCGAGATGGGCATGGAAGGCAGCGTCGGCTAAATGGCGGCACCCGAAACAACCGCACCCGTGTCCGTTCCCGCGGGAGCCGAGCCCACCGCTCGCGTCGAGCCCACCGCTCGCGTCGAGCCCGTTCAGCACGGATTCCAGGCGCACTCCGACGGCGGATCGGCGTTCGTGCCGGTGCAGACCCGCTCGGAGCGCTTCACCTCCACCTCGGCCGACGACTTCGCTGCCGTCACCGGGCTGGAGTTCGAGTGGAAGTTCGCGCCGATGGCGAAGATCGCGCACCTCACGGCGGAGCCGCTCGACGGATCCGTGCTCGAGGTGTCGGCCGAGGCCGTTGACGGCTTCGCCGTGGACTGGATCGCGCGCGACGACGCGTTGATCGGAGCAGCCGGCGCACCCGAAGACCGCGCCTCGGCCAACGCCTGGTCGAGCGCCGAGAAGGCGCTGCACATCCGGGTCTCGGGTGAAGAAGGCGGCGAGCTGCTCGTGCAGCGCGGCGGTTTCGGCGACACGCCCCGAGCGGCCCACGTCGTGATCGAGGCGGCGCCCAACAGCCGCGGCACCGTCATCCTGGAGCACAGCGGCGACGCCAACCTCGCCGAGAACGTCGAGATCATCGTGCGCGAGGGCGCCCAGCTCACGGTCGTGACCGTGCAGGAGTGGGAGGATTCGGCGCTCCACCTGTCGAGTCATTTCGCCACCGTCGGGCGCGACGCCAACCTCCGCCACGTCATCGTGTCGCTCGGCGGCTCGGTGGTGCGGGTCAACCCCGCCATCCACCTCGTGGAGCAGGGTGCGTCGACGGATGCCTTCGGCCTCTACTTCGCCGATGCCGGCCAGTTCCTCGAGCAGCGCCCGTACATCGATCACGTGGCCGCCAACACGCGGAGTCGGGTCAACTACAAGGGCGCACTGCAGGGCAAGGGCGCGCACACCGTCTGGGTGGGCGATGTGCTGATCGGCCCGCACGCCGACGGCACCGACAGCTACGAGCAGAACCGCAACCTCGTGCTCTCCGAGGGGACGCGGGCCGACAGCATCCCGAACCTCGAGATCGAGACCGGCAACATCGTCGGCGCGGGACACGCGTCCTCGACCGGCCGGTTCGACGACGAGCAGCTCTTCTACCTGCAGTCCCGCGGCATCTCGGAAGAAGAGGCGCGGCGGCTCGTCGTGCGCGGCTTCCTCGCCGAGATCATCCAGCAGATCGGCTCGCCCGCGCTCGAGGAGCGGCTGGCCGTGGCCGTCGAGGCGGAGCTGATCCGCTCCCAGGCTGCGGAGTAGAGATGGCTGAGAAGGTCTGTGCATTCGACGACGTTCCCGTGAACCAGGCGCTGCGTGTCGTGGTCGGGGGAGTGGCGATCGCGCTCGTGAAGGACTCGGCGGGCGAGTGCCACGCCATCGGCGACACCTGCACCCACGGCGACATCTCGCTCTCGGAGGGCTTCGTCGAGGACGACACCCTCGAGTGCTGGGCGCACGGCTCCAAGTTCTCGCTCGAGACCGGGAAGCCGCTGTCGCTCCCGGCCTATGAGCCCGTTCCCGTCTTCGAGGTCCAGGTGATCGACGGGGACATCTACATCGACCCAACCGTGACGAAAGTGATTGATTAGCATGTCGGTTCTGAAGATCGAAGACCTCCAGGTGAGCGTCGAGACCGAGCAGGGGACCAAGCACATCCTCCGCGGGGTCGACCTCACGATCGGCGAGGGCGAGACCCACGCGATCATGGGCCCGAACGGATCGGGCAAGTCGACTCTCGCCTACGCGATCGCCGGGCACCCCAAGTACCACGTCGAGGGCGGCTCCGTGACGCTCGACGGCGAGGAGATGCTCACCAAGACGGTCGACGAGCGCGCTCGTGCCGGCCTGTTCCTGGCGATGCAGTATCCGGTGGAGATCCCGGGTGTCTCGGTGTCGAACTTCCTCCGCACGGCGAAGACCGCCATCGACGGCGAGGCGCCGGCGATCCGTGGCTGGATCAAAGACCTCGACGCGTCGATGAGCGCGCTGCGCATGGACAAGTCGTTCCGGGAGCGCAACGTCAACGAGGGCTTCTCGGGCGGCGAGAAGAAGCGCAACGAGATCCTGCAGCTCGAACTCCTGAAGCCGAAGTTCGCGGTGCTCGACGAGACGGACTCCGGGCTCGACGTCGACGCCCTGAAGGTCGTCTCCGAAGGAGTCAACCGGGCCAAGGCCAACACCGGTCTCGGCATCCTCCTCATCACCCACTACAACCGCATCCTCCGTTACGTGCACCCCGACTTCGTGCACGTGTTCGTCGCCGGCCGCGTGGCCGAGCAAGGCGGCCCCGAGCTCGCCGTGCGACTGGAGAACGAGGGATACGATCGCTTTCTCGAAAGCTCGAACGTAGGATAACGATATGGTCACGACACTCGAACCGAAACTCTTCGACCAGGTCGAAGAGGCGCTGAAAGACGTGATGGACCCCGAGCTCGGTGTGAACATCGTCGACCTCGGCCTCATCTACGATCTGGGCTGGGATGCGGAGCAGGACGCTCTGGTCATCAGCATGACCCTCACGTCGGCCGGCTGCCCGCTCACCGACGTGCTCGAAGAGCAGACGGCGGAGGCGCTCGACGGCGTCGTGGAGCAGTTCCGCATCAACTGGGTGTGGATGCCGCCGTGGGGCCCCGACAAGATCACCGATGACGGCCGCGACATGATGCGCGCCCTCGGCTTCTCCATCTGAGTCGCCCGCCCGTCTGAAAACGCAAACGTCGCCGCATCCGGCCCCGAATAGGGCTGGGACGCGGCGACGTTTGCGTTTCTGAACAGCCTCAATCGTTCTCCACCGCAGCCGGTGTCCGCGATTTCGTCCACAGATCGGCACGAGGCTCAGGACGTCGGGCCGCACGGCACGACAGTCGAGGCATGGAACCGGTGATCGTTCTCGTGACCCAGTTGGGCGGCGTCGCGTCGTGCGGCGAACTCATGAAGCTCGGGACGGATCGAGCGGGGATCGACCGTTCCGTGCGGAGGGGAGATCTCTCGCGGCTCCGCAACGGATGGGTCGCCGTGCCGCAGGGTGCACCGAGTGATGTGGTCGCGGCGGTGCGAGCCGGCGGCACGCTGGCGTGCGTATCGGCGCTGGCGACGCGCGCGATCTGGACCAGGGAAGACGAACGACGCCACGTCCGGGTTCGCCGGTTCGCGCACGATCTCGCGCCCGATCCGGGGGTCGTGCATCACCGATCACTTCAACTCGACGGTCTGCAGCCCGCCGTCGGCGGCGTGGATTCGGTGGAGTTGGCGCTGGTGCACGCGATCATGTGTCAGCCGCGACGAGACGCTGTGGCCTCGATGGACTCGGCCCTGCATCACGGCCTGATCAGCGAGTGGCGACTGGCGAGCATCCTCGCCCCGCTTCCGGCGTGCTACTCGTCGTTGGGTGCTCTGGCGAACGGAGCCGCAGAGTCCGGGCTCGAGACGCACCTGCGCCTGCTTCTGCACTCCGTGGGGATCGAGGCTCGCGTGCAGGTGCGAATCAGCGGAGTGGGTCGGGTCGATCTCCTTGTGGGCGACCGGCTGGTGATCGAGACAGACGGGCGGGAGTGGCACTCCGACAGGAGGTCGTTCGCCGACGACAAGCGGCGCGACTTCGCCCTGGCTGAACAGGGGTATGTGGTGCTGCGCTTGAGCTATGCGCAGGTGATCCTGCAACCGCACCGCACGCTCGACACGATCCGGGCGATCGTGGAACGCGGCGAGCACCGCTGGAGCGGGCGACACCGGCGGCGCGGGTTGGTGCTCTCGTGACCTCGGCGTCGGAAGTCGCAAACCTGCGGGGTGGTGGGGGCGTATGTCGCTCGGAGTGCGCCAGGAGTGCGGTTTCCGACGGAGTGAGGCCCGCGGAGGGGCGGAGGCGGCGGGGGAAGGGGTTGCGCTGGGGGCGAGCGCGGTCGGGGGTGGGTGCGGGGCGGATAGACTGGAGTGTTCCCCCGTTGCAAGTAGAAGTGGATATCTCTGTGCTCAGCGTTACAGACCTGGCCATCCGGGTCGGCGCACGTACCCTCATGGAGGACGTGTCGTTCCGAGTCGGAGCCGGCGACAAGGTCGGCCTCGTGGGCCGCAACGGCGCGGGGAAGACCACTCTCACGAAGGTGCTCTCCGGGGAGCTCCAGCCCTCCGGTGGCGCCGTGCAGCGCAGCGGCGAACTCGGCTACCTGCCCCAGGACCCGCGCTCGGGCGACCCGGAGGAACTCGCGCGCACTCGCATCCTGAACGCCCGCGGGCTCGGCTCCCTGGTGCTCGGCATGCAGCAGTCGTCGATGGAGATGGCCAGCAGCGACGCCAAGGTCAGCGAAGCCGCCATGAGGAAGTACGGCAACCTCACCGAACGCTTCGACGCGCTCGGCGGATACGCTGCCGAGGCCGAAGCGGCGTCCATCGCGAGCAACCTCAGCCTGCCCGACCGCATCCTCGACCAGCCGCTCAAGACGCTCTCGGGCGGCCAGCGGCGGCGCATCGAGCTGGCCCGCATCCTCTTCTCCGACGCGGAGACGCTCATCCTCGACGAGCCCACCAACCACCTCGACGCCGACTCGGTGGTGTGGCTCCGCGAGTTCCTGAAGAGCTACAACGGCGGCTTCATCGTGATCTCCCACGACATCGAACTCGTGGGCGAGACGGTGAACCGCGTGTTCTATCTGGATGCCAACCGCCAGGTCATCGACGTGTACAACATGAACTGGCGCAACTACCTCAAGCAGCGCGAAGCCGACGAGGAGCGCCGCAAGAAGGAGCGCGTCAACGTCGAGAAGAAGGCCACCCAGCTGCAGATGCAGGCCGCCCGCTTCGGTGCCAAGGCCTCGAAGGCCGCGGCAGCGCACCAGATGGTGGCCCGCGCCGAGAAGATGCTCTCCGGACTCGAAGAAGTACGCGCGGTCGATCGCGTGGCCAAACTGCGGTTCCCGACTCCGGTCGCCTGCGGCCGCACGCCCCTGATGGCGTCGAACCTCTCGAAGAGCTACGGCTCGCTCGAGATCTTCACGGCTGTCGACCTGGCGATCGATCGGGGCTCGAAAGTGGTCGTGCTCGGGCTCAACGGTGCCGGCAAGACGACGCTGCTGCGCATCCTGGGCGGCGTCGACAAGCCCGACACCGGGCAGATCGAACCGGGGCACGGGCTCCGGATCGGCTACTACGCCCAGGAGCACGAGACGATCGACGTGAAGCGCTCCGTGCTCGAGAACATGGTGTCCGCGTCGCCGAACCTCACCGAGACCGAGGCGCGTCGGGTACTCGGCTCGTTCCTGTTCACCGGGGACGACTCGCACAAGCCCGCCGGTGTGCTCTCGGGTGGCGAGAAGACACGACTCGCTCTGGCGATGATCGTCGTCTCCGGCGCCAACGTGCTGCTGCTCGACGAGCCCACGAACAACCTCGATCCGGCGAGCCGCGAGGAGATCCTCGATGCGCTCGCGCACTACGAGGGCGCGGTCGTGCTGGTGAGCCACGACGAGGGTGCCGTCGAGGCGCTGAACCCCGAGCGTGTGCTCATCCTGCCCGACGGTGTCGAGGACCACTGGAACAAGGACTACGCCGACCTCATCAGCCTGGCCTGATCAGGCGTACCTGATCGGCTCGGCCTGAGCGTCACCGCCCCGTGCGGTCGATGATCTCGTCCTCGATCTCAGCATCCGTCTTGCGGGCCAGGCGCCGGCGCTCGCGCTCAGCGGCGCGCTCCTGTTCCTCCGGGTCGTCTTCGTTCACGCGGCGGAACTCCTGCCGCACGATGTAGCCGAGTGCCACGAACCCGAGCAGCCCGAACGCGAACCACTGGAAGGTGTAAGAGAGGTGGGCGCCTTCGTCGGGTGTCGGCTTCACGGCCGCCGTGGGGCGCTCGGCGGGCGCGGGGTTCTCCGAGGCGAGCAGACCGTAGGCGGCGGTGTAGGTCGGCAGCCCGACCTGGTCGGCGAGCACGGGGAGTTCGATCGTGGCGATCTGCCCGGCGACCGCGCTGCGATTGTCGAGGTGCGGCTCTCCGGCTTTCAGGCGGGCGACGACCGAGACCGTTCCCGTGGGAGCCGCGGGCACGGCATCCGGGACGTCCTGCTTCTGACCGGTGGGCACCCAGCCACGATCGACGATGAAGACCTCGCCGCTCGTCAACTGGAACGGCACCAGCACGTCGAAACCCACGTCGCCGCCGAGCGGCCGGTTGCGCACGAGCACCTGGTCGTCGACGAGGTAGTGCCCCTGCATCGAGACGGTCAGCCACTCCTGCGAGGGATCGTAGGAGTCGAGCTGGGGGAGGGCCGTGGTGAGCGGAGTGGGGTCGGCGTCGAAGTTCGTGGCCACACGGTTGATCTCGGCCACGGCCTCGTCGCGGCGTGCGAGCTGCCACATCGCCAGCAGCACGCAGACGATCGCGAACACGATGACGAGCGCGAGGTAGCCGGCCCAGCGGCGGCTGAGCAGGAAACGCCAGCCGGTCATGCGTCGACCGCTCCCGCCGAGGCCAACGGGGAGACGGTGAGCGGGAAGTCCCGCGCCTCCAGGAAGTCGCGCAGGTAGTCGACGTGCTCGTCGCAGGCCAGCCAGGTCTTGCGCCGGTCTTCGGCGTGGATGCGCGGATTGCGCCAGTCGATGCGCCAGGTGGCCGCCGCGCGGCACTGCGCGCGCGAGCACTCATCGGTGGCCGGATCGAGGCCGAGCGAGATCACGGGCGCGGCTCCTCGGTGGTCGCGCCGTCGGTGCTCGCGGCACCTTCGCCCGGCGCGGCCGCCTCTGGGCGGCGGTACACCTCGATGGCGGTGGGGCGCTCGGCGTGGCTGACCCACGAGGTTCCGACGTTGCCGAGCACCACGGCGAAGTAGGGCAGCAGGATGGCGCCGGCCGCGCACACGGCGAGCCACCAACCCTGCACGAAGAGCATGAGAACCAGGCAGACGATGCGGATGCCCATGGTGACCAGGTACTTGGTCATGCGTGAGCGCCGCTCGTCCTCGGGGGACCGCGGGATGCTCGTGACGGACTGGGGCGCGTGTCTCATGGTGTGCCCCTAGCCTACGCTTCGGAAACTGCTCCTAAGCTGGTACGGCACCACCGTCTCCCCGAAGTTAGGACCACCTCGCCGTGACAACTCCCACCACTCCTCGCACCGTGCTCGTCACCGGCGGAAACCGCGGCATCGGCTACGCCATCGCCGAGGAATTCGTGGCCCAGGGTCACCGCGTCGCGGTGACCGCCCGCTCCGGGAAGGGGCCGGAGGGAACCCTCACCGTCATCGCCGACGTGACCGACAGCGCCTCGATCGATGCCGCCTTCTCCGAGGTGGAGAAGGAGCTCGGCGCCGTCGAGGTGGTGGTGGCGAACGCCGGCATCACGAAGGACGCCCTGCTGCTCCGGATGTCGGAAGACGACTTCACGAGCGTCGTGGACACGAACCTCACCGGCTCGTTCCGCGTGGTGAAGCGGGCGTCGAAGGGGATGCTCAAGGCCCGCTTCGGCCGCATCGTGCTGATCTCGAGCGTGGTCGGCCTCTACGGCTCGCCCGGCCAGGTCAACTACAGCGCCTCCAAGAGCGCCCTCGTCGGCTTCGCGCGGTCCATCACCCGCGAACTCGGAGCGCGGGGCATCACGGCCAACATCGTGGCGCCCGGCTTCATCGAGACCGACATGACCGCCGAGCTGCCCGAAGAGCAGCAGGCGGAGTACAAGAAGAGCATCCCGGCCGGGCGTTACGGATCGGCCGCCGAAGTGGCCAAGGCGGTCGCCTGGCTCGCTTCCGACGACGCGGCGTACATCTCGGGTGCGGTCATCCCGGTCGATGGTGGTCTGGGGATGGGCCACTAGCCGAGCGGGTCTAGCCGCGGAGGCCCAGGAGGGGCAGGAGCTGGCTGAGGTCGCGCTGGTCCATGATGACGTCGGCGTGTTCTCGCACCAGGGGCCGGGCGTCGAAGGCGACGGAGAGGCCGGCGACCTCCATCATGCGGAGGTCGTTCGCGCCGTCGCCGACGGCGAGGGTGTGGGCGAGCGGGATGCCGCGTGCCTCCGCCCACTCGGTGAGCGCATCCGCTTTGCTCTGCGGGTCGATGATGGGGCCCGAGACCTCGCCCGTGAGGCGGCCGTCGCGGACGCCCAGACGGTTGGCGCGCCAGTGGTCGAGGCCGAGCGACTGGGCCAGTGGGTCGAGGACCTCGTGGAAGCCCCCCGAGACGACGCCCACCGCGCCGCCGTCGGCCTGCACCGCGGCGATCATCGCGGGAACTCCTTGCGTCACCTGGATGGCGGCACCGACCTCGGCGAAGCAGGTGTCGGGGAGGCCCTCCAGCAATGCGACGCGGGCCGCGAGGCTCTGCGCGAAGTCGAGCTCACCGCGCATGGCACGCTCGGTGATCTCGGCGACCTCGGCGTGACATCCGGCCAGATCGCCGAGCATCTCGATGACTTCGTTCTCGATGAGTGTCGAGTCGACGTCGAGGACGACGAGGAATCGCGGTCGATCAGCGGGGTGCTGGCTCGCGGGCAGGGGATCGGGTGCCAGCATCTGCTGCGTCATGGAACTACGCGGACTCCTTTGCCGACGACCGTGATTCCCGTGTCGGTCACGGTGAACCCGCGTTCCCGATCGCGTTCGGGATCGACGCCCACCTGGGCGCCCGCGAGGACGACGACGTTCTTGTCCAGGATAGCCCGGCGCACGACCGCATCCGGTTCGATGTGGACCCGGTCGAAGAGCACCGACTGCTGCACGAGAGCTCCCGAATCGACCGTCGTCCACGGCCCCACGACGCTGCCCTCGACGCGGGCGCCGGAGATGAGGCAGCCGAGCGACACGATCGACTCCACGGTGACGCCCGGGTTGCCCTTGCTGTCGCGCACGAACTTCGCTGGCGGGGAGTTGAGCTGCTGCGTGTAGATCGGCCACTTCTCGTTGTAGAGGTTGAACACCGGCAGCGCGGAGATCAGGTCTTGATGCGCGTCGTAGAACGACTCGATGGTTCCCACGTCGCGCCAGTAGTAGCGGTCGCGGTCGGTGGACCCGGGCACGTCGTTGCGGTTGAGGTCGTACACCGCGGCGTTTCCGGCGGCCACGAAGTCCGGGATGATGTCGCCGCCCATGTCGTGGCTCGATTCCGGACGTTCCCCGTCGCGGATGACGGCGTCGATCAGCTGATCGGCGTCGAAGATGTAGTTGCCCATCGAGGCGAGCACCTCGTGCGGCGCGTCGGCGAGCCCCACGGCGTTCTTCGGCTTCTCGAGGAACTCGGCGATCACGGTCGGATCGTCGGGCGAGGTCTGGATGACGCCGAACTGATCGCTCAGCTCGATCGGCTGTCGGATGGCCGCGACCGTGGCACCCTTGCCCGATTCGATGTGGGCCTGGATCATCTGCTCGAAGTCCATGCGGTAGACGTGGTCGGCGCCGACCACGACCACGATGTCGGGCTTCTCGTCGCGGATCAGGTTGAGCGACTGCAGGATGGCGTCGGCCGATCCGCTGAACCAGCGCTTGCCGAGGCGCTGCTGGGCGGGCACCGAGGCGATGTAGGAGTTGAGCAGACCGTCGAGGTGCCAGGTCTGCGAGACGTGGCGGTCGAGCGAGTGCGACTTGTACTGGGTGAGCACCACGATCTGGCGCAGCCCGGAATTCACGAGGTTGGAGAGCGCGAAGTCGATGAGGCGGTAGCCGCCTCCGAAGGGGACGCCGGGCTTGGCACGGTCGGCCGTGAGGGGCATGAGGCGCTTGCCCTCACCTCCGGCCAGGACGATGCCGAAGATCTTCTTTGATGCTGCCATGTCCCCAACCCTAATGAGGTTTCCCCCAACCCGTACTACCGTTCAACTATGCGAGTAGATGTGATTTCCCGTGAGTATCCGCCCGAGGTCTACGGAGGGGCGGGAGTGCACGTCGCCGAACTCGTCAAGGGGCTCCGGGCTCACATCGACGTGAACGTGCGGTGCTTCGGAGCGCCGCGCGACGAGGCGGGCGTGTTCGCGTACCGCGTGCCCACCGAACTCGACGGGGCGAACCCCGCGCTGACGACCCTCGGTGTCGACCTGCAGATCGCCGAAGCGACCGCCGGCACCGACCTGGTGCACTCGCACACCTGGTACGCCAACGCCGCCGGCCGCCTCTCGGCGCTGCTGCAAGGCGTGCCTCACGTGGTGACCGCGCACTCGCTCGAACCACTTCGCCCCTGGAAGGCCGAGCAGCTCGGCGGCGGCTACCGCGTGTCCTCGTGGATCGAGAAGGACGCCTTCGAGTCGGCCGACGCGGTCATCGCGGTCAGCGGCGGGATGCGCCGCGACATCCTGCGCTCCTACCCGTCGCTCGACGAGTCGAAGGTGAGCGTCGTCTACAACGGCATCGACCTCGAGAAGTGGAAGCCCCACTACGACGAGGAGGTGCTCGCCCGGCACGGGATCGACAGCACGCGGCCGACCGTCGTGTTCGTGGGCCGGATCACCCGGCAGAAGGGCCTGCCGTACCTGCTCCGCGCCATCGCGCTGCTGCCGACCGAGGTGCAGGTGGTGCTGTGCGCCGGCGCGCCCGACACGCCCGCCATCCTGGAGGAGGTCAGTTCCGCGGTGCGGGAGCTGCAGGAGACGCGCGGCGGAATCGTGTGGATCGAGGAGATCCTGCCCCAGCCCGCTCTCGCCGCCGTGCTCACGGCCGCCACCGTCTTCGTGTGCCCGTCGATCTACGAGCCCCTCGGCATCGTGAACCTCGAGGCGATGGCCTGCGGACTGCCCGTGGTGGGCACGGCGACCGGAGGCATCCCGGAGGTCGTCGACGACGGCGTCACCGGTCTCCTCGTGCCGATCGACCAGCTGCAGGACGGCACCGGAACGCCGACCGATCCCGACCGCTTCGTCGTCGACCTCGCGAACGCCCTGACCGAGGTCGTCACGGACCCGGTGCGGGCGGCGCGGATGGGCGAGGCCGGACGTGCGCGGGCGGAGGCCGAGTTCAGCTGGTCGTCGATCGCGGAGCAGACCGTGGAGATCTACCGCTCCCTGCTCTGAACGGCTCGACCGGCGAATGCACACCCCGGCGCCCGATAAACTTCTTGCATGCCCAACGTGCTCGACCTCCAGAACGTCTCTGTCACCCGGGACGGGAATGAAATCCTCAGCGATGTGAACTGGAGGGTCGACGGCGACCAGCGGTGGGTGGTGCTCGGGCCGAACGGCGCCGGGAAGACCACGCTGCTGCAGATCGCGGCGGCGATGAACCACCCGTCCGGCGGCACCGTGCAGGTGCTCGACGGCAAGCTCGGCGAGGTCGATCTGTTCGAGCTGCGTCCGCGCGTCGGCTTCGCGTCGAGCGCCATGGCCCGCCGGTTCCCGGGCAACGAGACGGTGCTGAACGTGGTGCTCACCGCGGCCTACTCGGTCACCGGTCGCTGGAACGAGGCCTACGAGGACATCGACCTGCGTCGCGCCCAGCGTGTGCTCTCCGAATGGAAGCTCGACCACCTCTCCGAGCGGCTTTTCGGCTCGCTCAGCGACGGCGAGCAGAAGCGCGTGCAGATCGCCCGTTCGGTGATGACCGATCCGGAGCTGCTGCTGCTCGACGAGCCGGCCGCCTCGCTCGACCTGGGAGCCCGTGAGGAGCTGTTGCAGCTGCTCGGCGGGTACGCCTCGGCACCCGAAGCGCCGGCGATCGTGATGGTCACACACCACGTCGAGGAGATCCCGCGCGGCTTCACGCACGCCCTGCTGCTGAACGACGGCGGGATCGTCGCGAGCGGGCCGATCAGCGAGGTGCTCACGTCGGAGAACCTCGAGACCACCTTCGGTCTGCCGATCACCTTGAACGAGGAGGACGGGCGCTACACGGCGCGCGCATCCTGAGCCGCATTCTGGACGGGATCTGCTAAACTCTCTAGCTGGCCCGTTTGGCCGCCGATTTCATCCCCAGCCGTGAAACTAGGACACCACTATGAAGACTGACATCCACCCCACGTACGAAGCAGTGGTCTTCCGCGACCTCGCGTCCGGCGCCACGTTCCTCACCCGTTCGACCGTGTCGTCGTCGAAGACGATCGAGTGGGAAGACGGCAACACCTACCCGGTGATCGACGTGGAGATCTCGTCCGAGTCGCACCCCTTCTACACCGGTAAGCAGCGCATCCTCGACTCGGCCGGTCGCGTCGAGAAGTTCAACAGCCGCTACAAGGGCTTCGGCGGCGCGAGCAAGTAGTCTCCGCCCCACAGCACGAAGAACCCCGTCGGCTCCGGTCGGCGGGGTTCTTCGCGTCAGGGGTGTCACTCGCCGTCGGGAGGTCCCGCTCGGCATACCGGGGGCATGAGCGCGCGGCAGAAATTCCGTTCGGCGCTGTCGACGCTCGCGCCGGGGGAGTGGCCTTCGTATCTGGCCGCACGGTCGGGCCTGCCGGGCCCGCGCGCGAACCTCGAGCTGGCTCAGGCGGCGGCGGATGCCGCGACCGCGACGCAGATCGCCGAGCTCGCCGCCTCACCGGACGAGTTCCTCGCCCTCTGCGGCGCGATCGGACTCGGACGCCTCGTGTCCGAGAACTCCGACGAACGAGCGGAGGGCGAACTCCGGATGCTCGCCGACGACAGCCGCTGGCGGGTGCGGGAAGGCGTCGCGATGGCCCTGCAACGGGTGGGAGCCGCCAACCGCGAACGACTGTGGCTCCTTGCCGAACGATGGGTGGACGTCGGCGCACAGGCCGGGCCGGATCTGCTGCTGCTCCGAGCGGTGGCTGCCGGGGTCGCGGAGCCGCGGCTCGTGAAGGCGACGGCGGATGCGAGCCGAGCCGTGCGCATCCTGGACCGGATCACCGAGATCGTGATGAATGTTCCCGTGCCCGCCAGACGGGGCCGGGAGGACGTGCGGGTGCTGCGCCAGGCCCTGGGCTACGCGTGGAGCGTCGCGGCCGTCGGCGCGCCCGAAGAGGGCTTCGACCGCCTGGAGCGGTGGGCGCGGAGCGGTGATCCCGACGCCCGGTGGATCGCGCGATCCAACGCGGGCAAAGCGCGGCTGAGTCGGGTCGACCCTCAGCGTGCGGCGGCACTCCTGCGGGCCGCCCAAGGGTGAATCCCGTCGACCGCCGGCGGCGCGGGTCAGACCGGGCGCGGAGACTCCGGCCAGCCCCGGCGGGAGGTGAACGAGGGGTCGCGGGTGCGGCGCATGTAGTCCTCGAAGGAGTCGGACTGGGCGTCGTGCCAGGCCGCCTGCGCGGCGTGCAACTGCTCCAGCGAGAGGTCGAGGTCGACCGCGTACTTCGACGCCAGGGCCTGGGCGACGCGCCCGGCGGCGATGGCATCGGCCCCGGCGTCGTGCGCGTCCGTGAGCGCGACGCCGTAGAAGGCCGCCGACACCTCGAGGGTGCGCTTGCCTCTCCGGTAGCGATCGATCTGCTTGTCGATGACCAGGGGATCGATCACCGCGGGCGGGGTGACGAGCGGTTCGCCGCCGTGACGGAGTGCCTCCCGGTTGAGGAGTGTGAGGTCGTAGGGCGCGTTGTACACGACCAGCGCGTAGCCCTCGTCGAAGACCCGGCGGAGCTCGGCGACGATCTCGGCCACCACCTCGGCCGCCGGCCGCCCTGCTGCCCGGGCGTGCTCGGTGCTGACGCCGTGGACGGCCGTGGCCTGTTCCGGGATGGGGACCCCGGGATCGGCGAGCCAGTCGCGCCGGCTCACCACCTGTCCCGCGGCATCCAACCGGCTGATGTTCGCGGTCACCACGCGACTGGTCTCGACATCGATGCCGGTGGTCTCCAGGTCGAAGACCGCCAGCCGGTCGGCCCAGGCGGGGCGGGGGACGAGGGGCAGCGTGATCTCGGTGTCGACCACGAGGTCGGGCTCGGGAGCGGCCCGCACGGCCTCTTCGAGGTCTTCGAGCACCGCGGCGCGACCCGTCTCGAGCACGGCCGCGGCATCCACGTCGATGACGATCGTGTCATCGGCGTCGAGAGCTTCGACGGGGTCGCGTTCGAGCACGACCAGTGAGCCCACCCGCGCGTCGCCGTTCACTGCCTGCGACGTCGCCGTGCCGACGACCGGCGCGGGCGCGGCGGGCGAGGGCACGACCGGAGCGGGCGCCGCCGCATCCAACCTCTCGTCGTCGAAGTCGAAGAGCGGGACCTCGACGACGACCGGGTGGGATGATTCGGGCATCGGCACCGCTTAGCGCCCCTGTTCTTGTTCGGTGGACTGGCCCACGTGCAGCCAGTAGAACGCCTGGGTTCCGAAAGTGAGCGTAACGCGGCCGTTCTCGTCGAACGCGGGGAACTCGCCGTGCCCGAACAGATCGAAGAGGCGGCGCCCCGCGAACTCCGGCGCCGTGATCGTGGCCGACACCGGGTTGTGCGCGAAGCTGAACACGCAGAGCACGTCTTCGGGCCCGTCTCCGAAGTAGGCGCCCGAGCCCTGGTAGGAGCGCACGAAGGCCAGCACCGACTCGTGGTCGCTGCCGACGACCTCCATCGAGCCCAGCCCGAAGGTGGGGTGCGCCTTCCGCACGTGGATGACGTTGCGCACCCAGTGCAGCAGCGACCGCGACTGGGCGAGCTGCGACTCGACGTTCACCAGGTTGTAGTTGTAGACGAGCGACTGCACCACGGGCAGGAAGAGCTTGCCGGGGTCTGCGGTGGAGAAGCCGGCGTTGCGGTCCGGCGTCCACTGCATGGGCGTGCGCGAGGAATCGCGGTCGGGGAGCCAGATGTTGTCGCCCATCCCGATCTCGTCGCCGTAATAGAGGAACGGCGAGCCGGGCAGGGCGAAGAGCAGGGCGTGGGCGAGCTCGAGCTCGGCGCGCGAGTTGTCGAGCAGAGGAGCGAGCCGGCGCCGGATGCCGATGTTCGACCGCATCCGCGGGTCGTAGGCGTACCAGCCGTACATCGCCTGCCGGTACTCCTCCGACACCATCTCGAGCGTCAGCTCGTCGTGGTTGCGCAGGAACACGCCCCACGCGGCGCCCTCGGGGATGGCCGTGGTCTCCGACAGCACCCGGATGAGTTCATCGGCCTTCTGCGACCGCAACGAATAGTAGATGCGGGGCATCACCGGGAAGTCGAAGGCCATGTGGCATTCCGGCTCCTCGTCGCTGCCGAAGAAGGCGGCGACCTCGCGCGGCCACTGGTTGGCCTCGGCCACCAGCATCCGCCCCGGGTACTCGCTGTCGATCATCTGCCGCAGCCGCACGATGTAGTCGTGGGTCTTGGGCTCGCCCTCGCCGTTGCCCTCCTCGGATTCGAAGAGGTACGGGATCGCGTCGAGCCGCAGGCCGTCGACCCCCATGTCGAGCCAGAAGCGGCAGATGTCGAAGATCGCCTCCTGCACGGCCGGGTTCTCGAAGTTGAGGTCGGGCTGGTGCGAGAAGAAGCGGTGCCAGAAGAACTGCCGGCGCACAGGATCGAACGTCCAGTTCGACTCCTCGGTGTCGACGAAGATGATGCGGATGTTCTCGTACTTCTCGTCGGTGTCGCTCCACACGTAGAAGTCGCCGTACGGCCCCTCCGGGTCTTCGCGCGACTGCTGGAACCACTCGTGTTGGTCGGAGGTGTGGTTCAGCGGGAAGTCCATGATGATGCGCATGTTGCGCTCGTGGGCCTTGGTGACGAGGTCGCGGAACTCCTCGACCGTGCCGTAGTCGGGCAGCACGGCCTTGAAGTCGGAGACGTCGTACCCGCCGTCGCGCAGCGGCGACTGGAAGAACGGCGGCAGCCAGAGAGCGTCGATACCGAGCCACTGCAGGTAGTCGAGCTTCGAGATGAGACCGGCGATGTCGCCGAAACCGTCGCCGTTGGAATCGACGAACGACCGGATCATGACCTCGTAGAAGACCGACCTCCGATACCACTGCGGATCGAGCGTGAGCCCCGGCAACTGGATGGGAGCGGTGAAGTTCACGGGCGTCCTTTCGGAACATCGATGACCGGCCTACGGGTACGTTTTCACGATAGCCCAGGACACCGACACGCAAAGGGCCGCGCAGCAGACCACAGGAACGAGAACGGGCCTCCGTCTATGCTGGACCGGATGACCGTCGCCTCGCCCTACGCCGTGGAACTCTCCCGGATGCCCGTCACCACCCGGGTGCTGCCCGTCGCCGGCAGCGAGACCCACGTGTGGGAATACGGCACGGCAGGGTCGGATGCCGACGAGCGGGCGCGCGCCGACACGCTGATGATCGTGGTGCACGGCTACCGCGGGGACCACCACGGGCTCGAGCCGGTGATCGCGCAGCTGAATCATCCCGGTTACCGGATCGTCGCGCCCGATCTACCGGGCTTCGGCGTGTCGACCCCGATGCGGGCCGTGCACGATCTGTCCGGTTACGTCGACTGGCTCCACGCCTTCGCGGAGACGGTGCGGGCGGAGTCGCCGTCGGCGCGGCTGGTCATCGTGGGCCACTCCTTCGGGTCGATCGTGGTGGCGGCAGCGCTGGCGGGCACTCCCGGGCACCCGGGAATCGAGGTCGACGACGCGGTGCTCATCAACCCCATCGCAGCCCCCGCCCTGAAGGGACCGCGCGGCGTCATGACGCGGGTCGCCATCGGCTACTACCGGCTCGGCGCGGCCGCTCCCGAGAAGCTCGGCCACGTCATCCTGTCGAGCCCCGTGATGGTGCGCGTGATCAGCGTCACCATGGCCAAGACGAAGAACAAGGCGCTACGTCGCTGGATCCACGACCAGCACCACCGCTACTTCAGCGCCTTCGCGAACCGTACCGTGGTGCTCGACGCGTTCCGCGCCTCGGTCAGCAACGACGTGAGCGAGTACGCGAGCCGCATCACCGCACGCACCCTGCTGATCGCCGCCGACAAGGACGACATCACCCCGCTCGCCGCCCAGCACCGGCTGCGGGACGCGATGCCCGACGCGCACCTGGTGGTGCTCGACGACGTCGGGCACCTCATCCACTACGAACGCCCGATCGAGGCCGCGCGGGCGATCGACGCCTTCCTCGAGCCGGCGGCCACGTCGTCGTGAAGCTCGCCTTCGACTGCCGGTACACCCGCATCGGCCGGCACGACGGCATCAGCCGCTATACCGCGGGTGTGGTGGGCGAGCTGGCCAAGATCGACGGGCTCGACCTCACCATGATCATCAGCGACGAGCGCCAGCTCGCGATGCTGCCCGATCTGCCGTGGATCATGGTCTCGGGCCCCACCAGCGTGCGGGAGCCGCTGTTGGCCCGCCAGGTCAACCGCGCGCATCCGGATGTCGTCATCAGCCCCATGCAGACCATGGGCACCGCGGGCCGCCGATACCGCCTCGCGCTCACCGTGCACGACCTGATCTACTATTCGAACCCCGAACCGCCCCACGACCTCCCCGCCTTCGTGCGCGTGCTCTGGCGGCTCTATCACAAGGCCTGGTGGCCGCAACGGATGCTCCTCAACCGCGCCGACGCGGTCGTCACGGTCTCCGAGACCACCCGCGGCCTGATCGCCGAACACCATCTCACCAAGCGGCCCGTGGTGGTGGCGCGGAACGCCGCCGATCTGCCCGGGCCGGGCGAGGCCTCCGCCGCGGCCGACGACGCCGAGAGCCGTGCCGGCGCGAAGTCGTTGCTCTACATGGGCTCGTTCATGCCCTACAAGAACGTCGAGACCCTGGTGCGCGCCGTCGGTGAACTGCCCGGCTACACCTTGCACCTGCTCAGCCGGGCGACGGATGCCGACAAGGAGCGCCTGCAGGCCGTCGACCCCGAGGCGCAGCTCGTCTTCCACGACGGGGTCAGCGACGACGAGTACCACGCCCTGCTGCAGCAGGCGACGGCGTTGGTGACGGCTTCGCTCGACGAGGGTTTCGGCATCCCGCTGGTGGAGGCGATGGGGTACGGGACGCCCGTCGTGGTGAGCGACATCCCCGTCTTCCGGGAGATCGGGGGAGAGGCGGCGCTCTACGCGCCCGCCCGCGACGCGGCGCGCTTCGCGGCGACCGTGGCCCGGTTGGAACAGCCGGCCGAATGGCGGCGGCGCTCACTCGCGTCGCGCGCGCAGGCCGAGACGTTCAGTTGGGCAGCGTCAGCTCGAGCGATAGCGGAGCTCGCGACCGGATTGACGGGTCGATCGGCACCCCGTTGAACTCGCTGATCGACAGCTCGCCACCGTCGACCACGAAGTCGTGCGCCGAGCCGTTCGGGATGGCGTGACCCTGCTTCGGGAGCATCTTCTCGGTGACGTACCGGATGAGGGATCCGATCACCCCGCCGTGCGACACCACGATGAGCGACTCGCCCGGATGCTCCTCCGCCAGCTTCTGGAGCGCGGGGAGGACGCGGCGCACGACGTGCGAGCGCTTCTCGCGACCCGGCACCTCGGCCATCGGATCCGGGAAACGCACCGCGAGTTCGGCGGCGTTGAGCCCCTCGACCTCGCCGTAGCTGCGCTCGACCAGGGCGTCGACCAACTCGGGTTCGGGCAGACCGACGATGCCGGCGATGATCTCCGCGGTCTCCCGCGCGCGGCTGAGAGGGCTCGCGACGATGCCGTCCCAGGAGCGCTCGGCCAGGGCCGCGCCGGTCTCGCGCGCCTGCTGCCTCCCGGTCTCGTTGAGCGGGATGTCGGTCGAGCCCTGGATGCGCTTCTCGAAGTTCCAGTCGGTCTGGCCGTGCCGCACGAAGGTGAAGGTAGTCATCGCCCCCATCCTAGAGGGCGGCCCGGTCAGGGAAGGAGGCGGGCGGCGATGGCGCGGAGGGTCTCGGTGGTGCCGGCGTCGATCTTCACGGTCGCGCGGCCGTCGCCCTTCGTGACGCCCCGGTTCACGATGACGACGGGCAGCTTGCGACGGCGGGCCTGCTCCAGCAGACGGATGCCCGAGTTCACCACGAGCGAGGAGCCCGCGATGATCATCGCGTCCGACGACGCCACCATCGAGGAGGCCTCGGCGAACTTCTCGGTGGGGATGAACTCCCCGAAGAACACCACGTCGGGCTTGAGCGTGCCGCCGCACACGGTGCAGGCCGGAACCACGAAGGCCTCGTACTCGGCCACCTCGGCGTCGCCGTCGGGGGCCATCCGCACGAGTTCGGGTTCGGTGAGCCAGGGGTTCGCCTCGCTGATGCGCTGGGCGATGCCCGCGCGGGCGTAGCTCTGGCCGCAACGGAGGCAGGAGACCCGGTCCATCGACCCGTGCAGGTCGACCAGGTGCTTCGTGCCGGCCCGGGCGTGCAGGCCGTCGACGTTCTGGGTCACGACGCCGGTGACCAGCCCGCCGTCCTCCAGGTCGGCGAGGATGCGGTGGCCGTCGTTCGGCTGCGCCGCGTCGAACATTGTCCAGCCCAGGTGGCTGCCCGCCCAGTAGCGCTTGCGGTACGACTCGCTGCCGAGGAACTGGTCGAAGGTCATCGGATTGCGCGGCGGCGCACCCTCGCCGCGGTAGTCGGGGATGCCCGAGTCGGTGCTGATTCCCGCGCCCGTGAGCACGACGATCCGCTTGCCGCTGAGCACCTCGACCGCCTCGTCGACGGCGATCCCCGTCGACGCGTGGGATGCCGACGACACGAGCGAAACCATGACACCTCCTCGCCGGTACAACGCACCGGCCACTTGAGAGTCTAAACAGCGAAGTTTTCCGGAATGTTTCCAGCCTGGCAGAGTTGACCGTGAACCCCCGCTCAGAAAGGGTCTCGTGCCCGTCATCCGCATCGCCTCGCTCGACCATCCCGGGCTCTCCGACTACGCCGCCCTCACCGACGTGGCGCTGCGCCGCATCCTCGAACCGGCAGGCGGCCTCTACCTCGCCGAGTCGAGCAAAGTGATCGAGCGCGCGGTGGCGGCGGGGCACCGCCCCCGGTCGGTGCTGCTGCAGGAGAAGTGGCTGCCCGACCTCGAATGGGTCGCGGAACGCTTCCCCGAGGTGCCGGTGTTCGTGGCGAGCGACGAGCTGCTCGAGCGGTTGACGGGGTTCCAGATGCACCGCGGGGCCCTCGCCTCGATGCACCGGCCGGTGCTCCCCGACCCGCGGGAGCTGCTGGCCGGGGCGCGCACGGTCGTCGTGCTCGAAGACATCGTCGACCACACCAATGTCGGAGCCGCCTTCCGCTCGGCCGCCGGTCTCGGGGCCGACGCGGTGCTCATCAGCCCGCGCTGCGCCGATCCGCTCTACCGGCGGAGCGTTCGGGTGAGCATGGGAACGGTGCTGCAGGTGCCCTGGACCCGCATCGGCGAGTGGAAGGATGCCGCGCCGATGCTGCACGAGGCGGGGTTCACCATCGCGGCGCTCGCCCTCGGCGACGACTCGGTGTCGCTGCCGGAGTTCACCGCCACGCGGCCCGAGCGGGTCGCGATCGTGCTCGGGACCGAGGGTGACGGACTGAGCCGGCGCGCCCTGGCGGCGGCCGACGTCCGCGTCGAGATCCCCATGCTGCACGGGGTCGACTCGCTGAACGTGGCCTCGGCGAGCGCCGTCGCGCTGTACGCGCTGAGGTTCATGACCTGAGCGCCCCTCAGCGCTATGCTCTCCCTACCGAAACCAAGGGAGGTCCGCGATGAGTGAGAAGACGACCGTTCCGGCGGCCGCGCCGGGCTCCTCCTCGGGCAAGGGATTGGCCGCCGGAACCCTCGGTCTGTTCGGGTCGACGGTCATCGGGCTCGCCTCCACCGCGCCGGTCTACTCGTTGGCGGCGACGATCGGTTTCGTGGTGCTGGCCGTGGGCGCTCAGGCGCCGATCGCGATGATCCTCGCCTTCATCCCGATGTTCCTCACCGCGTATGCCTACCGGGAGTTGAACCGCGCCGTGCCCGACTGCGGCACCACGTTCACCTGGGCCACGAAGGCCTTCGGCCCCTGGGTGGGCTGGATGGGCGGCTGGGGCGTGGCGGTGGCCGGCATCATCGTGCTGGCGAACCTCGCGCAGATCGGCGCGAAGTACCTGTGGTTGCTGACGAACAACCCCGATCTCTACGACAACGTGCCCCTCGTGACCGCGACCGGCGTCGTGTTCATCGCCGTGATGACTTTCGTGAGCGTACGCGGCCTCGAGATCGGCGAGAAGCTGCAGAACGTGCTCCTCGGCATCCAGTACCTCGCGCTCGTGCTCTTCGTCGGCATCGCGCTCTGGAATGTCTTCGCCGGCACCGCGCCCGAGGGGTCGACGGTGCCCCAGGCCGACTGGTTCAACCCCTTCGCCTTCACCTCGCTCTCGGGCTTCACGGAGGCGATCCTGCTCTGCCTCTTCATCTACTGGGGCTGGGACACCTGCCTGGCTCTCAACGAGGAGACGAAGGATCCCGAGCGCACGCCGGGGCGGGCGGCCGTGCTGTCCACCGTCATCCTGCTCGTCACCTACGTGTCGGTGACCGTGGCGGCCATGGCCTACGCGGGTCTCGGGACGTCGGGGATGGGGCTCGGCAACGAGAGCAACGCGGAGGACGTGTTCTTCGCCCTGAAGGACGCGCTGTTCGGGCCGTTCGCCTGGCTGCTCGTGATCGCCGTGTGCGTGTCGGCCATCTCCTCGACGCAGACGACGATCCTGCCCACCGCCCGCGGCACCCTCGCGATGGCCACCTACAAGGCGCTGCCCGCCGCCTTCGGGCGCATCCACCCGAAGTTCCGCACTCCGCGTTTCGCCACGATCTTCATGAGCGTGGTGGCGGTGGCCTTCTACATCGGCATGACCCTGGTGAGCGAGAACATCCTCTCCGACACCATCCTGTCGCTGGGCCTCGCCATCGCCTTCTACTACGCCATCACGGCCTACTCCTGCGTCTGGTACTTCCGCCGCGAGATCTTCACCGGGATGCGCAACTTCCTGTTCAAGGGCCTGTTCCCGCTCCTCGGCGGCCTGATGCTCACGGCGGCGTTCGTGCAGTCGGCCATCGACATGTACGACCCCGACTACGGCTACACGGTCATCTTCGGCATCGGCGGCGTGTTCGTCATCGGAATCGGCGCCCTCGCGGTGGGGGCGGTGCTCATGGTGGTGTGGTTCTTCTTCCCCCAATCGAAGGCGTACTACCGCGGCGAGAGCCTCAACCGCGACACGGCGGTGCTCGTTCCGGAGGAGGAGCCGGTCGTGCTGCGGTCCGTCGACGGCGGGCTCATGTGACCCGTCGTCGCACCTCGACGAATTAGGATGGCCGGGTGAGTCCTAGCCGTGCGCACTACCGGCGGCGGCGGATCGTGGTGGGCTCGCTGCTGGTGATCGTCGCCCTGCTGGGCACCTACGTTCCCGTCGCGCTGTTGTCGCCCGTCCCGGCCGCGACCGCTGTCATCCCGGAAGCCGCCCCTCTGGCGTCGACGCCCGTCACCCTCGCCACACCCGGAACCGGAGCGAGTGCGATCGGGATCGCGGCGGGGGGCGCCGACGTCACGGCGCTCGGCACGAGCGGATCGGCCGATCCCTTGCCCATCGCGAGCATCACGAAGTCGATCACCGCCCTGGTGGTGCTCGACGCCAAGCCCATCCCCGAGGGCGGCGACGGGCCCGAGCTGACGATGACGGAGGCCGACACGGCCATCCTTCAGGCGACGATCGCGGCCGGCGGTTCGTGGGCATCCGTCTATCCCGGACAGGTGCTCTCGGAGCGCCAGGTGATCGAGATCATGATGCTCGAGTCCGCCAACAACTACAGCGTGACCCTGACGAACTGGGCCTTCGGTTCGACCGCGGCCTACCTGGCGGCCGCCACCACCTGGCTGGCCGACCACGGCCTGACCGGCACGACTGTGGTGGACACCTCGGGCCTGGACCCCGGCAGCCGCAGTGCCACGGCCGACCTGCTGACGATCGCGTCGATGGTGCTCGCCGATCCGGTGCTCGGCACCATCGTTGGGACCGCGACCGACCAGGTGCCGCAGCTGGGCGAGATCGAGAACACGAACACCTTGATCGGCACCGCCGGCATCGACGGGGTGAAGACGGGGACGACCGACGAGGCGGGATTCTGCCTGCTCTTCTCGGCCGACGTCTCTGCCGGGGCTTCGGGGCAGACGGTGCAGCTCGTCGGTGTGGTGCTCGGCGCCGCCGGGGAGGACGAGTTGCACGCTGCCGTGCTCGCGCTGCTCCAGAGTGCTCAGAGCGGATTCCAGACGCTCCCGCTCGTGAACGCGGGAGATGTGATCGGCAGCTACACGACACCCTGGGGCGCCGAGGCCGACATCGTGGCGGGCGGCTCGTTGAGCGAGACCGTGTGGTCGCAGGCGGAGGTCGCACGGGAGGCGGAGGCGCGGCAGGTCTCGAGCGGCGCCTCCGGAACCGAGGTCGGCACCGCGCGCTACACCGTGACGGGGACGACCCTCGGCGGCGGCGAGCTCACGGTGCCGCTCACGCTCTCGGAGGAGCTCGACGGCCCCGACGCCTGGTGGAAGCTCACGCACCCGTTCCGCTGACTACCACCTCGGCTTCTTCACCGCTCCGGGGCATCCTTCGACACGTACACGGGCTCGGGAGTGGGGCGCTTCGGAGCGACACCGTCGCCCGACGAGCGGTGCGTGATGCGGCGGATGACCCAGGGCACCAGGTGCACCCGTGCCCACACCAGATCCTCGGCTCGGGCCTGCCGCCAGCTCGTGCGGGGGAGCGGTTCGGGTTCGCCCGGTTGCAGGTCGTTGTCGACGTTGAGCGCCTCGAGCACCCGCCGGGCCACCTCGTGGTGGCCGAGCGCGTTGAGGTGCAGGCGGTCGTCGGCCCACATGCGGGAATTCTGGATGGCCTTGAGTCCCCACTGGTCGACCACGATGCAGTCGTAGCGATCGGCGATCACCCGGAGGTTCTCGTTGTAGATCGCCACCTTGCCCCGGATGCCGCGGAACACCGGCGTGAAACTGGTGTCGACTCCGGTGAAGATGGCCACGGTCGCGTCGTCCTGCCGCAGCCTCCGGATGCCCACCTCGAAGCGGGCCGCGATGTCGTCGGGATCGGTGCCGGGACGGATGACGTCGTTGCCGCCCGCGGAGATGGTGATGAGATCGGGCTGCAGGGCGAGGGCGGGCTCGATCTGCTCGTCGACGATCTGCTGCAGCAGGCGGCCCCGGATGGCGAGGTTCGCGTAGGAGAACTCCCCGTCGGCCGTCGCGGCGAGCGTCTCCGCCACGCGATCGGCCCAGCCGCGGTAGCCGCCCGGGCTGCCCGGCTCCGGATCTCCGATGCCTTCCGTGAACGAATCACCGAGCGCGACGTAACGCCGCCAGGGGTGGGGCTGGGTCATCAGCGGATGCTCCTTTCGAACCGCCTTCCAGCGTAAGCCTCACGACCGACGGTGTCATGGAGCGCACCTCCGATCGTTCTCCGGCGACTCGCCGACGGTGTCAGCGGCACGGGGTATCCTCGAACATCGTGACCAACCTGCCGCTGTTCGAACCCGCACCGGGCACGAGCGCAGCAGGGCACCTCCCACCCTCCTTCCCGGGCCGCGCGCCGTGGGGCACCGCGGGCCGCCTGCGGGCCTGGCAGGAGGAGGCGTTGACCGCCTACTTCGAGCACGAGCCCCGTGACTTCCTCGCCGCCGCGACACCCGGCGCCGGCAAGACGACCTTCGCGCTCCGGCTCGCCTCCGAGCTGCTGCACCGTCGCACCGTCGACCGCGTGATCGTCGTCGCGCCCACCGAACACCTCAAGCGCCAGTGGGCGGATGCCGCCGATCGGGCCGGCGTGCGCCTGAACCCGGGGTTCAAGAACAGCGAGTCGCGCTTCGGGCGGCACTTCCACGGGGTGGCGCTCACCTACGCGCAGGTGGCGGCGCGCCCGGTGCTGCACCGAGAGCTCACCCAGGGCGCGAACACGCTCGTCATCCTCGACGAGGTGCACCACGGCGGCGACGCCCTCAGCTGGGGCGAGGCGGTGCGCGAGGCCTTCGAGCCCGCCACCCGGCGCCTCGCGCTCACCGGGACGCCGTTCCGCTCCGACACGTCACCCATCCCGTTCGTGGAATACCTGGCCGACGAGCACGGCATCCGCGTCTCCCGCAGCGACTACAGCTACGGCTACGGGCGTGCCCTCAAAGACGGTGTCGTGCGGCCCGTGCTCTTCATGGTCTACGCCGGGCACATGCGCTGGCGCACCAAGGCCGGCGACGAGATGGAGGCGCGGCTCGGCGAGGGCAACACCAAGGACATCACCTCGCAGGCCTGGCGCACGGCGCTCGACCCGAACGGCGAGTGGATCCCGCAGGTGCTCGGAGCGGCCGACAAGCGGCTCTCCGAGGTGCGCCAGGCGATCCCGGATGCCGGTGGGCTCGTGATCGCCACCGACCAGACCGTGGCACGCGCCTACGCCGCCATCCTCGAGGGGATCTCCGGCGAATCCGTCACCGTGGTGCTCTCCGACGAGAAGGAGGCGTCCGACCGCATCCAGCAGTTCTCGGAGTCGTCGAAACGCTGGATGGTGGCGGTGCGGATGGTGTCGGAAGGCGTCGACGTGCCCCGGCTCGCGGTGGGCGTCTACGCCACGAGTGCCTCGACCCCACTCTTCTTCGCACAGGCGGTGGGCCGCTTCGTGCGGGCCCGGCGTCGCGGCGAGACGGCCTCGATCTTCCTTCCCAACGTGCCGTCGCTGATGGCGCTGGCCGCTCAGCTCGAGCTCGAGCGTGACCACGCCCTCGACAAACGCGACGACGGATCGAACCCCGAGGGCGACTTCTACAACCCCGAAGACGCCATGATGGCCGAGGCCAACCGCGACGAGAAGGCGTCGGAGCGGCTCATGGACGAGTTCGCGTTCCAGGCCATCAGCTCGGGCGCCACCTTCGACCGCGTCGTGTACGACGGCGGCGAGTTCGGTTTCGAAGCCGTGGTGGGCTCGGAAGAGGAGCTCGACTTCCTGGGGCTGCCCGGCATCCTGGAGCCCGAACAGGTGAAGGACCTCCTGCAGCACCGTCAGGCGCGTCAGCAGAAGCACGCCAAGACGAACAAGGCGGCGACGCCTGCCAACGACGACGGGGGAGTGCCGGCGCCCCTCTACCGCACCCTCAAGGAGCAGCGATCGCTCCTGAACAGCCTGGTGGGCCTGTGGTCGAAGACCTCGAACGAGCCGCACGGCCTCATCCACGCCGAACTCCGCCGGATCTGCGGCGGCCCCGCGGTCGCTCAGGCGAGCGTCACCCAGCTCCAGGCGCGCATCGTCACCGTGCGCAAGTGGATGTCGGCCGGTCACTGACCATGGTGGTGATCAGGCAAGCGGATCTCGCGGGCGCCGATGCCTCCGCCGTCGGCGCGGCCGCGCGAGAATACCTCCGCCAGACCGAACAGGAGAAGGCCGAGCGAGGCCTTTCTCCGTCACTCGCGGGCGACGCGCTCCTTCCGCGGTCGTATCAGGACGAGGTGGATGATCCGCGGAAGGCCTACGAGGGCTGTCGGGTGCTGGTGGCCGAGGTCGACCACGAGGTCGTCGGCGTGGTGGTCGTGAAGCCGCACGGCGAGGGAGCCGAGATCAAACGGCTCTGGGCCGCGCCGCACCTGCGTGGTCGCGGCATCAGCTCGGCGTTGCTCGACGCGGCGATCGCCGAGCATTCCGGCACCGACGTGCTCCGGCTCTCGGTGTGGGACTGGCGCACCGGCGCGATCCGCCTCTACGAATCGCGGGGGGTTCGAGCGGGTGCAGTCGTGGGACGGGCGCGACCGATTGCTCTGTTTCCAGCGCTCGGCGTAGACGGTTCGACGGGCATCGGATCGGCCGTCCTGACCCGTGAAAGCGGGGTGGGGCGTTCGCAGCCGTGACAACGGCGCCGTGCCACTATGGCTGCATGACGACTGAGACAGCGCTGCCTCCCGGAGCTCCGACGAAGAAGGAGCGCACCTTCTTCGGGCAGCCCTTCGCCCTCGTACACATCTTCGGGGTGGAGATGTGGGAGCGCTTCTCGTTCTACGGCATGCAGGGCATCCTGCTGCTGTACATGTTCTACACGGTGGCCGAAGGCGGTCTCGGCATCCCGAAGCCCGTCGCGGTGGGGATCGTGGGGGCGTACGGCGGATCGGTGTACCTCGCCACCATCCTCGGGGCGTGGCTCGCCGACCGGCTGCTGGGCTCCGAGCGCACCCTGTTCTACGCCGCCATCGTCGTGATGGCGGGGCACATCGCCCTCTCGCTCGTCCCCGGCATCCCCGGCCTCGCGGCGGGGCTCATCCTCATCGCGCTCGGCTCCGGCGGGGTGAAGGCCAACGCCACCTCGGTGGTCGGCACCCTCTACGGCGAGAAGGACATCCGGCGCGACGCCGGGTTCTCGATCTTCTACCTGGGCATCAACCTCGGGGCGTTCCTCGGCCCGCTGCTCACGGGCCTCCTGCAGACCTCCTTCGGGTTCCACGTCGGCTTCGGAGTCGCCGCGGTGGGCATGGCGATCGGGCTCATCCAGTACTCGTTCGGCCGTCGTTCGCTGCCGCCCGAGTCGAAGGAGGTGCCCAACCCGTTGCCGCGCAAGCACCGCCTGATCATGGTGGGCGTCGCCGTGGGAGCCGTGGTGCTGATCGTGGTCGCCGTGCTGATCGGTGTGCTCAACGCCGGCAACCTGGCGGATGCCGTGGCCATCATCACGCTCGCCGCTTCGATCGCCTACTTCGTGATCATCCTGTCGTCCAAGCGCATCACCGGGGTCGAACGCAAACGGGTGTTCTCGTTCATCCCGATGTTCATCACGAGTGTGGCGTTCTGGTCGCTCTACCAGCAGCAGTTCACCGTGGTCACGATCTACGCCAACGATCGGCTGAACCTCAACCTCTTCGGCTGGGAGATGCCGGTGGCGTGGGTGCAGTCGATCAACCCGATCTTCATCATCATCCTGTCGGGCGTCTTCGCCGCCATCTGGACCAAGTGGGGCGCCAAGCAGCCCGCCACGCCCTACAAGTTCGCCGCCGCCGCGGTCGTCATGGGGATCGCGTTCCTGTTGTTCATCCCGTTCTCCGGCACCGGCGCGCACGGCACCCCGCTGATCGGCCTCGTGGGCATCCTCTTCGTCTTCACCATCGCCGAGCTCCTCCTCTCACCGGTCGGGCTCTCGCTCTCGACGAAGCTGGCGCCGGCGATGTTCAAGACGCAGATGGTGGCCCTGTTCTTCCTCTCCATCGCGCTCGGGACGGCCCTGTCGGGCATCCTGGCGGGCTTCTACAACGAGAACAACGAGGTGCCCTACTTCGGCATCTCGGGCCTCGTGGCGATCGGTGTGGGCGCCGCGCTCGTGGCCGTCACGCCGTGGGTGAGGAAGATGATGAGCGGGGTGAGGTGACAGGATGCTCGGCTCCCTCGACGAGGTCGTGTTCGACTGCGCGGAACCGGCGGCCCTGGTGCGATTCTGGCACCAGGTGCTCGGGGGCACGGCGCCCACCGATCGGAGCGCCGACTGGTCGTTCTTCGATGCGCCGTCCGGACTCCGGATCGCGTTCCAGCGCGTGCCGGAGGGCAAGAGCGTGAAGAACCGCGTGCACCTCGACGTCGCGGTCGACGACGTGCCCTCGGCGACGGACGACGCCGAGCGGCTGGGCGCCGTTCGTCAGGGTCCGCTGCACAGCGACTTGGTCGGCACGTTCCAGGTGCTCCTCGACCCCGAGGGCAACGAGTGGTGCGTGGTGAAGGCGAACCAGCCCTCGACCGCTACGCTCCGCCGAAACGCTCCGTCTTGACCGACATGGGGTCGGCGCCGCCGGCGACGAGGGTGTCGGCGGCCAGCTCGACGAAGCGGGTGGGGCCGCAGATGTAGGTGGAGATCACGCCACCGTCGGCCGGAGCCGTGTCCGCCGCCCACGAGGCCACGCGGGCGCCATCCAGTCGGCCAACGGTGCCCGTCCAGCCCTGAGGGGCATGGCGGGTGTATTGGATCGTGACCTCGGCGTTGGCGGCTTCGGCCAGGGAGTCGAGCTCGTCGTGGAAGTAGACGTAATCGGGGGAGCGAACCGAGTAGAGCAGGTGCGCCGGAGCGGTGCTCTTGGCTTCGGCATGCGTGCGCAGGATGGACACGAGTGGCGCGATGCCCGACCCGCCGCCGATGAGACGGATGGGCTCCGGTTGCGTCGGCCGCCACACGAACCAGCCACCGAGCGGTCCGAGCACCTCGAGCTGATCTCCCACGCTCACCCCACGCACGAGATACGGCGAGACCTCACCGTCGGGCATCAGCTCGACGCTCACCGCCGCCAGCTCGGAGCCGCAGGCGGACGACAACGAATACGACCTCGCGGCCTGGTACCCGTCCGGCGCGGTCAGCCGGATGTCGATGTGCTGGCCGGCGAGAGCACCCGTCCACCCCGGAATACGCAGCATGAGCGTGCGCGCCGTGGGAGTCTCCTCATGCACGCCGACGACGTCGGCCACAGCCCATTTCATCGGCCCTCAGTATCGAGCATCAGGAGTCGTAGTAATAGCGCTGTTCCTTCCACGGGTCGCCGTAGGCGTGGTAGCCGTTGACCTCCCAGAAACCGAGCTCGTCGGTCTCGTGCATCGTGAGGCCGGTGACCCACTTCGCGCTCTTCCAGAAGTAGAGGTGCGGCACGAGCAGTCGCGCCGGTCCGCCGTGTTCCGGGTCGAGGGGTTCGCCGTCGAACTCGAACGCCACCCAGGCCTTGCCCTCGAGCAGGTCTTCGAGCGGGACGTTGGTGGTGTATCCACCGTAGGAGTGCGCCATCGTGAACGGCGCATCCGTCTCGACGTCGGCGAAGAGCGTGTCGAGCGAGACGCCCCGCCACTTCGTGTCGAACTTCGACCACCGGGTGACGCAGTGGATGTCGGTGTCGATGTTCTCGATGGGCAGGTCCATGAACTCGTCCCACGACCAGCGCTTCACGTCGCCGGACTCGTTGGTGATCGAGAACTCCCACTCACCATCGTGGATGTTGGGGGTCGGACCGGCGGAGAGCACCGGGAAATCCTTGGTCTCGTACTGGCCGGGCGGCAGATGAGGGTCGGCCTCACGCCTCTTCCCGAAGAATCCTGGGGTCACGATTCCCATGGTGCTCTCCTCCCGTCGGTGCGACTAAGACTACGCCTGGGGCTGGTCGGCGAGGTCATGGATGAGGGCCTTCTCATCCTCTTCGCTCAGCGAGGTCTTGATGACCTTCCCGTTGAAGGGCGCGAGCGCGGCGGCGAACTTGTCCTCGGTGAGCTTCACCGCGTAGATGACCACGGCGGACTTGCCGGCCGAGACCGACTCCTTCACCTGGGAGCGGAACTCGCTGTTGAGGCCCGTCTTGTCGATGCCGGCGAACAGCGCGCCGATCAGGCCGCCGAACACGAGGCCGAAGAACGGCACGAAGAACAGGATGCCGATGAGCGTGCCGAAGAGGGCGCCCCCGGCGGCTCCGAGTCCGATGTTGCCGGCCGCACCGGGGTGCTCCACGTGGGTCTTGCCCTGCTCGTCGACCTTGACGAGGGCGAGTCCGGAGAGCTCGACGATGAGATCGCCCTGGAGCTCCTGAACCTTCTCATAGGCGCCCTCGGCGTCCTTTTCGTTGTCGAAGGAGATGACGATCAAATCGGCCATGAGTGTGTGAAACCTTTCTCTACTTTTTTACGAGCGTAGAGGATGCGGGTTAACGAAAAGAAGACCCGGCGTCATGCCGGGTCTTCTTTTCTTTTCACTGTCTCAACCAGTGTGTCCGAGGGGGGACTTGAACCCCCACGCCCTATACGGGCACTAGCACCTCAAGCTAGCGCGTCTGCCATTTCCGCCACCCGGACAGGTGCCGGTGATTGATTGCTCAACCAGCCAAGGAAAGACAATAGCACGGATGCGCACCCGGCAAATCCACCGGCTCGGCTGCCGCGGACGGGTAGCGTGAGGGGTATGACGTCCACTCCTCGAGGCACCGAACCCGACCTGACGACACGCATCGCGCGAGACCTCATCCGGTTCGACACGTCGAACTTCGGGGAGGGCCGGTCGAACGGCGAGACCGAGGCGGCCGAGTACCTCGCCGCCCACCTGGAACGGCTGGGCCTCACGGTGCACTCGTTCGACGCGGCGCCTCGGCGCACCAGCATCGTGACCCGGGTGGAGGGCCGCGACCGCTCCAAGCCCGCGCTCGTCGTTCACGGCCACACGGATGTCGTGCCCGCCATCGCCGAGGACTGGTCGGTCGACCCCTTCGGCGGCGTGGTCGCCGACGGCATGCTCTGGGGGCGCGGGGCGGTGGACATGAAGAACATGGATGCGATGATCGTCACCGCACTCGACCGCATCCTCTCCAGCGGGCAGCAGCCCGAGCGCGACCTCGTGGTGGCGTTCTTCGCCGACGAGGAGAACGGGGGAGTGTTCGGCTCCCACCATCTGGTGACGGAGCATCCCGATTTGTTCGCCAGAGCCACCGAGGCCATCAGCGAGGTGGGCGGCTACTCCATCGACCTCGAAGGCAAGCGTGCGTACCTGGTGCAGACCGGCGAGAAGGCCCTCATCTGGCTGAAGCTCGTGGCACGCGGAACCGCGGGCCACGGCTCCCAGATCAACCGCGACAACGCCGTCACGCGACTGGCGCAGGCGGTGGCCGCGATCGGCGCCCGCGAGTGGCCGATGCACCTCACGGCGACCACCCGTCAGCTGCTCGACCGCGTCGCCGACCTGCTCGGCAAGGACGCGCAGGTGCTCAGCCCCGACGAGATCGCGCTGGCCACCGGCACCGCGTCCCGGTTCATCACGGCGACCCTGCGCACCACGACGAACCCGACCGGCCTCACCGCCGGCTACAAGCACAACGTCATCCCCGACCGGGCCGAGGCGATGATCGACGTGCGCGTTCTGCCGGGAGAAGAAGACGCCGTGCTCGAGGAGATCCGCGCGATCGTGGGCGAGGACATCGAGATCGTGATCTCGCACCGCGACATCGGGCTCGAGACCACGTTCGACGGCGAGCTCGTCGACGCGATGGTCGGGTCCCTGCAGCGGCACGATCCGGGCGCCGAGGTGCTGCCGTATCTGCTCTCCGGCGGCACCGACAACAAGGCGCTGAGCCTGCTCGGCATCCGCGGATTCGGTTTCGCACCGCTCCAGCTGCCGCCCACCCTCGACTTTCCCGCGATGTTCCATGGCGTTGACGAGCGCGTGCCGCTCGAGGCGCTAGGGTTTGGCTCAGACGTTCTGACCGACCTGCTGCTGCGGTACTGACACCGCGCCGCCGGAAGGCCCCACTGCGACCACGTGGCCGCGACCGGCGCGACCGATGCCCCGCATCGGCGCACGATCACTCCAAAGGGAGACATGGACTTTCTCAACGCCGTCATCCTCGGCTTCGTTCAGGGACTGACCGAGTTCCTGCCGATCTCCTCGAGCGCGCACCTGCGCATCGTGGGCGAACTGCTCCCCGGGGCGAAAGACCCGGGCGCGGCGTTCACCGCCATCACCCAGCTGGGCACCGAGACCGCGGTGGTCGTGTTCTTCTGGCGCGACATCGTGCGGATCATCGGCCGATGGGCGCGCTCGCTGGCCGGTCGTGTCCCTCGCAACGACCCGGATGCGCGCATGGGCTGGCTGATCATCATCGGCTCGATCCCGATCGTCATCCTCGGCGTGCTCTTCCAGGACGACATCGAGACCACCTTCCGCTCACTGTGGATCGTGGCGACGACGCTGATCGTGTTCGGCATCCTGCTCGGCATCGCCGACTACGTCGGGGCGAAGCGGCGACGACTGAAAGACCTCACCATCCCGCACGGCATCATCTTCGGCTTCGCCCAGGCGCTCGCCCTCATCCCGGGTGTCTCGCGTTCCGGTGGCACGATCACGGCCGGGCTCTTCATGGGGTACGAGCGGCGCGCGGCGGCGCGGTACTCCTTCCTGCTCGCCATCCCGGCGGTGTTCGGGAGCGGTCTGTTCCAGGTCGCCAAGAGCCTGGGCGGCAGCGAGACCGCGGCCGGCGGCTTCGGTCCGCTCGAGACCCTCGTAGCGACCATCATCGCGTTCATCGTGGGGCTCATCGTCATCGCGTTCTTCATGAGCTACATCTCCAAGCGCAGCTTCCTCCCGTTCGTGATCTACCGGATCGCGCTCGGCGTGGTGCTGATCGTGCTGCTGTCGACCGGCGTCATCGCGGCCTAGCGCGCATGCGTCCGGGCTTTTCGTTCAGCGAACACAACTAAGCTTGACCGGTGCGTTCCTGGTCCCGACCCGACATCCCCGAGCTTCCCGGGCGCGGTGAGGCGCCGCGCATCCATGACGACTCGAGTGGCCGCTTCCTCGACTCCACCGTCACGGGGGCCGGGGGTGACGCCACCCTCTACGTCTGTGGGATCACCCCCTACGACGCCACGCACATCGGGCACGCGGCCACCTACCTGGCCTTCGACACCCTGATCCGCACGTGGATCGACGCCGGGCTCGACGTCTCGTACACCCAGAACATCACCGACGTCGACGACCCGCTGCTCGAGCGTGCCGCCGCGACCGGGGTCGATTGGCGAGAGCTCGCGGCCAGCCAGATCGAGCTGTTCCGCACCGACATGGCGGCGCTGGGCGTGCGCCCACCGGATGCCTACATCGGCGTCACCGAGACCATCGACGAGATCGCGCGCGCCGTCGACGACCTGCGTGCCGCCGGGTTCGCGTACACCGTGCCCACCCCGGATGCGACCGAGGCCGACGCAGAGGACTGGTACTTCGACATCGCCGCAGCCGAGCGGTCGACGCCGTGGGTTCTCGGCTCGGAGAGCGGTCTCGACCGGGAGACGATGAGTCGTCTGTTCGCCGAGCGCGGGGGAGACCCTGGCCGGCCCGGCAAGCGCGACCCGCTCGATCCACTGCTCTGGCGCGTGGAACGGGCCGGCGAGCCGGCCTGGGACACGTCGCTCCCCAAGATCCGCCGCGGGCGACCGGGCTGGCACATCGAATGCTCGGTCATCGCCCGCGAGACGCTCGGCGACACCATCTGCGTGCAGGGCGGGGGAGGAGACCTCGTCTTCCCGCACCACGAGTTCAGTGCCGCGCACGCCACCGCCCTGACGGGGCGCCGCTTCGCACGCGTCAACGCCCACGGCGGCCTGGTGGCCTTCGACGGCGAGAAGATGAGCAAGTCGCTCGGCAACCTGGTGCTCGTCTCCGAGCTGCGGGAGGCGGGCGTGGAGCCCGCCGCGATCCGGCTCGCCATCCTCTCGCACTGCTACCGCGACGACTGGGAGTGGCACCGCGGCGACGAGCTCCGCGCCGCCGAGCGCCTCGCCGCCTGGCGCGCCGCCGCGTCTCGCCCCCTCACGGGAGATGCCCTGGTCGAGGGCGTCGATGCGGATGACGCCCTGCTCCTGCTCGAGCGGGTCCGCATCCGCCTCCACGACGACCTCGACACCCCCGGCGCCCTCGACGAGTTCGACGACTGGTTCACCCAGCCCCACTCCGCACCCTCGAACGCTCTCGCTGTCCAGGTACTGGATGCCCTTCTGGGAATCCAGCTGTAATCAGTCAGCCGAAACTCTGGCAGGAGATGGCGCGCAACAGGCCCCTGTCGACGACCCAGGGTGAGCGCGAGGCCGCGAAGCGACCTCACGCGAACATGTCGCGCGGCGCCGGGCAGGGACCGGCGACGCCCGAGGACGCCGCGCGGAGCACGGCGCCCGAGGCAGCTAGCTCAGTCCCGGCGCCAGGGCTCGTCGGGGCGGGAGTCGCCGCCGGCGCGACCGTCGCCGCGTTTGCGGAGGTAGCGTTCGAACTCCTGGGCGATGGCCTCACCGCTGGCCTCGGGCGAGTCGACGGTGTCGCGCGCCTGCTCGAGCTGCTGGATGTACGCCGCCATGTCCTCGTCTTCGCCCGCCAAGGCGTCGATGCCGGTCTCCCACGCGGTCGACTCGTCGACGAGCTCGCCGCGGTCGATCTGCACGTCGATGAGTTCCTCGATCTTGTCGATCAGGGCGAGCGTTGCCTTGGGTGAGGGCGCGTTGTGCACATAGTGCGGCACGGAGGCCCAGATGGAGATGGCGGGGATTCCTGCACTCTCCGCAGCGTCGGCGATGACGCTGAGGATGCCGACGGGCCCCTCGTAGGAGCTGCGCTCGATGTCGAGCTCGCTGCGCACGAGCGGGTTCTCGCTCGTGGCGAAGACGGAGATGGGCCGGGTGTGCGGCACGTCGGCGAGCATCGCGCCGAGCAGCACGACCCCGCTGATGTCTTCCGCCAGAGCGGTCGATACGACCTCCGCGGTGAACTTCTTCCAGTTCCGGGAGGGCTCGGAGCCGATCAGCAGGTAGACGTGCGAATCGTCACCGGCCTCGACGGATGCGCCGGGCGTGGGCGCGGCCTCGGCGTCGAGTGCGGCATCCGGCCCGTAGACGGTGGCGCCGGGCCAGGTCAGGACACGCCGGCCTTCGTCGTCGGTGGAGACCGTGGGCCGGTTGAACTGGAAGTCGAAGTACTCCTCGGTGTCGACCTCGGTGATCGGAACGACCTCGAGCTGCTCCTTGAGCACCCGGAGGGCTCCGGTGGCCGCTTCGCCGGCGTCGTTCCAGCCTTCGAACGCGACCAGCAGCAGTCGTCCGCGGAGGAATCCGTTATCTGTCGCCGTGATGGGTACCTCACTGCCTTCCGAGCCGTGTTGCCGAGACGACCGCGCGGTGCGGGCGCCGTCAGTCAAGGATAGGCGTTCCATCGGGAGCGGGGGAAAAGTGAGGCCGGATCGCAACGCCGTAGACTTGACGCCCGTGACCGAATCCCCACTCGCCCTGCCCGCCGCAGTCCTCTGGGACATGGACGGCACCATCGTCGACACCGAGCCGTACTGGATGCGCGCCCAGGAGAAGCTGGTGGAGTCGTTCGGCGGCACCTGGACGCACGAGGCCGCGATGACCCTGGTGGGCTCCGGTCTCGACCGCAGCGCCCGCATCATGCAGGAGTTCGGCGTCGACATGCCGGCCGACGAGATCATCCAGCTGCTCTCGACCCGCGTGATGGAGCAGATCAGCAAGCACGTGCCCTGGCGTCCCGGCGCCCTGGAGCTCCTCACCGCCCTGCACGGGCGCGGCGTGCCGCAGGCGCTCGTGACCATGTCGATCGGGCGGATGGCGCGCCACGTCGCCGATTTCGCGCCGGCCGACGTCTTCGCCACCATCGTGTCGGCCGACGCCGTGACCGAGATGAAGCCGCATCCCGAGGCCTACCTCACCGCCGCCGCGACGCTGGGTGTCGACATCGCCCACACCGTCGCCATCGAGGACTCGGTCACCGGGGTCACCTCCGCCGTCGCCTCCGGAGCCGCCGTGATCGGCGTGCAGCACCTCCTGAACCTCGACGACTCCGGCGCCGACCGCATCTGGACGACGCTGGAGGGCGTGACGCCTGATGACCTCGCGGCCGTTCTGGCCGAGGTCCGGACGGAGCAGAGCGCATGACCGCGCAGTACAGCGGACCGTTCCGCGAGGGCGACCGCGTGCAGCTCACCGGCCCGAAGGGGAAGCTCAACAGCATCACCCTCGAATCGGGAAAGGTCTTCCACACCCACCGCGGTTTCATCGACCACGACGCTCTGATCGGCCTGCCCGACGGCTCGGTGGTGAAGAACTCGGTGGGCGTCGAGCACCTCGCCCTGCGACCGCTGCTGACCGACTTCGTGATGTCGATGCCGCGCGGCGCCGCGATCATCTACCCCAAGGATGCCGCGCAGATCCTCGCGCAGGCCGACGTGTTCCCGGGAGCCACCGTGGTCGAGGCCGGAGTCGGTTCCGGAGCGCTCTCGCTGTGGCTGCTCCGCGCCATCGGCCCGGAGGGTCACCTCTCGAGCTTCGAACGCCGCGACGAGTTCGCCGACGTGGCGCGGGCGAACGTGGCGGCCTACTTCGGCCGCGACCCCGAGGAGTGGACGGTCACGGTCGGCGACCTGGTCGAGGCCCTGCCCGCCACACATCCCGATCACACCGTCGACCGCGTGGTGCTCGACATGCTCGCGCCGTGGGAGTGCATCGACGTGGTCGCGGCCGCACTCAAGCCCGGCGGCGTGGTGCTCTGCTACGTCGCGACGGTGACCCAGCTCTCCCGGGTGGTCGAGGCGATCCGCGAATCGGATGTCTTCACCAACCCGATCCCGAGCGAGACCATGGTGCGGGGCTGGCACGTCGAAGGACTCGCCGTGCGGCCGGATCACCGGATGATCGGCCACACCGGCTTCCTGGTGACGGCCCGGCGCCTCGCGCCCGGCGCCATCCTGCCCGAGCTCAAGCGCCGCGCTTCGAAGAGCGACTTCTCGGAGGAGGACGTCGAGGCCTGGACCCCGGGCGCCCTGGGGGAGCGCGGCATCAGCGCGAAGAGCCTGCGCAAGCGCGTGCGGGCCGCCACCGCGACCGCGGATGCCGCCAAGGCCCGCGAGGAGCGGGAGTCAGGCGGAATCCAGCATCCCGACGATGAAATAGGATAGTTTCGCTCACCGGGCCGACGGCTCGTCGAATGCAGGAAATGAGGATCCGTGCGCAAGTCTCTCGCGCTCATTCTGTCGGCAGGGCTGTTGCTCTCGCTCGCCGCATGCAGCGGCTCGCCCGCCGCTCCCGACTGCTCGACGGCGACGCCGTCCGGTGACTCGAGTGAGGCCGTCACCGCCACGGGTGATCTGGGCGCCGACCCGGCAGCCACCTTCCCCTTCCCGCTAGTCGCGGAGCACGCCGAGCGTTCGGTGCTCATCCCCGGGTCGGGCGAGCTGGTAGGCCCCGGCAGCACCGTGGTGGTCGACTACACGGTCTACGACGGCGAGACCGGAGCAGCCGCCGGCGCCCCGCAGTCCACGGCCCTCGTGGTCGCCGACTCGCTGCCGGAGGGCCTCCGCAACGGGCTCCTCTGCACCAGCGCCGGTGAGCGCGTCGCGATCGTGCTCCCGAACGACCAGGCCACCGCGATCTTCAGCGGAGCCACCGGATCGGTGGTCATGGTGTTCGACATCACCTCGACCTTCCCGCGCGCCGCGACCGGCGCCGACCAGCCTGCCCAGTCCGGCTTCCCGAGCGTCGTGCACGACTCCACGGGTCGCCCCGGCATCACGATCGTCTCCGGCGACACGCCCACCGAGGCGAAGTCGGCGCTGCTCAAGAAGGGCGACGGAACGGTCGTCGCCACCGGCGACTCGATCATCGTGCAGTCGCTGGCGGTGTCGTACGCGACGCCCGACAAGGTGGCCTCCTCCACCTGGGAAGACGGAACGCCGCAACTCTGGGAGATGTCCGACACCCCGTCCACCGGCTCTTCGTCGACCACGCCGGCCGGAATCACGCCGTTCCTGGTGGGGCAGACCGTCGGCTCCGAGGTGCTCGTCGTGCTCCCGGATGCGTCGGGCGGTTCGGCCACGGCCTACGTCGTCGACATCCTGGGCATCCTTCCGACCCCGTCGAACTGATCGTGCCGCTCGTCGTGCGGTCGCCGGGGTGCGCCCGCAGGCCGCATCGCACGAACTAGAATTCTTGCGTGTCGCCGCAGAAGCAATCGCCCGCGCCTGTCCCGGTCGAGGAGAGGCTGTTCAGCCTGGTGCTGGCGCTTCTGGCGACCGAGTCGGGGCTGACGAAGAACGAGATCCTCTCGACGGTGCAGGGCTACCGCCAGCGCTACGACGCCTACGGCGACAACTCGACGCTCGAGCGGCAGTTCGAACGCGACAAGGACGACATCCGCGAACTCGGCGTTCCACTGGAGACCATCGAGACGCCCGGCGATCCCGGCAACAACCAGTCGTCGCGCTATCGCATTCCGCGAACGGCATATGAGCTCCCGGCCGACATCGCCTTCTCCGCGGCCGAGACGACCTTGCTGAACCTGGCGGCGATGGCCTGGCGGGAGGGCTCACTCTCGCGGGAATCGCAGCGGGCTCTGCTGAAGCTGCGGTCGATCGGTGTCGACACGAGCGACCCTGTGCTCGGTTACGCCCCGCGCATCCGCACGCGTGACGCCGCGTTCGATCCGCTCTCGGATGCGCTCTCCCGCCGCGTCTCGGCGTCCTTCTCCTACCTGAAACCCGGCGACCCGGCCGCGCGACTGCGCACCGTGACCCCGCTGGCCCTCGTGCAGCATCAGGGCCGCTGGCATCTCAAGGCGATCGACCAGGGCGTGGGGGAGCCGCGTACCTTCCTGCTGTCGCGCATCACGGGACCGGTCAAGCTCGGTCGCCAGACGGTGGAGGTACCGCCCGGCAACTACGCGGCGTCCGCGCTCGAAGAACTCGACGACATCTGGGAGCTCAACGTCGCCGAACTCGAGGTCGAACCCGGCACGGATGCCGAGGTGAGGCTCTCCCGTCGGCGCGGCGCCGAGGTCGTCGGCGACGGGCGCGTGTTGCTGCACTTCACCGACGTGAACCTGCTGGCCGACGAGTTGGCGGGCTTCGGCCCCGAGGTGCGCGTGCTCGGCCCGGAGCAGCTGGTGGGCGCCGTGATCACGAGGCTCGAAGCCGCGGTGCGCGCCCACTCGGCGCCGGCGGAGGTGATCGACTGATGGCCACTCCTCGTGACGGACAGCCGCTCGCCTACGCCCAGGACAAGCTGACCTTCTTGCTCGCGCTCGTGCCGTACCTGATCGATCACGGCCGGGTCTCGGTGTCGGAGGCCGCCGCGCACTTCCAGGTCTCCGAGAAACAGATCCGCGATGCGGTGTCGCTCATCGCGGTCTCCGGGGTCCCGGGCGACACCACGCAGTACCAGCACGGCGACCTCTTCGACATCTCGTGGGACGACTTCGACGAGCGCGACGAGATCGTGATCACGCACATGGTGGCCCTCGACGACTCGCCGCGGTTCTCCGCCCGCGAGGCCGCCGCCCTGATCGCCGGCCTGCAGTACCTGCAGTCCCTGCCCGAGAACGTCGACAGCGGCGTCTACTCGTCCTTGATGGACAAGCTGGCCCGCGGCGCCTCGGAGAGCCCCAGCCAGGTCGCCATCGCGTCGTCCGACTCTGCCGGATCCCTGGCCGAGGTGCGCGACGCCCTCGCCCGCCGGGTGCAGATCGAGTTCGACTACCTCAGTTCCCGGGGCTCACGGGAACGGCGACGGGTCGACCCGCTGCGCATCGATTCCGACAACGAGGACTGGTACCTCCGCGCCTGGGACCACCTGCGCGAGGCGGTGCGCACCTTCCGTCTCGACCGGATGACGGGCATCCGCGTCACCGACGACCCGGTGAGCGACCCGCACGACGACGTACGCTTGGGCGACAGCCTCTTCCAGGGCGCGGCCGACGACCTCGTGGTCACCATCGAGCTCGACCCGTCGGCACTGTCGCTCCTCGGCGAGTTCGTCTCCAGCGTCGACACGCGGGCTCCGGATGCGCCGGCCGGCGACTCCGGGCGGGTCCGGGCCCGCATCCGCGTCGCCCACATCCACAGCCTGAAGCGTCTCGTGGCCGCGATGTCGTCGGCGGTCACCATCGTCGACCCGCCGGAGGCCCGGGGCCGCCGTGGTGGAGTGGGCGGAGGCGGCCCTCGCGCGCTACCGCGATGCCGCCCGGACCGCCGGATAGGCTGTGGCGATGGCGTGGTGGGCGTGGTTGATCATCTGGGTCGTTCTCGGGCTCGGCTTCCTCGGCATGCTCGCGTGGCTCGGCTACCGGCTGTTCCGCAAGGGCGTGGGCGTGATGGACGCCCTGGGGGAGCTCACCGACAAGGTCGCGCAGCTGAACGAGAACGTGGAGAAGCTCGCGCCCGAGGAGCCGACCGAACGCGCGATCCTCAACGGCTACGCCGAGACGGCCCGGCGGCGCGAGCTCCATCAGGAACGGAAAGCGGAATTGAAGCAGGCACGCAGAGAAGCACGGATCAAACGCGGTAAACTGCTCGTGAATCCCGAAACGATTCCGACGATAAGGAAGTGGACCAATGCTCGGTAACCTCAACGGGTGGCACCTGGTCATCATCCTCGTCGTCATCCTGCTGTTGTTCGGGGCGACCCGTCTGCCTGCTCTGTCCAAGAGCCTCGGCCAGTCGATGCGCATCTTCCGCAACGAGACCAAGGCCATGAAAGAGGAGAACGCCGACCCGGTGGCTCCGCCGGCCGAGCCGACCGCATCGGCTGCTCCCGCTGCACCGCCGGTCTCCGGCACGGCGCCCTCTGAGGCGACGACCGCACCGGAGACGAAGTCCGAACCGAAGTCGTAGGGTCGGTGGCCGTCAAGTCTTCCCGGCGGCGCTCCCGTGACGGCCGGATGTCGCTCGGCGCCCATCTCGTCGAGCTCCGCAACCGGCTGTTCATCTCGGCGCTGGCCATCGTGCTGGGCATGGTGGTCGGGTTCATCCTCTCCGACTTCATCCTCTCCGCGCTGACGCAGCCGATCTCCGATCTCGCCGCGCAGCAGGGGCGCGAGGCGAGCCTCAACTTCACCGACGTCTCCTCGGCCTTCGACCTGCGCATCCAGATCGCCTTCACCGTGGGCGTCGTCCTCTCGTCGCCGGTGTGGCTCTACCAGATCTTCGCGTTCGTGATGCCGGGCCTGAAGAAGAAGGAGAAGCGGTACGCGGTCGGCTTCGTTCTCGCCGCCGTTCCGCTCTTCCTGGCGGGCTGCGTCGCGGGCTGGTTCGTGCTGCCGCACATGGTGACGCTGCTCACCGGGTTCGCGCCCGAGGGCACGACGGCCCTCCTCACCGCGCGCTCCTACTACGACTTCGTCCTCAAGCTCGTGCTCGCGATAGGAATCGCCTTCGTGCTGCCCGTGTTCCTCGTCATCCTCAACTTCGCGGGGGTGCTGAGCGCCGTGGCGATCCTGAAGTCGTGGCGCATCGCCATCCTGGCCATCACGCTGTTCACCGCCATCGCCACCCCGGCCGCCGACGTGATGTCAATGTTCCTGCTCGCCATCCCGATGCTGCTGCTCTACTTCACGGCGGCCGGAATCGCCTGGCTGCACGACCGCCGTAAGCGCCGCGCGATGGAAAGCCTCGACATCGAGCTGGCCGTCTGATGGCGATCGCGGACGAGGCGGGTGCGGTGCTGAGCCCCGCGGAGCGGTTCGCGGCCAGTCGCAAGCGCGCCGGGCATCCGCAGGTCGAGCACTTCCGGAGCGGGCTCGGCTTCGACCTCGACCCCTTCCAGATCGAGGCGGCCGGAGCCCTCGAAGACGGGCGCAGCGTGCTCGTCGCCGCCCCCACCGGCGCCGGCAAGACCGTCGTGGCGGAGTTCGCGGTGCACCTGGCCATGCAATCCGTGCGGGACAAGGTGTTCTACACGGCTCCGATGAAGGCGCTGTCGAACCAGAAGTTCCAGGAGTTCGTGACCGAGTACGGTCCCGACGAGGTGGGGCTGCTCACCGGCGACACCAACATCAACGCCGACGCGCGCATCGTGGTGATGACCACCGAGGTGCTCCGCAACATGCTCTATGCCGACTCGGGACTGCTGAAGAACCTCCGCTTCGTGGTGGTGGACGAGGTGCACTACCTGGCCGACCGCTTCCGCGGCGCCGTGTGGGAAGAGGTCATCATCCACCTCCCGCAGAGCGTGAAGCTCGTCTCCCTGAGCGCCACCGTGTCGAACGCGGAGGAGTTCGGCGACTGGCTGCAGGCCGTGCGCGGCGACACCGAGGTGATCGTCTCCGAAGAGCGGCCGGTGCCGCTCGACCAGCACGCCCTGGTGAAGACGAAGCTGATCGACCTCTTCGACTCCACCGGGCGCGCGGCCACCAACCGCGTCAACCCGGAGCTGGCCCAGCTGGTGCGAGGCGGGGCATCCTTGGCTTCCGTCGACCGGCTCGGCGGGCGCGGCGGCGGCGGAGGTGGCGGCGGCCGGCGCGGCGGCGGGGGAGGACGTGGCCGTGGTGGCTACCGTCCGCACGGGCAGGGTCTCGAGCGCATGGATCGCCCCGATGTCGTCGCCCTGCTCGAGGAGCACCGGCTGCTCCCGGCCATCTTCTTCGTGTTCAGCCGGATCGGATGCGACCAGGCGGTGAAGCAGGTGCTCCGCGGTGGCGTGCGCCTCACCACCGCCGAGGAGCGCGAGGAGATCCGCCGCATCGTCGACGAGCGCTGCCGCACGCTCCTCGACGAGGATCTCGCGGTGCTCGGCTACTGGGAGTGGACCGAGGGCCTGATGCGCGGTGTGGCCGCGCACCACGCCGGCATGCTGCCCGCCTTCAAGGAGGTGGTGGAGGAGCTCTACCAGAAGAAGCTCGTGAAGGTGGTCTTCGCCACCGAGACGCTCGCGCTCGGCATCAACATGCCGGCGCGCACGGTGGTGCTCGAGAAGCTCGAGAAGTTCAACGGCGAGGCCCGCGTCTCGATCACCGCGGGGGAGTACACCCAGCTCACCGGTCGCGCCGGGCGACGCGGCATCGACGTGGAGGGGCACTCGGTCATCCAGTGGCGCGAGGGTCTCGACCCGCAGGAGGTCGCCTCGCTGGCCTCGCGGCGCACCTATCCGCTCAACTCCAGCTTCCGGCCCACCTACAACATGGCCGTGAACCTGATCGACCAGTTCGGGCGACCGCGCACCCGCGAGATCCTGGAATCGTCGTTCGCGCAGTTCCAGGCGGATCGGGCCGTGGTGGACCTGGCCCGCAAGGTGCGCCAGCAGGAGGAGTCGCTCGCGGGCTACGAGAAGTCGATGACCTGTCACCTCGGCGACTTCAAGGAGTACGCGCGCATCCGCCGCGAGCTCACCGATCTCGAACGCGCAGGGGCGGGCCGATCGGCGACGCAGTCGCGCGGCGAGCGGGAGAAGCGGCAGCGGCGCATCGAATCGCTGCGCAAGCAGCTGCGCTCGCATCCGGTGCACGGCTGCAAAGACCGCGAGGCGCACGCCCGGTGGGCGGAACGCTGGTTCACCTTGAAGAAGGAGACGGATCGGCTCACCCAGCAGATCCAGACCCGCACCAACGTCATCGCGAAGGTGTTCGACCGCGTCACCGACGTGCTGCTCGGCCTCGGCTACCTCGCCACCGACGACGACGGGGTGACCACGCTCACACAGCACGGCCACACCCTCAAGCGGATCTACGGCGAACGCGACCTCCTGGTGGCGGAGTGCATCCGCCGGCAGGTGTGGCACGACCTCGACCCGGCATCCCTCGCCGCCATCGCCTGCGCCCTGGTCTACGAGCCGCGGCGCGACGAGAGCGAGGCGGCGGAACGCTTCCTGCCGCGTGGCGCCTTCCGCGTGGCGCTCGACAAGACGCAGACGCTCTGGGCCCAGATCGACGACATCGAGCGTGAGCACAAGCTGCCGGGCAGCGATCCCGTGGCCACGGGACTGTCCACCGCGATGCACAAGTGGGCCCGTGGGGGCGCGCTCGACGACGTGCTGAACGAGGCCGACATGGCGGCGGGCGACTTCGTGCGCTGGTCCAAGCAGACCATCGACCTGCTCGACCAGCTGCAGGGGACCTCGGATGCCCGCCTCTCGTCCACGGCGCGCTCGGCCATCGACGCGGTGCGCCGCGGCATCGTCGCCTACTCCTCGGTGGCGTGAGCGGATCCCGACGATGAGCGCGACACTGACCCCGACCACGCGGCCGGCCACCACGTCCGCCGCCGATGCGCGGCTGATCGACCTGCGGCGCTCGCTCGCCGAGCCCCGCCGGTTCGCGCGACCCCTGATGCCCCTCTGGCTGGCCCTCATCGGGGCCGTGGGGGCCGGGATCGCCCTCGACGCCGGGTTCCCGGACAAGGGCTGGTGGCCCCTCACCCTGGTCGGCGTGGGCATCGTGCTCGCGGGACTTGTGGGCAGGGGCTGGGGGAGTGCCTTCCTCATCGGTGCCGTCGCCGGCGCCACGTTCTGGGGCGTGCACATCTTCTGGCTCACCCTCTATCTCGGGCCCATCCCGTGGTTGGGGCTCTCCGGCTTCGAGGCGGTGTACTTCGGACTCGGCGCCATCCTGATCGCGCTCGTCTACCGCCGGGCCGACCGGGTGTGGCCGAGCCGTTGGGGGCGCCTCGGCCTCGTGCCGATCATCGTCTCCGGGCTCTGGGTGCTCCGCGAGGGCATCAACTCCATCGCCCCCTACGGCGGCTTCTCCTGGGGCCGCGTCGCCATGTCGCAGTCGGAGAGCCCGTTCGCCGACATCGTGGCCTGGCTCGGGATGTCGGGACTGAGCTTCGTGCTGGTCTGGCTCGTCGCCTTCCTCCTCCAGCTCGCACGCGAGTTCGATCTGCGCACCTCGAGCCGTGTGCTCGCCGGGGCGATCGCGATCGCGGCCCTGCTGGCCGTTCCCGCCTGGCCCGCGCCCACCTCGGGGACGTCACGGATCGCCGGGGTGCAGGGCAACTCGAACGCGGGCCTCTTCGCGGTGCACGCGCCCGGCGACATCCTGAGCGACCACGTGTCGGCTTCGGCGGCGCTCGAGGGGGAGAAGCTCGACGTGGTGGTGTGGCCGGAGAACGCCTCCGACATCGACCCCACGCGCTACGGGGTGGCGGCGAAGACGCTCGACGCGGTGAGCCAGTCGCTCGGCGACGTGCCTCTCGTGGTCGGCACCATCCAGCAGCGCGGCGACAAGGTCTACAACACGTCGCTGCTCTGGGAGAACGGGGGCGTCGCCGACTACTACGACAAGCGCCATCCTGTGCCCTTCGCGGAGTGGATGCCCAACCGCGACTTCTTCCACGCGCTCCAGCCCGACCTCGTCGACCTGGTCACCCGCGACTACGAGTTCGGCAGCACCGACCTCACCTTCGACATCAACGGTCTCATCGCCGGCATCTCGATCTGCTTCGACATCACCGACGACGCCGTGATGCGCGAGATGAGCGACGAGGGCGCGCAGGTCGTGCTCTCGCAGACCAACAACGCCGACTTCGGCAAGACCGACGAGAACTTGCAGCAGCTGGCCATCGCGCGGCTCCGGGCGATCGAACTCGGGCGGAGCGTCGTCAACATCTCGACGGTGGGGACGAGTCAGATCATCGGGCCCGACGGGCGCACGATCACCGGTATCCCGGCTTACCAGGCCGGCGCCATGGTGGCCGACGTGCCGCTGGCCACGGTGCCGACGCCCGCCGCGCTCCTCGGGTTCCAGATCGAATGGCTCGTGGCCGGGTTCGGCATCATCGGGCTGGCGGTGGCCTTAACGACGAGAACGTCGCCTCGGCCGGTGAAGGCCAGGCGACGTTCCTGATCGTGACGGGCGCTCGGCCCCGGCGTGTTTCAGGCGCCGATCTTCTGCGTTCCGCGACGTGCCCGGAGGTACTGGAGTCGCTCTTCGAGCAGCTCCTCGAGTTCCGCGCGCGTGCGGCGTTCGAGCAGCATGTCCCAGTGACTACGGGGCGTCTTCACGTCTCCGTGGTCGACTTCGACGGGCTCCGAACCGACCATGAGGGTCGCTTCGTGGCTGCAGTACTTGCATTCCCAGGTCTCCGGCGCTTCGGCCTCGGCCGAGAACACCATGTCGGTGTCACGGCCGCACGTCGCGCAGCGGTACGTGTAGGTCGTTCGGGGCGAGAAAACCACGCCCTCTTCGCTCTGCAGGCTTTGTGCGCCCAGACGCATTCCACGCAAACTGCGATCTGCCATTGTGTGGTCTCCTCTCGCGTTGCTTCAAACGTTATAAACCGTCGGGCTGAGTGAAACCTTTCCGCTGATCGTGATTGCCAGTACTCTCTCAGCGAAAGAGGCCCTGGTCAACGCAGAGAACGGAACTCTCGGGCGAGTGGCAGCATCAGGTCGGCACGATCGGTGACGATGCCGTCGACGCCCCGCTCCAGCAGGCCGCGCGCGACGTCGACATCGTTGATCGTCCAGATGTGCACTTCCACTCCGGCCGCGTGCAGGCGCCGCACCATGCGCGGCGTGGTGGTGCGCATCCGGAAGATGGTCAGAGGGATCTGCACGGCATCCACTCGCCGGAGGATCCAGCGAACGAGGGGTACGAGCCCGAGCTTCGCGGCGATCAGCGCCGGCACGAACTCGCCGGCCGAGGCCGACGCGGCCACCGGCCCGACACCGACGAGCAGATCGACGGCGGCCCGGCGTCGACGGGTGGAGAACGAGGTGAGCAGCACCCGGTCGGCGGCATCCGCGTCGCGGATGGCACGAGCAGCCGGACCGGCCACGTCTTCCGACTTGATGTCGATGTTGAAGCGGATGCCGGGGTGTGCCGCCAACACGTCGGCCAGCGTCACGAACCTCACGCCGCCGCCGAGATCGATCTCGAGCAGTTGCTCGAGGGTCAGGTCGGCGATGCGGTCCGGGCGTCCGGCGATGCGTTCCAGAGTCGGGTCGTGGCTGGCGATGGCGACACCGTCGGCGGAGGCGTTGACGTCGGTCTCGATGTAGTCGACGCCGATCGCAGCGGCCTTCTCGAAGGAGGCCAGGGTGTTCTCGGGCACTCCGAGTGCGAGGCCCCGGTGGGCCAGGATGCGGGGGAGCGCGGGCTCGAACCAGCCCGGCTCCCGGGTGTCAGTCCGTCTTCGGTTCGGCACCGGGGGTGCCTGTCGACGATTCGCCGGCGTCGGCGGCGGCGGTCGCCTCGGTGGAGGCGTCGGCCGCCGCAGCAGCGGCATCGCCCGCCGCATCGACGGCGGCGCCCGCCGCGCGCTGAGCGTCTTCGAGCAGCTGGCTGCGCTCGGCCGCGCCGGCAGCAGCATGACGCTCGGCAGCACCGGGAGCCGCAGCCCCGCGCTCACCGAACGCCTGTCCGATGCCCTTGAGCGCTTCGGTGAGCTCGCTCGGGATGACCCAGAGCTTGTTCGCGTTGCCCTCGGCGATCTTCGGCAGGGTCTGGAGATACTGGTAGGCCAGCAGCAGGTTGTCGGGCTCGCCCCGGTGGATGGCGCCGAACACCGTCGTGATGGCCTCGGCTTCACCCTGTGCGCGGAGAACGGCCGCCTTCGCGTCACCCTCGGCCCGCAGGATCTCGCCCTGCCGGTGCCCCTCGGCCTCGAGGATGGCGGACTGCTTGGTTCCCTCAGCGGTCAGGATGACCGCCCGGCGCTCGCGCTCGGCGCGCATCTGCTTCTCCATCGAGTCCTGGATGGAGAGGGGCGGGTCGATGGCCTTGAGCTCCACGCGCGACACGCGGATGCCCCACTTGCCGGTGGCCTCGTCGAGCACGATGCGGAGCTGACCGTTGATCTCGTCGCGGCTGGTGAGCGCTTCTTCGAGGTTGAGTCCACCCACCACGTTACGGAGGGTGGTGGTGGCGAGCTGCTCGACCGCCCCGAGGTAGTTGGCGATCTCATAGGTCGCCGCCCGCGCATCCGTCACCTGGAAGAACACGACGGTATCGATGGAGACCACCAGGTTGTCCTCGGTGATGACCGGCTGCGGCGGGAACGAGACGACCTGCTCGCGTAGATCGATCAGAGGCCGAAGGCGGTCGATGAACGGCACCAGGATGTTCAGGCCCGGCATCAAGGTCTTGTGGTAGCGGCCCAGCCGCTCGACCACGCCGGCGCGGGCTTGCGGGATGATGCGTACCGAACGCGCCACCACCACGAGAACGAAGATGACGATGATCGCGATGACGACGATCAGGATGATCTGCCCCACTAGATCGTTCACAGACTGCCTTCCTTGTGCTCGGTGTACTCGGTGCTGCGTTCGGCCGGCACGACGACGGCGGTCGCGCCGTCGATCGCCGTGACGAGGACGCGTTCGCCACGCCGCAACTCGCGTGACTGCGTGAGCGGGGAGACCCGCGCCGTCCAGATGTCGCCGTTCGTGAGCTTCACCTGGCCCCCGGTGGAGGTGACCTGGTCGACCACGAGTCCTTCGAGGCCGAGCAGTGCGTCGACATTGCTCCGGGAGGGATCTCCGCCTCGTTTCAGCAGGCGCAGAAGCGGTGGCCGGAGTGTGAGCAGCAGAAGGAGCGAGAGCACGGCCGCGACGACGATCTGGATGTACCAGGGTGCTCCGAAGACGCCGGCGATCAAGCCGCCGAGGCTGCCGATGGCGATCATCAGGAAGGTGAATTCGAGCGTGAACATCTCGATCACGACGAAGAGCAGGATCAACCCGAGCCAGATGATCCAGGCGTAGGAGTCGAGGAAGTCGGTCATCGACAGTCTCCTTTCGGCGTCGATCGGCTGTTCTTCGACGCTATCAGTGTTCGGCGGCCGAGCGGCTGGAGTATCGGCTACTTGGTAGTCTCGGAGGGCCGTTTTCGATCCACGAGGAGTCTCTGTGCCCAATCCACTCGCCCCCGGTTCGCTCGCAGGAAAGCGCGTCCTCGTCACGGGCTCCTCGCGCGGCATCGGAGCCGACACGGTCGGCTATTTCGCCGAAGCCGGAGCGTCGGTCGTCATCAACTACCGCAACAAGGAGGCGCGGGCAGTGAAGCTCGCGAACAGCATCCGCGAGGCGGGTGGCACCGCGATCGTGGTGGGCGCCGACCTCACCGATCCGGAGTCCGTGGCAGCGATGTTCGACCAGGTGCAGGCCGAGCTCGACGGCCTCGACATCCTGGTGCTGAACGCCTCCGGCGGCATGGAGAGCGGCATGGCGGAGGACTACGCGATGACGCTCAACCGCGACGCCCAGGTCGACCTGCTCACCTCGGCGCTGCCGCTGCTGGCTCCGGGCTCCCGCGTGGTGTTCGTCACGAGTCACCAGGCCCATTTCATCAACACCACCGAGACGATGCCGGAGTACCTGCCGGTCGCGCTGTCGAAGCGTGCCGGTGAGGATGCGCTGCGCTCGCTCATCCCGCGGCTCGACGAGGCCGGCATCGGCTTCGTCGTGGTGTCGGGCGACATGATCGAGGGCACCATCACGGCCACCCTGCTCGAGCGCGCCAACCCCGGCGCGATCGGGGCGCGCAAGGAGGCCGCCGGGCGGCTCTACAACGTCAGCGAGTTCGCCGCCGAGGTGGCGGCGGCCGCCGTCGATCCCATTCCTCCGCACCACACCCGGTACGTCGGCGACGTGTCCGACTTCGGGCCCATCGAGGGCGAATGAGCGGGGCGGCGGATGCGGCGACCGCCGACGACGCCGTCATCCTGAAGTCGCGGGTGCTGCTGCTCGACCAGGCCGGGCGCGCGCTGCTGTTCTACACGCGCGCCGACGTCGCCACGAACCCGACGCGCTGGCTGACACCGGGAGGGCACCTCGAGCCGGGGGAGTCCCACGCGCGCGCGGCCGTCCGCGAGCTGTTCGAAGAGACCGGGCTTGTCGCATCCGAGGCTCAGCTGGGGCCGGTGTTCTGGTCGCAGGACTTCACGGGCGAGCCCGCTCCGGGCGTGCTCCGGCGCTATCACGAGGAGTGGTATCTGCTGCGGACCGAGGCGTTCCTGCCGGTCGACACGCATTGGACGCCCGAGGAGCGCGTCGATGTCGAGGAGTGGCGCTGGTGGAACCTCTCTGAATTGGAGAAGACGGCCGACTCTCTCGAGCCGGCCGTCTTGACCGAACTGGTGCGGCGGGGGCTGGACACGCTCCTCTGGCGATAGGACGTCTCGCGTCAGACCTTCGCGGTCTTGGGCGCGCGGCCGAGCATGATGGCCGTGATGGCCGACATGATGCCGGTGACGATCAGCAGGATGCCGGCGAAGAGCACCAGGATGCCGATCGACTGCAGGGGCAGGAAGATCACGACGATTCCGGCGATGACCGAGATGACGCCGAGGATCGTGCCGAACCACTTCGAGGAGTCCTTCGCGGTCTCGATGATGGCGAGGACGCCTTCGATGATCCAGGAGAACCCGATCACGAGGGCGAGGGCGATGAGTGAGACGACGGGGTTGCGCACGGCGACGACGCCGGCGAGGATCAGCAGCACGCCGAGAATGATGTTGAGCGCCCGGATGCCGCCCGTGACCGTGTTGTTCACGATGCCCGAGACCACCCGCATGAGTCCGACGATCCAGAAGTAGATCGCGAACAGCCAGGCGATCGTGTAGACGATGGCGTCGGGGTTGTTGAACGCGAGCACCAGGATGACGATGCCGAGCACGACGGACAGGATGGCGCGCACCCACAGTCCGCCCTTCAGCCAGCGGGCCGCCGTCGCCGTGATGTCGGCGTCGTGCAGCCAGAATCCGAGCGAACCCGGAGCGGTCGGTGTGGTCATGATCTTCCCCCTTGTGGGCGCCGGATGGCGGTGTGTTCTGTCAATCATCAATCTAGCGCTCCGGGTGCCGAAGATGGGAGTTTGCCGAGAGCATGTTTCGGGCGATGCCGGGATGTCGGAGGAGTGACCTATTCTCATGGCTGAATAATCGTCATGTATTCGAGGAGCGTCATGAGAGTCCAGCGCAGCGCATCGTTCATCGCCCTCTGCGTCGTCGGCGGGATGCTTCTCGCGGGGTGCGCCGGGCTCGGCGGCGGGGGAGGGCCGGAGGCGACGTCGAGCAGCAGCCGCCCGGAGAGCCCGCTGGAGAAGTACTGGGCCCTGCTGTACGGAGGGCAAGACCAGGCCGACCTCGATCGGCAGAACGCCGAGGTGCAGGACAAGGTCGCCGAGTGCATGGGGGAGCAAGGCTTCGACTACGTTCCCGACACCCAGGGCGGCGTCGTCATGGCCGACGACAGCGGTCTCGACTGGAGTAGCGAGGATTTCGCGAAGACCTACGGGTACGGCATCACCACCGATCCGCTCGGCATGGGTAACGGACCCGACGAGTTGCAGGCCGACCCGAACGCGGACTATGTCGCGTCGCTCAGCGAGTCGGAGCGGGCCGCCTACGACGATGCCCTCTGGGGTCCGAGCACCGAGGTCGCGGAGGGCGACGCACCGGTGGAATACGACTGGAAGAAGGGCGGGTGCAACGGGAAGGCGCAGCACGAGGTGTTCGGCGAGGCCGGAGTGGGAGCGGACCCAGAGTTCGAAGCCCTCGCCGACGGGATGAACGGCATCTACGACGAGGTACGTACGTCGCCGATCGTCGTCGAGAAGGAGAGGGACTGGTCGGATTGCCTCGCCGACGCGGGATTCGGCCCTTTCGAGCACAAGGACGACGCGTCTGCGGCCATCAGCAACGAGTACAGTGCGTTGTTCTCGTCGACGGCGGGGGAGCCGAATGCGAGCACGGCCGTGCCGGAGCCCGATCCTGCAGCACTCGACGCGCTCCGGCAGCGTGAGATCGCGCAGGCGACGGCCGACTACGGCTGTGCTCAGGAGAGCGGGTACGCGGAGGCTCTCACGTCGGAGCAGTTCCGGATCGAGCAGGCCTTCATCGACGAGCACAAGACGGAGCTCGACGCCCTGGCCGCGCGCTCTGGCGACACCTCGAAGTGATGGACGAAGCGCATCCTGCTCCCGGCCCTCCCGGGTGGACTGGCCCAGGAGGGTCGGGGAGGTCGGGGAGGTCGCGCTGGCCGAACGTCACTCGGGGGCCGCGGCTGGTCGCGTTGATCGGTGTCGTCGCGCTCGCATCGCTCGTGCTCGGCATCGTGCTCAGCCGGTTCGTCGTGTCGCCGGCCCAGTTGGCGGCCGAGGCGCAGGCGCCGGAGGCAGGCCCGGTGACCGCGCCGATCGAGGAGCGGGTGATCCAGAACGTGATCACCACGCGCGCCGACGTCACCTACGCGGATGCCGTGGACGTGAAGGTCGACACGACGGGGCTCTCAGGCCCGGCGGTCGTCACCGGGCATGTCCCCGAGGTCGGCACGACACTCCAGGCGGGCTCGGTCGCTCTCGAGGTCGCGGGCCGGCCGCTGCTCGTCCTTCCGGGTGACCTGCCCGTCTACCGCACGCTCCACGTCGGCCTCTCCGGCCCCGACGTCGCGCAGTTGAAGGCGGCGCTCGTGGCTCTGGGGCTCGACGCCGGCGACGCAGCATCCGATCTCTTCGATGCGACGACCGCGGCCGCCGTGGACTCCCTCTACCGCAAGGCCGGTTATCCGTCGCCGGCGTCGAACCCCGACGCGGACCGACAGCTCGCATCAGCCCGAGAGACGGTTCGCGGGGCGTCAGCCGCGGTCGATCAAGCCGTTGCGGCCCTCGATCGTGCGGCTGAAGGGCCGAAAGACTCCGACGTCGTGGAAGCCGACAACGCGGTGCGACAGGCACAGCGGGAATTGGACGTCGCACTCTGGCGCGGCGACGACGACCTGGAGATCGGCCGATTACGCGACGCCCTGAGCCTCGCCCAGGCACGGCGGGCGGAACTCGATCGGCCGGCGGACGTCTCCGCCGAGCAGGCATCGCTCGACGCTGCCCGGGGTCAGCTCGATGACGCGCAGGACGCTCTTTCGCAAGCCGAGACCGATGCACTCACCGTCTTACCGGCGAGCGAGGTCGTCTACCTGTCGTCGTTACCGCGACGGGTGGACAGCGTCGACGCGACGAGGGGCGCGGTCACCAGCGGGACGGCGATGACGGTTTCGGGTGCGACGGTGATGCTGGCCGGATCGGCCACGGCCGGCGATGCCGGGCTGCTTTCCAACGGTATGCCGGCGACCTTCTCCGCGGCCGACGGATCGTCGTACACGGCGACCGTCGCCTCGATCGAGGTGCAGAAGCCCCAGGCGGGGGAGGAGGCACCTGCCGACGGCGAGAACAGGTACGACGTCTCCCTCCGTCCGCAGGAACTCGACGACGCGACGATCGAGCGGCTTCGCGGAAGCAATGTGAAGGTGAGCATTCCGGTTCAAGCGACGTCGGGGAAGGTTCTCGCTGTCCCGGTGGCGGCGCTCACCGCTGGGCCGGGCGGCGAGAGCCGCATCGAGCTCGTTCCGGATGACACGAGTGGTGGGGAGGGAGGGGCAGCGCGGAGCCGCTCCGGGAACTCCGCCGACGGGGTGACCGAGTTGGTGACCGTGACCACCGGGTTGTCGGCCGGGGGATACGTCGAGATCTCCTCCGATGATCCCCGGGTGACAGCCGGCGCTCGCGTGGTGGTGGGCCGTTGAACGAACCGATGCAGCCACTGCTCGACCTCCGGCAGGTGACACGATCGTTCGGAGGAAAGAGCTCGGTGACGGCGCTGACCGGGATCGAACTGAGCGTCGCATCCGGTGATCACGTGGCGATCACGGGGCCTTCGGGGGCGGGTAAGTCCACGATGCTCAACATCCTCGGCCTGCTCGACCGGCCGTCGACCGGGGAGTATCTCTTCGACGGTGAGCCGACGTCGCGACTCAGTGAGCGGCGGCGATCCGCGTTGCGCGCGACCCAGATCGGGTTCGTGTTCCAGGCGTTCCACCTCCTGCCTGGCCGGTCGGTGCTCGAGAACGTTTCGATGGCATTCCTTTACGGCACCGTTCCGCGTGCCGAGCGACGCGAGCGTGCCCGAGACTCCCTCGACCGGGTGGGTCTGTCGCATCGGGTCGAGTTCCAGCCCGGCACGCTCTCGGGTGGTGAGCGTCAGCGTGTGGCGATCGCAAGGGCCGTCTGCACCGAGCCGCGGCTGCTGCTCGCCGACGAGCCCACGGGGAATCTCGATCGCGCGAACTCCGAGGAGATCCTGGCGCTGTTCGACGAGTTGAATGCCGACGGACTCACGGTCGTCACGATCACGCACGATCAGCGCGTCGCAGATCGCGCCCGTCGACGGGTGCGGATCGAGCAGGGCCGTCTGACGGAGTTGTCGACGTGAACGGTCGTGGATGGAGGCGGCGACGGGCATCCTCACCAACGATCGGACTCCGCGACGCGCGGTACGCGATTCGCGACCTGCTGGGGGAGTCGCTCAACGGTGTCTCGGCGAAACCGTCGCGTCTCGTCATCAGTGTGCTCGGAACGCTGGTGGGGATCAGTGCTCTGGTGATGACGATCGGCCTCGGTCAGACGGCGGCCGGGCAGGTCGCGAATCTATTCGACTCGGTCGCGTCGACGCATCTGCGGGTGGAACCGGCAACGGCGTCGGGGGCGGACGGCAAGGATCACCCGGCGGCGAGCATCCCTTCCGATGCGCTTGACCGGGTCTCGCGGCTCGCGGGAGTCGAGGCGGTGGCGGCCCTCGCGAAGGTGTCTTTCGCCGCCCGGATCACAGCGGTGCCGGTGAAGGATCCGTCGTCGACGGAGGCCGTTCCGCCACCGATCGTCGCGGTCTCCGGCGACCTGCTTGCGGCGGTGGGGGGCACCGTCGCGGGCAGGATGTTCGACAGGGGACACGAGGCGCGGGTCGACCGGGTGGCCGTGCTCGGCGCGGGAGCGGCCGAGGCGCTGGGGGTCGAGAGCGCCGCCAGCAGCCCGTCGATCTTCGTCGACGACCATGCGTTCACGGTGGTGGGTATCCTCGAATCGTGCGAGATCGAGTCGGGCCTGATGGATTCGGTGATCATTCCACTCGCGACCGGCCAGCGAGACCTCCATGTGGACTCGGCAGACAGGCTGGCGCTGCGTATCGCGGTGGGGGCGGCCTCGACGGTTTCACATCAGGCCCCGCTCGCGCTGGCGCCGAACGCGCCTGAAGGCTTCCGTGCCGCCGCGCCTCCGTCCGGGGTCGAGTTGCACGGGGAGGTCCAGGGCGACTTGGATGTGGTGTTCTTCCTGATCGGACTCATCACTCTCGTGGCAGGTGGGCTCGGGATCGCGAACGTCACGATGCTCAGCATCTCCGAGCGTCGGAGCGAGATCGGATTGCGTCGAGCCCTCGGCGCTACGCGTCGGCAGGTCGCGGCGCAGTTCATGACGGAATCGCTCGTGGTGGGCACGCTGGGCGGACTGATCGGTGCTGCGGTCGGCGTACTGACGGTCGTCGTGGTGTCGCTGACCCAGGGCTGGACGCCGGTTCTCGACCTCGGGCTCGTTCTCGGCAGTACCGCGCTCGGCGGTCTGGTCGGCCTTGCTGCGGGTTGCGTCCCGGCACTCAAAGCGGCACATGTGGAACCGGCTGACGCACTCCGAGACAGTTAATTCTCAGGATTCTCCCAGGAAAACCGAGCACTTGTGATGAGAGTTCCACCACGCGTGATCGCCGACACGACTCGCTCGTCATCGCCGCGCGACGTCCCTCGGACCGATCATGGCCGTGTGCGCTCTCTGCCGCCGCGCAGCTCGGCTCTGGGCGAGTCGCCGAATGCCCTGCCTACGCCAGGTGTTTTCAGCCCCGCTCGACTTTGCGAAGTCACGCTGATAATGCACATTATGTCAATACGTAAGGAGGCCATACGCATATTCTGCAGATAGCGGACGATCGTGTTCCCCTACCTGATGCAGCGTTGTTTCGTGGAGAGGACGAACTGTTTGATCTGCCTTTGAGGTTGCCGCAACTCTGGCGGCAACCTCAAAGGATCGTCAATCTGATCTCGTGGCGGACTTTATCCAAGCTCGAAGCCACACCAGAGCTCCACTCACCCATCGAACGCTTCGCCCGCTGGCACCACCTCCGCCGACTCACGGCAGAATCGGCCGAGACGAAGAACATGAACTACGCGACGCGCAGCGCGAAGCAGGAGATCACCGAGGCCGGCAAATTTCTCGGCTGGCTCCTCGACGAACACAACAAGACGGTCGCGACGATGGGACAGGTCCACATCGACCAATACTTATCCGAGGGCGCCTCGACCAGGAAACACATCCGCAACTTCGTCCGTTACCTCGAGCGCGAGAACACCGTCGCCGGCCTCGATGTCCCCGCCCGCGTCGCGCAAACCACACCGCTCCTCACCCAACAGCAGCGCCTTGAACACATCAGAACACTGCTCCAGGCCGTGAAGGTCAGCGAGTCGATCCGCCTCGCCGGCCTCCTCTTCCTTCTCTATGGCATCCCGATCGGTCGGCTCTGCATGACGACCCTTGACCAGATCCAGGTGAAACCCAACGTCGGAATCACAATCGCATTTGGTCGGAACCCAGCGCCTATCCCGGACGAGATCATCCCGCTGTTCCTCGCACACCTCAACACCCGCGACCACGCCGGCACCCTCAACACCGGCACGAACTGGCTTTTCCCCGGAACCCGCGCAGGACGACCCCGCTCCCCCGACACTCTCCTACTGCACCTCCGAAACCGCGTCGGGATCAACATCCAAGGAGTGCGAAACACCACCATCCGCGGCCTCGTCGAAGAAATCGACCCCACATCGCTGTCTCGAACGCTCGGCTACAGCAAACAGATCATGGCCAAACACGCCACAGCAGCCACCGTCCCCTGGTCCAGCTACGTCATCGACAAGAACCCACAATTCGCCGACGAACCCAGGCAACCCCGATAACGCTCCGCTGGCCGGTCTGGCGCGCGACCAACGAGTTCTGTCAGGATCGGCAAGTGACAGTCATCGTGAACTCCGACAACTTCGTGCGCGCCGAGAACGACCGCATGTTCCATGACCTGCAGCGTGACGCCGGTGGGATTAACACCTTCCTCCACAATCGCCAACCGGCGGCGATCGACAAGTAGACCGTGATCCGACTGAACCGCGACACCCTCTACAGCTTCGCGATCGTCGACATCTCCCAGGGCGCGTCCTTCACGATCCCCGACTACGGCGACCGCTACCTCTCTGCGATGGTCGTGAACGCCGACCACTACATCAACCGCACCTTCCACTCCCCAGGCAAGCACCAGCTCGCCGTCGAGGAATTCGGGTCCCCCTACGTTGCCATCGCGATCCGCATCCTCGTCGACCCGGCCAACCCCGATGACATCGCCGCCGTGGCTGCCATCCAAGACCAGATCGAGATCACCAGCAACTCCGCGGTCACCTTCACTATCCCCGACTACGACCCGACTACATTCGACGAAACCCGCAACGCGCTCCTTGCCTTAGCCCGCAACCTGACCGAATTCGATCGAACGTTCGGCTCCATCGACGAAGTCGACCCAGTGCGTCACCTCATCGGCACCGCAGCCGGCTGGGGCGGCCTCCCCACAAGCGAAGCAACCTACATCGGAGTCGATCCGAGGCTCTCCGGCGGCAACCACGAGCTCACCGTCAAAAACGTCCCGGTCGACGGATTCTGGTCGATCTCGGTCTATAACGCCGCCGGCTACTTCGAACCCAACGACGCCGATTCCTACACCGTCAACAACATCACCGCAGAGAAGAACGCAGACGGATCCGTCACCGTTCGCTTCGGCGACTACCCCACAGGCACCCCCAACGCGATCCCCACCCCCGAGAAATAGAACTACCTCGTCCGCCTCTACCGGCCGCGCCCCGAGATCCTCGACGGCACCTGGAACTTCCCTACTCTGATCACCTGAAATCAGAACCGATGACAACAGCCAACGCGGCCGCACCATCGTGGTCGAGCCGATTGACCGGGAGTCGAACGTCGCGGCATAGCCCGGATCCAGATAACTGAACTACCCAGTTGACGACTGCCCTCTTCAGGCGAGCGGCACGATCGCATCCACTTGGGCCAGCGCATTGCCCTGCAGCACATTCACGCCGATCATCGAGCGTGCGGGTGGATCGTCCGTGAAGAATTCACGATAGACGCGATCGATGACGTGGCCGAACTCGATCAGCATGGGCGTGTAGATGGTGAGCTTGATCGCGTTGAACACGTCAGCCCCTGCAGCGCGGCAGATCGCGTCGAGATTCTTCAGGCACTGTCGCATCTGAGCGCCGACTGCCTCATCGCCGCCGCCGAACAACGGGTTCAGTGGTCGAGGGAGCATCTGCCCGGTCGCCGGGTCGATCGGAAGCTGGCCCGACACATGGAGCAGGCCGTTGTAGGCGATCGCCTGGCTGGAACCGCCGGGGCTCCATGGTGCATCCGGAGTGAAGATCACATGACGTTCCACAGGTCGCTCCCCCGGGCTCGATATCGATGGCACTGGTCCCATCATGGTACGGCGACCACGCGCTCTCGTGGCACGGCTCCTCGATGATCCCGTTTGTAATAGTCAACCAGGTGGTCTATAGTTAGACAACCCAGTTGACTAAACCTTGGAGGGGCCATGGCAACCACCGAAGCGGTGCCCGATTTCGCCACAATTCCCGACGTTTCACACCACGCGTTCGCAAGCGGCGACGCCACCATCCACTACGTCACGGCCGGATCGGGTGGGAGTCCGATCGTGCTGGTGCACGGCTGGCCCGAGACCTGGTGGGCGTTCCGCGCCGTGATCCCTCTTCTCGCCCCGTCCCATCGCGTGGTGGCCGTCGACCTGCGCGGCTTCGGCGACTCCAGCGCATCCGAGGACGACTACAGTCCCCAGGCGTCGGCTGAGGACCTGCACCGGCTAGTCGAACACCTCGGCTACGGGCCGGTTCACCTCGCCGCGCAGGATGTCAGCGGGGCCCTCGCCATCCGCTTCGCCGCATCACATCCCGACGACGTCCTCAGCTACATCGGCACCGAAACGACCTTCCCCGGCTATGGCATGGAGATGCTCGCCGACGTCAATAACGGAGGCTCGTGGCACCTCGGCTTCTACGGCACTCCCGGAATCCCCGAGATGCTGCTGCCCGGCCACGAACGCGCCGTCCTCGAATGGGCCTACTCGGTCATGGGGGCGGACCCTGCATCGGTGACGGAAGCCGACTTCGACGAGTTCGAGCGCACCTACGCTCGCCCGCACGCGGAACGCGGCGCGGCCGGCCTGTACCAGTCCCTGTTCACCGACAAGGGTGCTCTGCGGGAGCTGCTTCAGCAGCATCCGCTCACCGTTCCGGTGCTCGCCATCGACGGACCGAACCATCCGTTCACCGAGATGACCCTGCGCCAGGTCTCCGACGACGTCACCGCGGTGCACATCGACGGCGTCGGACACTTCGTCGCCCAGCAGGCGCCGAGAGCGTTCGCCGCCGCGATCAGCGAGTTCACGAGTCGCGTCGACGCCCGCTGACCGTTCATCCCGGATGTCCTGGTGAAGCGAGACGCATCCTTCACCGGGACATCCGATCGATCCCTAGGCTTACACAATGACCCATGCCGGACCGGACCTCGCCCTCCTCCTTCTCGCCTCCTATCGGAGACTGGTCGACCAGGCGACCGTCGAGCTCGACCGGCGCGGCTACCCGGATGTCACTCCCACGCTGCACTACGCGATGACCGCCATCTCGCTCGGCGCGGAGACCGCGTCCGAACTCGCCCAGGCCCTTGCCGTGACCAAACAGGCCGCCGCGAAGACGGTGACGTCACTGCTCGAACGAGGTTTCATCGACAGCACGCCCGACCCGGCCGACAATCGCCGCAAACGCCTGACCGTCACCGACCTCGGTCGCCGGGTGATGGACGAGGGCGCCACGATCTTCGACGACCTCCGCGAGAAGTGGATCGCAGCTGCCGGGCCTGACGCGATCACGGCCCTCGAAGGCACGTTGCGGGAGTACACGGGCTCGGAGGTGATCCGTCTGGACGCCCCCGGCTGGACCGCCGGAGCGTGACGTCGAACACCACGCACTGAGTGGGAACCGTCCCCGACCCCGACAGCGATTGCCCGCGGACATCGCCCGAGCAGAGCGGACTTCTCCCCCCTGGATTAATACAGCCGACGCTGTATTAATGGGATCATGCTCACGATCAGCACCCGTCTCGACGTCATGAACAGGCTCGGCCGCGCCATGGCCGACCCGAGAAGATCACGCATCCTGATGCTGCTGCTGGACCAGCCGGCCTATCCCGCCGAGATTGCCCAGCTGCTCGAGCTCACGCGCCAGAACGTCTCCAACCACCTCAGCTGCCTCCGCGACTGCGGCATCGTCGTCGCCGAACCTGAAGGCCGGCATCACCGCTACGAGATTGCCGACGTTCATCTCGCGAAAGCACTCAACGATCTCGTGGGTGTCGTGCTCGCCGTCGATGTCTCCGCACCCTGTAACGACGAGGCTTGCGTCGTTCCCGGTTGCTGCGAGGTCACCGCGTGACCACCACAACCGAACGCCTGAATCACGAGCGGAAAGCGCTGCTGCAGAAGCGCATCCGCCTGATCGTCGCCATCACGATCGGCTACAACCTGATCGAGGCGGTCGTCGCGATCGCCGCCGGCACCGCCGCCTCCTCCGGAGCTCTGATCGGATTCGGCCTCGATTCCACCATCGAAGTGCTCTCCGCCGCAGCCGTGGCATGGCAGTTCACCCGCAAAGACCCGGAGCGCTGGGAGAAGGGAACCCTCCGCGTCATCGCACTCGCGTTCTTCGCGCTCGCTCTCTACGTCGGCGCCAACGCCGTCCTGACTCTCACTCAGGCGGTCGACGTCGAGCACAGCACCGTCGGGATCATCCTCACGGCACTCAGCGTCGTCATCATGCCGTTCCTCTCGTTCGCGGAACGGCGCACGGGCCGCGAGCTTGGCTCCAAGACAGCGATCGCCGACTCGAAGCAGACCCTCATCTGCACCTACCTCTCAGCCGCCGTCCTCGTCGGTCTCCTCCTGAACACGCTCTTCGGTTGGTGGTGGGCCGACCCGATCGCGGCCCTCGTGATCGTCACCTTCGCAATCCGCGAGGGCATTGAAGCTTGGAAGGGCGACGCCTGCGCCACTTCAGTCGGCGTGCTCCTCGACGACGACGAAGGGCACGACCACCCCTAACGGAGTCGAGGTCTGCGGGCCTCCGGCTGGATCCCGCTGAGAGCGCGGACGACGGCGTCGTGGGCGACGTGAGTCGCCCGCTTTCCCGCACCGAAGACCGCTTCGGCGCTCCTGATGACGAAGGGCACGCGCACGACGTCTTCGCCTGACCGGACGGAGAACTGGATCGTGTTGTAGGTCCGGATCCCGTCCCTGGTCGTGCCTTGCGAGCTGGACAGGATCGCGGCCCTGTCGAGCGACCCGGTCGGCGATCCCTTCCCGGAGCCGTGCCAGATCTCGATTCCGGAGGCGTCCACCACGAGCACGAAGAGTATGCCGGGAGGCCGAACCCGCGACAGCTTCGCCCGGAGCAACAGGTCGTCTTCCAGCAAGGCGCTCAATTCCGGCATCGAGCCGCTGCGCAGCACGACCGCCCCAGGACGCATTCTCCGCAAGTACCCCGCTCCCCCATAGGCCCACGCGGAGATGAGCATCAAGACGAGGCCGAGAGACGAGACGATCACGCCGACCCAGCCGAAGATCACGACGTAGCGCTCGAAGGGATTGTCGAGGGAGTACTCGCGCAGGTTGAGAATCGTGATGGCGGCCGTCAAGAGCGCGATCAGCGCGATCACCGCGGCGATGACTCGGGCCCTCTCCACGCCGTGTCGCTCCGGCATCCGCTCTCCCCCGACCTCTCCGGGCCAGCATAAACGCGGCGAGGGCACGGCTACCACTCGTCACGGGGTGCACTCCGGAGCCGACGTCATCGCTGCCGATGTCGGGGCTGGACCGGGAGCGGTGCTCGATGGTCGAATGGAGGATGTCGTATGCCGTCGTCTCCGTCCATTCGCCGAAGCCCGACCATCGGGCGGCCGTCATCGACTCGATGTCGCGGTACAGCCGCGTCGCACGGGAGCAGCCCGGGCTGATGTGGACCGGGATCGTCGATGACGACACCGGTCGGCTCGTGGGCATCGCCGTCTGGGACTCCCTCGATTCCGCCGTGGCGGCACGCCCCGCGCTCATGGCGGAGGTCGGTGACGACCCGTTCACCGACTGGGACGAGCATCCCATCGACAGCCTGAGAGGTCCCGTGCTCTGACCGCGGCACGGGGCCCCAGCCTCAGCGTCGCGTGAACACGTAGTGGACGACTCCCGAGGGTGACGCCGTGACCTCGAGGGAGAAGCGCTCCTCCAGACCCTCGAGCCCGTCCCAGAGCCGGACGCCCCGCCCGAGCACGATCGGCACGACCACGATGTGCAGGTGGTCGACGAGGTCGGCCGCCAAGAAGTCGCGCACGACGGTGGGGCCGCCGCCGAGCCGCACGTCAAGATCTCCCGCAAGATCGGTCGCCAGGGCGAGCGCGTCGCGCGCGGGCAGGTCGCGGAACAGGAAGGTCGTCTCCCCCACCGCGAGATCCGGCCGCGCATGGTGGGTCAGCACCACCACCGGGCTGTGGAAGGGCGGCTCCTCGCCCCACCAGCCGCGCCACGACTCGTCCTCCCACGGGCCGAGCTGCGGCCCGAATTTGCGCCGCCCCATGATCTCGGCGCCGATCCCGCGATTGGTGGCCGCCGCGAACGCGTCGTCCACACCCTGCGAACCCGAACCGACCGCCTCAGCGTCATGACCGGACATACCCACGAAGGTCTGCGTGGGAAAGAACCACTCCATGAGTCGACCCCCGGCATGACCGAACGGTGTGTCGAACGACTGCCCCTCCCCCGTGGCGAAGCCGTCGATCGAGATGGCGAGGTTGTGCACCCTGAGCTGTGTCATGGCTTCACGTTAGCAGCATGTGAACACTGTCCACATCCCATCCTGCGTCCGTCAGGCGGCCGGGCCGACCAGAACCGCGAACACCGTGAGCACTCCCCCGGCGATGAACAGGGCCGTGCCGAGCTGCATCGTGCGGGTCTTGTTGCGATCGGCGGTGGGAACGTCGACTTCAAGGATGGGGCATCCTGACCACCCGATCAAGCCGAGGCTCGCGGCCACGGCCAGCGCCCCCACCCAGAACACCGCCTGATCGAGACCGCCGAGCTGAGCGGGCCGCCAGCCCGAAGCCAGCAACGGACCGAGGAAGAGCGCCACCGAAGCGACCGCCGCCGCGAACCAGATCGTTCCGGTGCGCATGATCCGCTTGACGTTCTTCTCCGGTGTCATCAGGTCGTGCAGGGTGCCGGTGTGCTCCCTGTTCGTCATGTGCGTTGCCACGTCGGGCCATCTCCTTTCGGTCGGGCGTCACGCGGACGCCCTGTGATCACTATTTCGTGGACGCGTCGAGCTCGTCGAAGTCGTCCACTCCCGCCGCGGCCGCCTCGCGACGGCGGGCTCGAACGGAGGGTGCGACGAGCGCGGCGAGGATGGCGAGCACCCCCACGCCCGCCGAGACCCAGAACCCGATGGTGAACGCGTCGTCGGTGGGCGCGCCCTGCGCCGTGACGTTGGACGAGATGAGCGCCGCGATGACCGCGGTTCCGATGCTCGAGCCCACGGTGCGGATGACGGTGTTCGCGCTGATCGCCTCGCCCGTCTGAGCGGCAGGGACGCTCTCCACGATCGCGTTCGACGTGGCCGCCAGGGCCATGCCGATCCCGATGCCGGTCAGGATGCCCGACACCACGATCTGCCATGCCTCGGCATGCCCGAGCGCGGGGATCAGGAAGGCCACGGTCACCGCGATGCCGCCGACGACCATCGGGATCTTCGGCCCGATGCGGCGGATCAGGATGCCGGCGACCACACCGGAGATCACCATCGCGACGACGGTCGGCAGCAGGAACAGGCCCGCCTCGGTCACCGACTTGCCGAATCCGTAGCCGAGAACGGTCGGCAGCTGCAGCAGGGTCGGCACCAGGATGAAGGTGCCGAACATCGCGAAGCCGAAGGCCAGGGCCACGACGTGCGCGGTCCACACTCCGCGGTGCTTGAACAGGCGCACGTCGATGAGCGGGTTCTTCACCCGCAACTCCACGAACACGAAGACGATGAGTGCGACGCCGCCGAGCACGAGCAGGCCGATGGTCTTGCCGTCGCCCCACCCCCACTTCTCCCCTTCGCTGATGGCCAGGAGCACGGCCACCAGGCCGACCGAGAGGATGCCGGTGCCGAGCACGTCGAGGCGGCCGGGCGTGCGCACCGGCGACTCGGGGATGCCGAAGATCGCGCCCAGCAGCGCGATGGCCACGAGAACCGCGGGCAGCCAGAACAGCCAGTGCCACGACAGGGTCTCGACGATGGGACCGGCGGCCACGATCCCGACGCCGGCGCCGATGCCGAAGATGGCCGAGAGCAGACCGATCGTCACGCTCACGCGCTCTCGGGGCAACTCGTCGCGCACGATGCCGATCGAGAGCGGCAACACCGCTCCGGCGGCTCCCTGGAGGATGCGGCCGACGATCAGCACGCCGAGGTTCGGTGCGA